>NZ_JBSGDR010000001.1:500078-1520254 GCF_053602455.1 Amycolatopsis sp. NPDC004378
GCCCGTCGCCCACCCGTGGCAGCGACAGCGCCCCCACGCACGGTGGAGATAGCAGCCCGTCGCCCACCCGCGGCGGCGACAGCACTCCCACGCACAGTGGGGATGGCAGCCCGTCGCCCACCCGTGGCAGCGACAGCGCCCCCACGCACGGTGGAGATAGCAGCCCGTCGCCCACCCGCGGCGGCGACAGCACTCCCACGCACGGCGGGGACAGCAGCCCGTCGCCCACCCGCGGCAGCGACAGCGCCCCCACGCACGGTGGGGATGGCACTCCTTCGCGCGCCGCTGACAGCCCGTCGCACGGCGGGGAAAGCGCGCCATCGCGAGCCACCGACGGCAGCCCGTCGCCCACCCGCGGGAGCGACAGCAGCCCCGCTCACGGCGGGGACAGCACTCCTTCGCGCGCCGCCGACAGCAGCCCATCACCCACCCACAGCGGGGAAAACGCACCTTCGCGAGCCACCGACGGCAGCCCGTCGCTCACCCGCGGCAGCGACAGCAGCCCCGCTCACGGCGGGGACAGCACTCCCTCGCGCGCCGCCGACAACGGTCCGGCGCCGAGTCGCGGCGAGGGTGGTGGCTCCTCGCCCGCCGGGCGGTCCGATGCCCCCGGCTCGCACGAAACCCCCAGCAGCGCCGCACCTCCGCGCACCGACGGTGCCACCACCGCCAGCGGCACCGCGCCGACCGCACCGCGGACCGGCGATCCCGGCACGGTTCCGTCGCCGCGTGGTGGGGATGGGGCCTCCTCCGTCCCGCCGCAGGGTGGCAGCCCGATGATGGGGGGCGGCATGCCGCCCGGCGGAACTCCCGGTGGCGGCCTCGGCGGCGGCTCCCCGCGCACCGGCGGCGGTGGCGGCTGGACCGGCACCCCAGGCAGTCCCGGCCACACCCCGGACGCACCCGGCCGCCCACGCGCAGGCAGCCCCGACGCCCGCACCGGCGCACCCGACGCACCCGGCCGTCCACGCACCGGCGCACCCGACGCACCCGGCCGCCCGCGCACTGGTGGGCCCGATCGGCCGCACACGCCGGAACCCGCCGCCCGGGGCTTCGGGCCCGGCACGCACGGCCCCGACACCCGGCCCGGCGGTCCCGGCCACACCGGTCCCGGCGGCACCCACGAGCACGGCACCCACGAAACCGGCCCCGGCCACCACGACCCGGACGGCGGCACTCCGCACCACGACTCCGCACCGCTCACCCCGGAAGAGGTCAACGCGCGGCACGCGGAAAGCACGCCCTCCGGCAGCTCCTACCACGCCGGCGACCCGGACATGGGCGACCTTCCGCACCGCGTGCTGCCCGACCCGGACGGGCGCTACACCGTCGACGTGCACGTCACCCCCGATGGGCACGCGCGCATCGGTGATCGGCTCTACACGCCCGAGGAGTTCGCGGACATCCTGCGCCGCAACGGTGACTACGATGGCCGGCCGATCCGGCTCATCGGGTGCGACGCCAGCTCCAACGACTTCGCGCACCGGCTTTCGCGGGAGCTCGACACCGAGGTCATGGCGCCGACCAAGCCCGCGTGGACCGACTCGCACGGGCGGGTCTTCTCCTCCGACTACGAGATCGGGCCGGACGGGAAGATGCGGCCGCGCATCCCGCCGGACGGCGAGTGGAACACCCACCACCCGGACGGCTCGTCGCACCGTGCCGGTGAAGACGGCTTCGCTCCCGACTCGCACCACGGCGACCAGCACGACGTCGACGCCGACAGCGCCCGGCACCGCGGCGACGACGACGGTTCGCCTTCGCACGCGGACGAAGATGACGACGACCTCTTCGACAGCAGTGCCTGGAACGACTACGAAGTCCCGCGCACCGACCCGAAGTTCGACGAGAAGTTCGTCGACTACGACCGGCCGGGGCACGAGCACCCGCACGACTCGCCGGAGAACCCGTACCACCGGCCGCCCGAGTCGCCGCAGGAGATCGCGTCCGGGCCGCGCGCGCGGGACCGCACCGAGCCGGGCGACTTCTCGACGCCGGTGCCGACCCACCCGAAGGTCCTCGCCGGCCACGAACTGAAGCCGAACACCGAATACCACGTGGTCAACCGGACCAGGAGCGGCGAGATCGCGTCCGAGACGCGCTTCTACACCGACGCCGAAGGCAAGATCAAGTGGGTGGAGGCCACGCCCGGCGGTGGGCGGACGGCGAGCGGCGCGAAGCTGCAGGCGAACCCGGACTTCAACTACCCGCTGCTGCCCGACTGCCAGTACCGCGTCGACAACTTCAACGACCCGTCGAAGAAGCTCGACTACCACACGGACGCCCGCGGCCAGACGGAAGCGGCGACCGGCCAGCCGGAATACCGCGCGTCGAACGAGGACTACCGCGACGCCGGCGGCAAGTACACCGGCCAGGGCCGGGCCGGGCACGAAGGCCAGAACGCCTACCGGGGCGACCCGCAGCACGGAGAAGTCCGGTGGGCGGGCGGTCACCTCATCGCCACCGAGGCCGGTGGCGCGCCGGGCTACGGCAACATGCACGGGCAGATGGCCGCGTCCAACAGCGGGCACGCGCGCGACGGCTGGGACCCGCCGGAGACCTGGCGGCGGCAGGAGGAACAGCTCGCCGCGTACCACAACCCGCCCGACCGCGAGGTCGAGCTGCTGCAGGTGAGCACGCCGCGGCGGGCCGACGGACTGTCCGAAGAGGACGTCATGCGGTGGCGGGTCACCGAGGTGGACCCGGAGACGGGCCAGCGGGTTTCCCGTGTCTACGAAAGGGTGTTCGTCAACGTGCCGGAGAACATCGACCCCAACGCGACGGTGAGGCGCTATGGCGAGCCCTGACGAGCTGATCCCGGCGATCTTCGCCGAGGTCGAGCGGGTGCTGCCGCCGGACTGGCGGCGCGCGACGTTCCGGGTCTGGGCGACGGTCGTCGCGTACCAGACCGAGCTGACGGTCGTCCTGGCGGACGGCAGCTCCCCCGAGGTCGCGCCGCCGGCGGTGACGAACGTGCTCGCGGCGCTGCGTGAGGCGATGTACCAGCCGGGCCGCGGCACCTGGTTCTCCGCGGTCTTCACGCTGCGCGCGGGCGAAGAGCCGGAGGCCACGTTCAACTACGACCAGGACCCGCGGTGGTTCCCGGAGCTGCCGCCGGTGGCGTTCGCGCGCGACCTCGCCGCGTTCCCGCGCGCGGACGAGTGGATCCCGGACTGGCTGCGCCGGGTGCTCGCCGACGCGGCGGCCATGGCGCCGGGTTCGGAAGACTAAGGTCGGATCGACGAATCTTCGCACCGGTGGACGAAAACGGAGGACCGGACAGCATGACGCTGACCCCCATCGAGCAGAACGAGCTGCTCGGCGAGATCTCGAAGATGCTCATCGACGCGGCGCCGCCGAACTGGCAGCGGCTGATCTTCGACTTCATGGCCGTCGGCAAGCACGTGAACGTCGGCATGGGTGCGGCGCTGGACAACGGCGCCCGGCAGTCCGTGCCCGCGCCGCGGGAGCTGTCGAAGCCGCTTTCCAAGCTGCGCCGCGGGATGTACGCCGACGGCCTCGGCACGTGGTACTCGATGGACATGGTGATCGACCGGCCCGACCGGTTCCACGCGCGCTTCAACCGGGACAACGAGCCGCCGTTCCAGACGCCGCCGGCCCCGGAGCAGTACGCGCTGGACCAGGAGCGCTTCCCGCGGACGCCGGAGAACATGCCGGAGTGGTTCCGGGCGAAGCTGCCGTCGTGAGCCGGCCGAACCGGAGGGGATGACCGTGAGCCAGCCACCGGGGCCGCCGCGCCCGGACCAGCAGCAGGAGATCGTCCGGCAGATCGGCATGGCGCTCGCCTCGCAGGCGCCGCCGGGCTGGCGGCAGCTGCGCGTCGAGTACCGCGCCGCGGGCCGGCACGTCGAGGCCGACCTGCTCGTGACGGGCCCCGACGGGCTGCCCCGGCCGGCGCAGCCGCACCCGGAAGCCGTGCGGCTGCTCGGGGTGCTGCGGTCGGGGATGTACCGGCCGGGCTTCGGCACCTGGCTGGGCGCGATCCTCGTCTTCGACCCCGCGCAGGCCCCGGACGTCGACTTCGTGCGGCCGGACCTCGAGCCGCCGTTCCGGCAGCGGCCGCCGGCGATCGGGTTCCAGGACGAGCTGCGGTTCTTCCCCCGCGCCGACGAGAACATCCCGGCGTGGCTGCGCGAGCGGGCCGGGATGGCGCGCGCCACCCCGCCGGTGGCCGACGGCGAGGTCCGCACGCCGCGGATCTACGACGGTCTCGACGCGTCGGGCAAGCCGCTCGTCCGCCGTCAGCCGCTCGTCCCGGCCGAGGCCGAACGGGTCCTGGCGTACCTCGACGCGGCGCCGGTCATCCTGGCCTCACGCAGCCACGGCCCCGACGCCTTCGCCCCGGAGCGCGAAGACGCCGTGCCGATGAACTTCCGCACCGACGGCGCGTGGGCCTGGCCCGGCGCGGTCGCGTACTACCTGCGCGAGCACGGCGTCCCGCCGGACCCGGACCTGGTCGCCCACATCCGGGCCCGCCGCTTCGCCGCGCCCACGGAAGTCCCCGAACCCGCCAAGGACCTCGCCCTGGCGGCGATCACCGGGGAACAGCCTCAGACGACGGTGTAACCGGCGTCCATGAGCGCGGCCTCGACCTCTTTGCAGTGCTCGGGTCCGCGGGTTTCCAGCGCCAGCACGACATCCGCCTCACCGAGGTCGAGGCTGCCGGAGATCCGGGAGTGCTCGACGTCGAGGACGTTCGCGCCCAGCCCGCTCACGCACGACAGCACGCCGACCAGCGACCCCGGGCGGTCCGGGACGCGCAGGTGGAGCCGCAGGTAGCGGCCGCCGGCGGTCATGCCGTGCTGGATGATCTGCAGGAGCAGCACCGGGTCGACGTTGCCGCCCGAGAGGATCGCGACCACCGGGGGCTCGAAGACGCCGGGGTGCTGCAGCAGCGCCGCGACCGTCGCCGCGCCGGCGGGCTCGACCACCAGCTTCCGGCGCTCCAGGCACAGCAGCACCGCGCGGGAGAGGGACTCCTCGGTCACCGTCACGACGTCGTCGACCAGCGACGCGACGTGCGCGAAGCTGACGGCGCCGGGCTCGCCGACCGCGATCCCGTCGGCCATCGTCGAGGTCGAGCTCAGCCGGAACGGCGCGCCCTGGGCCAGCGACGGCGGGTACGCCGCCGCCTCCTCGGCCTGCACCCCGACGACGCGGACGTCCGGGCGCACCGCCTTCACCGCCGACGCGACCCCGCCGACCAGTCCGCCGCCGCCGGTGGCGACCAGGATCGTCTTGACGCCGGGTACCTGCTCGAGGATCTCCAGGCCGACCGTGCCCTGACCGGCGATGACGTCCGGGTGGTCGAACGGGTGGATGAACACCGCCCCGGTGCGCTCGCCGAACTCGATCGCCGCGGCGAGGGTCTCCTCCAGCAGCGCGCCGTGGAGGTGGACGTCGGCACCGTAGCCGCGAGTGGCCGCGAGCTTCGGCAGCGGCGCCCGCAGCGGCATGAAGACGGTCGACTGGGCGCCGAGCAGCGACGACGCGAGCGCGACGCCCTGCGCGTGGTTGCCGGCACTGGCGGCGACGACGCCGCGGGCGCGTTCCGCCTCGCTCAGCCCGTGGATGCGGGTGTAGGCGCCACGGATCTTGAACGACCCCGTGCGCTGCAGGTTTTCGCACTTCAGGTGCACCGGACCGCCGTGGAGCCGGCGCAGGTCGCGCGCGTGCTCCATCGGCGTCACCCGGGTCACTCCGCGTAGGAGTTCCCGGGCGGCCTGGATCCGCTCGATGGTCACGAGTTCCATGGCCGGGATGATGCCACTCAGGAACTCCACAGGTTGACCGGGCGGGTGGCCGGGTACCCTGGGCGTGTCAACGCACGGTAAACAGGGAGCAACCATGGCACGGGGGAACGACGCGGACGCCGCCCGACGGAGTCGCGCGACCCGGTCGGCCGGCCTGCTCCCGCTCGTGATCGGCGTGGCCTCGGCGGCCGCGCTCACCGGTGCCGCGTACTTCACCGTGGGCAGCGCCTCGTGCGGCGCCCCGGCCCAGTACATCCGCCACGACAGCCACGTCGAGCTGGTCGGCGGCTGCGTGGACGGCTCGAAGCTGCCGGCGGCGGGCACGCCCAAGACGGGCGGCGTCGTGCACGGCAACTACAACCCCTGACCAGGTGGGTTACCCCGGTGTGCCCCCGGAACAGAAAAGTGCCTTCTTCCGCGGGGTTCCCGCGTCCCCGATGATCACCTCGTGACCACCGTCCACGAGCCCGGCCGCGGTCCGGGACCCGCCAAGCCCACCGAAGACGCGCTGAGCGAGCTGCTCCGCGGCCACAGCTTCGGGGCACTGGCCACGGTCAACCGGGCCGGCTTCCCGCACCTGTCGACCGTCGCCTACGCCTGGGACCCCGGGGAACGGGTCGTGCGGATCGGCTCGACGGCGGGCCGGGCGAAGGTCCGCCAGCTCGCCCGCGACCCGCACGCCTCGCTGTACGTCGGCAGCGACGACCACCTGGCCTTCGCCGTCGCGGAAGGCGTGGCCGAAGTGTCACCGGTGAGCGTGGTGCCGGGGGACGAGACCGGGCGGGCGCTGCTCGCGATGCAGGCACCCTTCACCGACCCCGCGGACGAAGCCGTGTTCCTGCGGAACATGGTCGAAGACCGCCGCGTGGTGATCACGCTCCGGGTGGAGCGCCTCTACGGCGGCGGTCTCGAGGTGAGCTGACCCGGGCGAGGGTCAGCCCAGTGCTTCGAGCAGGTCCGCGACCAGGTCGCGGCCGTCCTCGATGCCGACCGACAGGCGCAGCAGGTCGGCGGGTACCTGGAGGGTCGAGCCCGCCGTGCTCGCGTGGGTCATCTTGCCCGGGTGCTCGATCAGCGACTCGATGCCGCCGAGCGACTCGGCCAGGATGAAGAGCTTGGTGCGCGACGCCACCTCGAGCGCCGCCGCCTCGCCGTCCGCGTGGCTGAACGACACCATGCCGCCGAAGCGGCGCATCTGCTTCGCCGCCGTCTCGTGGCCGGGGTGGTCCGCCAGGCCCGGGTAGTAGACCTTCGCGACCTTGGGGTGCTTGAGCAGCGCCTGCACGACCAGCTCGGCGTTGTCGCTGTGGCGCTCCATGCGCAGGGCGAGCGTCTTGATGCCGCGCAGCGTGAGCCACGCGTCGAACGGCCCCGGCACCGCGCCCGCGGCGTTGCGCAGGTAGAACAGCTGCTCGCGCAGCTCGTCCTCGTTCGTGATCACCGCGCCGCCGACGACGTCGGAGTGGCCGCCGAGGTACTTCGTCGTCGAGTGCAGGACCACGTCCGCGCCCAGCGAGAGCGGGTTCTGCAGGTACGGCGTCGCGAAGGTGTTGTCGACCACCAGGCGCGCGCCGGCCTCGTGCGCGACCCCGGCCAGCGCCGCGATGTCGGCGATGCCGAGCAGCGGGTTGGTCGGCGTCTCGCACCAGATCAGCTTGGTCTCGGGCCGGATGGCCGCGCGCACCTCGTCGAGGTTCGCCAGGTCGGCGACGGTGTGCTCGACGCCCCACAGGCTGAGCACCTTGTCGATCAGGCGGAACGTGCCGCCGTACGCGTCGTTGCCGAGCACGAGGTGGTCACCGGGGCGCAGGGTACTGCGCAGCACCACGTCGGAGGCCGCCATGCCGGACGCGAAGGCCAGCGCGTGCCGGCCGCCTTCCAGCGAGGCCAGCGCCTCTTCCAGCGCCGAGCGGGTCGGGTTCGCGGTGCGCGAGTACTCGTAGTCGCCCTCGCGGGTCCCGCCCACGCCGTCCTGCGCGTAGGTCGAGGTCTGGTAGATCGGCACGATGACGGCGCCGGTGCGGGGGTCGGGCTTCTGACCGGCGTGGATCGCGCGGGTCTCGAATCCCAGTACGGAGTAGTCGTCCACCATTGGCTAAGCGTACGGCGACGCCCTGACATTCCCGTCAGGTGGGATGGATCTCAGCACCACACCACCGCGCGGTGGGCGCGGACACGGAGAGCAGCAACGTCGCCAGCGCGGGCGGCACCACGAGCGCCAGCGCCGTCAGCCCGCCCATCGCGAGGTCGCCGGGGCCGCCGAAGTCGACGAAGGTGAGCCCGGCCGCGGCGAGCGCCGTGGACGTCAGGGTGGCGAGCAGGGCGGCGGTGCTGCCGGCGATGCAGCCGATCCGGCCGGCCGGCTGCCGGCGCAGCAGCAGGACACCGCCGGGAACCAGCGCGGACGCGAGCACGACGTCGACCGCGGCGTGGACGCCGACCCGGCCCGCGTCCTCCGGGAACCGCACGAGTGCGACGACGTCCAGGACCAGCCCGACGAGGTAGAGCAGCCCGCCGAGCAGAGCGAGCACCGCCGCGGCGATGGCGGTCCGGCCTTCGGTCCCGGTCATGGCCACCGAGGATACGGCCGGTCACCGTCCGTGTTCGGAGCGGCCCGGTCACCAGGTCCGCGACGAATAGGCGCCCTGGCCCGACAGCACCGGCAGCGTCGGTGTGCGGTACCTCAGGTAGCGGAACGTCGGCGGCAGGAACGCCAGCACCAGGACGAGCACCGACAGCCCGGCGAGACCGACACGGTCCACCATCGCGAAACCGCCGTGGGTGAACATCGCGTCCGTGAACCGGGCCAGCGGGACCCCCACCGAAACCGGCTCGGTCAGCAGCGCCCCCATCGCCAGCAGCGCGCCGACGCCGAGCAGGACCGCGCCCGCCGTCGCGCGGAACAGCGTCACCAGCGCCCCCAGCAACAACACCAGCCCGGCGACGAGGTAGCCGGCCAGGTCCACCAGCACCAGAGCCGGCAACGCGCCGAGGCTGAATTCGGCGGGCATGTCGAGGAAAGTGCGGACCGGTACGAATCCCGACCCGGCCGCGGCCGCGAGACCGAGCAGCGCCGCGAGAACCGCCGTTACTCCGGATGGCCGAGCCGATGAATACGAATGCGAATGCGACACCGGGTAATGCGGACCGGTCACAACTCCCCCATCGGGCAGAACACGGGACGACGGCGCTCACCCTAGTCCGGAAACGGGAGGTGGAACGGAAAAACAACGGAATTCGGCCGGACGGCGGAACCCAAGATCATTTTTGTGCGGTAGCGGCAGAAATCCTGTCACGCGATCACCGCGACCGCGCCAACCCGTTTTTGTCCTGTTCGGACAATTGCGAATTCGGCTATAAATGCAGCGTGCCCCGGAGCCGAATGGCTCCGGGGCACGAGAAGCGGTGTACTAGTTCACCATTGCTGCTGAGGTGGCTGACCGGGCTGGCCGAAGCCCCCGCTCGGCGGGCCCTGCTGGCCCGGCGGCGGGCCGTAGCCCTGCGGCGGCTGCCCCGGCTGCTGCGGGTAGCCCTGCGGCGGCTGGCCCGGCTGGCCGTACCCGCCCGGCTGGTGCGGCTGCGGCTGCTGCGGGAAACCACCGCTCGACGGCTGCGGGAACCCGCCGCTGGACGGGTTGGGCCCGCCCGGCTGGCCGTACCCCGGCGGCGGACCGTAACCCTGCGGGGGCTGACCCGGCTGGCCGTAGCCACCCGGCTGACCCTGCTGGCCCGGCTGGCCGTAGCCACCCTGCTGGCCCGGCTGACCGAACTCGCCCGGCTGACCGAAGCCGCCACCCGGCTGGCCCGGCTGGCCGTAGCCCGGCTGCGGACCGGGCTGCCCCGGCTGGCCGAATCCGCCCGGCTGCTGCGGACCACCGAAGCCCGGGGGCGGGCCGCCGAAGCCCTGCGGCCCGGCCGGCGCGGCGGCGCCGCCGTCGAGACCGACGAACTTCGCGGTCGCCGGCAGGAGCCCGAGCACGCCGACGATCAGGATGAGCACGCCGAGGATCAACGGCGGGAGGCCGATGCCCGTGGCGTTCTCGATGTCCGCGCCGAGTCCCTTGAGCTGGTCGAGGAAAGCGGCGTTCGGGGTGGTCCCCACGAGGAGCAGCACCGAGAAGAGCGCGACCAGCGCACCGCTCGCGGCGACCGCGATCGGCAGGATCTTCTTCAGCGACGCGGGCAGTTTCCCGGCGAGCGCGAGGCCGGCGCCGGCCGCCAGCGCGACCAGGCTGAAGACCAGCAGCAGGATCACGTAGAACCACAGCGTGCCCGGCGAGGCGGTGCCCGCCTGGTCCAGGAACTTGTTGAGCGCGTCCTCGCTCGGCGCGCCCTCGAGGCCCTTCGCGTAGTCGCTGACGTCGCCGATGTAGACGAACGTGAAGATGAGCGCGACGAGGGCGAACACCGCGACGGCACCGCCGGCGATCAAGCCGAACATTCCGGGGCCGCCGCCTGAAGCCGGCGCACCGAACTGCGGCTGCTGCGGACCACCGAACCCGGGCTGCTGCGGGCCGCCGAAGCCGGGGCCGCCGAAGCCCTGCGGGGGCTGGCCCGGCTGGCCGTAGCCCGGGGGCGGGCCGGGCTGGCCGAACCCGCCCGGCTGACCGGGCTGGCCGTAGGCCCCCTGGTCGCCCGGCTGGCCGAAGCCGCCCGGCTGCTGGCCGAACGCCGCGGCCGGGTTGTCGGCCGCGCTCGGCGGCGGGGTGTACGGGATCGCCGGCGGCTGGGAGCCCGGCGGGACCAGCTGCGTGGAGTCCGCGACCGGGGCGTCGCCGCCGCCGACCGGGTTCACCATCTGGGTCGCGTTCGCGTCGACCGGCGGGACCACCTGGGTCGCGCCCGCCCCGCCGTCACCCGGCTGGACCGGCTGGACGACCTGGGTCGGCTCCGGCGTCTCACCGAACGGCGAGCCGCCCTGGTGCGGCTGGCCCGGCTGCACGACCTGCGTCGGTTCCGGGCTGCCGAACGGGTCGTCCTGCTGCGGCTGGGGGCCACTCGGCGGGCCTTGAGGTGGCTGGCCGCCACCCCACGGCTGGTTCGGTGGCTGCGGTGCACTCATGTGGGTCTTGAACCCCCTTGACGAGGACGCGAAAGTGTTCTATTCGCGTCCACGCTATCGGATCACCCGGCAGGTCGCTCGTAACGCCCCTGCCGGGTCCGCCGATTAAGATTTTTCTGGGCAGCCGTTCACCGGCCGGCCAGAAAGCCCAGGAGGTCGTGCCGGGTGACGACCCCGGCCGGCTTGCCGTCGACCAGCACGAGCGCGCCGTCCGCGCCCTCGAGCGCGGTCATCGCGGCCCCCACCTGCTCGCCGCCGCCGATGGTCGGCAGCGGCGGGGACATGTGCCGGTCGAGCCGGTCGGCGAGCTGGGCCTTGCCGGTGAACAGCGCGTCGAGCAGGTCGCGCTCGTTGACCGCGCCGACGACCTCGGCGGCCATCACCGGCGGCTCGGCGCTGACCACCGGCATCTGGCTGACGCCGAACTCCGCGAGGATCGCGATGGCTTCGGCGACCGTCTCGTTCGGGTGCGAGTGCACGAGGGCGGGCAGGTGACCGCTCTTCTTCGTGAGGACGTCCGCGACCGTCGCGCCCGAGGAGTCGGGCGGCAGGAAGCCGTAGGAGGACATCCAGGTGTCGTTGAAGACCTTCGTCAGGTAGCCGCGGCCGCCGTCGGGCAGCAGCACGACCACGACGTCGTCCTCGGTGAGCCGCTCGGCGAGCTTCAGCGCGGCGGCGACGGCCATCCCGCAGGAACCGCCGACCAGCAGGCCTTCCTCGAGCGCGAGCCGCCGGGTGATCTGGAACGAGTCGGCGTCGGAGACCGGGATGATCTCGTCGGCGATGTTCCGGTCGTAGGTGTCCGGCCAGAAGTCCTCGCCGACGCCCTCCACCAGGTACGGCCGGCCGCTGCCGCCGGAGTAGACCGAGCCCTCCGGGTCCGCGCCGACCACCTGCACGCGGCCGTCGCTGACCTCCTTGAGGTACTTGCCGGTGCCGGAGATGGTGCCGCCGGTGCCGACGCCCGCGACGAAGTGCGTGATCTTGCCTTCGGTCTGCGTCCACAGCTCCGGGCCGGTGGAGAGGTAGTGGCTCTCGGGGTTCTGCGGGTTGGCGTACTGGTTGGGCTTCCAGGCGCCGTCGATCTCGCGCACCAGGCGGTCGGAGACGTTGTAGTAGGAGTCCGGGTGCTCGGGCGCGACCGCCGTCGGGCACACCACGATGCGGGCGCCGTACGCCTTGAGCACGTTGCGCTTGTCTTCGCTGACCTTGTCCGGGCAGACGAACACGCACTGGTAGCCCTTGCGCTGCGCGACCATGGCGAGACCGACCCCGGTGTTGCCGGACGTCGGTTCCACGATCGTGCCGCCGGGGCGCAGCTCGCCGGAGCGCTCGGCCGCCTCGATCATGCGCAGCGCGATGCGGTCCTTGACCGAGCCACCCGGGTTCAGGTACTCGACCTTGGCCAGCACGAGCGGCTTGAGCCCCTTGGTCAGTGAGTTCAGCTTGACCAGCGGGGTGTTGCCCACGAGGTCTGCGATGTGCTCTGCGTACTCCACGGCGCCAGCCTAAACGGCCGACCCGTGGCCCTGTCCACTCGTGGGCGCCGGCCCGGGTGGGTCTCCGGGTGCGCGCCGGCGATGCCGGGCCGCGAGCCGCGAGGTCGGACCGCCCGGCGAAGAACCCGAAGCGGCCACCAAGCCGCGTGTCCACGCCGGTTCCGGCCCGAGGGCCGCCGCACGCCGAGCCGTCATCCCGTCCCGGAGGTGCCACCCGGTGCCGGCCGTGCTCCGACACCCCGTCCGCAGGAGCGTGGTCATCGCCGTTCACCTCCCGGTCAGGAAGGGCGATCCCGTTCCTTGACGGGACGATCTCGCCGGCTCACGGGTTGCCCCGTTCCGGAAGTCAGCCGGGTTCTTCGTGGACGAGGGCGGCCCACTCCGGCTCGTCCGGGATCGGTTCCGCGCGCCACCCCGGCGGCCAGCGGCGGCGCGGCCCGCGGTCGGCGCGGGTGAACGCACCGGTCAGGCGCACTTCCGTGCGGCGCCCGAAGTCGACGCCGCCCGCGAACCGCGCCCCCGCGAACGATTCCCCGGTGCCTTCGAAAACCACGGACCGGAAGTCCGCCGTCTCCCGGAACTCCGCGTTCTTGAAATCGGCCTTGCCGGTGAACGTCGTGTTCCGGAACGCCGTGGCGCCGGTGAACGTGACGTCGAGGAACACCGCCGAGCGCACCCGGCAGTGCGTGAACGTCAGCTTGACCAGCGTGGCGCCGACCAGGTCGAGGTCGATGTCCGGCCAGAAGGCCGGGTCCTCGCGACGCAGGTGCAGGATCAGGATCCGCTGGGCGGTCAGCCGCACCTGCAGCTCGCCGGGCGTCTCCGGCGACTCGTCGTCCGGGTCGAAGGGCATCCGAAGGTACGCGCACAGGACGTTGACGATGGTCTGCCGCTGCGGCTCGTAGTCCTGGGCCAGGCGTTCGAGCGCGTAGAGGCCGGCGAGGCGGACCGGGGCCTTTTCGCTGCCGAGCTGGTCGGCGGCCTTGCTGTACATCTCGGTGACGCGGCGCTCGGTCGCGTCGTGGTCCTTCTGGACGAGGTCGAGCTCGGCCGAGCGCTGCCGGCGGGCGGCGAGCAGCAGCGCGGCGGCGCCCCCGGCGCCGACGACGATGTTGGCCGCGGTCCTCAGCGCGTCGAGCCGGACGGAGTCCTCGGGCCGGCCGCTGCCGAGCAGGACCAGCAGCAGCGTGGCCGCCAGCGCGGCGGTCAGCAGCAGCCCGGCGCCCCACAGGAGGATCGTCCGGGTCTTCAGTACGCGCTCGACCTCGTTCGCCACAGAGGTCGATAGTGCCAGGAGTGGCGCAGATCGCGTTCGACTTTGCCGGCGGCGTCCGGCGCGGCACTATGGTGAGCGCACGCTTAGCTCGCCGATACGAGGATGTGTCCGCCATGCCCGAAGCCGTCATCGTCTCCACCGCTCGCTCGCCGATCGGCCGCGCCGGGAAGGGTTCGCTGGTCAGCATGCGGCCCGACGACCTGACCGTGCAGATGATCCAGGCGGCGCTGGCCAAGGTGCCGCAGCTCGACCCCGCCGACATCGACGACCTGATGCTGGGCTGCGGCCTGCCGGGCGGCGAGTCCGGGTTCAACATGGGCCGCGCGGTCGCCGTCGAGCTCGGCTACGACCACCTGCCCGGCTGCACCATCACCCGCTACTGCTCGTCGAGCCTGCAGACCACGCGGATGGCGTTCCACGCGATCAAGGCGGGCGAGGGCGACGTCTTCATCTCGGCCGGCGTCGAGACCGTGTCGCGGTTCGCCAAGGGCAGCTCGGACTCGTGGCCGGACACGCACAACCCCCTGTTCGCCGACGCCGAGAAGCGCACCGTCGCGACCGCCGAGTCGGGCACCGACAGCTGGACCGACCCCCGCGAAGACGGCCTGGTCCCCGACGTCTACATCGCGATGGGCCAGACCGCGGAGAACCTGGCGCGGCTGAAGGGCGTCACGCGCGAGGACATGGACGAGTTCGGCGTCCGCTCGCAGAACCTGGCCGAGAAGGCCATCGCGGACGGCTTCTGGGCCAAGGACATCACCCCGGTGACGCTCCCGGACGGCACGGTCGTCTCGAAGGACGACGGCCCGCGCGCGGGCGTGTCCCTCGAAGGCGTCTCCGGGCTGAAGCCGGTGTTCCGCCCGGACGGCCGCGTCACGGCGGGCAACTGCTGCCCGCTCAACGACGGCGCGGCCGCGGTGGTCGTCATGTCGGACGTGAAGGCGCGCGAGCTGGGCCTGACGCCGCTGGCGCGGATCGTCTCGACGGGCGTCACGGGCCTTTCGCCGGAGATCATGGGCTACGGCCCGGTGGAGGCGTCGAAGCAGGCGCTTTCGCGCGCGGGGCTGTCGATCGGCGACATCGACCTGGTGGAGATCAACGAGGCGTTCGCGGCGCAGGTGATCCCGTCGTACCGCGACCTGGGCATCGAGCTGGACCGCCTGAACGTCAACGGCGGCGCGATCGCGGTGGGCCACCCGTTCGGCATGACGGGCGCGCGCATCACCTCGACGCTGATCAACTCCCTGCAGCACCACGACAAGCAGTTCGGCCTGGAGACGATGTGCGTCGGCGGCGGCCAGGGCATGGCGATGATCCTGGAGCGCCTTTCCTGACCCCGGCTTCGTGAGTGGTCAGGGCGGTCGGAACCGCTCTGACCACTCACGACCAGCCGTGGCAGACCCCGCTAGTGGACCATTGCCGGCGGGGCGGCCACCTCGCCGTCTTCGGAGCCGGCCGGGGTGGCCGGTTTCGTCTTGGGCAGGAACAGCGCCGGGATCACGCACAGGACCACCAGGACCAGGGACCAGACGAACGTCGTCGAGAACGCGTCCGCTGCCAGCACCGTCGCCGCCGTGTGGGACTGGGGGTTCATGATCGCCGCCGTGGCCGCGAGCTGGCCCTGGGCCGTCGGGACGCCGAACTTGCCCGCCAGCAGCGCCGCCAGGACCGTGGCCATCGCCGCCGAGCCGATCGCGCCCGCCGTCTGCTGGACGATGTTCGTCGCCGTCGAGGCCCGGGCCATGTCCTTCGGCTGCAGCGTCTGCAGGGCCGACGTCGTGATCGGCATCATCGTGCAGCCCATGCCCAGGCCCATCACGAACAGCGCCGACAGCAGCGCCCAGTACGGCGTGGTCGCCGTGACCTGCGTCAGCACCGCCATCGAGCCGATGATCAGCACCAGGCCCGGCAGCACGATCTTGCGCGCGCCCACCTTGTCGGCCAGCCGGCCGGTGACCGGCATCATCAGCATCGCGCCGAAGCCCTGCGGCGCCAGCAGAAGCCCGGCGTGCAACGTCGTTTCGCCGCGCACCAGCAGGAAGTACGTCGGCAGCAGCATCATCCCGCCGAGGAACGCGACGAAGAACAGCGACATCGTCACCATCGCCACGGCGAACGACCGGTTCTTGAACAGCCGCAGGTCCACCAGCGGGTTCGCCACGCGCAACGCGCGCAGCACGAACGCGACCAGCAGCACCAGCCCGGCCAGCGCCGGCAGCCACACCTCGACGGCGCCGACCCCGCCCGCGGACGGGATCTTCGAGACGCCGAAGATCAGCGCCGCCAGCCCTGGCGACACCATCAGCATGCCCGCGAAGTCGAAGCGCGAAGCCGCCTCCGGCTCGTCCTTCGGCAGCACGCGCCACGCCAGCAGCAGCGTGACCACGCCGATCGGCACGTTGATGAAGAAGATCCAGCGCCAGCTCACCGCGTCGACCAGCCAGCCGCCGAGGATCGGGCCGCCGATCGGGCCGAGCAGCATCGGCACGCCCAGCACCGCCATCACGCGCCCGATCCGCTGCGGGCCCGCCGCGCGGGTCAGGATCGTCATGCCGCACGGCATCAGCATGCCGCCGCCGAAGCCCTGCAGGACGCGGAAGAGGATCAGCGTCTCGATGTTCCAGGCCGCGCCCGCGAGCATCGAACCCGCCAGGAACAGCACGATCGCGACCATGTAAAGACGCTTGGTGCCGAACTTCTCGGACGCCCAGCCGGTGACCGGGATCACGGTGGCCAGCGCCAGCAGGTAGCCCGTGGCGACCCACTGGATGACGTCGAACGACGTCGAGAACTCGATCGTCAGCTTCTGCAGCGCGACGTTGACGACCGTGGTGTCGAGGATCGCCATGATGGCGCCCAGGACGACCACGGAAGCCACCTTGAGCACCCCGGCGTCGAGCGCGTCACCGTTCGGCGCCGAGCCGGTTCTTTGCGTAGTCATAAGGAGATTTCCCCCGGTTTCGTGGATTCGTCCGCGAGCGTACCGGGGGCCTCCGACAAAAACCGCTCAGCAGATGCTGTCCGTCGGCACCGGGTTCGCCAGCCCGAACAGCGGCCGCAGCTTCACTCCGATCCACGTGCCGCCGAGCGCGAACACGCCCCACAGCCAGCCGTGCAGGCTGCCGGTCGAGATGCCGCCGAGGTACGCGCCGATGTTGCAGCCACCGGCCATGCGCGCGCCGACGCCCATCATGATCCCGCCGAGGACCGCCGCGACGGCCGTGCGCCACGGGATCGAGCTGTGGATCTTCCAGGCGCCCGCGGCCGCGGCGGCCACCGCCGCGCCGATCATGATCCCGATGTCGGTGAGGCTGTTCTTGTCCTTCCAGATCGGGCCGGCCAGCGACGTCGCGTTCGCCTTCTGCCGCCAGAACTCCCACGTCTCCGGGTGCAGCCCGAACACCTGCAGGATCTTGGCTCCCCACAGGGAAAACGCGCTCGTGACGCCCCAGATCCCGCCGGACACCAGGAACACCGCGCCCGCGAGCACGCCGAGCACGACCGCACCGGTGAGCATCGGCCACGAGCCGCGGAAGATCCGCGCGATGCCGCGCGCGGTCGGCACGGCGTCCACCGGCGGCGGCGTGCGACGGCGCTGCACCACGCGGGTGACGAGCACGATCCCGGCGAGCACGGCGATCGTGATCACCCACGAGCCGAACCAGCCGACGTGGTCGGCCAGCAGCACGCCCTTCAGCTCCGGCCACCCGCTCAGCACCGGGTACGCCCAGGTGTAGAGCACGGACCCGGCGACGAACCCGCCCAGCGTCAGGACGATCGCCGACTGGCCGGACCCGACCGCGAACAACGTGCCGGACGCGCACGCGCCGCCGAGCTGCATGCCGATCGCGAAGAGCGTCGCGCCGACGAAGAGGGCGAGGCCGAGCGGGCTGGCCGCCGGGGCGGGCTTGCTGCCGAAGAGCCCGCTGCCGGTGCCGGCGATCAGCGCGATCAGCGTCGCGGCCGTGCCGAGCAGGACGGTGTGGGCCCGCAGGCCCTGGCCGTTGCCGACGGCGATCAGCTGTCGCCACGCGGACGTGAAGCCGAACCGCGAATGGAACAACGCGAGCCCGAGGCCCAGGCCGAGCAGGAGGAGGACGCCGAACTTGGCGCCGTAGGACGCCCACACGTACCAGGTCAGGCCCACCGCGAGGACGCCGGCGACGGCCAGCGGCACGACGCGGGCGGGCTCCTCCGGCCGCGGCACGGGCGCGGCGCAGGAGGTGGGGAAGTCGAGGAACTTCTTTTCCCCGGCGGGGGATTCGGTCGTCGCCACCGGAACTCCAGGCTAGGACGGGCAGGACGACTCAAATTAGGTCCGGTGATCGCTTCGGCGCAGCCCGTCGCACAGTGTGGGACGAACGGAGCAATCCGGGTACGCCGAAGGCCCCTCCGCGAGCGCGCGAAGGGGCCTTCGAACGGGAGTTATTCGTTGGTCTTGACGCACATCGTCGTCGCCGGCTCCGGGTAGATCGCGACGCGCGTGGCGTCCGTGCCCTCGCAAGCGCTTTCGCTCGCCTGACCGGTGGCGACCTTCACGATCTCCGCGTCCTTGGCGGGGTCGGCACACGGGACCTTCTGGTAGCCCTTGGTCTTCGAGCTGAAGTTCGCCAGGCAGTCGCCCTGCTTCGCGTTGATCATCAGGCACAGCTTGTACGAGCTGCGGCCGCTCACCGAGTAGGTGTCGTAGCCGGAGTCGGCGCCGCCCGGGCAGGCCTGGCTCGAGCTGTCCAGCTTGACGCCGATCTTGACGTTGGCCTTCGGGTCGGCGCAGTCGGCCTTCGCCGGGTCGTCGCCGCCCTGGACGAACTCGGTGATCGAGAGGCAGTCGCCGACGGCCGAGCTGGCCGGCGAGTTGCTGAAGGACACGATACCCACGACGATCGCCACGATCACGACGACGCCGATGATGCCGAACCGGATGATCGCGCCGGTCTTCGACTTCTTCGGCACCGGCGGCGGACCGTACTGGCCCGGCTGCCCGGGCGGGAACTGCCCCGGCGGCGGGCCGTACGGGCCGGGCTGGCCCTGCGGCGGAGTGCCCGGCGGCGGGCCGTACTGGCCCGGCTGGCCGAACTGCTGCGGCTGACCGCCCGGAGGCGGCCCGTACGGATCGGGCTGACCCACCGGCTGCTGGCCCCCGGGGGCCGGAGGGGGAACGCTCACTGTGAACCTCACACATGTGAAATGAAGAACCGACCGGCACATCAAACACGCAGGGTGAGCATGAACGGCAGCGGGGTCCCCAAATGCATGAATTACCCACAGAAAAGGCGCCCCGTTGGTTACGGAGCGCCTTCACTGCGGGACTGTGAGCCAGGTTACTCGCGGAGGTAGGACAGCAGCCGCAGGATCTCCAGGTACAGCCAGACGAGCGTCGTCATCAGGCCGAACGCGGTGTACCAGGCCCACTTCGACGGCATGCCCTCGCGGATCATCCGGTCCGCCTGGTCGAAGTCGAGCAGGAAGCTGAACGCCGCGATGCCGATGCACAGGATGCTGAAGGCGATGGCGAGCGGGCTGCCGTCGCGCAGCGGGTTGAACCCGAAGGCGAACGAGCTGATCAGGTTGAACAGCATCAGGATCGCGACGCCGAAGACGGCCCCGACGATCCACTTGGTCAGCTTCGGCGTCACCTTGACCGCGCCGGTCTTGTAGACCACCAGCATGCCGACGAAGACACCGACGGTGCCGATGATCGCCTGCAGCGCGATGCCCGGGTAGACGACCTCGAACACGCCGCTGAGCGCGCCGAGGAAGAGCCCTTCGGCCGCCGAGTACACGAGCGTCAGCGGGCCGCTCGGCTTCCGCTTGAAGATGATCACCAGCGAGATGACGAGCCCGACGAGCAGGCCGCCGATCATCGCGCCGATCAGGGCGCCGGAGAGCCGGCCGGTCTCGGCCAGCGTGTTCTGGGCCCAGATCGCGGTGATGATGCCGACGACGAGCGCGACGGCGAGGCTCATGCCCGTCTTGATGACGACGTCGTCCACGGTCATCGGGCGGTCGCCCTCGCCGGAGGTGACCTGGCCGGGTCCGTACCCGGGCACGCCGCCCTGGGTCTGGTTGAAGCCCACCGGGGGGCCGTACTGGCCGTATGTCTGCGTTCCGCCGTGCGGCAGGTTGCGGAACGCCGGGTTGCTACTGGAACGCACCTGATCCTCCTGGATCTGCTGCTTCGTGGATCGACGCTGCATGGGGTTCAACGACCGCCGGAGCCGGGCGGTTCCCGTCGAGTAAAGACGACTTTACTCGACGGCGGGCCACTGGCCTCGGTGGACACGGTATGCGACGGAGATCACGACCGTTCGGCGACCGCCACCCGAAGGGCGGTAGACGGTCCGGGTCTGCTCGGGCCACGCTCACCTGGCGTGCACGATCGTTCACCGAACGCGTGCCGGGGAGTTGATCAATCGCGTGACCTGCGGAGACGGACCGTCGTCGCCGCACGTCCCGACGGAGGGGCCTGCACACCATGGGGTGGTCGACACATCCGCGCGCGGTTCGCCGCGTGCTCACCGGACTGATCGCCACGGTCCTGCTGGGCCTGCTCTCCGTGACGGCCGGCGCCCCCGCGGCGTCCGCCGGCGTCCAGGAGGGAATCGGCAACCGGGCCGGCGGCCAGCAGGGCACGGACAAGAAGGTCTGGCTCGGGTCCTACGTCGTCGGCGGGCAGCAGGTCTTCTGCGTGAGCTTCCTGCTGCGGGCCCCCGACACCGGCGAGGTCTACAAGCCCGGCGACGAGCTGCTGACGAAGTGGGGCACCAAGCTGCCCGCCGACCAGGCGGCGAACATCTCCTACCTGCTCCTGCGCTACGGCGACACCAAGAACCCGGACGAGGCGACCGCGCTCGCGCACCTGCTGCACTCGTGGACCGCGGCGCCGCGCACGCCGGCGGACCTGAACCCGGACCTGCCCGTCGACAAGATCGCCTACGACGCGCCCGGGCACCTCGCGTACCTGCGCGAGAACCTCGCCGGCGCCGCGAGCGCGGTCGACCGGCTGAAGGCCGAAGCGGAGGCCAACCGCGGCCCGTGGACCGCGTCGATGACCACGCCGAAGGGCGACCAGCACCTCGGCGAGCCCGCCGAGTGGACCGTCACGGTCAAGAACGCCGGGGGCAAGGGCGTCCCGGACGTCCCGGTGAAGCTGACGGCGACCGCCGCGACGCTCGGCGAAGCGGATACAGCGGGCAGCGCGGGCAACTCGAGCCCGCAGGGCGCCGCGAAGGACGTCACCCTCAAGACCGGTGCCGACGGCACGGTGAAGGTGAAGCTGACCCCGGCCGGTGACCAGCCGAAGCTGGTGGCGTCGCTGGCCGCGCCCGCCGACCGGCCGTACGTGCGGGTGCCGGTGAACACCGGCGTCCAGCGGGTCGTCTCCACCGGCGGTGAAAAGGAACTGACCGCGCAGGGTGTCGTCAACGTCGCGAAGCCGGGCAAGGTCCAGGTGACCAAGACCGACGCGAACACCGGCAAGGGCGTCGGCGGCGCCGTCCTGCGGGTCACCGGCAAGGACAGGACCTCGCCCGCGCTCGGCCAGGACGGCAAGCCGCTCACCGGCGCCGACGGGAAGCCCGCGGTCGTCACCACCGACGGCGCGACCGGCGGCGTGACGGTCGAGAACCTGCGCGCGCCGCAGGAAATCTGCGTCGTCGAGGCCGGGCCGCCGCCGGGTTACACGAACGCCTACGACCCGCAGAACCCGCCGTCGGCGTGCGGCACGGTCAAGCCGGGCGAGACGCTCGCGCTGACCGTGGTGAACAAGCCGAACGAAGTGCCGCGCGCGATCCCGGCCGGCGACCGGCCGGTCACGCAGGCGCGGGGCGCGGTCGAGACGAGCTACTCGGTGCCGGGCCTGGCCGGGCTCGGCCTGCTGGTGCTGCTGGGCGCCGGGCTGGTCGGCTTCGCCGCGCGGCGGGCGTCGCGGAGGTAACCGGCGTGGCAGGCAAGGGCCGGCTCGCCGCCGGCTTCGCACTCGGCGCGGCGACGGTGCTCGCCGTCCAGTTCGGCGCGTCCGTCGCCGCCTCGCCGCCGGTGAGCGTGGTGGCCGGGACGGCGCTGCCCGCCGCGCTCTCTGCACCATCGCCTTCGCCCGCCCCGCCGCCGGTGACCCCCGCGGCCCCGGCGGCGCAGACGCCGACGTCGGTCCCGCCGGCGCCGCCACCGCCTCCGCCACCGCAGGGGCGGGGCACCGTCCGGCTGCCCGCGGGCGGGACGGCCACGCTGGTGCGCAAGGACCTCGGCCCCGGCGGCGAGCTGCCCATCCCCGCCGACCTCGGCCAGGCGACGTGGTGGGGCGCCGGGCTCGACGCGGCGGGCGGCGCGAGCGTCTTCGCCGGGCACGTCAACTGGCGGGGCGCGACCGGGCCGTTCGCCGAGCTCTGGACCACGGACATCGGCGGCCTGGTGACCATTGTGGACAGCGCGGGCCGGACCTGGCGCTACCGGGTTTCCCAGCTGCTCACGGTGCACAAGGACGACCTGGCCGCCCGGGCCGACGACCTGTTCGGCCAGTCCGGCCCGCACCGGGTGGTCCTGGTGACGTGCGGCGGCCGCTGGGTCGGCGGCGCGGAGGGCTACGAGGAGAACCGCGTCGTCGTCGCGGACCCAGCCTAAGTTACCGGTGAGTAACTTCACGTCCCGCCACGGTGGTCAGTGACGCCCGCATGCAGCACAATGCCCAGGGTCAGGCAGCGGCGGTGAGAGGTGTGAAGACGATGGCGACGTTCTTGGTGACCGGGGCGACCGGACTGATCGGGCGCCAGTTCACCCGGCTGCTGCTCTCCCGGCCCGACGCCGACCGCGTCGCGCTGCTGGTGCGCGCATCGAGCCGGGCCAAGCTGGCCGCGCTGGTCGACCAGTGGCCGCACTCCGACCGCGTCACGCTGGTCACCGGGGACCTCGGTGAGCCGCTGCTCGGGGTGTCCGAAGCGGACCGCGAGGAGCTGCGCGGCCACGTCGACCACGTCGTGCACCTCGCCGCGCTCTACGACCTCACCGCCGACGACGAGGAAAGCATCAAGGCCAATGTGGACGGCACGCGCAGCGTCGTCGACCTCGCCGCGGACCTGCGCGCCGGCTGCCTGCACCACGTCTCTTCCGTGGCCGTCGCGGGCGACCACGAAGGCGTCTTCACCGAGGAGATGTTCGACGCCGGGCAGCGGCTCGTCACGCCGTACCACCGGACGAAGTTCGAGGCCGAGAAGATCGTCCGCGAACAGGACCGGGTGCCGTGGCGGGTGTACCGGCCCGCCGTCGTCGTCGGGAACTCCGAGACCGGCGAGATGGACAAGGTCGACGGCCCCTACTACCTCTTCCCCGCGATCAGCAGGCTCGCCGGGCTGCCGGACGTGCTGCCGATCGTCGGCCCGGACCTCGGCGACACCAATATCGTGCCGGTCGACTACGTCGCCAAGGCACTGCTGGAGCTGGTGGTCAAGCCCGGGCTCGACGGCCGCGCGTTCCACCTGGTCAACCCCGAGCCGCAGCCGGTCGTCTCGGTCTACAACGCCTTCGCGAAGGCCGCGGGCGCGCCGACGATCACCGCGCAGCTCGGCGAAGGCCTCTCGAAGCGGATCGTCGGGCTGGTCAAGCTGACCGAGCACATCCCGGGCGTCACCATCGCGCGCGACGCCGTGCTCGAGCGCTTCGGCATCCCGCCGGTGCTGCTGGAGACGATGGCGTTCCCGTCGGTGTTCTCCTCGGCCGAGACGCGCAAGGCGCTCGCGGGCAACGTCGAGGTCCCGCGGCTGGAGGAGTACGCGCCGGCGCTGTGGCGCTACTGGCGCGAGCACCTCGACCCGTTCCGCGCGCGCAAGCACGGCCCGCGCGGCGAGCTGGACGGCCGCCGCGTGATCATCACCGGCGCGTCTTCGGGCATCGGCCGGGCGACGGCGCTGAAGGTCGCGGCCGCCGGCGGTGTCCCGCTGCTGGTGGCGCGCCGCCAGCACGAGCTCGAAGAGGTCCGCGACGAGATCGTCGCCGCCGGCGGCACCGCGTCGGTGTACCCGGCCGACCTGACCGACGAGGACTCGGTGCACAAGGCCGTCGACGCGATGCTGGCCGAGCACGGCCGGATCGACATGCTGGTCAACAACGCCGGCCGGTCGATCCGCCGGTCGATCCGGCTGTCGTACGACCGGATGCACGACTACGAGCGCGCGATGGCGATCAACTACTTCGGCGCGGTCCGGCTGATCCTCGCCGTGCTGCCGCACATGTCGGAGCGGAAGTTCGGGCACATCGTGAACGTGTCGTCGATCGGCGTCCAGGGCATCGCGCCGCGCTTCTCGGCGTACGCGGCGTCGAAGGCCGCGCTGGACTACTTCTCGCGCATCGCGGCGACCGAGACGCACGGCGACGGGATCACCTTCACCACGATCCACATGCCGCTGGTGCGCACGCCGATGATCCGCCCGACGAAGATCTACGACGCGTTCCCGACGAAGTCGCCGGAGCAGGCCGCGGACATGGTGCTGAAGGCGCTCGTCGAGCGGCCCAAGCACATCGGCACGCCCGCCGGGCAGGCGATCGGGCTGGCCTACACGCTCACGCCGGGCCTCACGGACGCGATCGCGTACCAGGGGTTCCGGATCTTCCCGGACTCGGCCGCGGCGGGTGGTTCGGGCGGGCTCAAGATCGGACGTGGCGAGAAACACCTCTCGCGCGCGGCGATGGCGTTGGCCCGGCTTTCGCGCGGCTTCCATTGGTGACCCTGCCGTTGGTGACTCTGCGTTTCCCGGGTGCGGCCGTTCCGGCGACTCGCCGCCGGAACGGCGACACGTGTTGGTGATTTGTTAAGCCGAAGGGCGTAAGCGGTGCGTGCCCGGGTACGGTCGGGCCCATGGTTCCTGAGCGCGACCCCGCCGCAAGCGCCCTCAACGGCCTCCTCCCCCTTCGTCGTGAGTACACGCAGGCCTGGCACGGCTACGACCGCAACGAGGTGCGGCAGTACCTCGACCACGTCGAGGCGCAGCTGCGCCGCGTCCTCAGCGAGCGCGACACCGCGGTGCAGCAGGCCGCGGCCGCGGCCCGCGAAGCCGAGTCCGTCCGGCAGCAGGTCGCGTCCCTCGAAGCCCGCATCGAGGAGCTGAAGAAGCCGCCGGAGCGGCTCGAGGACCTCGACGAGCGGATGCAGCGCACGGTGACCCTCGCCCAGGCTCGCGCGGACGAGATCATCAAGCGCGCCGAGGCCGCCGCGGAGAAGACGTGGGCGGGCTCGACCGAGGCGTCGACGAAGCTGCGTGAGCGCTACTCGAAGCTCGTCGCGGAGCTCGACAAGCAGGCCGACCTGCTGCACTCGGAGCACGAGAAGGCGCTGTCCGAGACGCGCGCCGAGGTCCAGCGGCTCACGGTCGAAGCGGCCCAGCGGCGGGAACTGCTCGACAACGAGGCGGAGCGCAAGCGGCGGAAGCTGGAGCGCGAGTTCGAGGCGTCCCAGGCGGCCCAGAAGGCGGCGCTGGAGAAGCACGTCGCGGACCAGCGCACGGCGAGCAAGAACCAGGCCGAGCGCCGGCTCGCGGAAGCGACCGCGGAGGCCAAGCGGCGGCTCGACGAGGCGACGGCGGAGGCGAAGCGCCGCCTCGACGAGGCGACCACCCAGGCGGCCCAGCGCACGACCGCGGCGAACCGCAAGGTCGAGCGGCTGGCGGAGATCCGCGAGCAGGCCCGCAAGAGCCTGGCGCAGGCCGAGGACATCCTCAACCGCAGCGAGACGCAGCTGGCGACGCTGCCCGAGGAGGCCGTGATCCCCCAGGCGTCCAAGCTCGTGGGCGGCGACACGCCCGACTCCCAGACCACTCCGGCCGCGCCAGTGGTCCCGGTGGTGCAGCCGTCGATCCCGTCGGCGGCGAAGCCGGCGGTCAAGGCCGCGGCGCCGGCCCCCAAGCCGGCGGTCAAGCCGGGGAACTCCCACGGCCCGGCGACCAAGCCGGCCAACGGGAACGGCAACGGCGCCAAGCCGCTGTCGCCGACGGCGAGCAAGCCCGGCTCCTGAGCAGTTCGTGAAGCCCACCTTGCGAGTTCCGCAAGGTGGGCTTCACGGCGTCCGGGGGCGTCAGCCGCGGGCGGTGCGGGGCCAGGGGTTGGCCGACTCCAGCTGGGCCGCCAGGCCGAGCAGCAGCGACTCCTCGCCCGGCCGCGCGATCAGCTGGACCGACGTCGGCAGCCCGGACCGGACCGAGCGGCCGACCGGGACCGTGATCGCCGGGTAGCCGGCGAGGTTCCACTGCCCGGTGAAGCCGGCCAGGCGCGTCGACGGCAGGACGTTCGTCAGCCACCGCCGCTCGTGCCAGCGCCCCGCCTTCACCGGCCAGTGCGACAGCGTCGGCGTCATCAGGACGTCGTGCGCCGCGAAGTACTCCTCCGCGCGGGCGACCCACCGGTCGCGGGTGCTCGACCGGATCAGGCCCGCGCGCATCAGCAGCCGGCCCGCCCGCACGTGCGTGCGCGTCCGGCGCTGGAAGCGGCGGAAGTCGAAGTCGCGGGCCTGGACGGCCGGGCCCGCGCACCAGCGGGCCGTCATGCCCGCCACCATCGTCGCCGGGTAGCGCGGGGCCGACGGCGAGATCGCGTGGCCCGCCGAGGCGAGCAGGCCCGCCGCCTGGGAGACCGCCGCGACCAGTTCTTTCGGGACGGGCGTGCGCAGCAGCGGCACGGTCGTCGTCATGCCGATCCGCACGGACGACGGCGAAGGCACCGCGGCCAGGTCCGGGGCGCCGGCCAGCACCGAGAACAGCAGCGCCGCGTCGGCGACCGTCGTGGCCAGCGGGCCGTGCACCGACATGCCGAACCAGCCGCCCTCCGACAGCGGGCCCGCGCCCGGCTTCAGCCCGACCAGGCCGCACATCGCCGCCGGGAGGCGGACCGAGCCCATGCCGTCCGTGCCGTGGGCCAGCGGGACCAGCCCGGCCGCCACGGCCGCCGCGCTGCCGCCGGACGAGCCACCCGACGCGTACGTCGGGTCCCAGGGGTTGCGGGCGATGCCGTCCGGGGTGTCGCTCATCGGCCAGACGCACAGTTCCGGCACCCGCGTCAGCCCGACGAGCACCGCGCCGGCCGCGCGCAGCCGGGCCGCGATCACGCCGTCTTCCTCGAACCGCGCGGACGGCCCCGCCTCGGAACCGTGCGAGGCGAACTCGCCCGCGATCGCGGTGACGTCCTTGACGGCCACGGGCACCCCGGCCAGCGGCAGGGACGCGAGATCGGGCCGCGCGGCCACCTCGGCGGCCTCCGCCAGCGCCTCGTCGGCGCGCACCCGGCGGAAGGCGCCGACGACGCCGTCCGCCGCGGCGATCCGGTCGAGGGCTTCCTTGGTCACGTCCACCGGGTCGAGCTGCCCGGCCCGGACGGACGCCGCGATCTCCGCTGCGGTCAACACCATGATCGTGACCCTAGCCGCACCAGGGGTCAGATGGCGCCCGCCCGCAGCGCGTAGGCGACGGCGTGGGCGCGGTTGTTGAGGCCACAGCGCGTCATCAGGCCGTAGAGGACGTTCTTCACGGTCCGCTCGGAGTAGCACAGCTTGGCGGCGATCTCTTCGGTCCCGAAGCCCTCGGCGACCAGCCGCAGCACGTCGCACTCGCGCGCGGCGAGCCCGGACAGCGTGAGCCCGTTCGGCTCCAGGACGTCCTTGCGCATCCGCTGGACCTGGGAGAGCAGCGCGCCCTGCAGCCGCGGCGGCAGGTTCGCCGTGCCGTCGCCCGCGGCGAGCACCGCCGTCACCAGCTCGGCGCCGCCGGTCTCGCGGCGCGGCAGGATCGCGACGACGCCGCTCTCCAGCACCGCCATCAGGTCGCTCTCGCGGAAGTGCTCGACGACCAGCACGACGTGCGACGCCTTGGCCGCGCGGATCTCCCCCAGCACCGCCTCGGTGACGTGTTCTTCCATCACCAGCAGCACGTCGGGCACGAGGTCGGTGACCCGGACGTCCGGATGGGACTCCAGGAGGGTCACCGCGCCGGCGTGCGTGATCGGGTCCGAGGCGAGGACGGCCACTTCGACGGGCTTCATGACAGCAGTGTGAACTGCGTGTCTTCACGCCTTCCCTATTCCGTCTTCACGCACGTGAAGGAATCACCGCACCCCGCGGCCGAGCTCGCCGAACGCCGCCCGCGCCCGCGCCACGCACGCCGGCATCCGCGCGGCCGCCCGCGCCCAGTCCCGCTTCGCGCGCAGGTACTCCTCCCGCGCTTCGGCCGTCCAGCCGGCCAGCTCCGGCTCCACCGACGACTCCAGCTCGGCGAGCAGGTCGCCCAGCTCGCCGGTGATCGCCCCCATCCGGTCCAGCACCAGGTCCGCGAAGCCGAGTTCGAGCTCGTGCCGGGTCATGACCGCCGGGGCCGCGGCACCCGGCCGCCGGTCGCCTCGACCAGCCGCGCCAAGCTCGCGAGGATCACGTCGAACTCCTGCTCCCAGTCGCTCATCGCCTGGCCCAGCCGCACGGACGCCTCGCCGCGCCACGAGGCCTGGACCATCGCCATCCCGCTGTCGACAGCGCGCAGCCGGGCACCCGCCGTCTCGATGGCGTACGCGAACCGGGCGGCGGCCCGCTTCATGTCCTCCGTCGGCGCGGCTGTGGCCATTCGGGCTCCTCGGGTCTCGGGGGCGTCCCGAGGGTGGCGCACGCCGTCGGCGCGGCGGAACCCCGGCCCGTGCCCCGTTGCCCGAATGTCCGCCATCCTTGCCTGCCGGTTCACCGCGGCCGCGTATGCTCACGTCAGGCATCCGGCGCGTGACGGTTCGTCAGCGCACGAAGGGAGATCGATGTCGGCTGCGGAAGGCTCCGCACCGAGACTCCAAATGCTCGGCCCGGTGAAAGCCTGGCAGGGGGACACGGAGCTCGACCTCGGCTCCGCGCACCGTCGGACGGTTCTCGCGGCACTGGCGATGAACCCGAACCGCACGGTCTCGCGCGAGGAGCTGATCGACGCCGTCTGGGGCGAGGCGCCGCCGCAGAGCGCGCAAGGATCCATCTACACCTACGTCTCCGGCCTGCGGCGCGCCCTCGAACCCGGCCGCGCCAAGGGCGAGGGCCCGCAGCTGCTCGCGTCGATCGGGTCCGGCTATTCGCTGCGCCTCGACGCCGGCGCGATCGACGTCCACCGCTTCGAAGCGCTGCGGGAGCTGGCTCAGCGCAAGCAATCCGCCGGCGATCTGCGAGGTGCGCGCGAAATCCTCGACGAGGCACTGGACCTCTGGCACGGCGTCCCGCTGTCCGGGCTGCCCGGGCCGTTCGCCGCGGCGCAGCGCGCCCGGCTGGCCGAGGTGCGGCTGGCGACGATCGAGCGGCGTGCCGAGATCGTGCTGGAATCGGGCGGGCACGCCGAACTCGTCGCCGAGCTGACCGCGCTGACCCGCGAACACCCGTACCGCGAAACGTTGCGCGGCTTGCTCATGCGCGCCCTGGCCCGCTCGGACCGGCGCACCGAGGCGATCGCCGTGTACACCGACGTCCGGGACAAGCTGGTCGAGTCGTCGGGCACCGAGCCGGGGCCCGCACTGCGGCGGATTTACGAGCAGCTGCTGGAAAAACCGGCCCCGAAGCCGCCGCCGGCCCCCGTGCGCGTGACACGGTTCCCCGTGACGTCACTTCCGGATCGCGCGGACGTCTTCGTCGGCCGCGAGGCCGAACTGGCCCGGCTGCGCGAAGCCGTCGCCGATCTCGAGGCGGGCGCCGGCCGGTCGCTGTGGCTCGAAGGCGAACCGGGCAGCGGCCGCACCGCGCTGCTGGCCGAGCTGCTCACCATGGCCCAGGACCTGAAGCCCGCCTTCGCCGCGGCGGACGCGCTCGACCAGCGGTTCGCGCTGCGGCCGTTGCTCGACGCGCTCGGCGTGCACCCGCGGGCCACCGACGAGCGCCGCGCGAACCTCGCCGCGCGGCTCGGCGAGCAGTCCGGCGAAGACCCCGTCGACGGCCTGCTCGGGCTGGTCCGCGAGCTGTGCGCGGAAGCGCCGCTGGTGCTCGCGATCGACGACCTGCACTGGGCCGACGACACCACGTTGCGCGTCTGGCGCTACCTGAGCCGGGAGACGCGGCAGCTGCCGCTGCTGCTCGTCGGCGCGTCGCGGCCCGTGCCACGGCCGGCCGCGCTCGACGAGCTGCGAGCTGAGCTCGACAACGATGTCACCGTGCTCGCCCTGCCGCCGCTGACCGAGGCCGACACGCACGAGCTGGCCACCGAGCTCGTCGGCGCGCCACCCGGGCCGGGCCTGCGGACACTCGTGTCGTACGCGTCCGGGAACCCGCGCTACGCCAGGGAAATCGTCGAGACGCTGCTGGCGCAGTCGATGATCGTGCTCGACGGCGTCCACGCGCACCTGGACGGCAACTCCTGCCAGACCATCCCGGCGCCGCTGGGGTCGCGGATCACGCTGTACCTGAGCTTCCTCTCCAGCGGCACGCGCGACACGCTGCGCTGGGCCGCGTTGCTGGGGCGGGCGTTCTCGTTGTCGGACATCGCCGTCGCCACCGAGCGGCCGCCCACGGCGCTGGTCGGCGCGGTCGACGAGGCGATCACGTCCGGCGTGCTCGTCGAGTCGGGTGACCGGCTGGCGTTCCGGCACCCGTTGCTGCGCCGCGTGCTCTACGAAAAGACGCCCGCGGCGATGCGCGTGGCGCTGCACCGGCAGCTGGCCGAGGCGTTCACCGCCGCGGGCGCGCCCGCCGACCGCGTCGCCGAGCAGCTCGCCGCCGCGCCCGCGCAGGTTGACCCGTGGGTGACCGCCTGGCTGCTGGACAACATCGGCACGGTCGCCACCGAGACCCCGCGGGTCGCCGTCGACCTGCTGCGCCACGCCGTCACGCAGGGCGCGCTGCCGCCGGACGCGCGCGAGACGCTGACCGCGACCCTGGCCCGGCTGCTGTTCTGGCTCGGCCGGGAGCCGGAGGCCGAGGCGCGCTCGGTCGTCGCGCGGACGTCGGACAGCAGGCGTGCGGCCGAAATGCGCTGGATCCTGGCGTACGTCTACTACCGCCGCGGCGACTTCGCCGAGGCGACGGCCGAGCTGAAGCGGACCCTCGACGACGCCGACGTCCCCGAGACGTGGCGCGGGCGGCACGAATCCCTGCTGGCGACGCTGGAAAAGCTCGGCGACGAGACGGACCTGGTGCCGGCCGGGCTGCACCCGCTCGACGACGCGGCGCTGTCCGTGCCGACCATCGACAGCCTCGACGAAGCCGCCGAACCCCTCGACGCGGCCCGGCGGATCGCCGCCACCCGCGCGGTGCCCGGCGAGATGCACCTGGCCGGTGCCGTGCACTACTACTGGCTGGGCCGCTGGGCCGAAGCCCTCGAAGAGCTGGACGCGGTGATCCGCGATCGCGCGGAAACGACGTCGTACGTCTTGCGCAGTCCCGGCTCGCTCCTGCTCGTGCACGGCGTCGGCGCGCTGATCGCCGGGCACCGCGGCGAGCCGGCGCAGGCCCGGACCCACGTCGACCTGGCCGGGCGGCAGCACTGGCCGCAGGGGCTGGAGCCCGACGGCGGCGACTTCCTGCTCGCGGCCCGGGCCCTGCTGGCCGAGCAGGACGGCCGGCCCGAGGCCGCGCTGGCCGCGTTGCTGCCGCTGCTGGAGGAGAACTACCCTCCCGCCGCGCGGCACCAGTGGCTGCCGGACCTCGTGCGGCTCGCCGGGCAGCTCGGCGACACCGAACGCGCGCGCCAGGCGCTGCGCCTGCTGGAGACCGACGGCGAAGTCCCGCCCGCGCACGCGGCGGCGGCCGCGCACTGTCGCGGCCTGGTCACCGGCGACCCCGAACCGGTGCTGACGGCGGTCTCCCACTACCGCGTCGCGGGCCGGCTGCTCAAGCAGGCCAAGGCGAGCGAGGACGCGGCGATCCTGCTGGCCCGGACGGGCCGGCTCGACGCCGCCCGGACGGAGTTCCGGGCCGCGCTGACCGCGTACACCGGCATGGGCGCGGTGTGGGACGTCCGGCGCGCGGAGAGCCGCATGCAGCCGTTCGGCATCCGGCGCGCCAACGCGGTCCGGCCACGCGCCGCCGCCGGGGAGTAGGTCCGCCGCGGGCATATCGATCGGGTGATCGGTACTCGGCCCGCCCGAAGCCGGGATCATCCGGCCACCGCGCAACCCTTCCGGGCTTGCCACGTCAGTAAGCTGCCGGAGAAGTCGGCACCGAGAGATGTCCGCCGGGGTCCTGGGGGCCCGCCCCCGGCGGGTTCGTCCCCAGAGGGAACGGAACGGCATGCTAGGGGAAGCGGACACCAGTCTGCGAGTGGGCTTGCTCGGCCCGCTACGGGCCTGGCGCGGGGCGGCCGAAATCGGCCTCGGCCCCGCTCGTCAGCGTGCCATCTTCGCCGTGCTCGCGGTCAACGCCGGCCGTCCGGTCCCGCGGGCCGAGCTGATCGCCGGGGTCTGGGGCGACGCCGCGCCTGCGAGCGTCGAGGGCAGCGTCCACACATACGTCTCGGGGCTGCGGCGGGCGCTCGAACCGGACCGGTCGCGCTGGTCGGCCGCCAGCGTCCTGGTGTCGGACCCCGCCGGGTACTCATTGCTGCTCGGTGAAGACGCCCTCGACGCGGCCGTCTTCGAACGACATCGCGAAAGCGCGCAGCTGCTCCTCGACCGGGGCGACCCACGGGCGGCCGTCACCGAGCTGGACGCCGCCCTCGCGCTCTGGCAGGGCGAAGCGCTTTCCGGCGTCCCCGGCGAGTTCGCCGAGCGGCACCGCGAATACCTCGCCGAGCTGCGGCTCAACACGCTCGAGCGGCGCGCGCAGGCGTTGCTGGCCCTCGGCGGGCACCTCGACCTCGCGCCGGAGCTGGCGGTGCTCGCCGGTGAACACCCGCTGCGGGAGTCGCTGCGCGAGTCGCTCATGGTCGCCCTCTACCGCAGCGGCCGGCCCGCCGACGCGCTCGACGTCTTCCGCGACGCCCGCGCCACCCTCGTCGACGAGCTGGGCGTCGAACCCGGCCCGGCGCTCCAGCGGCTCCACCAGCAGATCCTCGCCCAGGACCCGGCACTCGACGCGCCCGCGGCGCCGGTCGAGGTCACCGGGCACCGCCTCTTCGGCCGCGAAGCCGAGACGGCGAAGCTCGCCGAGCTCGTCGCCGACGTCCGGGCCGGGCGCGGCCGGGCCGTGTGGATCGAAGGCGAGGCCGGGATCGGCAAGTCCGAGCTGCTCGCCAGCTCGCTGCCGGACGGCCCCGGTTTCCAGCGGCTCGCGGCGGCGGCCGACGAGCTGAGCACCCGGTTCCCGCTGCAGGTGATGCTGGAGTGCCTGGCGATCGACGCGCATTCGGCCGACCCGCGGCGCGCGCGGGTCGCGAACGAGCTCGCCGGCGAGGGCCCGGTCCGGCGCAGCTGGGGCCCGGCCGACCCGGTGCTCGGCGCCGTCGACCGGCTGCTGGCCCTGGTCGACGAGCTGTGCGCGGACTCGCCGCAGGTGCTCGTGCTCGACGACCTGCAGTGGGCCGACGAGGCGTCCGTGCTGGTCTGGCACCGCCTGTGCGCGGCGACCCGGCAGCTGCCGCTGCTGCTGGTGGCCGCGACCCGGCCGGCGCCGGACCGCGCCGAGCTCGCCCAGCTGCGCCGCGGCGTCCAGGCGCGCGACGGCGTCGTGCTCGACCTCGGGCCGTTGACCGGCGAGGACGTCGGCCGGCTGATCGAGGACCGGATCGGTGCGGCCCCCGGGCCGGGACTGCGCGAGCTGGCCGCCCGTGGTGCGGGAAACCCGTTGTACGTCAAGGAAATGGTCGACGTCCTGGTGCAGGCCGGGGCCGTCGAGCTGAGTGGCGGTCAGGCCGACGTCGACGAGCGCGAGGAGTTCGAGGCGCCGCGCTCGCTGGTCGCGGCGGTGGACCGGCGGCTCGACTTCCTCCCCGCGCGGACGCAGGAAGTGCTGCGCTGGGGCGCGTTGCTGGGCATGGAGTTCGCGGTCGGGGACATCGCCGCGGTGCTCGGCACGCGGCCGTCGGACCTGCTGGAGCCGCTGGAAGAAGCCGTCGCGGCGAACGTCCTGATCGACACCGGGACGCAGCTGGCGTTCCGGCATCCCCTGCTCCGGCAAGCGCTTTACGACCGGCTGCTCGCCGGGACGCGCGCGGCGCTGCACCGCCAGGCCGCCGAGGCGCTCGCCGGGATCGGCGCGCCGGTCAAGCGCGTCGCCGAGCAGCTGGTCGCCGCACCGGCCACTGTGGACGAATGGGTGCTGGACTGGCTGACGGGCCACCACGCGGCCGTGTCGAACCGGGCGCCGCTGATCGCCGTCGAACTGCTGGAGCGGGCACTCGCCACGTGCCCCAGCGACGACCCGCGCCGCGAAATCCTGCTGGTGGCACTGGTCAAGGTGCTCTTCCGGCTGGAGCGCAACCCGGAAAGCCTGGCGCAGCAGGCCCTCGAAGTCGCCACCGACCCCGACTCCGTCGAGGAGGTGCGGCACGTGCTCGCGGCCCTGAAGCACCGCCGCGGCGACACCGAGGGCGCGGTCGCGACGCTCGGCGCGTCACCCGACGACCCGGCCGTGCCGGAGCTCTGGCGGGTGCGGCACCGGCAGCTCCTGGCGAACTTCCGCCGGGGCGACCTGTCCGATTTGGACACCGCGGAGAAGGCCGCGCACGAGACGAAAGCGCTCGCCGGCGGCGACCGGTACCTGACCGCGCACGCGCTGCAGACGTTGTGGCTGGTCGATTCCGTGCGCCGCGAGCACGACTCCGCGCTCGCGCACATCGACGCGGCGATCGACGCGGTCGGCGACGAACACGAGCTGGCCGACCTGCACCTCGACCTGCTCGACAACCGCGTCTTCACGCTGCAGAACCTCGACCGGCTCGCCGAGGCGAACGAGGCCCTGCGCGCGGCGGGCGAAGTCGCGGCGCGGCACGCGATGCCCGTCGGCCTGCAGGTGTCGGTCGCGGTCCACCGGTACTGGGAGGGCCGCTGGGACGAGGCGCTGGTCGAGCTGGACACCGTCACCGAGGACGGCCCGGCGATCACGTTCTACGGCCTGCGCGAGCCCGGCCCGGCGGCGCTGCTGCTGCACGGCGTCGCGGCGCTGATCGCGGGCCGCCGTGACGACCGCGCACAGGCCGCGGCTCACCTCGACGCGGCGGAGGAGTACGCCCCGGCCACCGGCGCCGAGCGCGAGAGCTTCGACTTCCTGCTGGTCGCGGACGCCCTCGCCGCGGAGCAGCGCGGCGACCGGGCCCGCGCGATGACCGTCCTCGAACCGATCCTCAACCCGACGTACGCGCAGATGATGCTGCGGCACCAGTGGCTGCCGACGTTCGTCCGCCTGGCGATGGAGCAGGACGACCGCGTCCGCGCCGGCCGGGCGTTGGCGGTGTGCGAAGAGGAAGCGGCGAAGGAGCGACGGCCGGCCCGGGCGCACGCGGCGGCGTCGTGGTGCCGCGGGCTGATCGAGGAGGACCCGGCCGCGGTCCTGGAGACGGCGGAGCACTTCCGGGCGGTCGGCCGTCGCCCGGAGCTGGCGACGGCATTGGAAGACGCGGCGGTCCTGCTCGCTCGAGCCGGTCGGTTGGACGCGGCCCACGCGGCGTTCGAGGAGGCCGCGGAGCTGTACACGGCGTTGGGAGCCCGCTGGGACCTGCGCCGGGCGGAGACCCGGCTGCGCCGGCTGGGGGTCCGCCGCGGCGCGATGTTCGCCGCGATCCGCCCCGGCCACGGCTGGGAGTCCCTGACACCGATCGAGGTCCGGATCGCGAGCCTGGTCGCCGAGGGCCGGTCCAACCCGGACATCGCGACGGAGCTGTCCCTCCCCCGCCGGACGGTGCAGGCCCACGTGGCCCGCCTGCTGGGCAAGCTGGAAACACCGTCCCGCTCGGGCGTCGCCGACGCCTTCCGCCGACGCCCCTGACCGTGTCGACCCTCGAATCACGCGTGATCGGAGGGTCGACACGGCTAGTCCGGGAGGGCGTTGGCCTTCGCGATCCGGCCGAGGAAGCGGCCCGAGTCCTTGACCGTGCGTTCCTGGGTTTCGAAGTCCACGTGCACGAGGCCGAAGCGTTGCGAATAGCCCATCGCCCACTCGAAGTTGTCCAGCAGTGACCAGGCGAAGTACCCGCGGACGTCCGCGCCGCCGCGAATCGCGTCGTGGACCGCGTGCAGGTGCTCGAGGAAGTAGTTCACGCGGGCGGCGTCGTGCACCCGGCCGGCCACCACGGTGTCCACAAAGGACGCGCCGTTCTCGGCCACCACCAGCGGCAGCCCGCCGGACCGCGTGGAAATCCAGTCGAGCAGCGAAGTGAGCGTCGAGGGCGACTGCTCCCACCCGAACGCCGTCAGCGGTGGCGGAGCGGGCAGGACGTCCAGCCCCCGCAACCCCGGCAGCGGGCAGTTGCTCGGCCCGAGCGGGTCCTCGAGCGGCGTGACGCGCGCGGGCGCGTAGTAGTTGACGCCCAGCCAGTCGATCGCCGCCGCGATGGTGTCCGTGTCGCCGTCGCGCACCGAGGCCGCGAACCGGCCGCCGTGGTGCGCGACGTCGGCCACGACGTCCGAGGGGTAGCCGCGGCCCAGCACCGGGTCGAGGAAGAACCGGTTGTGGATCCCGTCGAACTTCCGCGCCGCCTCCTCGTGCGCCGGCGACGTGCCGTCCGCCAGCGCCGGGGCGAAGTTCAGCGCCAGCGAGAACTCGTGCCCCGGCCGCGCCTGCTCGGTCAGCGCCCGCGTCGCCAGGCCGTGCCCGAGCAGCAGGTGGTGCGCCGCGACCAGGGCCGTGTCGTAGTCCTGGACGCCCGGTGCGTGCACCCCGCTGCCGTACCCGAGGAACGCCGCGCAGAACGGCTCGTTGATCGTCGTCCACTGGTTGACGCGGTCACCGAGGGCGTCGTGGACCACCGCCGCGTACTCGGCGAACCGGTACGCCGTGTCGCGGGCCGGCCAGCCGCCTTCGTCCTCCAGCGCCTGCGGCAGGTCCCAGTGGTACAGCGTCAGCACCGGCACGACGTCGCGGCGCAGCAGCTCGTCCACCAGCCGGTCGTAGAACGCGAGCCCGGCCGCCGACGCCGTCCGCCCGTCCGGCATCACCCGCGGCCACGCCACCGAGAACCGGTACGCGCCGAGGCCCAGGTCCGCGAGCAGCCCGACGTCCGAGGCGTAGCGGTGGTAGTGGTCGCAGGCGACCTCGCCGGACGCGCCGTCCTGCACGTTGCCCGGCACCGCCGCGAAGGTGTCCCAAATGGACGGGCCGCGGCCGCCTTCCCGCACCCCGCCCTCGACCTGGTAGGACGCGGTCGCCGCGCCCCACAGGAAGCCCGCCGGAAACGAAAGCTCGGTCATACTGGCGCTCCTCTCAGGATCCCCCGGACGATGTGGCGGCCCAGCACCAGGAACAGCGCGATCACGGGCAGCACGCCCACGGTCGCGCCGGTGAGCATGAGCGCGTAGTCGGTGTAGTACCCGCTGGCCAGCTGGGACAGGGCGACCTGCACCGTCGGGGTTTCGTTCGGGTCGAGGACCACCAGCGGCCAGAAGTAGTCGTTCCAGGTGGCCATGAACGTGAGCATCGCGAGCACCGCGGCCGCCGGGCGCAGCGAGGGCACCGCGACGTGCCAGTACGTGCGCAGGATCGACGCGCCGTCGACGGTCGCGGCGTCGACGAGGTCCGCGTCGATCGCGTTCTCGCACGCCTGGCGCATCCAGAACACGCTGAACGCGCTGAGCAGCCCGGGCACGATCACCGCCTCCAGCCGCCCGTACCAGCCGAGGTCGCCGACCACCAGGTACAGCGGGATGACGCCAAGCTGGGCCGGCACCATCGCCGAGCCGACGACGAGCAGGAACAGCGTGTTGCGGCCGGGGAACCGCAGCCGCGCGAACGCGAACCCGGCCAGGCTCGCCAGCACGACGTTGGACACCATCACGGTGCCCGCGACGATCAGCGAGTTCCCGATGGCGAGCCAGAAGTCGACGGTGTCGAACACGCGGCGCACGTTCTCGAAGAGGTGCCCGCCCGGCAGCAGCAGCGGAGACGTCTCCCCGATCGCCGAGTTGTCCCTTGTGGACACCACGAACGACCAGTACAGCGGGAAGATCGACGCGCCGAGCACGCCGACGAGCACGACGTAGACCCAGCCGCCGGGGCGCTTCACGCGGCCCTCACGAACCGGCGCACCAGCCGGTAGTTGACCAGCGCGAACAGCGCGCAGATCACGAACATCACCCACGTCAGCGCGGCCGCGTAACCGGCGTCGAAGTGCGTGAAACCCTTCTCGTACAGGTACATCACGAGGGTCTGGAACTGGCGGTCGTTGCCGCCGGTCCCGCCGGACCCGCCGGCGTCGAACAGCTGCGGCTCGGCGAACAGCTGCAGGCCGTTGACCGTGCCGGCGATCGCGGTGAAGGCCAGCGCGGGCCGGATGCCCGGCACGGTGACCGACCAGAACGTCCGCCACCGCGAAGCGCCGTCCAGCGCCGCGGCTTCGTAGAGGTCGCCGGGCACGGCCTGCATCGCGGCCAGGTAGATCAGCGCGTTGTAGCCCGTCCAGCGCCAGAGCACCATCGACGCCACCGCGAAGTGCGACGTCCAGGTCTTCGCCTGCCAGTTCACCGGCGCGACGCCGAACCAGCCGAGGACTTCGTTGACGACGCCGTAGTCGCGGCTGAACAGCTGCCCGAACACGAGGCCGACCGCGACGACGGACACGACGTTCGGCAGCAGGATCCCGGTGCGCCACCAGGTCGCGCCGCGCAGCGGCCGGTCGAGCAGGGCCGCGATGCCCAGCGCCAGCAGGAACTCCGGGACGGCCGCCATCAGGAAGATGCCGACGGTGTTGCCGAGCGCGTTGTAGAAGCGCGGGTCGGTGAGCAGCTCGCCGTAGTTCGCGAGGCCGAGGTAGCCCTGGTCGCCCTCGAGGAGGTTCCAGTGCCGCAGCGACACCCACGCGGTGTACAGCAGCGGGAACGCGCCGAAGACGACGAACAGCCCGAAGAACGGCGCGACGAGCAGCAACGGCGTGACCTTGCGGTCGAAGCGGGCGAGCCGGTGGTGCACGCGCAGCTACTTCAGGACGGCTTGCGCCTGCTGGACGGCTTCCGCCCAGGCCTGGTCGACGCTCTGGTCGGTCTTGTCCTCGATCCGGCCGAGCGCGCGGCCGAACTCGGGCCGGACGTCGGCGTCGCGCAGGCCGCGGTAGTTGGGCCGCAGCTTGTCGGCCGACGCGGCGAAGATCCGGCCGATCGGCGCGTCCCCGAAGTACGGGTCGGTGTGCGCGACGACCTGCGGGTCCGTGTACACCGACGGCTCGCTGGGCAGGATGCCGTCGGAGAGGAAGAGCTTCTTCTGCTGTTCCGGCGCGGTCAGCCAGCGCGCGAGCTCGTACGCCTCTTTCGGGTGCTCGCTCTGCTTCGGCACGGTCAGGAACGAGCCGCCCTGGTTGCCGCTGCTGCCGGGCACGGTCGTGACGTCCCACTTGCCCTTGGTCGCGTCGCCGCCGGCTTCCTTGATCTGGCTGAGCATCCAGGCCGGGCAGGCGACCGTCGCGAAGCTGCCCTGCTTGATGGCGACGTTCCAGGCCTGCGTGAACGTCGTCGCGGCCGCCGTCTGGCCCTTCGCGGCGATGCCGCCGGCGAGGTAGAAGGCGGTGCGCACGCTGGGGTTGCGGTCGGCGATGAAGGAGTCGTCGGCCGCGGAGAAGTAGTTCTCGGGCGACTGGTTGAGCATCGCCGTGTAGACCGTCCCCGCCGAGTCGGCGAACTTCACGTTCGGCGTCTTCTCGGTGAAGCGCTCGGCCGTGGCCGCGTAGGCGTTCCAGTCCGGCATCAGCTTCGCGACTTCGTCGCGGTCGGCCGGCAGGCCCGCGGCCTGGAACAGGTCGCGGCGGTAGCAGAGGGCGAGACTGCCCATGTCGGTGCCGAGGCCCAGCACGAACGCGCCGTCGGTGCCCTGCGCCCACTTCCAGGGCGCCCACTGCTTTTCGAGGTCGCGCGCGCCGTACTGGGCGAGGTCGACGAACTTGTCCTTCGCCTTGCGGTACTGCGGGATGTACTGCTCTTCGATGGCGACGACGTCGGCGGCGCCGTGCCCGGTGGCGAGCTGCGTCGCGAGCCCCTTGTGGTGGGTGTCGAAGTCGGTGACGCGGTTCTGCACCGTGATGTCCGGGTGCAGCTTCTGGTACTCCGCGATCAGGGGTGCGTAGCCGAATTCGCCGAAGGTGGCGATGGTGAGCTTCGTCTTGCCACCGGCGTCACTCGGGCTGCAGGCGGCGAGCAGGACCAACGCGGCGGCCACGGCGGCCGTCCGGCGGGTGAGCGTTCGCACAGGCGTGAGCTTCCCTCAGATCACACCGGCCCGCACGGCATAGGCGACCGCGTGCGGCCGGTTGCGCAGGTTGAGCCGGTTGGTCATGGCGTAGATGACGTTCTTCACGGTCCGCTCCGAGTAGCAGAGCTTGCCCGCGATCTCGGCAGTGTCCCAGCCTTCCGCCATCAAGCGAAGCACATCCACCTCGCGCGGCGTCAGCGACGCCCCCGCGCCCTCGCGGGCCAGCGCTTCGACCTGGTCGCGCAGCGGCGCCGTGCGCCCGCGCGCGGCGGCGAGCACGCTGTCGGTGAGCCGGTCGAGCGCGGTCCGCGGCAGCACCACGGAGACGTGGCAGTCGGCCAGCAGGCTCAGGTGCCCCTCGTCGACGTGCGCGGCGACGAGCACGATCGCGGCGGGCGACTCGGTGGCGGCGGCCCGCAGCGCGGCGACGACGTCGCGGTCGACCTGCCCGACGGCGAACACCAGCACCGACGCCTCGGCGCGGCGCGCACGCGGGACGACCAGCAGCTCCGGCCGCGACTTCAGGTGGTTGGTCAGCCCCGTGAGCGCGATCGGGTCCGACGCCCACGCGGTCACTCGCACCTGGTCCATCGAGGCCCCTCCCCACTGTCCGTGTCCTGGTGGTGTCAGTCTGCTGAGGCCGCCTTCACGAATTCTCTAGCTCGCGTGGAGCCATTCTTCACGCCGTGAAGTCGGCCCGTCGTCTACCGTCGAGGCGCAAGCGAAACGCGTGAAGGGACCGATGAACCGCCGAAGTCCAGCCACCTCCGGGGTGGCGCTGTGCACCGTCCTCGCATCCCTCCTGGTCACGGGCTGCCAATCGGCGTCCGTGCCGGGTTCGGCGGTTCCGTCGGCGCCGTCGCCCCGGGCCCTCCCGGCTTCGACGCCCGCGCCGGCCCCGACGTCCGGCTTGGCCCGGCCCGGTGACTGCGCATCGCTGGTGCGCGGCCTCGACGTCCGCCGCCAGGTCGCGCAGCTGGTCGTCGTGGGGGTGTCGGGCGACAACCCGGGCGCCGCGGTGTCGCTGGTGCGCGACAACCAGGTCGGCGGGATCTTCATCGGCGGTAACGCAACAGCGTTGTTGAAAGAGCGTGCCCTGGACGCCGTCCAGGCCGCGGCCCAGCTCCCGGTCGCGGTTTCGGTCGACGAGGAGGGCGGCCGCGTCCAGCGCATCGACGACCTCGACGGCGACATCCCGTCCGCGCGCGAGATGGCCGCGACGAAGTCGCCGGCCGAGGTCCGCACGCTGGCCGCCGACCGCGGCCGCCAGCTGCGCGCCCGCGGCGTGACCGTCGACTTCGCCCCGGACACCGACGTCACGGACGCCCCGGACGACGACGTCATCGGCGACCGCTCCTTCAGCCCCGACCCGGTGCGCGTGAAGACCTACGCCACGGCGTTCGCCGCGGGCCTGCGCGACGCGGGCGTCCACCCGGTGCTGAAGCACTTCCCGGGCCACGGTCACGCCTCGGGCGATTCCCACCAGGGCACGGTCGTGACGCCGCCGCTCGCGCAGCTGCGAGCCGTCGACCTGGTGCCGTACCGCGACCTCGCGGACTACGGGCCGGTGTCGGTCATGGTCGGCCACCTCGACGTGCCCGACCTGACCAACGGCGTCCCGGCGTCGGTGTCGCCGGCCGCGTACCAGCTGCTGCGCGGCGAATTCGGGTTCACCGGCCCGGTCGTGACCGACGACCTCGGGGCGATGAAGGCGATCACGGCGCAGTACCCGCTGCCGGACGCGGTTCTGAAGGCCCTGCAGGCGGGTGCGGACGAGGCGCTGTGGTCCTCGGGCGGCCGGGTGGACGAGGTGCTGAACCGGCTCGTGCGGGCCGTCCAGTCCGGGGAGCTGCCGAAGGCCCGCGTGCAGGAGTCGGTGACGCGGGTGCTGCGCAGCAAGGGCGCGTGCGGCTGATCCTCCCTAAACTCCTCGGCGGAACGCCACCTACCTGAGGAGCGGAATGGCAAACCTGGGCGGCACTTTCAGCCTCGGCGGGGAAGTCCCCGTGACCCGGATGGGGTACGGGGCCATGCAGCTGGCCGGCCCCGGTGTCTGGGGCCCGCCGCGCGACCACGACACCGCTGTCGCCGTGCTGCGCGAAGCCGTCGAAAGCGGTGTCACCCACATCGACACCAGCGACTACTACGGCCCGCACACCGTCAACGCGCTGATCAAGGAGGCCCTTCACCCGTACCCGGAGGCGCTGACGATCGTGACGAAGGTCGGCGCGCGGCGGACGCCGGACAAGGCGTGGCCACCCGCGTTGTCCGCCGGCGAGCTGACCGAGGCCGTGCACGACAACCTGCGCAACCTCGGCGTCGAGGCCATCGACGTGGTGAACCTGCGCCTGGGCAACGCCGCCGGCGACTACCCGGTGCGGATGTCGCTCGCCGAGCCGTTCGGGGTGCTCGCCGACCTGCGGCAGCAGGGCCTGATCAGGCACTTGGGCGTCAGCCACGTCACCGCGGAGCAGCTCGACGAGGCGAAGGCGATCGCACCCGTCGTCTGCGTCCAGAACCAGTACAACCTGGCGCACCGCGAGAACGACGACCTCGTCGACAAGTGCGCCGCCGAGGGCATCGCCTTCGTGCCGTACTTCCCGCTCGGCGGGTTCAGCCCGCTGCAGTCGGGCATCCTCGACGAGTGCGCCGCCCGCCTCGGCGCTACGCCGATGCAGGTCGCGCTGGCCTGGCTGCTGCGGCGGTCGGCGTCGATGCTGCTCATCCCGGGCACGTCGTCGCTGGAGCACCTGCGCGAGAACCTCGCCGCGGCTTCGCTCGAGCTGCCGGCGGACGTCCTGGCCGACCTCGACCGGATCGGGGCCGCCTGATGGCCGAGTGGGGCGACCTGGTCGCGTACATCAGGCAGGAATACCGCGTGGTGCGCGACGATCCCGACGAGATCCGCATCCGGCTGATCTTCGGCGACGACCCCGACACCGAGCAGCGGGCGCAGGTCGTGGTCATCGCGCGCGAGATCCTCGACCAGCGCGAGGACTGGGTCCAGATCGCGACGCCGTTCGCCCGCCACGACGAGGTCGACCTCCTCGACGTGCTGACCGAGGTGGGCAACTCGACCGTCGTCGGCGGCCTCGCGGTGATGGGCGACCACCTCGTGCTGCGCCATTCGCTGCCGCTGATCAACCTGGACATCAACGAGTTCATCGACCCGCTCGAGCTGGTGGCGGGCGCGGCGGAGCTGCTGGAGCAGCAGTTCACCGGCCGCGACGACTACTGAGCGGGACCACTGCCCAGGGAGAGGCCGCCGAGCAGGGCGACGCCGAGGGTGCCGCCGGGCTGCTCACCGCGTCGAGCAGCCCGGCGGCCGACCCCGTCTCGTGCGGCCGGACGCGGTGCAGCCGCAACGGGACGAGGAACGTCAGCCCGGGTCGTCCTCGCGGCCGCAACCCGCTGACCTGCGGGTGAGTGCCCGCGACGGGTACCCGACGCGGTCCGCCCGCCAGCGGGCCGCAGGTGCTCGCCCAGGCCAAGGCCATCGCGGTGCAGCGGGCGGCGAGCCCACGCCAAAGCCGCCGCGCGCACCCCACAGCGCCCCGGCCGCCCGCGGGTGGCCGGGGCGGCGGTGGCCGCCCCGGCCGCACCCGATCAGCGTGCCTGCGGGATTCGCACTCTCACGGCCGGCGTCTGCAGGATCCGCTGCAGCCGGGCGCGGCCCAGCCGGTGGAGCATCTCCCCCAGCTCCTCCGGCGCGATACTGCCTTCGAGGTCCAGCCGCGTCAGTTTGACGACGCGGTCGATCTCCGCGGCCGGGAGCCGTCCCGCGAACTCCCCGGCCAGCCAGACCCCGACCTCGTCCACGACGTCAGCCGGCCGGCTCCTAACGGTCATCGCTCGCTCTCCTCGTTTCGGGTCGCCTTCACCCAGGTCGGGGCCGGAAAATCCCGGTCCGACGCAGGTCCGACGAAGTGACTCGCGAGCCATGACGCCGAATCGCGGAAATCGGTGGCACAAACGCTTTCCGTGTCCGGTCCGGTGAAATCCGTGACCGTTCCGTGTCACTCACATGGGCTGTTCGCCGCCGCAAGTTGTCGGCCGATCGGGTGGAAAACGGGGGAACCTCGCCCGTGCCGCGTACGGGACAGGACGCTGGAGACGTCCGGTAGTGCGGGCGTTCCCTTGCGGGACGCGGAAACGGAGACGCGATCCATGGCCCGGTACGACCGGACCGACCTCGGGGCGTACAGCCTGGGGTTGCTCGAAGCCGCGGAGGCGGCACGGGTGGAGCGGCACCTCGCGGCGTGCTCGGACTGCCGCCAGGAGGTCCGCGAGTTCGAGGCCGTCCGCTCGATGCTCGACCACCTCGGCCGCGCCGAGTCCACTTAGGACCACGAAGACCTGCGGTTTTCCAGGTATTGCCCGCGTGCGGGCACGAAAACCGGCGCGAGGGCGGGACACGCACGGCGAATCCGGAGTGCAGCGCAGGCGGTTCAACCCGGGAGACGAACGCGCACACCCTCTGCCCGGATCACCCGGTTTCTTGACTGGACTAGACCAATCTGCTCTAGTGACCGGTGTCACCCTCGTCCCGGCCGGATGAGCACACCCCCTCCGACACCGGGCGCCCCCGCGCCCGGGCTCCGTCGTGGCCGAAGGAGTGAGCCAGTCTTGAGAAGACGTCTTGTCGCGGTCCTGTCCGCATTCGCCGCCGTCGCCGGGCTCGTGCTCGGCGTGCCCGCCGCGACCGGCCAGGCCCCGCAGGCCGCGGCCGCCGCCTGCAGCGCGCCGAACTGGGTCGCGGGTCAGTGGTACGACGTGGGCGCGATCGTCCGCTACACCAACGGCGGCTACTACCGCGCCAAGAACGCCAACCCGGGCTACGACCCGGTCATCAGCACCTGGTACTGGGAGCCCTACGGCTGCGACACCGGGGGCGGCGGCACCTCCTGCAGCTACCCGAACTGGGTCGCCGGGCAGTGGTACGACGTCGGCGCCATCGTCCGCTACACCAACGGCGGCTACTACCGCGCCAAGAACGCCAACCCGGGCTACGACCCGATCATCAGCACCTGGTACTGGGAGCCCTACACCTGCGGTGGCGGCACCGACCCCGGCAACCCCGGCGCGTTCGTCGTCAGCGAAGGCCAGTTCAACCAGATCTTTCCCGGCCGCAACAGCTTCTACACCTACAGCGGCCTGACCGCGGCCCTGTCGGCCTACCCCGGGTTCGCGACCACCGGCAGCGACACCGTGAAGAAGCAGGAAGCCGCCGCATTCCTCGCGAACGTCGACCACGAAACCGGCGGGCTCGTCTACATCGTCGAGCAGAACACGGCCAACTACCCGCACTACTGCGACTGGGGCCAGTCCTACGGCTGCCCGGCGGGCCAAGCGGCGTACTACGGCCGCGGGCCGATCCAGCTGAGCTGGAACTTCAACTACAAGGCCGCGGGTGACGCCCTCGGCATCGACCTGCTGGGCAACCCCTGGCAGGTCGAGCAGAACGCGGCCGTCGCGTGGAAGACCGGGCTCTGGTACTGGAACACCCAGAGCGGCCCCGGCACGATGACCCCGCACAACGCGATGGTCAACGGCCGCGGCTTCGGCGAGACCATCCGCAGCATCAACGGCTCGATCGAGTGCAACGGCGGCAACCCCGCCCAGGTCGAGAGCCGCGTTTCGAAGTACCGCCAGATCAGCGCCGTCCTCGGCGTCGACCCCGGCGCGAACCTCTACTGCTGACGTGCCGCGAGCGGCTCGCCCGTCCACCGGGCGAGCCGCTCGCCGAGCAGGCGGCCCACCGCGGCCGGCTGGTCGTTCAGGTAGAAGTGCCCGCCCGGGAACGTCACCAGGTCGAACCCGCCGGACGTGAACGGCGCCCACCGCCGCGCCTCCGCCTCGTCGATCCGCGGGTCACGGTCGCCGATGAGCGCGACGACCGGGCAGCTCACGTCGGGCCCGGGCCGGTAGTGGTAGGCCGCCGCGGCCCGGTAGTCGTTGCGCAGCACCGGCAGCATCATGCTGACGAGCGGCTCGTCCTCCAGCACCCGCGTGTCGGTGCCGCCGAGCCGCAGGAGGTCGGCGAGCAGCTCGTCGTCGGTCCGCTCCTGGACCGGCCCCGGCGGTGGCGGCACCCGGCGCCCGGACACGAACAAGCCCAGCAGCGGGGCCTCGAACCGCCGCGCCACCTCGAACGCCAGGCTGCCGCCCATGCTGTGCCCGAAGAACGCCACCGGTCCGGCGGGCTCGGCGGCGAGCACCTCCGCCACCCGGTCGGCGAGCACGAACAGGTCGTCCACCAGGGGTTCGGCGTGCCGGTCCTGCCGGCCCGGGTACTGCACCGCCAGCACGTCGACCGCGGGGGTCAGCGCGGCCGAAAGCGCGTGGTAGGAGCTCGCCGCACCGCCGGCGTGCGGGAAGCACACGAGCCGCGGCGCGCCGGGTGCGGCGGGGTGGAAGCGCCGGAGCCACAGTCGGGAACGCGTCATACCGGCGAATGTCCCAGACCGGACGGGCCCGGGTCGTCGCCTATCGTGCGGAAGCCGGGCGGGTCCCGGCGCCCGGGCCCGGACCCGCCCGTTCCTCCCTCCTCAGGGGGTCACTCGGCCCGCCACAGCGCGGGGACGGCCGGGGGTTCCCAGCCCGCCTGGGCCGTGTGCCCCTGCAGGCAGACGTAGCTCTTGCCGCCGTAGGTGACCCGGGCGCCGGCCGCGTACGTGGTGCCCGCCGCCCAGGTGGTGCCCCCGGGCGGGGTGGACGTCGGGGGCGTCGAAGTCGGAGGCGTCGACGTCGGCGGGGTCTGCGGGACGTTCAGCACGAAGTCGAAGGCCGCCTCCTTCGCCGGGCCGCTGTCCCGCACGGTCATCAGCAGCCGCGCGTCGAAGAGCGAGTCGGTGTTGTTGCGTGGCTCGTTCGGGAAGTAGAGCTGCGTGGTCAGGATCGGCCGGCCCGGGGCCTGGACCTTGACGTGGATGTGCCGGGTCCGGCCTGGGTAGAGCCCGGGCACGATCGTCGTCAGCGTGAAGGCGCCTTGGGCGTTCGTGTACTGGTGGCCGCGGAAGGCGAAGCCGGCGCTGTCGTACGCGCCGTTGACGTCGGCCTGCCAGAAGTCCAGGAGCGCGCGGGTCACCGGCTGGCAGGCGAGCCCGAAGACGTAACCGGTCACGGTGAGGCGCGTGCCCGGCGTGCCGGGCGTGGTGAGGTCGGTGCGCTCGGGCGAGTCGGGTTTGAAGTAGGGACCCTCGATCTGGTCGGGCGTCGGGTCGTCGCCGTCGTGGCAGGACGGCGTCAGGTCCGGGGCCTGGCCGCCCGCGGCCGTGGTCCGGGCGAGCGCCGGGCCGCCGATCAGCGCGACCGGCGCGGCGACGCCCGCGGCCAGCGCGGCGCGCAGCACCGTCTTGCGGCTGAGCTTGCTGTCTTCGTCCATGCCTGCTCCTCGTGGGGGCGTCGGGAATCCCCTCGAACGTAGGCAGCGCACCGGGTGGGCGGCGATGGACTGGACCGGTCAGTCGTGGTGATTCTCCCCGGCGCGCCGGAAGTCGCCGGGGCTCAGCCCGGTCTCCCGGCGGAAGAACCGGCAGAAGTAGGCGGGGTCGGCGAACCCCACGCGGCTCGCGACCTGCCGCACGGTGAGGTCCGTGCGGAGCAGGAACCGCTGGGCCTCCCGGGTCCGCGCCTCGCGCAGCAGCTGCGCGGCGGTGCGCCCGGTCGCGGCCTTCACCGCCTCGGTGAGGTGGTCCGGGGTGACGCCCAGGCGTGCGGCGTGCGCGGTCACCGACCACAGCCCGAGGTCGGCGCGGCCGGCCAGCCGGGCGAACTCCGCCGCGACGGCCCCGGCGGGCGCGGGCGGCGGCGCTCCCAGCAGCCGTCCGGCCCGCGCGACGAGGACGTGCACGAGCGCCCGCAGCACCGACTCCTCGCCGTGGCGGTGCTCCTCGACGAGGTCCGCGATCAGCCGCGTGACGCCGGCGTCGGCGGACGCGTCGAGCTCGAGCCACGGCCGTTCGCTCAAGCGCCGCAGCTGTTCGCGGTCGCCGGGGTGGTCGAGGAGGAACTCGTCGGTGAACACGACGACGTGCCCGGTGAGGCCGCGCACCCCCGCCCACTGGTGCACCTGCCCGGGCGCGATGACGCCGAAGTGCGGCGGCCGCAGCGGCCGGCGCGTCAGGTCGACGACGTGCGCGCCGGTGCCGCCGGTGACGTGGACGAGCTCGTGGAAGGTGTGCCGGTGCGGGAACTCCGCGCGCGACAGGGGCCCGATCTCGTCGAACGTGCCGACCGCGAACGGCGGCGCGTGCGGGGCGGGCACCTCCAGCCGGTGCATCGGCAGCTCCCCGGCCCGCGGTGGCGGGCAGGGCGTCCCGGGCGGAACGGTGGTACCGCGCATGACCGAAAAGTCTAGACCAATCACCGCGTGGTTCGCCGCTTTTGCCCCGTTGGCCCCACGACGATGGTCGGGTGCGAAAACGGGGCCGGTCCACAGTGGACCGGCCCCGTTCGCGGGTACAGCGTCGCTTACGCGCGGCTGCGGCGCCGGTTCAGCAGCAGCACCAGCGCGCCGCCGCCGAGCAGCAGGCCGCCGATGGTGAACGGAACCGCGGCGTCGACACCGGTGTTGGCGAGCTCGCCGCCACCGCCGGTCGAGCCGGCCGGGGTGCTCGGCGCGGTGGTGCTCGGGGCCGTGCCGGCCTCGGTCCACTTCGCGGCCGCCTTGGCGGTCACCGCGGTCTTCTCCGAGTCGGCGACGATCAGCGACTGCGCCGGCTGCTTGTCGTAGTCCTCGGCGACGAACAGGCGGCCGGTGTCGAGCTGGCCGCTGACCTTGAGCGAGAACGAGCCGTTGCCCGGCTTGGCGTCCTTCGGGACGTCGACGAACAGCTTGCTGCCGTCCTTGACGTCGGTGGCCTTCAGCTCCTTGCCGTCGGCGTCGGTGATCTTGACGCCCTCGGGCAGCTCGCTGGTGAGCGAGGTGACCGAGCCGGTGGTCGCGACGTCGAACGGGCCGATCCGGGTGCCGGCGGCGCCTTCGGTCTTCTGGGCGGCGATGTTCAGCGTCGGCTTCGGCTGCGCGCTGATGCCGGTGTTGTCCTTGCCGGTCAGGTAGTCGTACAGCGCGGCGACGTCCGCGCCGGCGGCCTTGTCGCCGTCGCCGAGCGGGTTGCCGTGGTCGAGGTTCTTGCCGTCGCTGTAGTGCCACACGGCGGCCTGCGTCGCGGCGATGGCTTCGCGGTCGCTCAGCTTGACGCCGCCCGCCTTGGCGCCGAGCGCGTCGAGGCCGACACCCGGGTAGCCGTGGTGCAGCACCCAGTTGATCTTGTCGCGGTTGTCGTTGAACGGCGACTTCGCGTCCGGGTACTTGTTCCACGGGCGCTCGACCATGTCGACGTCGTTGCGCATGCGGACGGTGATCTGCACGCAGTAGAGCTTGAGGGCGCTGCCGTCGGACAGCTTGAACCCGAACAGCTCGGTGGCCGCGTGACCGCCGCCTTCGAGGTTGACCGAGTAGCCGTAGGTGCCGTGGTCGCTGACGCGGCCGCGCGCGGCGCCGTCGTCCGCGAGCGCCGAAGGGGCACCGATCATGACCGCGGCGGCCGCGGCGACGACCGCGATCCCGCCCCGCACGAGAGTGGACCTGACCTGCATAAATCTCCTATCCGAGCCCGAACCACGACGTTGGGGTCGCGTGGGACTGCCAATCCCCGACCACACGACCGCCGATTCGGGTGAGTGATCACCCGGTCAAGCGAGACCGGAGCTTACACGGAGCCCACACGTGCTACACAGGGTGTCCCTGTTATCTCGAATGGGTGAGAAACCTGCCTAAAACGGTCAGCGGAAAACGCGCAGGTCGCGATTAAATCGGTTCAAGATTCAAGCACTTCGGCGGGCCCGGAACGGAGCCCCGCCGCCATCCGGCCGATGACCCCCGCGTACTCCGCCTTCAGCCGGGGTTTGTCCACATCGGACGCCTCGGCCAGCGCCATCCCGGCCGTGCCGACCATGCCGAACACCAGTCGCGTCGTCGTCTCCAGCGGCTGCTCGTCGATGTCGCCGCCGTCGACGAGGGCCTTGATCAGCTGCTCGACGAGGCCGTAGGCGTACTGCTCCTCGGCCGCCTGCCAGCGCACCCAGCCGAGTGCGAGCGGCGCTTCCTGCCAGACGAGCTTGCCGTAGACGGGGTCGCAGCAGCGGTCGAGGAACGCGTCGAGGGCCGAGAACGCCGCCGACCACGGGTCCGCCGCCCGGGCCGCCGCGTTCGCGGACAGTTCCATCGCGTCCGTCTCGAGCTGCTGGAAGACGGCTTCGAACAACGCCTTCTTGCTGGCGAAGTGGTGGTAGATCGCGCCGCGCGTGGCCTGGATGTCGGCGGCGATGTCTTCGAGGGCCGTGCCGGCGAAGCCGTTCTCGGCGAACCGGCGGGTGGCCGCCGCCAGCAACGCGGCGCGGGTGGCCTCGGAGTACTGCTCCCGCCGGCTCTTGACCGTCGACATGCGCACAGCATAGGACATACACTGCGTATGTCACAGACGTCGTGTAGGTGGGGGTACCCATGACCGTGTCCGAGGAACTGCTGTTCAACCCGTTCGCGCCCGGCTTCTTCGAAAACCCGTACGAGCAGTACAAGATGCTGCGCGACGAAGACCCGGTGCAGGACCACCCGCTGGGGTTCTGGTTCGTCTCGCGCTACGAGGACGTGTCGGCGCTCCTTCGCGCCGGGTTGTCCGTGGACGTCACCAACCTGGCGGAGTCCCCGTTCGAGTTCTCCGGCGTCGACGAGGACGCGGGCGCGCTCAACCGCTCGATGCTCGACCGCGACCCGCCCGACCACACGCGGCTGCGTTCGCTGGTGACGAAGGTGTTCACCCGCCGCGCGATCGCCGCACTGGAGCCGAAGATCGCCGGGCTCGTCGACGAAGCACTGGACCGGATGGCCGACAAGGGCGAGTCCGACCTCGTCGAGGAACTGGCGTTCCCGCTGCCGTTCGCGGTGATCTCGGAGATGCTCGGCATGCCGCCGACCGACCACTCGCGGGTCCGCGAACTGAGCGGCACCCTGGTGCGCTCGCTGGAGATCGTCGCCGACGAGGAGACGGCCCGCGCCATCATGGCGGCGGACGCCGAGCTGACGGCGATCACCCGCGAAGTGATCGCGTGGAAGCGCGACCACCCGGCGGACGACCTGCTGACGGCGTTGATCCAGGCGGAGCACGACGGCCAGGTCCTGGACGGCGACGAGCTGGTGGCCCAGGTGGTCCTGCTGTACGTGGCCGGCCACGAGACGACCGTCAACCTGATCGCGAACGGCGTGAACGCGTTGCTGCGCAACCCTTCGCAGCTGTCGCTGCTTCGCGAGCGGCCCGACCTGGCGGCGAACGCGGTGGAGGAGTTCCTGCGCCACGACTCCCCCGTGCAGCAGACCCGCCGCGTCACGACGTCCCCGCACACGGTGGCGGGCAAGGAGATCCCGGCGGGCACGTTCGTCCTGGCCTGCCTCGGCTCGGCCAACCGCGACGAGCGGTTCTTCGGCCCCGACGCGGCGGAACTGCGCCTCGACCGCCCCGAAGCGCGTCACCAGGTTTCGTTCGGCGCGGGCCCGCACCACTGCCTGGGCGCGGCGTTGGCCCGGCTGGAAGGCCAGGTCGCGGTCGGCCGGCTCGTGCAGCGGTTCCCCGACCTGGGGTTCGCCGGGGAGCTGACGTGGAACGGCCGGATCAACCTCCGCGGGCCGGCGAAGTTCCCGGTCACCGTGCGCGCCTGAGGCGCTCCCGCCATTGCGGCTCAGATGTCATCGGCGCCGTTCAGGCACACCTGCTTCAAGCACCGCGAGGTCACGCACCGCATAACGGTGGTGCTCGGCCTCCTCCTTCAGCACCACCTTGAGGCACCGGCGCACGAGGTACTCCTGATCGGGATACATCTCGGCCGGCTTGCGACCGCACACCCGGTCAAGCTCGTCGACGGTCAGCCCGTCGACGAACCGCCGCATCGCGGCCATCCGGGCGAGCCTCGGCGCAAGCACGTCCTCCAGCGCCGGAGTGGCGTCAAGGGTGAGGCCGAGCTTCGCGACCTCCTCCGGCGGCGTCCCGCCGGCCGGGAAGCCGAGCGGGTGGTAGGGCGCGTCCTCCTCGAGCACGGCGCTTCCGAACCAGGCGTCGCAGGCGAACAGAAGATGCCGCTGCGTCTCGACGAAGGACCACTCGCCGTCGACCCGCTCGTGCAGTTCGGCCTCGGGCAGCCGCCGCGCCCGCTCGAGCGTCGCGCTCCACATGGCTTCGACCGCGCCCCAAGCAGCGCGGTAGTCCTCGGGAGAAGAGGCATCCCGCGCCAGCGCCCGCGCAGGCTCCCGGGCGTCGAGCTCAGCCTCGACATAGGCGGTCACGTCAACGTCATTGACGACGACGCGCCCGAAGTCACCACCGAGGTAGACATCGCTGCCGTAGCAGTCGACGATCTTCATGCCGTCCACCTCGCAATCGCGGATCTCGAGGCCGGCGAGGTCGCACAGGTGGACACGAGCACCGCGGAACTGGTCGCTCTGGACGTATTCGGTAGCCATCCCAGCAGTCTCACGCATCTGCCTCGCCCGCGCTGCGTTTTGCTGTAACCCGTCCTCACTTGTGTCGACCGTCAACGCTGGATCAGCCGAGTGACCGGGCCGAACACGCTTCCTGGCGTGGAATCGTGGCAGCTCACCGGCGATGCGACGTGCGGAAGTCCCACACCGCCCGCTCGGACGCCCCGGCCACAACGCGCGGCCACCCCCAAACCGGACCGGAGAAGCGAACGCCGCCAGCGCGCCAAGGAGTCGCTGAGCCAGTCTTCGACGAGAACGGTTCTACGTCCGGCTGGCTCGAGAAGTCGCGCTGGCGCATGCCGATCCGTCGACGCAACCACGATCTCTGCATCTGTCTCAACGACTCGGCGAAGAGTCTGGACCCTGGCACGTACGCCAAGCTGCCGGTTCGGGCGGGCCTGCTTCGTCTGGGCTTCCCGCCGGTCCTCGCCGAAGTTCTGAGCGCCACGACGGCATTCGGCGTCAAGCAGATTCTCGTTGCGCTGCCCCAAGCCCAGCTCGCCAAGACCCTTCGGGTCATGATCCCACTGGTCTGCCCCGACCTGGACGTCTGCCCGGCACGAGTCGAGGTCTTGAAAACCTACGCCGGCCCAACCCTGGGCGCGGAGCTGAAGGCGCTCGTCGCCGGGCTGCGTTGATCGATCGCCGCGCCTGATCCTCGATGTCCGGCGTGCCGGTCGGCCGAAGCCCACCGCTCATCAGGTCACCATGTCCGCCGTGCAGCTGGCCTGCCAAGGCGGGGATCCCAGCGGGAAGGTGCGGGCATGGACAGGACAGTTTCACCGGCAGCACCGAGGCGCACCTTCCAATTATCTGATAAATTGCACAGTTTCCAAATGGCCGGTGAATTCCCCATAGAACGAGTGGTTCAGCTCACCTCGGCACGAGCGGAGCAAAAACTCGGAGAAGTTTCCGTCGAAGAGCCAGCAATAATCTTCTTCATCGCCGACGACGACTCGCCACTCGTCCGGATCACCCTCGGTAAGCCAATAGCATTGTTCCTGACTAGTGTTGTTCCCCCAACACAGCAGGCCGCCAGCATCCGGATACACCGGGTAGACATAGTTTCCGGGAAACTCGGCAGCGAGACTCCGCAACGAGCTCGTCCGAACTTGCGCGTCAAGCAGGAGATTCAGATCCCGATCCGAACACGAAGGATGACACACTCGGAGATATTCGTTGATGAACATAGCCGGGACCACATCAGCAAGCGCCTTGTAGTCGGACGGCAGCCTCAATCCCAACTCTTTTTCCACCTCATTCCATTCAACAGGGATCGGCTTGACATCCGGAGAGCCCAGAATCTTCATCAAATCATCCACAGTCGCCATAAGTCGTCTCTCTCGTCGGATCCCGATTGTTGATTACCACGTGGACACATGTGCCCCGGTCGCCGATCGCGTTCACGATGATGCAAGCTGTAACAGACGGTCTCACTGCAGTCTTTGACCGCCTGCCTGACAACATTTTCAACGCGCTTCATCTGCGATCGATTCACATCGCAGGCATATCCTGCGACCAGATTCCCCAAGTCGTCTTCAACACCGCCCAGAACGTTGGCCAGCAGATGCAGCTTCCGAGCGTTCCATGTTGTCCTGCTTAGACTCCGCCTTCCGCCACGTTCTTATGCCCTCTGAGCGGGCGTCGCTTCCGAAGCCTACCGAGTTTCGGTGCACCTGACCTGCGGCATTGGAGATCAACGCGCGCACCTTCCCGAAGTCGATCTTCCGCAGCGACAAGCCAACCGTCGGATGCCAGGCTCCGAGCCCCTGAACAGCACACTTGCCCCGCGCGAACCTCGCCGTTTTGCCCGCGCTGCCCACTGTGACGGCCCCCACACGCTTGAGGGACGTCGCCGCGCTCAGCCGATGTAGAAATCAGCTCGTTCCTCGAGCCGTCGCCGGCCGAGGATGACTCTGCTGTCCAGGGCCGCTTTGTCCAGCTGGTAGATCCGGACCTGGTCTTCGTCTTGGTCGATGATGCGCTTGAGTGCCGCGCGCAGAGCCGTGACCTCACGCTTGGTTCGCAGTGCGCACTCGAACGTGCTGAGCTGGACGCGGGCCCCCTGCACTGACAACACCGCCGAGACCTCGTCGCGGCGGTCGTCGTCGCCGACGTCGTAGCACACCAGCAGCGTATACACAGCCGTTTCCCCTTCACCAGCGCCACGGTTGCGGCGTGTGTTCCGGCGTCCGGCCAGCAGCCAGTCGGCGATGGTGCGGGCCTGGGCCAGGATCGCCACCCGGTAGGACACGCGGGTCGCGGTCCGGCGGTGTGCCACCAAGGTCAGCAGACGGCGCCCATAGGCGTCGAGGAACGCGGCCAGTGCCTGTGTGGTCATCCGGCGGCCACCGTCGGCGGTGCGGTCGAAGCCGGCGGGGGTGATCTGGCCGGTAGCGATCAGCCGGGTGACCGCCGCGTCCACCACGACCGGGTGGAACTCCTCCATCAGGTCGAGGCTGAGGCTCGGACGTCCCTGGCGAGAAGTGTGCAGCAGTCCTATTTCGGGATCGAGTCCGGCCTGTGGGTCCGGGAAGAGGCGTTGATCGCCAAACTCAGCGAGTTCCTGTCCAGTCAGATCTTCGGCGCCTACCGTCGGTCCCTACTGTGGCATCGGACCCGCGAACTGGGCGAATCGAAGGCCAAGGAACGCGCGCAACGAATCGCGACGATCCTTCGGGAAATCGAAGCAACCGAGCTCAAGAGCAAACGGGCCCTTCGCAACCTCGAGCTGTTCGACAAGCCCGACGAGGCCCTGATCCGGGACGTCAACGATCGCCGGGCAGAGCTTCACCAAGCTACGGCTCGAAGCTCAGCCGGCCGAAGCGGAAGCGGCCAACCAGCAGGCAGCCAACCCAGACCTGCTCCAGCAACTACCCGCCGGAGAGATAGACCTGGGACCTCCCCGAAGACATCGCGCGCCGGCTCTTCGAAGCACTACGGCTCGAACTGCACTACGACCGGAACACCAACCGGCTGACCTGCCGCGTCACCCTGTCCGGCCCCACCATCGAAGCCGCGCGACGGGCCGCCATCGACGCAGTCACGACGCCGGCGCAACGCGCTGACCTGCGAGAAGACACCACCGCGGACACGGACAGTACCGAAAACGCTATCCCCACCGTTCCCATGCCTGTGGTGCCCCCGACGGGACTCGAACCCGCACTGAATCGATTTTAAGTCGACTGCCTCTGCCGGTTGGGCTACGGGGGCACCGCACACTCTAGGTTATGGACCTCAGTGCAGCGTCCACGACTGGTTCGCGCTGCCCGTGCACGTCCAGATCTGCAGGGGGGTTCCGTCCGCCGAGCTGGGGCCCGTTGCGTCCAGGCATTTGCCTGATGCCGGGTTCACCAGCTGGTTCGACGACGAGTGCGTCCACTGCTGGGCGCCCGTTCCGTTGCAGTCGTACAGCTGGACCTTCGTGCCGTTCGCCGTGCCGGCCGCCGCCACGTCCAGGCACTTGCCCAGCGCTTGCAGCGTGCCCGATGTCGATGTCCACTGCTGGGCGTTCGTCCCGTTGCAGGTGTACAGGTCGATCGTCGTGCCGTTCGCCGGTGACGCGCCTGCTACGTCGACGCACTTGCCGCCGTAGCCCGTGATCGTGCCGGCACCCGAGGGCGGGGGCGTTGTCGTGCCGCCGCCGGTGATCGCGTTGAAGATGCGTGAGTACGCGTAGCCCGTTGCGCGGTCGTAGTCCTGGAGCTCCCAGAACGACAGCTCCGCGACGCCGTTCTGGGCGGCGAACGTCTCCAGCTGCTGGGCGTCCGACTGGCTGAACTGGGCGCCGTCGTCGTTGCGGCCGGCGATCGGGGTCAGGCCCATCATCGCGTACGCCGCCGACGTCGAGATCCCGTACAGGCTCGCCAGCTGCGACGCCGAGGCGCGCGCCGCCGAGAGGGCGTCGCCCAGGACCGGCTGGCCGTCGTAGAAGTCCATCACCATCAGGTTGACCACGCTCACCTTGACGCCCTTGTTCTTGGCGTCGCGCAACAGGTCCTGCTCGTTCGACGGGATGCCCGTCGGGTCGACCGCCAGCGTGTAGTCCACCTGGACCGCCGGGTTCTGCTGCTGCAGCGCGGCCAGCGCGGAGTTGCGGCGCTGGTTGGACGCCGTGTCGTTCAGGACGCCGCCCTCGATGTCGAAGTCGAGGCGGGGCGTGCCGTACGTGGTGACGACGTTCGCGTACGCCGCCGTCAGGCTCGACGTGTTCGTGCAGGTCTGGGCCAGCTCACCGCCTTCGGCGCCGCCGAACGACGGGATGACGTTGCCGCCCGCCGCCTGCAGCGAGCTGATCTGGGACTTGAACGAGCCGACGCCGGTGCCGTTCGCCTCCCACACCGGCGTGCAGCCGGACTGCGGGGTCAGGAACGCCAGCGTGTAGAACTTCGTGCCGGTCGCGTTCAGGTCGGCGGCCAGCTGGCCGGCGTCGGCGTCGCTGATCTGCAGGTACGGCGCCGCGTAGTGGGCGGGGAACGCGGCGCCGGCCGCGGCGGCGGTCGAGGGGGTCGTGGCGAGGACGGCGGCACTCACGAACGCGGGCAAAGCCGCTGCGAGGGCACGGGAAATGCGCATGGGAGCTCCCGGAGGGGACTGTGGGGAGGAGCGGGGGCGGACTTATTCCGCGTTGTGAAGAAAGGGTTTACCCGCTCATCGGCCCAGTTGTCCAGACCATGTCGCTCACCGGCACACAGCCGGGCATCCGCCACCAAAACGCCCCAACAGCAGCAAAAAGCCCCCGGCCGAAACCGGCCGGGGGCGTTCAGCGAACGGAGGTCAGGACTTCGAGACGCGCGCGAACTCGTCCTTCGGGTTGTTGATCTGGCCCAGCGAAATGACCTCGCGCCGGAACAGGCCGCCCAGGATCCAGTCGAACAGGATGCGGATCTTGCGGTTCCAGGTCGGCATCGCCTTGAGGTGGTAGGCGCGGTGGAACAGCCAGGCCGGGAAGCCCTTGATCTTCAGGTTCAGCGCGTCGGCGACGCCCTTGTGCAGGCCGAGGCTGGCGACCGCGCCGAGGTTCTTGTGGTAGTAGTCCTTCGGCTTGCCGCCGCGGATCACCTTGATGATGTTCTTCGCCAGCAGCGTCGCCTGGCGGACCGCGTGCTGGGCGTTCGGCGGGCACGTCGCCGTCGGGTCCTCTTCGGTGCGCGAGAGGTCCGGGATCGCCGCGTTGTCGCCCGCGGTCCACACGTCCGGGTGGCCGACGACCTGCATCGCCGCCGTCGCCTCGACGCGGCCGCGCTTGTCGAGCGGGAGGTCCGAGTCGGCGAGCACCGGGTTGGCCTTCACGCCGGCGGTCCAGATCAGCGTGTCGGTGTCGAACTCCGTGCCGTCCGAGAGCACGACGTGGCCGTTCTCGAACGACTTCGCCGCGGTCGAGAGGTACACCTCGATGCCGCGCTTCTCCAGCTGCTCGACCGTGTACACGCCGAGGGTCTCGCGGACCTCGGGCAGGATGCGCCCGGCGGCCTCGACGAGCACCCAGCGGACGTCGGAAGGCTGGATGTTCGGGTAGTAGTTCTCCACCGCGAAGCGGGTCATGTCCTCGAGCTCGGCCAGCGCCTCGATGCCGGCGAACCCGCCGCCGACGACGGTGAACGTCAGCAGGCGCTTGCGCAGCTCGGGGTCGAGCGTGCTGGCCGCTTCGTCGAGCTTCGTCATGATGTGGTTGCGGAGGTAGATCGCCTCGCCGATGGTCTTGAAGGCGATGCCCTGCTCGACCAGGCCCGGGATCGGCAGGATGCGCGCGACGGCGCCGAGCGCGACGACGAGGACGTCGTAACCGAGCTGCTCGATGTGGCCGTCGGCCGCCTCGACCGTGACGGACTTCTTCTCGTTCTCGATCTTGGTGACGCGCGCGGTCAGCACGTGGCAGCGCTTGAGGACGCGCCGCAGCGGCACGACCACGTGCCGGGGCTCGATCGCGCCGGCCGCGGCCTCCGGGAGGAACGGCGCGTAGGTCATGTGGGGCTGCGGGTCAACGACGGTCACGGAGGCCTCGTTGGCCCGGAGCATCTTCTGGAGGCCGTACGCCGTGTAGAGCCCGACGTACCCACCACCGAGGACGAGGATCCGAGTCGGTTCCGACTTCGACTTCGCAGCAGCCATGTCCTCATGGTGACACCTTCGCGGGCGGCTCGCTCGGGGACCCCATCCGGCTGTGACCAGCGTCGCGGCCGTTTCCGTAACGATTCAGTCCGACGCTGTCACCGAGGTCGCCGCCCGGAACACCCCGGCCACCATGGCGTGGGTCACGCGGCGAGTCTGGACATTGCGCGGCGACACGTGATAACAGCCGAAAAGGCGCAGGTCGTCCAGTTCCACGACCGCTCCGTGCGCGAAGGCCGGGCGCGGCTGCGGCACCGGCCAGCCGGCCGCGGCGAGCACGGGCAGTAACGCCTGCCAGCCGAACGCCCCGAGCACCACGATCGCGCGCAGTGTCGGACGTAACAGTGTCAGCTCTTCGGCGAGCCACGGGCGGCAGGTGTCGCGCTCGGCCGGCGTCGGCTTGTTGTTTGGCGGCGCGCACCGCACCGGTGAGACGAGCCGGGTGCCGTACAGCTCGAGGCCGTCGCCGAGCCGCTCCGACGTCGGCTGCGACGCGAGCCCGACCTCGTGCAGGACGCGGAAGAGGAAGTCGCCGGACGGGTCGCCGGTGAACATCCGGCCGGTGCGGTTCGCGCCGTGCGCCGAGGGCGCCAGGCCGACGACCGCGAGCGACGCGTCCGGCGGGCCGAAGCCCGGCACCGGCCGCGCCCAGTACTCCTCGCCGCGGAACGCCGCCTTCGTGCCCACGACGCCTTCGCGCCAGGTCACCAGCCGCGGGCAGGCGCGGCACCCGGCCACGGCGGCGTCCAGCTCGGCCAGGGACCTCATCGCAGCGCCGCCCGGCACAGCCGGTCGGCCCGGCGCGTCGTCTCGGGGAGGCGGTAGCGCGGGGTCAGCGCCAGGGTCAGCCGGCACGCGTGCGCCAGGCCGATCCGGTGCCCGGCCGAGACGTACACCGGCTTGACGCCGTGCTGGGTCCGCAGCACCGAGCCGACGACCTCCCCCGCGTCGACCAGCGGCGCCGACGAGCCGCGCGCCGCCCCCGGGGCGTCGTGCGTGCCGACGAACCGGGTCTTGCCGACGCCGAACGCGCGCAGCCCGGTGAGCACCCCGAGGTGGCAGGCCAGGCCGAAGCGGCGCGGGTGGGCGAGGCCGTGGCCGTCGCAGACCAGGACGTCCGGCTCGCGGTCCAGGCGCTCGAGCGCGGCCAGCAGCGGCGACAGCTCGCGGAAGGCGAACAGGCCGGGTTCGTACGGGAAGACGGCCCTCGCGCGGTGCGTCCGCTCCTCGACGACCGTCAGCCCGGCCGTCTCGAGCGTGACGGCCGCCGCGGCGATCACGCCGTCCTCGTCGTAGGCGACGTCGAGGCCGGTCACCGTCGGCGGCAGCTCGGGGCCGTCGTCGGTCAGGTCCACCCGGCCGCGCAGGCGCTCCTGCACGGCGAGCGCCTGCTCCGCCGTCGCCGGCCAGTCCCCGGTGTGCACCAGGTCACCCTGCCACAACTAGGTTGGGGCCATGGCGGACACGACCCCCGAAGAGGCCCCCGAGAAGAAGGCCGAGGACACCACCGAGGTCCCGGCCGAGCCGACCGACGACATCGTCACGACCCAGCACACCATCACCGTGAAGCGCAAGAAGCTCGCGTACACGGCGAAGGCGGGCCGGATCGTGCTCCGCAAGGAGGTCGTCAAGGACGGCAAGTCGGAGGGCTTCAAGGCGAAGGCGGAGGTGTTCGTCACCTCCTACACCCTCGACGACGCCGACCCGGGCTCGCGGCCGGTGACGTTCGCCTTCAACGGCGGCCCCGGCTCGTCGAGCATCTGGCTGCACATGGGCCTGCTGGGCCCGCGCCGGGTGCTCTCGGGCGACGTCGACGACCTGGTGCCGCCGCCGTACGGGCTGGCCGACAACCCCGAGACGCTGCTCGCGCACAGCGACCTGGTGTTCATCGACCCGGTGTCCACCGGCTACTCGCGCGCGGCCGAGGGCGGCGAGACGAAGGACTTCCACGGCTTCAAGGGCGACATCGAGTCGGTCGGCGAGGTCATCCGGCTGTGGGTGTCGCGGCACGAGCGCTGGCTGTCGCCGAAGTTCCTGGCCGGCGAGTCGTACGGCACGCTGCGCGCCGCCGGGCTGGCCGCGCACCTGCAGGAGCGGCACGGGCTGTACCTCAACGGCCTGCTGCTGATCTCGTCGGTGCTCGACCTCGGCACGCTGCGGTTCACCGAGGGCAACGACCTGCCGTACTCGCTGTACGTGCCGACGTACGCGGCGATCGCGCACTACCACGGCCTGCACGGCGAGCGCCCGCTCGACGACGTCCTCGCCGACGCCGAGGACTTCGCGGCCAAGGAGCTGCCGTGGGCCCTCTCGCGCGGCGCGCGGCTGTCCACTCAGGACCGGGCGGACGCGGTGGCCACGCTGGCGTCGCTGACCGGGCTCACCGAGTCCTATGTGGACCGGGTGAACCTGCGGATCGAGCACGTCCGGTTCTTCACCGAGCTGCTGCGCGACCGCGGCCTGACGGTCGGCCGGATGGACGGCCGGTTCACGACGTGGGAGCCGGACGGCGGCCGCGAGCACATGAGCGACGACCCGTCGATCTCCCGTGTGGTCGGCGCGTACGCGGCGGCGTTCAACCACTACGTGCGGGCCGAGCTCGGGTACGAGAACGACCTGCCCTACGAGATCATCCACGAGGACACGTTCAAGGCGTGGTCGTATTCGGACTTCGAGGGCCGCTCGGTGTCGGTGGTGGACTCGGTGAGCGCGGCGATGCGCGCGAACCCGCACCTGCAGGTCCACGTGGCGTTCGGCCACTACGACGGCGCGACGGCGTACTTCGCGGCCGAGCACGTGCTGGCCCACCTGCAGATCCCCGAGGAGCTGCGCGACAACATCGACACGGCGTACTACCCGGCGGGGCACATGATGTACGTCCACGAGCCGACCCGGGTGCAGCAGTCGAAGGACCTGGCGAAGTTCGTCAAGAAGGCGTCGAACCGCTGAGGTCCGCCGGTCCCCGGGGGTCAGGCCGGCGCCCGGGGACCGGTGACGTGCGTTCGACGGCGGTCGGTCACCGGCCGTAGCAGCCCGGCGGCAGGCGCCGGTAGCGGCGGCGGACCAGCAGCCAGCCGGTCAGCTGCAGGACACCGACCGTCACGAGATAGGCCAGCGCCAGCCCGCCGAGCCAGCCGGGCGTCGCCCAGTCGACCACGAAGACCGGCATCGCCAAGAACGCGTACAGGAAGCTCGGCGCGAACCGGTACGCGTCCTCGGCCCGCAGCACCTCGTCGACCCGCAGGGACGCGGCGTCCTCCGCGATGACCGGGCCGCGCAGCACCCGGCCGAGCACGAGCGCGGTCGCGCCGGCCCCGGCCGCCAGCGCGACCGTGTGCACCCCGGCCTCCACCGACGGCGAGTACCAGTGCTTCCAGGTGAACTGCGGCTCGGTGACGAACGCCGCCGCGCACAGCACCGCGCCGCCGGCGAACGTGAGGGCCGTCGAGACGAGGTACCACCAGCCGACCTGCGTCACGGCCGTCCGCAGCGGGAGCGGTGCGCCGCCGGCCAGGCTCTCGGCGAGCCGTTCCCGGCGCTGCGCGCTCCGCCAGCGCAGCACCTGGTAGGCCGCGAAGATCACGGCGTAGGCGGCGGTCCGCCCGGGCAGTTCCACCGTGGTGAACGCGATTCCGGCGAACAACCACACGAACGCCACGCCGAGCGTGTAGGCGGGGATCCCCCGCCCCGCGGCACCGCGGCCGCCGATGCGCAGGGCCAGCAGCCGGGTCGGCAGCCACACGCTCACCCCGCGCCGGGCCAGCCACATCCGCGCGCGGCCCACCTCGAGCACCGTCGGCTCGCCCGGCAGCCTCGGATCCACTGGCAACGCCGGTTCACGCACCACCACCGGAACCTCCCCCTGTGCCCGGTACCACGCCGACCGCCCCGGGAAGGTTGTCTCCCGGCGCGGGCTTCGGAGAGCCTTCCCCCACCACGGAAAAACGGCCCACCCCCGCACGGAGGTGGGCCGTTCCGCGAACACTACTTCAGGTACTGCGCCCCGTGGGTCACCGCCGAGTAGGCGTCGACCGCGCCGTGGCCGTAGAAGCCGTTGAACGACGCGTCGCCGGTGCACGTTGCCGTGAACGTCGCGTCGCGGCCTTCCTTCAGGTAGTCCACCGTGCGCGGGACCGGGCAGGCGATCTTCGACGCCGTGCCCTCGAGCACGCGCTGGACCGCGTCCGGCGAGAGGCCGAAGTCGCCGTGCGACGGCTTGCCGTACTGCGAAACGATCAGCGCCGCCACGCCGGTCGCGTGCGGGGTCGCCATCGACGTGCCCTGCAGCCACTGGTAGTAGCCGACGCGGCCGTCGGGCGCCGTCGCCTTCTGGATGCCCGCCGTCGTGCCCGCCGCGGTGATGTTCCCGTCGGCGTCGATGTTCCCGGCCGCCACCCCCACGTTCTTCGGGTACGTCGAGAGGATCTCGTTCTGCAGCGTGCGGAACCACGGAGTGCCGAAGCCGTCGCGGAAGTAGCCGCCCGGCGCGGAAACCGAGATCTGCTCGGTGCCGTAGTTCGAGTAGTCCGCCTTCGCCTGCGACGGCCCGAACGCGCTCACGCCGATCGTGTGCGGGCCCTCGACCGGCAGGTTCAGGCAGGTCGCGTTGTCGACGGTACGCGGGTGCGTGCTGGAGCTCGGGTAGTCCGGGCTGGTGGTGTCCGGCTGCGGTGCGCCCAGGTCGGTGTGCTGGTTCCCCAGCGCGACGACCGAGGTGACCCCCTTGCGGTAGGCGTAGTTCAGCGCGCGGGTCGTGGCCTCGATGATCGTGCGCTGCTCGGCCTGCTCGGCGGCCGAGTCCGCCGGGTTGGCGGTGCAGTTGTACAGCCACGGGTCGGTGTAGAAGGACATGTTGACCACGTCGATGCCCGCGTCGCCGGCGTAGGTCAGCGCGTCCACGGTCGGCTGCAGGAAGAAGAACCCGGAGTCCTGGCCGGCGCGGACGTTCACCAGCGTCACGTTCGGCGCGACGCCGGAGACACCGAAGTCGTTCAACGCGGCGCCGATGGTGCCCGCCACGTGCGTCCCGTGGCCGTTGTCGTCGTGGTCGACCGGGTCCACGCAGCCGCGGAACTCGCAGGGCCCGTCGACGACGGTGCCGTTGACGTCGGTGGGGATGTCCTTGGTGAAGTTGCGCGAGTCGGCGTAGTCGAAGTTCGGGGCGATGTCGGGGTGCGTGCCGTCGACGCCGGTGTCGATGATGCCGACCTTGACGCGCTTGTCGCCGCGCTGCACCGTGTGCGCGAGGTCGGCGCGGACGGCCTGCTGCCCCCAGAGCTGGCTGTCGAGCGGGTCGGTCTTGATCGGCTGGGGCTTCTTCGCGGCGGCCTTCGGTGCCGCGGCGGCGGTGCCCTGGCCCTCCTTCTCGACGGCGTCCGGCTTGGTCTTCGGGGCGCCGTCCTTGGGCGCCTTGCCGATCACGCGTTCCTTCGCGGCGCCGAACACGGCCCGGTTCGCGTTGACGCGCTCGGCGAAGCCGGTGGCCGGGGCGCTGGCCTTGATCAGGCCGACGGCGGTGTTCGTCTCCAGCACGGTGCCGCCCGCGGCCTTGATGGCCTGCTGGGTGGCGCCGATGCTCTGGACGTCCTTGGCGAGCACGGTGAACTCGGTCGCCGGGCCGGACAGGGCGGGCTGCGCCGACGCGACCGGGACCGCGACGGCCGAGATCGCCCCGAACAGCGGGACGGCCATGGCCGCGGCGAGAAGCCTGGGTCTCTTCACGATTCTCCTCCTCGGGAAAGCGGTTCCTGCACCGTATAGATCGGACATTGCACTTACAACGGCAGAAAGTACGTTATGGAACAACCGACTTCTGCTCCGCGAAGTGACAAGCTGACAAGTGGCCGTCCGTCCTCGGCACCAGTTCCGGCACCTCGGTGGCGCACTTGTCCTGCGCCTTCCAGCAGCGCGTGCGGAACCGGCACCCGGACGGCGGATCCAGGGGACTCGGCACGTCCCCGGTCAGCCGGATCACCTGCCGCTGGCCGCGCACCGCCGGGTCGGCCACCGGCACCGCCGACAGCAGCGCCTGGGTGTACGGGTGGGACGGTCGTTCGTAGATCTCCTCGTCCGTGCCGATTTCGACGATCTTGCCGAGGTACATCACCGCGACCCGGTTGGACAGGTGCCGCACCACGGACAGGTCGTGGGCGATGAACACGTAGGACAGCCCGAACTCGGTCTGCAGGTCGCCGAGCAGGTTCATCACCTGCGCCTGGATCGAGACGTCCAGTGCGGACACCGGCTCGTCGCAGATGATCACCTTGGGCCGCAGCGCGAGCGCCCGCGCGATGCCGATGCGCTGGCGCTGGCCGCCGGAGAACTGGTGCGGGTAGCGGTTGAGGTGCTCGGGGTTGAGCCCGACGACCTCCAGCAGCTCCTGCACCTTCGCCGCGCGCGAGCCCTTCGGCGCGACGTCGGGGTGGATCTCGAACGGCTCGCCGACGATGTCGCCGACGGTCATCCGCGGGTTCAGCGACGTGTACGGGTCCTGCAGCACGATCTGGATTTCGCGGCGCAGCTTCCGCAGTTCGGTGCCCTTCATCGAAAAGATGTCGCGGCCTTCGAACGTCGCGCTGCCCGCGGTCGGTTCCTCCAGGCGCATCAGCACCTGGGCCAAAGTGGACTTCCCGCAGCCGGACTCGCCGACGACGCCGAGGGTCTCGCCCGGCATCAGGTCGAACGAGACGCCGTCGACCGCCTTGACCTGGCCGATCGTGCGCTTGAACAGGATTCCGGTGCGGACCGGGAAGTACTTCTTGAGGTCGGTGACCGACAGGATGGGGTCAGGCACGGGAGTTCACCACCTCTTCGGCGAAGTGGCACGCGCTCGTCCGGCCGAAGCCGATCCCGCGCGGTGGCGGCACTTCTTCGGAACAACGGGCTTCGGCTCGCTTGCACCGCGGGTGGAACGGGCAGCCCGGCGGGATGTCGAGCAGGCTCGGCGGCAGGCCCTTGATGGTTTCCAGGGTCTGTCCCTTGAGGTCCAGCCGGGGCAGGGAGTCCATCAGGGCGGCGGTGTACGGGTGGGCCGGCGCGCGGAACAGCTCGACGACGTCGGCCTGTTCGACGATCCGGCCCGCGTACATCACGGCGATCCGGTCGGCGACCTCGGCGACGACACCCAGGTCGTGCGTGATGAGCACGAGCCCCATCTTGCGCTCGGCCTGGATCTCGGCCAGCAGGTCCATGATCTGGGCCTGCACGGTGACGTCGAGCGCGGTGGTCGGCTCGTCGGCGATGAGCAGGTCCGGGTCCAGCGCCAGGGACATCGCGATCATCGCGCGCTGGCGCATGCCGCCGGAGAACTGGTGCGGGTAGTCCTTGATCCGCCGTTCGGCGGCCGGGATGCGGACGGTGTCGAGCAGCTCGATCGCGCGCTTCCGCGCGTCCTTTTTGGACATCCCGAGCCGCACCCGCAGCTGTTCCTCGATCTGGAAGCCGACGGTGAACACCGGGTTCAGCGCGGACAGCGCGTCCTGGAAGATCATCGCGATCTCACTGCCGCGCACCTCGCGGCGGCGTTCGTCGGACGCGGTCAGCAGGTCCTCGCCGCGCCAGCGCACCGCGCCGCCGGTGATCACACCCGGCGGCATGTCGAGGATGCCCATCACGGTCTGCGCGGTGACGCTCTTGCCGGAGCCGGATTCGCCCAGCACGGCCAGGGTTTCGCCCGCGTGCACCGCGTAGCCGACGCCGTTGAGCACGTTCGCGACGCCGTCGGACGTCCGGAACTCGACGTGCAGGTCTTCGACTTCGAGAAGGAGTTCGTGGTCGGACAAGGAGATCTACCTCGACTTCGGATCGAGCGCGTCGCGGATGCCGTCGCCCAGCATCACGAAGGCCAGCACGGTCAGGGTGACGAAGGCACCGGGGAACAGCAGCATGTGCGGGTCGTTCCGGAAGTAGTCCCGCGAGTCGCTGATCATCACGCCCCACGAGATGACGGGCGGGCGCACGCCGATCCCGAGGTAGGCGAGCGTCGCCTCGGCGCCGATGAACGCGCCGAGCGCGATGGTCGCGTACACCAGCACCGGCGCGAGGGTGTTCGGCAGCAGGTGGCGGAAGATGATCCGCGGCGTGCTCGCGCCGAGGCCGCGGGCGGCCTTGACGTAGTCGAGCTGCTTGGCCACCAGCGTCGCCGACCGCATGATCCGCATCGCCACCGGCCAGCTCAGCACCGCGATCGAGCAGACCACCTGGACGATGATCGTGACCGCGCCCGGGTTCGAGCCGGGCGCGTTGAACGTCGTCAGGATGACGATCGCGCCGAGCACGAACGGCAGGCCGGCGAAGATGTCGCCGAAGCGCGAAAGGATGCTGTCGACGAACCGGCCGTAGTAGCCGGCGAGGATGCCGATCACCGAGCCGATCAGGACCGTCAGCAGCGTCGCGAACACCCCGACCAGCAGGGACGCGCGGGTGCCGTAGATCGTCCGGGCGTAGACGTCGGCGCCCTGGTTGTCGTAGCCGAACCAGGCGTCCGCGGACGGGCCTTCGTTGGCGTGGGACAGGTCGCTGAAGCCGGCGTCGCGCGAGCTGAACAGCCCCGGCGCGATCGCGATCAGCACGATCAGCACGATGATCACCGCCGAAGCGACGAACGCCGGCTTGCGCCGCAGCTGACGCCACGCGTCGCTCCACAGGCTGCGGGGCTTCTGCGGGCCGGTGGCGGAGTCGTCGACGCGGGACAGCTCGGCCGCGTCGGCCCCGCCGCCGCCCACCAGGTTCGGGTCAGTCATAGCGGATCCTCGGGTCGAGAACGGCGTAGAGCAGGTCGACGATCAGGCTCATCAGCAGGTACACCAGCACCAGCAGGACGACGACGCCGACGACGGTCGCGCTCTCCCGGTTCTGGATCCCGCGGAAGATGAGCCCGCCCAGGCCGTTGATGTTGAACACGCCTTCGGTGACGATCGCGCCGCCCATCAGCGCGCCCAGGTCGGTGCCGAGGAAGGTGAGCACCGGGATCACCGAGTTGCGCAGCAGGTGGACGCCGACGACGCGGCTCTGCGGCTGGCCCTTCGCGATCGCCGTCCGCACGTAGTCGGCGTGGCGGTTTTCGGCGATGCTCGTTCTCGACAGCCGGGCGACGTAGGCCATGGACAGGCTGCCGAGCGCGATGCCGGGCACGATGAGCTCCCCGATGCCCGGGTCGTCCGACACGCTCGCCTCGATCAGGCCGAGGCCGTTGCCGCCCAGCGCGAGCTGCAGCACGATCGCCGTGACGAACACCGGCAGCGAGATCAGGAAGGTGGTCGAGACCAGCACCAGGTTGTCGAGGAAACCCTTGCCGCGCAGGCCGGTCAGCACGCCGGCGGTGAGGCCGATGACCGCCTCGATGACCACCGCGATCACGGCCAGGCGCAGCGTGATCGGGTACGACGTCGCGATCAGCTCGCCGACGGAAGTGCCGTTGAAGGTCTCGCCCCAGTCGCCGGTGAACAGGCTCCCGAGGTACTTGAAGTACTGGACGAAGATGTTGTCGTTCAGGTGGAACTTCTCGGTCATCTGGGCGATGTAGGCCTGCGGGCAGGCGGCCTGGCCGCACTTGCCCGAGAACGGGTCGCCGGGCACCGCCCAGACCAGGACGTAGATGAGGAAGGTGGTGCCGAAGAACACCGGGACCAGCTGGAGCAGCCGTCGCAGAACATAGCGGATCATGACGTTCCTAGTGCGCGCCGGCCGTCGTGGGTGGTCAGGGCGGTGGGAACCGCCCTAGCCACCCACGACGGCGTGGTGGTGGGTACGGCCGGTCAGCGCGTCACTTCTTGAGGACCTCGATGGACGGGTAGTCCGGCATGCGCCGGAAGTCCAGCGCGGCCGACTTGAGGTTCTTCGACTTCGCCGCGACGCCCTTCTCGTCCCACACCGGGATCGACGGCAGGTCCTTCGCGACCAGGTCCTCGGCCTGCTGGTACAGCTTGACCGCGGCGTCCTTGTCGGCCGTCGCGTCGGCCTGCGCGAGGATCGCATCGACCTGCGGGTTCGAGTAGCTGGAGTCGTTCGAGGACCCGCCGGTCTTGTAGATCGGGTTGAGGAAGTCCTCGATGGACGGGTAGTCCGCGGACCAGTCCGACCGGCCCATGCCGGTCAGCTTCTTGCCCGTGACGATGCTGCGCCACTGGCCGAAGTCGGTGGCCGGCACGAAGTCGCACTCGACGCCGAGGGTGTTCTTGATGCTGTTGCACGCCGCGGTCAGCGGTTCCTTGCGGCCACCGTCCGCGTTGGACGCGATGGTCAGCTTGCCCTTGAAGCCGGACTTCGCGAAGGCCTCCTTGGCCGCCGCCGGGTCGAACTTGCAGAACTGGCAGACGCCGGAGCGCGCACCGGTGATGCCCTGGGCGACGTAGCCGTCGAGCGGGACGTAGGTGTCGTTCATGACGGTCTTGGTGATCTGCGCGCGGTCGATCGCCATCGAGATGGCCTTGCGCAACTCGAGGTTGTTGTACCCCTGGACGTAGTACGGCACGGCGATGGTGCTGACGCCGAGCAGGTGGCCGGTCACGAGCCGGTCGCCGAGGTCGTTCTTGTACTTGCCGCCCGCGACCGCCGACGGCGGCAGCGCCTCCATGAAGTCCAGCCGCCCGCTCAGCAGGTCCTGGTAGGCGGTCTCCTGGCTGGAGTAGATCTTGATGTCGAGGTCCTTGAAGTGGACCTTGTCGTCACCCTTGTAGTCGTCGAAGCGGGTGAGCTTGATGTCCTGGTTCGGCGTCCGCGAGACGAACTTCATCGGGCCGTTGCCGATCGGGTGCTGCTCGAAGGCCTTGGGGTCCTTGAAGAACGAGTCCGGCAGCGGCGCGAACGCCTGGTAGCCGACCTTGATGTCGAACACCGAGAACGGCGCGTCGAGCGTCACCTGGAACTCGTAGTCGCCCTTGGCGACCAGGCCGGACATCTTGTCCACGGCGGGCTTGGCGTTCTCGTCCGCGGGGTGGACGTCCTTGTAGCCCTGGATGTTCGAGAAGAAGTCGGTGTTGAGCTGGCCGTTCGGCCCGTAGGCGCCGTAGTTCCAGGCGTCGATGAAGTTGTGCGCCTTCACCTCGGTGCCGTCGTGGAACTTCCAGCCCTGCTTGATCTTGATGTCGTACACCTTGGAGTCGGTCGTGGTGATCGACTCGGCCATCAGGTTGAACGGCTTGGCGTCCGCGCCCTTGAAGCCGACCAGCGTGGCGAACATCGGCTGGATCGCCTTGGTGCCGCCGAGGTCGTTGATGTTCGTCGGGACCAGCGCGTTCTGCGGTTCGGTGCCGTAGACGCTGACCGTGCCGTCCGGGTCCGCCTGGCCCGCCCCCGTGGAACTGCCCGACCCGCCACCGCACGCGGCGAGCACGAGTGCCAGCGAAGTCATCACCACCGTGGGTCCCCAGAGCCTGCGCGAACGACGCATGATCCCCTCCATATCCGGTGTGTCCGAAAGGTGAGACGCACGCTATCGGGGGGCGGGAAGCCGATCACAGGACTGCGGTGTTGCAAATGTGTGACGACCGTCGGGACCACCTGGTTGGAGCACAACCAAGGTAGGAAACCGGGTACTCCGGACGGCCCAGCGCGGACTGCAGGTCATCGCGCGCTCACCCACGGTTCCGTTGCGCCACAAGCCCTTTGGGGCGGCCGAACGGTCGGTCAGGTCGCGGACGGTGTCCGGTCGGGCCGGGGTCGGCGTGATCCCGTCGAGGGAGCACGGGCCCGGACCACGGCGGTCAGGCCAGGGCCAGTGCGATGCCGTCGAGGATGTCGTGCTCGCTGACGACCAGCTCGGTCGGGCCCCCGCGGGCGGCCAGCTGCTCGGCCAGGGTCTGGACCACCACCGCGCCGCCGCCGATCACGTCGACCCGGCCCGGGTGGATCACCGGGTTCGCCGCGCGCGCCGCGTGGTCCTCGGCCAGCAGGCGCGTCGCCAGGCGGTCGATGTCCGCGGCGCCCAATGTGGACAGGTGGACGCGCTCGGGGTCGTACTCCGGCAGTTCCTGGGCGATCGCCGAGAGCGTGGTCACCGTGCCGGCGACGCCCACCCAGGTGCGGGCGCGGGCGACGTCGACGACGTCGAACGCCTCGGTCAGCACCTTGCCGGCCAGGTCGCGGGCGGCGGCGATCTCGTCGGCCGTCGGCGGGTCGCTCTTCAGCGCGCGCTCGGTGATCCGCACGCAGCCGATGTCCACGGACTTCGCGGCGAGCACCTCCGCCTGCCGGCCGTCCCAGGTGCCCAGGACCAGCTCGGTCGAGCCGCCGCCGACGTCGCAGACGACGAACGGGCCGTCGTCCGGGTCCTGCTCCCCGACCGCGCCGGTGAAGGACAGGCGCGCCTCTTCGTCACCGCTGATCACCTCGGCCTCGACCCCGAGCGTCTCGCGCGTCATGCGGAAGAACTCGTCGCGGTTCTTGGCGTCGCGGGTCGCGGAGGTGGCGACCATCCGCACCTTCTCGACGCCCTTGCGCCGCGCGGCGATCGTGTAGTCGGCCAGCGCCGCGCGGGTCCGCTCGAGGGCTTCGGGGGCCAGCTCGCCGGTGGCGTCGACGCCTTGGCCGAGCCGGACGATCCGCATCTCGCGGTGCAGGTCGCGCAGGTCGACCGTGCCGTCGTGGCGCGGCGTCAGCTCGGCGACGAGCAGGCGGATGGAGTTGGTCCCACAGTCGATCGCGGCAACACGAGGCATGCGATCACCCTAACCGGCGCGGCGCGCTCAGCTGGTCGGCGGACCCACGGTGGTCGTCGTCGGGGTGGTCGACGTGCTGACCGAGGTGACCGTCTCCCCGCAGGTCGGGTCCGGCGGCGTGGTCGGGGTGGTCGTCTTCCCCGTGGTCGTCGTGGTCGGAGTCATGGACGGCGGCGGGGTCGTCGTCGTGGTGACGCTCGTGATCGTCGTCTCGATCACCTTCGTGGTCGGCGGCGCGCACGCCGGCTTCGACGTCGTCGGCGGCAAGGCCGTGGTCGGCGGTGGGCCGGCCGTCGTCGTCGTCGTCGGGGTCGGCGGGGGCGGGATCGCCGGCGGTGCGGGCATCGCCGCCGCGTTCGGCGCGCCGATCGGGACCGTGCTGTCCGGGACCTGCATGATCCCGTTGCGGTAGGCCTCGGCCCACAGGACCACGGTGTTCACGTAGGTGTCGGAGTTGTTGTAGCGGTAGATCGCGCCGCGCAGCTGGTCGGGCTTCGCCAGGTCGAACCCGCCGGAGCAGAGGTACCGGCCGGTGGCGAGCGCCGCGTCGAAGATGTTGTTCGGGTCGGACTTGCCGTCGCCGTTGCCGTCGGAGGCGTACGCCCGCCAGGTCGCCGGGATGAACTGCGTCGGGCCGACCGCGCGGTCCCAGACCGGGTCGGTGTCGAGGACGCCGTGGTCGGTGTCGGGGATCGCGGCGAACCCGCCCTGGCCGTTGAGCTCGGGGCCGAGGATCGGCTCGCGGGTGGTGCCGTTCGCGTCGACGTACCCGCCGCGGGCGTGGTTGGACTCGATCCGGCCGATGCTGGCGATCAGGGCCCAGTCGATGTGGCACGCGGGCAGTTCGCGGCCGAGGATGTCGGCGGCGTTCTTGTACGCGGCGAGGGCGGTGGCGGGGATGCCGAGGGGGCCGTCGGGGAGTTCGTAGGCCGGGAGCGGCAGCGGGGTGGGGGCGCCGGGGAGGGTGCCGTCGACGGCGACCTGCTGGATGGCGGCGTGGCCGGGGTCGTAGCCCTGGCCGAGCGCGGCGTCGCGGGTGTGGTCACCGCTGCCGCCGAGCCACGCGAGGGTGACACCGCCGGCGACGAGCGCCGGGACCACCGCGAAGATGCCCGTCATCAAGGGGTAGGCGGTGCGGTGGCGGAGCCCGAATCTTCGGGTGTGGCTCCCGACTGCGTCAGGCAGTCGCCGCACGCGCATCGCTCGAAACCCTCCTGGCCGCCTTGTCCCACCCGCCCTCGGGTGACAGCCTGCCGTACCCGGGGCGTGGTTTCACCCCTTCGGGAGTCTGGATCTCGCCGGACGGGGCTTTTCGCTCACCCAGCCCAGTTATCTGTTGACGACGCGCGAGCGTTACTCGGCACAGTCTCCCGTGGGCCACCCGTTCGCCTTAAGCAGCTCGAGCGTCTCGTCACCGAACGGGTTCACCCCCGGACCGACGGCGAGCGCGTGCGCGACGTGCACGTGCAGGCACTTGACGCGGCCGGGCATGCCCCCGGCGGTGACCTGGTGGCCGAGCGGCTCGATCGCGTCGCGCTCGGCGAGGTACGTCTCGTGCGTGCGCTGGTAGTGCGCGGCCAGCTCGGGATCGGTGGTGAGCCGCTCGGTCATCTCCTTCATGATCCCGGACGCCTCGATCGTGCCGATCATCGAGTTCAGCTTCGGGCAGGTCAGGTAGTAGAGCGTCGGGAACGGCGTCCCGTTCTCCAGCCGCGGGCTGGTCTGCACCACCGACGGGTGCCCGCTCGGGCACCGGGCGGCGACGGCCCGCAGCGCGCGCGGCGGCCGTCCGAGCTGCTCCGCGATGATCTCGCGGTCGGCTTCGGTGACGGGCTCGAACCGGTGCTGCTGCGTGCTGTTCACGCGCACCAGGTTAGTTCAGCCGCCCGAGACCTGGTTCCAGAGGTTCTCGTACCAGGAGCCGGCCGCGGCCGGCTGCTGGCCCTGCTGCGGGGCCGCGTCGGGCGCCTTGTCCTCGGGCAGCTGGACGATGTAGGGCGTCTCGCCCGGCTTGACGTAGCGCAGCCGCCGCCGGGCTTCGGCCTCGATCTGCGCCGGGTCGCTCAGCTCTGCCTTGCGGCCCTGGAGCTGGGCGACCGTCTGCTGCAGCTGCGCCTGCTGGGCCTGCTGGTCGCGGATTTCGGTGCGCTGGGCGAGGTAGGTGCGCAACGGCACGGCGATGGTGAACGCCAGCGCGCACACCACGATCGCCACCACCGCCGCCCGGCGGGTGGTGGACATGCCGAGCACCTTCGCCGCCCCGGACGCGCGCTTCGCCGCCAGGCTCCGGCGCAGCCGGGCCCGGGTCGTCTCGACGTCGCCGGTGCGGCGCCCCGCCTGGGGGCGGCGGGCCGGCGCGGGCCGGTTGGCCCGCGAAGCCCCGCCGCCGCTCCGGCGGTTGCGCGTCGTCCTCCCCCGATCCGCCACCGGCGATCAGCCCTCGGCGCTGAACCGCGGGAAGGCCAGCTCGCCGGCGTAGCGGGCGGCGTCACCGAGGGTCTCCTCGATGCGCAGCAGCTGGTTGTACTTGGCGATGCGCTCGCCGCGGGCCGGCGCACCGGTCTTGATCTGGCCGACGCCGGTGGCGACCGCCAGGTCCGCGATGAACGTGTCCTCGGTCTCGCCGGAGCGGTGGCTCATCATCGACTTGTAGCCGAACGACGTGGCCAGCGAGATCGCGTCGAGCGTCTCGGACAGGGTGCCGATCTGGTTGACCTTCACCAGCAGCGCGTTCGCGGCGCGGCGGGTGATGCCCTCCTCGAGGCGGTCCGGGTTGGTGACGAACAGGTCGTCGCCGACGATCTGGACCTTCTCGCCGATCTCGGCGGTCAGGGTGACCCAGCCGTCCCAGTCGTCCTCGCTCAGCGGGTCCTCGATGGACACGAGCGGGTAGTCCCGCAGCAGCTCGGCGTAGTACGCCGACATCTGCTCGGCGCTCTTCTTGCTGCCCTCGAAGGTGTACGCGCCGTCGGCGAAGAACTCGGTCGCGGCGACGTCCAGCGCGAGCGCGACGTCGCGGCCCGGGGCGTACCCGGCCTTCTCGATGGCCTGCAGGATCAGGTCGAGCGCTTCGCGGTTGTTCGCCAGGTTCGGCGCGAAGCCGCCTTCGTCGCCCAGGCCGGTCGACAGGCCGCGGCCCTTCAGGACCGACTTCAGCGAGTGGTAGACCTCGGCGCCCCAGCGCAGGGCCTCGCGGAAGGTCTCGGCGCCGATCGGCGCGATCATGAACTCCTGGACGTCGACGTTGCTGTCGGCGTGCGAACCACCGTTGAGGATGTTCAGCATCGGCACGGGCAGCACGTGCGCGTTCGGCCCGCCCAGGTAGCGGAAGAGCTCCAGCTCGGCCGACTCGGCGGCGGCCTTCGCGACGGCCAGCGAGACGCCGAGGATGGCGTTCGCGCCGAGGCGGGACTTCGCCGGCGTGCCGTCGAGGTCGACCAGCTTCTGGTCGACGATCCGCTGGTCGACGGCCTCGATGCCGACCATCTCCGGGCCGATCTCGTCGAGCACCGCGGCGACCGCGCGCTCGACGCCCTTGCCGTTGTAGCGGCCGGTGTCGCCGTCGCGCAGCTCGACCGCCTCGTGTTCGCCGGTCGACGCCCCCGACGGGACGGCGGCCCGAGCCAGGGTGCCGTCGTCGAGAGCCACCTCCACCTCGACCGTCGGGTTGCCACGCGAGTCCAGAATCTCGCGCGCGCCTACCTGCTCGATGAGAGCCACGCCATGCTCCTCGGTGCGTCTTGCCTGCGATGACGCACCCAGCCTAGCCGTCGTGGCTGTTCACCCGTTGGAGGACTCACCGCCCGCGCGGACCGCCTGCCAGCCCGGCGGCAGCTCGACGTCGTCGGACGTCTGCTGCCAGAACGTCCAGCTGTTCCCGCCGAGATCGCCGACGGTGTAGACGCGGGCGCCGTAGGGCTGGTCCTGCGGCGGGTCGAGCTCGGTGTCGTCCCCGAGCGCGGCGACGACCCCTTCGTAGTGGGCGTCGACGTCGTCGACGTAGACGATGTTCAGCTGGCCGACCGGGCCGTCCACGCCCTTGGCCTGCCAGTACTCCGCGCCGACGCCCGCGATCTGGATCCGCGCGTCGCCCACGCACAGCGTCGCCTGGAACACTTCGCCGGCCCCGTCGCTGAACCGGACCTCCTCGGTGAACCCGAAGACCCTGGTCAGCCAGGCGAGCGCCTCGGTGGCGTCGGCGTAGTAGAGGTAGGGCGCCAGGCCCCGGTACGGGCTGCTCATGGCGGCACAGTCCATCACGTCCCGATCGGCGGCGTGTGCAACCCCCTCTTCCCGAGGTAACGTGGGAATGACCATGACGGACGCCGCAGCTGCTTCGCAGCCTCCCGAGGAGTCGCGGTTCCACGCCTTCCGCCAGGCCGAAGACCTGGTCGGCCGCCGCCGTCCGCTGGACGCGCTGAAGGCGTTGCAGCCCCTGCTGGAGTCCGAAACGGACAAGCCGTCGGTGCACCTGCTCGCCGGCCGCGCGTACTTCCACTCCGCCCAGCTGCGCCGCGCCGAACAGGCGTTCACGCGCGTGCTTGAGCTGGACCCGACCGACCACTACGCCCGGTTCATCCTGGGCCGGACGCTGCAGCGGCTCGGCCGGTTCGTCGAGGCGCTGGCGCAGATGCGGATGGCCTCGGCGATGAACCCGGTGCCCGAGTACCTCGAGGCGATCAGCGAGGTCAAGGCGCACATCGCGCTGCGCGAGCCCTGAGGCCAGGGCCGAACGGCCCTCGCGGCCTCGGACTTTCGGCTGATGAGGCCGGGCCCCTCGGCCGATCCGCGGGACCCCCGGTTCCGGCGAAGCTGGTTCCAGACCGAACCAGGGAGGAACCGGAAATGTCGATCTTCGCCACGCTGGGTGCCTACGCGGGGTTGCTGCTGCTGGTGATCGTGGCCGTCACGCCGCTGTTCGCCGACCGGGAGCTCTAAGGCGCGACACTGGCTTCCGCGTAGGCGTCCGCCGCGCTGAAGACGTCCTGGCCGTACGTCACGCCTTGGTTGTAGAACAGGATCGCCCGCCACCAGCCGGCCGGGGTGCCCAGGTCGTCGCCGCCCGAGCAGAGGTAGCGGGCCGCCGTGAAGGCCGCGTCGTCGATGTTCTGGGGGTCGGGCGCGCCGCCGTCGCCGTTCGCGCGCTCCTGGTACTTCTTCCACGTCGCCGGCTGGAACTGCATCGGGCCGATCGCGTGGTCCCACGACTTGTCGCCGTCGAGCTTGCCGCCGTCGGTGTCGTGCACCGCCGGGACGCCCGGCGAGCCGTCCAGGGGCGGGCCGACCACCGGTTTCGCGACGCGGCCGTTCGCGGTGATCGCCGAAAGGTCGAACCCCGTGCGTTCCGCCTCGACCCGGCCGATGCCCGCGAGCGTCGCCCACGAGAGGTGGCACGTCGGCTTCTGGCGCTGCATCCACATTTCCGCCCGGCCGTACGCGGAAAGCACGCGCGCCGGGAGGTGCGTCTTGCCCGCGACGCGCGTCGCCCACGCGTCCAGCTCGGCCTGGTCGGACACCTCCGGCCGGTCGACCGGGGCGGCGAGCCCGGCGCGCGGCGATTCGGCGCCGGGCTGCGGGCGCTGCTCCGGGATCGGCAACGCCGGTTGCGCCGGCGGGGGCGCGGCGGGGGTGTCCGGGTTCCGGACACCGATCGTAACGACGAGGACCACGCCGGTCACCACCAGCGCGACCGTCAGGGCCACCCGGCCGAGATAGCGCCGCGGCGGACCGCCCGGGGGCGAGTGCGGAGGCGTGACGGTCGGCTGAGCGGTATCGGCCACCCGATCAGGTTACGGAGGCACTCAAGGGGGTCCCCCGACAGCCTGACCAGGCAAGCGGAGGGTTAAAACAGGTCCGCTGCCAGCGACGTCACAGAATTCGTTATCGAGTCGACGCGCAAGGCTCTGACCTGCGGTTACCCTAACCTAACTTCAGTGTCGCGCCCTGTTTGTCCGATTGCATCGTTTCGAGCCGGGCCGGGTCCGCTGGACTTACAGGTGAGCCTTACCTAAAAACTTCCTGGAGCCAGAAAATCTCAGGGAGGCGGACCGGTGTTGTTCTCGAGCGCGCTGATCGGGCTGCGCGAAGGCCTGGAGGCCGCACTGGTCGTCAGCATCCTGGTCGCGTTCCTGGTCAAGACGGACCGGCGGCACGCGCTGCGCTGGGTGTGGCCCGGCGTCGGTGCCGCGGTGCTGCTGTCGGTCGCGGTCGGCGCGATCCTCACCTACACGACCGCCCAGCTCTCGTTCGAGCACCAGGAGCTGCTCGGCGGGAGCCTGTCGATCGTGGCGGTCGTGTTCGTCACCGCGATGATCTTCTGGATGCGCAAGGCGTCGAAGAGCATCGCCGCCGAGCTGCGCGGGAAGATGGACGACGCGCTGGACGTCGGCCCGCTGGCCGTGCTGCTGCTGTCGTTCCTCGCGGTCGGGCGCGAAGGGCTGGAGACCGCGGTGTTCTTCTACTCCGCCGTCCAGACCGCGCAGTCGGACACCGTGCAGCCGCTGATCGGCTTCGCCATCGGCATCGCCGCGGCCGTCGTGCTCGCCTGGCTGCTCTACAAGGGCGCGGTCCGGTTCAACCTGGGCAAGTTCTTCACGATCACCGGCGTCCTGCTCGTGTTCGTCGCCGCGGGGGTGCTCGGCTACGGCCTGCACGACCTGCAGGAAGCCGCCTTCCTGCCGGGTATCGGCACGCTCGCGTTCGACGCGTCGAACGCGCTGCCGGAGACGTCCTGGTACGGCGCGCTGCTCAAGGGGATCTTCAACTATTCGCAGCAGACGACCGTGCTGCAGGCCGTCGCCTGGGTCGCCTACGTCGTCGTCGTGCTCCCGCTGTTCCTCAAGCCCAGCAAGAAGACCGCGCCGGCGCCCGCCGCCGCGGCCGCCTCGAAGGAGTGACCGTGCGCAAGACCACCCCGCTGGCCGTCCTGGCCGGTGCCACCGCCCTGGTGGCGCTGTCCGCCTGCGACAGCAAGAGCGACACCGCCGGTGCCGCGGCGGCCGGCGGCCCGATCAAGGTGTCGGCGTCCGACACCGCGTGCGAGGTCTCCGCGAACACGGCGGGCGCGGGCAACCTGACCTTCGAGATCACGAACAAGGGCACCAAGGTCACCGAGTTCTACCTCTACGCCGAGGGCGACCGGATCATGGGCGAGGTCGAGAACATCGCGCCCGGGCTGAACCGGCGGCTGATCGTCGAGGTCGCCGACGCGGGCAAGTACCAGACCGCGTGCAAGCCGGGCATGGCCGGCGACGGCATCCGCGGCGACTTCACCGTCACCGGCGGCGCGCCGAAACAGGGCGACGCGAACGCGCAGAAGGCCCAGGCGACCAAGAGCTACAACGACTACATCGCGAACAACACCGCGGCCCTCGAGGAGGAGACCGGCAAGTTCGTCGGCCTCGTCAAGGCGGGCAAGGTCGACGAGGCGAAGGCCGCGTACGCGCGCACCCGCGTCTACTACGAGCGCATCGAGCCGGTGGCCGAGAAGTTCGGCGACCTCGACCCGGCCATCGACGTCCGCGAGGCCGACCTCGAGCCGGGCCAGCAGTTCACCGGGTTCCACCGGCTGGAGAAGGACCTGTTCAAGACCGGCCTGCAGCCCGACAGCCCGCAGATCGCGGACAAGCTGCTGACCGACGTCAAGGACCTGGTCGCGAAGACCAAGACGCTGCAGCTGACCGCGCTCGACCTCGCGAACGGCGCGAAGGGCCTGCTCGACGAGGTCGCCACCAAGAAGATCGCCGGCGAGGAGGAGATCTTCTCGCACACCGACCTCTGGGACTTCCAGGCCAACCTGGACGGCTCGAAGGGCGCGATCACGTCGCTGCGGCCGATCCTGCAGGCGAAGGACGCCGCCCTGGTGTCCACTTTGGACAAGGAGTTCGCGAACGTCCAGGGCCTGCTCGACAAGCAGCGCGCGGGTGACGGCTTCAAGTCCTACACGGACCTTTCCCAGGACCAGGTCAAGGAGTTCGCCTCGGCCGTCGACGCGCTGAGCGAGCCGCTGAGCAAGGTTGCGGAGGTCGTCTCGAAGTGACGGCGCACGAGGGCACGCGGGTATCCCGGCGGAAGCTCTTCGGCCTGGCGGGCGCGGGGGTCGCGCTCGCCGGCGCGGGGGCCGCCGCCGGCATCGGGATCGACAAGGCGACGGGCAGCGCCGAGGCCGCGGTGAACATCGTCGGCTTCGACGGCGAGCACCAGGCCGGCATCGTCACGCCGGCCCAGGCGAACCTGCACTTCGCGGCCCTCGACGTCATCACGAAGGACCGCGAGAAGCTGCGACAGCTGCTGAAGACGTGGACCGACGCGGCCCGCCGGATGACGGCGGGCCAGGAGGTCGTGGCGGACGGCGCGATCGGCGGCGGCGAGTACGCGCCGCCCGGCGACACCGGCGAGGCGCTCGACCTGCCGGCGTCGAACCTGACGCTGACCATCGGCTTCGGGCCGTCGCTGTTCGACGGCCGGTTCGGCCTCGCGGCGAAGCGGCCGCCGCAGCTGATCGACCTGCCGCTGTTCCCGAAGGACAAGCTCGACCCGGCCCGCAGCGGCGGCGACCTGTGCATCCAGGCCTGCGCGGACGACCCGCAGGTGGCGGTGCACGCGGTCCGCAACCTGGTGCGGCTCGGCTTCGGCGTCACCGAGGTCCGCTGGTCGCAGCTCGGCTTCGGCCGCAGCTCGTCGACGTCGCGGGCGCAGGCGACGCCGCGGAACCTGTTCGGCTTCAAGGACGGCACGAACAACGTCAAGTCCGAGGACACCGACATCCTGCGCGACCAGGTGTGGGCCGAGCCCGGCGACGGCCAGGCCTGGATGGCCGGCGGCTCGTACCTGGTGGCGCGCCGGATCCGGATGCACATCGAGACGTGGGACCGCGAAACCCTCGACGGCCAGGAGAAGATCATCGGCCGCACGAAGGGCACCGGCGCCCCGCTGGGCCAGACCGCGGAGTTCGACGAGCTGGACCTCGACGTCGGCGGCGCGGGCGGCGAGAAGGTGATCCCGGAGGACGCGCACGTCCGGCTGGCCTCGCACCAGGCGCTCAACGGCGTGCGGATCCTGCGCCGCGGCTACAACTTCGTCGACGGTTCGGACGGCGTCGGGCACCTCGAGGCGGGGTTGTTCTTCCTGGCGTTCAACCGCGACACCCGCAAGCAGTACGTGCCGATGCAGCAGGCGCTGTCGTCGAAGGACGCGATGATGGAGTACGTCCAGCACACCGGCTCGGCGCACTTCGCGATCCCCCCGGGCGTTTCGAAAACCGCCTCCTGGGGCGACGCCCTGTTTGCCTAAGAGTTTTAGGCTGAGCTACACTCCTTTTAGGCAATAGGGAGTGTAGCTATGGTTCGTGCCGGACTCACCACCGAACGCGTGGTGCTCGCCGGAGCCGAACTCGCCGACGAGATCGGGTTCGACGCGGTGACGCCGTCGGAGCTGGCGCGGCGGTTCGACGTCAAGGTCGCCAGCCTGTATTCGCACGTCAAGAACGCGCACGACCTGCGGACGCGGATCGCGCTGCTGGCGCTCGACGAGCTCGCCGAGCGGGCCGCCGCCGCGCTGGCCGGGCGGTCCGGGCGGGCGGCGCTCGTCGCGTACTCCGATGTCCAGCGCGACTACGCCCGGGCACACCCCGGGCGGTTCGCCGCGGCGCAGCTGCGGCTGGACCCCGAGACCGCGGCGGCGAGCGCCGGCGTGCGGCACGCGCAGCTGATGCGCGCGATCCTGCGCGGCTACGACGTGACCGGGCCCGACCAGACGCACGCCGTCCGGCTGCTCGGCAGCTTCGTCCGCGGGTTCGTCGCCCTCGAAGCCGACGGCGGCTTCGACCACAGCTCGCCGCCGCCGGGCGAAAGCTGGACCCGCCTCCTCGACGTCCTCGACTCCCTTCTCCGCGATTGGCCACAGCCTTGATCACCACCCCCCTGACCGGCCTCGTCCACGGCGCCCTCGAACTCGAAGCGACCCCGCGCGGCCTGGTCCCGCACCGGCTGCCGGCCCGCGCGCGGGCCCAGAACACCGACCCGCGGCTCGCGATGGCCGAGGCGCAACCCGCGGGCGTGCGCGTGCGGTTCCGCACGACGGCCCGCCTGGTCGAACTCGAGACGCTGGCGGCCAAGGTCGAGTACCCGGGCGCGCCGCCGCGGCCCGACGGCGTGTACGACCTGCTGCTCGACGGCAAGCTCGCCGCACAGGCGACCGCGCCCGCCGGCGTGCGGTTCGCGGACCTGCCCGGGCACGACAAGGACGTCGAGATCTGGTTGCCGCACAACGAACTCACGACGCTGGTCGCGCTGCGCACGGACGCGCCGGTCACGCCCGTGCCGCCGTCCGAGCGGGTGTGGCTGCACCACGGCAGCTCGATCAGCCAGGGCTCGAACGCGCTGAGCCCGTCCACGACGTGGACCGCGCTGACCGCGATGGCCGCCGGAGTGGAGCTGGTGAACCTGGGCTTCAGCGGCAACGCGCTGCTGGACCCGTTCACCGCCCGCGCGCTGCGGGACACCCCGGCCGACGTCGTCAGCGTCAAGCTCGGCATCAACGTGGTCAACGCGGACCTGATGCGGCTGCGCGCGTTCGGCCCGGCGGTCCACGGGTTCCTCGACACGATCCGCGAGGGCCACCCGTCGGCGCCGCTGCTGGTCGTCTCGCCGCTGTACTGCCCGATCCACGAGCGGACGCCCGGGCCCGGCGACTTCGACCACGAGGCGCTGGCGGCGGGGGTCGTGCGGTTCCGGGCCACCGGCGTCCCTGGTGAGGGGAAGCTGACGCTGGAGGTGATCCGCGACGCGCTGGCGGAAATCGTGGCGCAGCGCGAAGATCCCGCGTTGCACTACGTGGACGGGCTGTCGTTGTACGGACCCGCCGACTACGCGGAGTTCCCCCTGCCGGATGAGCTGCACCCGGACGGCCCCGCCCACGAACGCATCGCGGCGCGGTTCGCGCCACTGCTTGACTTCAACCTCGCTTGAAGTTCGAGGCTGGGACCATGTTCACCGAAGCAGAGCTCGCGTACCTCGAGGCCCAGCCCCTCGGCCGGCTGGCGACCCAGCAGCCGAACGGCACCCTGCAGGTCAGCCCGGTCGGCTTCCGGTACCACCCGGAGGCGAAAGCCATCGACGTCACCGGGCACAACCTGGCCGGGAGCAAGAAGTTCCGCAACGTCCGCGCGAACGGCCGCGTCGCGTTCGTCGTCGACGACCTGCCGTCGACGAACCCGTGGCGCGTCCGGTGCCTGGAGATCCGCGGCCGCGCGGAGGCCCTGACGGGGGTCAACGAGGCCGACGGCCACTTCGACGACGCCGTGATCCGCATCCACCCCGAGCGGATCATCGCGTTCGGGGTGGAGGACTGGGACCGGGAGCCGCTGGAGCTGGAGGCCAACATCCGCAACGTCTGACGCGGTGGGGCGCCGGCCGGCGCCCCACCGCCGGCGTCACTCGGCGACGCAGCCGGTCCGGGTGCAACCGCGCTGGCCCAGCTTGTGGTTGGAGCCGTCGTACAGGCTGATGTGGATGAGCTGCACGCCACCGACCTTGTCGATGGTGTGCCCGTGGGAGATGGGGGCATTGGTTCCCGCGGCCGCGGTCGTGCACTTGACCGGGCTGGCGTCGGTGCCGTTGACCCCCCACGAGCAGACTTCGCGGACGCCACCGCCGGCGTGAAGACTGCCGGTGACCGTCGCCGAACGCCCGTCACCCCAGGAGATCGTGCCCGCCGCCACGGTCGCCGTGTACTCGATCCGCCACGACGTCGTGGTCGCCGCGTCGGCCGCGGTGGCGCCGGCGGCGAGGCCGCCGACGACCAGCCCGGTGGCCAGGACGGTCTTGAAGATGCGCATGGAGGTTCCTTCCCCTGAAGACGCGGCCGGTCACGGCGACCGGCCGCGTACTCCACGCGCGGGGGCGGGGTTCGGTTGAGCCGGGTTCACCGGCGCCCGCCCCGGACCGTGTACGCGGCCACGCCGGTGACGGCCAGGACCACCGCCGTGGCCGTCGCCACCGGCGTTCCCGCCGGCTGGAGCATCCAGGCCGCGATCTCACTGGCCGTCGAGCCGTCGTTCCGGACGAACAGGGCCACCGCCGACCAGGCGACCGGGAGCGTCCAGCCGAACTGGCCGCCGGCCGTCGTCGCGGCCAGGCCCGCCAGGCCCAGCAGGCCCGCCGCGTCGCGGAGGATGACCGGCGGGCCGACACCCGGCGGGTCCAGCCGCTGGACCGCCAGCACCGCGCCCGCCGCGGCCAGACCGATCAGGACGAGGTGCGCGAAGCGACGGGAAGGCCACGGGAGCGCCGCAGTGCGGTCGAGGTCCGGGTCCTGGCCGGTCAGGCCGGTCGCCGCCACCGCGATCGACGCCGTCAGGGCCAGCAGCGCCGTCGGGGCCGCCCAGGCGTCGCGGGCCAGCAGCCACACCAGCGCCGTGCTCACCACCAGCGCGGTGAACGCGGCCGGCAGCCGCCGCGAGCGCGCGTACAGGACCGCCCACCTCACGGCGACACCAGCTTCGCGAGCGGATCGCCCTGGCAGGTCAGCAGCACCTGCCGGGCCGCCGCGACGCGGGCGAGCTGGACGTCCGCGGGCAGCGCGTGGAACGTCGCCCACAGCCGATCGACCGTGCCGCGCTGGTCCGAGAGCCAGCTTCCGTTGTACTCCGGCAGCTTCCGCACTTCGCCGGTGAAGTACGCGGCCGTGATCATGCGCGCGGCCTGGTCCGGGAGGTCGGCGGTGCTCGGCCGCTCGCACGACGGCAGCCCGGCACCGGCCAGGACCGCGAGCCGCAGCGTGGGCGCGTCCGCCGTCAGGAGGGCGTCGTTGCGCTGGAAGTCCAGGTAGACGACCTCCGCGGCCCGCCGGGGCGGCTGGTCGGGGGCCGAAGGCGCGGTCTGCTCCTCGATCCGCGTCGGCGCGCCGGGGAGTTTTGCCAGCAGCGCCAACGCTTCCCGGCCCGGTCCGGCCAGTGCGGCCAGGCGGCCGGCGTGCAGCCGGCTGAGGCAGATCGGCCCCTCGCACACCTTCTCGGCGGCGAAGCCGTCCGTGGTGTGGACCTCCGCCTGCGTGGCCGGGAACAGCGGCACCGCGATGGCGGCGCCCGCCACCACCGGCAGCAGCGCCAGCAGCCGGGCCCGCACGGATTCCGCCGCCAGCACCAGGAACCCGGTCGCGGCGAGGCCGAGGAACCAGACGGCCTGCCCGGCGTCGAGCGACGCCGTGGTCGTCACCAGCGTGCCCTGCGGCTCGGCGAGCGCCGGTGCCAGCAACCCGGCCCGCACGGACAGCACCGAGTACACGCCCGGTTCGAGCGCCATCCAGCAGAGCACGGAGAGGACCAGCGTCACGACGGCCAGCCCCGGCGCGGTCAGCGGGTGCGGCAGCAGCCGTCCGACGGCCAGCCCCACCCAGCTCCCGGCGACGACGCCGAGCAGCCCGACGGCCAGCACGGGCACGAACCCCGCCGAGAAGAACCCGCCGTGGGCCAGGACTTCGACCGCACCGACGGCGAAGACCAGCAGGAACCCGAGCGCACTCAGCCCGCCGACGGCCCCGGCCAGCCTCGCCGCCCGGTGCCGGCCCGGCCGAGAAGTGGTGCCGAGCAGCTCGACCATGCCCGAGCGGCTGTCTCGCATGCCCTGGATCGCGCCGGCGCCGACCACGATGGGCCACAGGAACTGCAGGAGGTACCGCACCCACAGGGCGGTGGTCGTCGCGTGCGCGGTCCACGGCGCGGGCACCTTCCACCACGGCCCGGAGAGCAGGAAGAGAAACCCGAGCGCGACGGCGAGGACCGCGAGACCCGCCCAGGGCGCGATGGACCGCCGGAGTTCGATGCGCAGGATCATCGGACGCCCCCCGCGGCGGCTCGGCACCCGCGCAGTGCGCCGGCTCGTCATCACCACGCCCCCTTGCCCGGTTCGTGGTTCAGCAGCGCCGAATACCCTCGCTCGATCGGGCTGTCCCCCACGTGCTCCGCCGTCCCCGCGGCCGCCAGCTCGCCGGGAGTTCCCTGGAACACGAGCTTCCCCTCGGCGAACAGCACCACGTCCGTGCACGCCGTCGCGACGTCTTCCACCAGGTGCGTCGAGATCAGGACGCACGAGTCGTGGCCGAGCTCCTGCACCAGCTCGCGGAACCGGACGCGCTGCGCCGGGTCGAGGCCGGCCGTCGGCTCGTCCAGCAGGAGGATGTCCGGGTCGTTGACGATCGCCTGGGCGATGCCCACCCGCCGGACCATGCCGCCCGACAACGTCTTCATGCGGTCGTCCGCCCGGTCCGCCAGGCCCACCCGCTCGATCGCCCGCTGGACCGCCCCGGGGACGTCCTCTTGGGACATCTCCTTCAGCCACGCCATGTACTCGACGAACTCGCGGACCGTGAACCGCTTGTAATAGCCGAAGTTCTGCGGCAGGTAACCGATCCGGCGGCGCAGGCCGCGCTGGCCCGTGCGTCCCCCGGCCGGCGCGCCGAGCAGCGACAGCCGGCCTTCCGCCGGCCGCAGCACCGTCGCCAGCGCCCGGATCAGCGTCGTCTTGCCCGCGCCGTTGGGCCCGAGCAAGCCGTGCACCCCCTTGCCGAGCGACAGGTCCAGCCCGTCCACGGCCATCTTCCGCCGCCCCACCCGCACCTTCAGCCCCTCCGCCCGGATCTCCCAGGCGTAGGTCGTCGGCGCCACCTCGGCGGCTCCCACAGCCCGCATGTCTTCCTCCCTAGTGGTACGCGCCGAGCCGGGTGAACGCCGCCTTGTGCAGGACGACGACCACCGAGGTCAGCGCGAAGATTCCGGCCCAGACCGGCAGCGCGCCGGTGCCGAGCGCGAACGTCTGTCCCGGCACCGCGAACGTCGGCAGCACGACGATCGCGACCCACAGCGCGATCAGCGCGTACGCCGCGCGGCTGATCCCGATCAGCCCGCCGAGGGCGAGCGTTCCCGTGGTGAACGCCAGGCTCGGCAGCAGCCAGAGCGCCGGCGCGGTGCCGGTGAGCCAGCCGGCCACCCCGAGCACCGGCAGGACGACGGCGAGCACCGCCACCGTCCGCCGGACGACCAGGTAGAGCCCCGCCCGCGGCGTCGCGGCGACGACTTCGTACGCCGGGTCGAGCCCCCGGGCCCACGACGCCGCCACCCCGAACACCGGCAGCACCGGCGCGAAGAGCTGCACCCCCGTCACGTCGAACACCGAATTCCAGACCTGGTCGAGCACCACGGCGAGCAGCGTGACCAGCCCGATCATCGCCAGCCACGGCACCGTCGCCGGCGTGACCCAGGTGACGAGCCGCCGGTGCCGCCGCGGCCGCGGCCCGGGCGCGTGGAACGGCTCGCCCGGGAGCTCGATCTCGGCCTGCAGCCGGTTCCAGACGACGTCGACCACCGGCTGGACGGGCGCCACCTCGGCGAGCCGCGCCCGGCACACCGGGCAGGTCTCGAGGTGCGCTTCGAGGCCCCAAAGCTGGTCGCCCGGGAGGTCGTCGCCCGCCGCGTACCCGGCGATGAGCCGGTCCGACGCATGGTTCATGACAGTGCCTCCCGCATCGCGATCCGCGCCCGGCGGGCCCGGGTCTTGACGGTTCCTTCCGGCAGGCCGAGCAGGACGGCCGTCTCGCGGACGCTCAGCCCGTCGAGCACCATCGCCTGCAGCACCGCCCGCAGCTCCGGCGCGAGGTCGCGCAGCGCGTCCCCGACGTCGTCGCCCATCGTCACCGCCAGTGCGACGTCCTCCGCCGCCGGCACCGGCGCGACGTCGAAGGCCGCCACCGGCGGCGGCTGCGCGTGGTGCGCCCGGCGGCGGAACGCGTCGACCAGCCGGCGCGCCGCGATCGTCCACACCCAGCCGACCGCGCTGCCGCCGGTCGCGGCCCCCGCGAACGAGCCGGCCGCGCGCCAGACGGCCAGGTACGTCTCCTGCATGACCTCGGCGACGACCTGCTCGTCCGCGCACCGGCGGCGCAGGCGCACGGCGAGCCAGGGCGACGTGCGGCGGTAGAGCTCCTCGAACGCCGCGCGGTCGCCCTTCGCCGTGCGCCGGACGAGGTGCTCCTCGTCGGCGCCTTCGGGTGGCTGGTGTCGGCTCACACCAGGCAAGACGCCGGGTGATCGGAACCGGTTCTCACCCGAATGTGTGCTGCGTCACACTCAGCTCGACGGCCAGAACTTCCGCCAGCCGTCGGCCTCCAGGGTCGTCGGCTCCAGCCCGGCGTCGCGGGCGGCCTGCTCGGCGGCCCGGACGTCGGCCGCGAACTGCTTCGCCAGCGCCCGCAGCTCGCCTTCCGGGTCGACGCCCGAGCGGCGCGCCGTCGCGGCGACGCGGAACAGCTGGGCGGCGGCGCCGGTACCGGCCGGGAACAGGTCGAGCGGGATGCCCGCGCGCCCGGAACGCTGCCCGAGCTTGCCGGCGAGCGCCACAGCGGGCTGGCCGAGCGCGACGCCGTCCACAATGGACAAACGGCGTTTCTCCTGCTGCTTCAGCTCTTCCCACTTGACGTTCTGGTGCTCGACCGTGTGCACCCGGTCGCCGTCGGCGAACACGTGCGGGTGCCGGCCGACCAGCTTCTCGACGAGCCCGCCGGCGACGTCGTCGATGTCGAACGGGTTGTCGGCGTCTTCCGCGGCGAGCCGGGCGTGGAAGAGCACCTGGAGCAGGACGTCGCCGAGCTCTTCGCGCAGCGCTTCCCGGTCGCCCGACTCGATGGCGTCGAGCAGCTCGTAGGTTTCTTCGACCAGGTACTGCCGCAGGGATTCGTGCGTCTGGGCCGCGTCCCACGGGCAACCACCGGGCGAGCGGAGGCGGTCCATGACGCCAGCGGCCTCGACGAGCGGCGGCACCGGCGTCTCGATGACCTCGGCACCGGTCGCGATGAGCAGGGACGCCGCGGGCTCGTCCCGGGATCCGGCGAGCAGCACGATGTCCTTCAGCGAAAGGGCCTCCGTGACGGCCGGGACGCCGAACACGCTCGCGTCGACGTCGGTCGCCGCGTACACGGCGGTGGAGTCACGAAGGATCTTGAGCGCCGCGGCGGGCAGCGTCGCCCCACGGACGACTACGACGACGCCCGTGCTCACTGCTTCGCGGGTGCGGCACCGCTCAAGGGCAGCACCGCGCCCTTGGTGGCGTCCTGGTTCGGCACGAGGTTCATGCCCACAACATCCCACACGCCGTACCGGGGGTTGACGCGCAGCCCGGCGTCCGGCAGGTAGGCCTGCAGGAAGCGGGTGCCGATCGAGGTCAGCTGCTGGTCGGTGGGCTTCTGCGCTTCCTGGTCGGCCGGGACGGGCTTGTCGGTGCCGCGGGCGCGGACGACGAAGATGTACCAGTCGGGCTTCGACGGCATCCGCGCCTGGAACGCGACGACGCTGTTCGCCGGGGACCCGAAGAGCGGGGTCTGCGCGAGCGCGAGGTACTGCGCGGCACCGAAGAGCTCGGTCATGCCCGCGTCCGAGAAGCCGCCGGCGCCGGGCGCGCCGGTCTGCTGCGCCTGCTGGGCTTCCTGGCCGGCCTGCTGGATCGTGCCCTGGATCTTGCCCGGGTCGGCCGCGAACTGCTTCGCGAGGTCGAGCGCGCGGGCACGCGCCTCCGGGTCGGTGTCGCTCGTCGCGCTGATGCCGACGTAGTCCGCGCTGACCGACAGCTTCGGCAGGTACTTCTGGGCGAGCTGCATCTCGAGGACGACGTCGCTCGCGACCTCGTTGCGGTCGCGCAGCTTCGAGACGATCTGCGTGACCGCGACGCCGTCGCCCTGCCCGGTGTCACCGACCGGCGTGGCGTTCTCCTGCGCGGCCAGGCCGGCGATCTTCGCCTGGTCGGCGACGAGGCCTTCCTTCTGCGCGGCACGCAAGGTCAGCTCGTGGAGGACCGTCTGCCGGACGATCTCACGGCCGAGCAGGTCGAGCTTGTGCTCACGGGCGAGCTTCTGCGCGTACGGCTGCTCGCGGACGGCCTGGTCGATCATCGACTGGACCTGGTCGAGCCCCACCGACCGGTCGCCGACGATGACCGCGCTGCCGACCTGGCTGGGGCCCGAACCGCACCCGGCGAGCAGAAGAGCACCGGCAACGACCGCGACCAGCGCGCGAGGGCGCCCCATGATCCGCATCACAGCGCATACCCTCTCACACCATCGCACCCGAAACGCAACACCCATGGGATGTCGCCGGCGGTAATGTCGACTTATGGACCACTGGCTGACCATCGAGGTGTTCGACGGTGAGCACTCGGCCACGAAGTGGCGGCTCGCCTACGGTGACGCGCTCACCGAAGCCGCGTTGACGAACGGCGCGGAGCAGTGGGTCTGGCACGAACACCGGTGGGGTGTGGTGCTGGAGATCGAATTCACGGCGGAGGCCTGGCGGGACGCGTTCCGGACGCTGCCGGTCGTGACGGCGGCGCTGGACGCGGTGCCCGACCCGGCGCGCGGCCTGCTCGTGTACCCGGGACGCGGCGGCGGTGCGGGATCCCGGATGCCGCGGAAGCCCCGGCCGTTGCCGATGGCCGGGGCGGGCGCCGTTCCGGTGCCGGTGGAGTCGGTGAAGATGGGGCTGGCGGAGGCTTTGCCGCCGATGTTCAGCGAAGTCGGCTGAGCGCAGCACGACCGCCGTTTCGCGTGCCGCCGCGGCGGTCTCCTGCACCGGGCCGTGACCGTCTAGCTCACCGCCGCCGGCTTCTTCGTGAGCTGCGTGAGCAGCTTCGTGCACCAGTCCAGCAGTTCCTCGTCCCGCAGGGTGGGGGCGCCCATGCGGCCTCCCGCGGGGCCCTCCGTCGGCTTCGGGACCGAGACCGTGTTCGTCACGGCCTTGAACATCGCCTTCGGGTACAGCCGCTTCAAGCGGACCATCTGCGAATCGGCCAGGGGCAGCGGGGCGAAGCGGATCGTGGTGCCCTGGACCGCCACCTCCGTCACGCCCGCCTCGCGGCACGTGTGCCGGAACCGCGCCACCGCCAGCAGGCGGTTCACCGGTGCCGGCGGCTGGCCGTAGCGGTCGATCAGCTCTTCGCGGACCGCGTCCAGGCCCTCGGTGTCCGGCGCCGCCGCGATCTTGCGGTACGCCTCCAGCCGCAGCCGCTCGCCCGGGACGTAGTCGTGCGGGATGTGCGCGTCGATCGGGAGGTCGACGCGGACCTCCGCGAGCTCCTCGTCCTCCGCCGGCTCCGCGCCCGCGTGGCGGCGGAACGCGTCCACCGCTTCGCCGACCAACCGCACGTACAGGTCGAACCCGACGCCCGCGATGTGCCCGGACTGCTCCGCGCCCAGGATGTTGCCCGCGCCGCGGATCTCGAGGTCCTTCATCGCGACCGCCATGCCCGCGCCCAGCTCGGTGTTCTGGGCGATCGTGGCCAGCCGGTCGTGCGCCGTCTCCGTCAGCGGCGCCTCCGGCGGGTACAGGAAGTACGCGTACCCGCGCTCCCGCCCTCGCCCGACGCGGCCGCGAAGCTGGTGCAGCTGAGCCAGACCGAGCAGGTCACCGCGCTCGACGAGCAGCGTGTTCGCGTTCGAGATGTCCAGGCCGGTCTCGACGATCGTGGTGCACACCAGGACGTCGTACTCGTTCTCCCAGAAGCCCTGGATGATCTTTTCGAGCTTTTCCTCGTTCATCTGGCCGTGCGCGGTGACGACCCGTGCCTCCGGCACCAGCTCCCGGATCCGCCGCGCCGCCTTCTCGATCGACGACACGCGGTTGTGGACGTAGAAGACCTGGCCGTCACGCAGCAGTTCACGGCGGATCGCCGCGCCGACCTGCTTGTCGTCGTACGCGCCGACGTACGTCAAGATCGGGTGCCGGTCCTCCGGCGGGGTCAGGATCGTCGACATCTCGCGGATGCCCGCCAGGGACATCTCCAGCGTCCGCGGGATCGGCGTCGCCGACATCGTGAGCACGTCGACGTGCGTGCGCAGCGCCTTGATGTGCTCCTTGTGCTCGACGCCGAAGCGCTGCTCCTCGTCGACGATCACGAGCCCGAGGTCCTTGTAGCGGATGCCCGTCTGCAGCAGCCGGTGCGTGCCGATCACGATGTCGACCTCGCCGCCGGCGAGCTGCTCGAGGATCGCGTCCGACTCCGCCTTGTTCGTGAAGCGGGACAAGCCCTTGATCGTCACCGGGAACGAGCGCATCCGCTCGTGGAAGGTGTTCAGGTGCTGCTGGGCGAGCAGCGTCGTCGGGACCAGCACGGCGACCTGCTTGCCGTCCTGCACCGCCTTGAACGCGGCCCGGACGGCGATCTCCGTCTTGCCGTAGCCGACGTCACCGCAGATGACGCGGTCCATCGGGACGCCGCGTTCCATGTCCGCCTTGACCTCGTCGATCGCGGCGAGCTGGTCGTTCGTCTCCGTGAACGGGAACGCGTCTTCCAGCTCGTGCTGCCACGGCGTGTCCGGGCCGAAGGCGTGCCCGGGCGCGGCTTGGCGCGCGGCGTAGAGCTGGACCAGCTCGGCCGCGATCTCCTTGACCGCCTTCTTGGCCTTGGCCTTGGTGTTCTTCCAGTCGGAGCCGCCGAGCTTGTTGAGCGTGGGCAGCTCGCCGCCGACGTAGCGGGAGACCTCGTCGAGCTGGTCGGTGGGCACGAACAGCCGGTCACCCGGGTGGCCGCGCTTGGACGACGCGTACTCGAGCAGCAGGTACTCGCGCGTCGCGCCGGCGACCGTCCGCTGGACCATCTCGACGAACCGGCCGATGCCGTGCTGGTCGTGCACGACGTAGTCGCCCGCCTTGAGCGCCAGCGGGTCGACCGCGTTGCGCCGCCGGGACGGCATCTTGGTGTTGAGGTCCTTTGTGGACGTTCCGGCCCCCGCGCCGCGGCCGGTGAGGTCCGCTTCGCTCAGCACGACCAGAGCGCGCTCCGGCGAGACGAAGCCGTCGGTGAGGCCGCCGCAGGTGACCGTGACCATGCCCGGGGCCGGGGCGCCGGTGAGGCCGTCGCCCGCCTGCGTCGCCGGGACGTCGGCGCCGCTCAGCTGCTCGACCGCGCGCGCCGCGGTGCCCTGGCCGGCGACGACGAGCACCGCCGTGCCGCCCGCCGCGGTGTGCGCCCGCAGGTCCGCCATCGCGCGCTCGAGCTCGCCGCGGTAGGACGGCGCGGCCTCGACGGAGACGCGGAAGACGTCGGGGTCTTCGCTGGTCAGCTGGGTGAGCGTCCACCAGGGGCGCTTGGTGTCCTGGGCGTGCGTGGCGATCTCTTCGAGGCCGCGGTAGGCGGACGCGCCGAGGTCGATCGGGGCCTGGCCGCCCGCCGCGGCCGTCGTCCACGACGCCTCGAGGAACTCCTGGCCGGTGCGGACGAGGTCGGCGGCGCGGGCGCGGATCTTCTCCGGGTCGGTGAGCAGGACGTGGGTGCCCACCGGCATCGCGTCGGTGAGCAGCTCCAGCTCGCCTTCGCAGAGCACCGGGATGAGGGCTTCCATGCCCTCGACCGGGATGCCGTCGGCGAGCTTGGTGAGCATCTCGGCCAGGTGCGCGTCCGCTTCGTACGTCTTCGCCAGCTCCGCGGCCTTCTCCTTGACCGGCGCGGTGAGCAGCAGCTCACGGCACGGCGGCGCGGTGACGCGCGGGATCTCGCCGGGCAGCGACCGCTGGTCGGAGACGGCGAACGCGCGGATCTCGCTGACCTCGTCGCCCCAGAACTCGACGCGGACGGGGTGCTGCGCGGTCGGCCCGAACAGGTCGAGGATGCCGCCGCGGACCGCGAACTCGCCGCGCTTCTCGACCATGTCGACGCGGGTGTAGGCCAGCTCGACGAGCCGTTCGAGCAGCGCTTCGAACGGCTGCTCCTCGCCGACGACCAGGTCGATCGGCTCGAGCGAGCCGAGGCCGGGCGCCATCGGCTGGATGAGGCTGCGGACGGTCGCGACGACGACGCGCAGGGTGTCGTCCTCGGTCTTCAGCCGGTGCAGCACCTCCAGCCGGCGGCCGACGGTGTCGGCGCGCGGCGAGAGGCGTTCGTGCGGGAGGGTCTCCCAGCTGGGGAAATCGGCGACTCTCGACTTGCCGAGGAGGGCGCCGAGGGACGCGGTCAGCTCGTCGGCCTCGCGGCCGGTGGCGGTGACGGCGAGGACGGGCTTGGCCGCGCCCTCGTCGGTGGCCAGGGCGGCGGCGACGAGCTGACGGGCGGCGATCGGGCCCTGGAGCTCGAGCAGCGGCGCACCGGCGCGCTCGACCACGCCGCGCAGGGCCGGGTCGGGAAGGATGGCGGTGAGGAGTCCGGACAGTGGAGCGTCGGTCACGGTCCCAGCCTACGTGCCACCCCCGACAGGTTTCCGATCACGGCTGGTCGCGCAGCAGTTCCACCACCTCCGCGAGCCGGGGCAGCTGCTCGTCGAACACCTTCGGGTCGGTGCTCGCGATCCGCAGCAGGAAGTGCTCCGCGCCTTCGTATTCCCGCAGCCGGGCGGCCACCTCCGGCGCGGATCCCGTCACCTGCAGCTGGATCCCCTGGACGAAGCCGGCCGGCATGCCGTAGTTCCGCCGGCAGTACTCCTCGAGCAGCGCGCGGCCGCGGGAAGGGTCGTCCTCCACCAGCACCGTCGCGAACAAGGCCGGGGTCATCGGGCGCGACGACCGGATTCGCGCCAGGCCCGACGCGTAGTCCGCCGGGTCGGGCGGGTACGGCAGCCAGCCGTCGTACAGCCGGCCGACGCGCTCCAGCGCACCCGGCGTGTACGCCGCCAGCCACACCGGCGGGCCGCCGGCGCGTGCGGGCGCCGGGTAGGACGGCAGCGAGTCGTAGTGCAGCACCGGCCCGTGGAACGACGTCTCCCCGCGCCACGCGGCCCGCCACAGCCCCACGATGTCGTCCAGCCGGGCCCGCCGCCGCGCCCACGGAACGCCCGCGAACGCGAACTCGGGCTCGCTCCGCCCGGCGAACCCGGCGCCGACGGCCACCGTCAGCCGGCCGCCGCTCAGCAGGTCGAGCGACAGCAGCTGGTTCGCCGAGAGCACCGGGTCCCGCAGGGCCGGGAGCAGCGCGGCCGTCCCCAGCGTCACCCGTGAGGTCCGGGCCGCGAAGGCCCCCAAAACGGTCAAGGCGTCGAGCGGAGCGCGTGCGAGGGTGTCGCCCACCCACACCGAGTCGAGCCCGAGCTCTTCGGCGGCGACCGCGACGTCGACCAGCTCGGGCGCGGTCCGCCCGGCGTCGAGGATGGGCTGGTAGGTCGGCACGACCAGGCCGTGTTTCGTCATACCCGGACCCTCGCCGAATCCGGGAAACGGCTCAATTCCCCACGGGGAATGACGAAGATGGACCCGTGGACTTCGGAACCGCGCTCAAGGACTGGCGCACGAGGCGCCGGCTCAGCCAGCTCGACCTCGCCCTGCGCGCGGGGACGACGCAGCGGCACGTCAGCTTCATGGAGAGCGGGCGCTCGCTGCCCGGCCGCGGCATGGTGCTGCGCGTCGCGGAGTCGCTCGAACTCCCCCTGCGCGAGCGCAACGGCCTCCTGCACGCCGCCGGCTACGCGCCGACGTACCCCGAAACCCGGCTCGACGACCCCGCGATCCGGCCGGTGCTCGACGGGCTGCGGCGGCTCCTGGACGGCCACCGGCCCTACCCCGCGATCGTCGTCGACCGCTACGGCGTGCTCGTCGCGAAGAACGACGCGTTCGCCCTGCTCGTCGAAGACGTCGCGCCCGAACTGCTGCGCGAGCCGGTCGACACGCTGCGGCTCGCGCTGCACCCGCGCGGGATGGCGCCACGCGTGCGCAACCTCGACGACTGGGCCCGGCACATCCTCGAGCGCCTCCGCAACGACCTCGCGCGCACCCCGGACGACCGGCTGGCCGCGCAGCTCGCCGAGCTGACGGGCTACCTGCCGCCGCACCACCCGCCGGGCGACGGCCACCTCGGTTTCGCCGTCCCCGTGCGACTGTCCACTTCGGTCGGTGAGCTGCGGCTGATCACCGCGATCACGACGTTCGCGACCGCGGCCGACGTCACGGTGTCGGAGCTGAAGCTGGAGACGTTCCTGCCCGCGGACGCCGAGACCGCGGAACGCCTTCAGACCACCATCGCCGTCACCTGACCCGCCAGCAGCTCCGCGCTCGCCCACAGCACCGCCGCGCCCGCGCTGCCCGCGGCGAACCGCCGGTACGGCATCGCCGCCGAACCCGCGACGCGCGGGACCACCGTCCGCAGCCCGGCCAGGCACCGGCCCGCGACCACCGCCGGGACGCCGTAGCGCGCGATCGCCGCTTCGGCGCGGGCCCAGCGGTCCCGGCCGACGCGACGCGCCAGCCGCGGCCCCCACCACCGCCCTTCGAAGTACGCGAGCTGGTCGCCCAGGACGGCGGCCGCGACGGCCACGGCCAGCGCGAGTCCGAGGTGGAGCGTGCCCCGCTGCGCGAGGTAGCCCATCAGGAGCAGCGCCGACAGCGTCGGCAGCACGATTCCCGGCAGCAGCGCGGTTTCCGCGGTGATCAGCAGCGCGCAGACGAGGTAGACGGCCGCCGGCGGCGCGTCAAGCAGTGGCCGCAGCAGGCTGTCCACGCCGGGTCCTCCCCACCGCCACCGGCAGCGCCGCACGGTAGACGAACGCGGGCGGCAGGTTCCCCCAGACGACCGAAGTGCGCTCTACGACTGCGAAACGGCTTCGCAGCGAAGCGGCGAAGCGACGCGCGGGTGGCGTCCAGGCCGCGTGGGCGTACGCGAACGTCGTGAACCGGCCGTTCGGCGCCAGCGCCGCCGTGACCGCGTCAAGGATGCCGTGCTGCCGGTCCGCGGCCATCGCCGTCCACGGCAGGCCCGAGACGACGACGTCGAAGCCGTCCGGCGCGAGGTGTTCGGCCGATCCCGCGACGACGTCGACCTGGGGAAACCGCCGGCGAAGCTCGCCGGCGAATCGCGGGTTGATCTCGACGGCCGTCAGCCGCGCTTCGGGGCGAAGCAGCGCGAGGACCGCTTCGGTGAACACGCCGGTACCGGGCCCGAGTTCGGCGACGCGGGCCGCGCGCTCCAGGCCGAGGCCCGCCGTCATCGTCCCGGCCAGCCGTGGCGAGCTCGGCGCGATGGCGCCCGTCAGCATCGGGTGGCGGAAGAACTCCCTGGTGATCGACATGACCCCGACGCTAGGTTCGCCGGGGGTGGCCGCGAATCCGTCGGAGCGACCGGTTCCCTCCTCCCGCGGGAGGACCAGGTCGAGCCGCCGGGATGACGCCGTGGGCCGCGTCGCCGCGTTACGTTCGGCGCGTGGAACGGCTCGTGAAGTGGGTGCGCAGGCACCGGTGGACGGTGGACTTGCCCCTGTACGCCGTGTTCGTCTTCCTCGCGCCCGGCTGGACTGGCCAGGACCCGTGGGTGCTGCGCGCGATCCCGATGCTGTTCCTGCTCCCCCTGCTGGTCCGCCGCCGGTACCCGCGCACGGTCGCGGTGCTCGTCCTGGCGGCCACGCTCGCCGCCTACGCGAACGGGGTCTGGGCGTACGACCGTGGCCGCGCCGAGCTGAGCATGGCCGTCGTGCTGTTCAACCTCGTCCAGCGAGGCGACCGGCGGTTCGCCGCGCTGACCGCGGCCGGGATCCTCGCGCTCGACGTGTTGTGGGGGATCGGCCGGGGCCCCGACACGCAGAACCCGGTCCTGAACGTCGTCATCATCCTCCCGATCCACTTCGCCGCGTGGGCGCTCGGGGAGTTCTTCCACGCGAAGGCGCAGCTGACCGCGGAAGAGAACCGGCGCGCCGAAGCGCAGGCCCGGGCGGCGATCGCGGAGGAGCGCACCCGGATCGCGCGCGAGCTGCACGACGTCCTGGCGCACAGCATGAGCGTGATCGTGCTGAACGCCGAGGGCGCGAAGCTCGCGCGGCACCGCGACCCCGAAGCCGTCGACCGGACGCTCGACACGATCGGCCGCACGGGCCGGGACGCGCTGGCCGAGCTCCGGCGGCTCCTCGAAGTACTGCACGCGGGCCCGGGGGCGCGCCGTCCCCAGCCGACCGTCGCCGAGCTGCGCGGGCTCGTCGAGCAGTGCGGCCGCCCCGTCACGCTCGAGGTCACCGGCGACCCGGCCGGGCTGCCCGCGAGCGCCGCGCTGCAGGCGTACCGGATCGTCCAGGAGGCACTGACCAACATGATCAAGCACGCCCCCGCCGACGCGACCGGCCGCGTCGACGTCGCGTTCGAGCCGGACGGGATCCGGATCGAGGTGACGAACACCGGTGGCCGCGCCGCGCCCGTCGCGACGCTGCCGTCGTCCGGGCGCGGGCTGGCCGGGATGCGCCAGCGCGTCGAGATGTTCCACGGCGAGCTGGCGGCCGGCCCGCGGCCGGACGGCGGCTACCGCGTGGGCGCGAGCCTGGTGGTGCGGCCGTGAGCACCCGGGTCCTGCTCTGCGACGACCAGGAGCTGGTGCGCGTCGGGCTGCGGATGATCGTCGAAAGCCAGGACGACCTCGTCGTCGCGGCCGAGGCGGCGAACGGCGAAGAGGCCGTCGCGAAGGCCCGGGCGCTGCGGCCGGACCTCGTGCTGATGGACGTCCGGATGCCGGTGCTCGACGGCGTCGCGGCGACCGGGCGGATCTGCGCCGAGCTGCCGGACGTGCGCGTCCTGATCATCACGACGTTCGACCTCGACGAGTACGCGTACGCCGCGTTGCGCGCCGGCGCCAGCGGCTTCCTGGTGAAGGACGCGCCGTCCGAAGAGATGCTCGTGGCGATCCGCGGGGTGCTGCGCGGCGACGCGATGGTCTCGCCTTCGGTCACGCGGCGGCTGCTCGACCGCTACCTCGCCGACGACCGCGACCCGGTGGACGTCGCGAAGCTCGAGGTGCTGACCGAACGCGAGAAGGACGTCTTGGGCCTCATCGCGCGTGGCCTGTCCAACGGCGAGATCGCCGCGAAGCTCTACATCGGCGAGACGACCGTGAAGACGCACGTCGGCCGGATCCTCGGCAAGCTGCGCCTGCGCGACCGGGTGCACGCGGTGGTGTTCGCCTACGAATCCGGGCTGGTGCGACCCGGCTCCTGATCACTCCTTATTTATCCTCTTTATAGGGAGCGTTAGAGTACTTTGCATGACGATATACAAGTCCGAAGCCGGAGCGCGCCTGCTGCGTGAGCGCTACCTCGACGCCCTGACGGCGTGGCCCGCCCACGACCAGGTGCGCGTGCCGACCCCCGAAGGCGAGACGTTCGTGCTGGTCACGGGCCCGGCGAGCGCACCACCACTGGTGCTGCTGCACGGCTCCGGCAGCAACTCCGCGGAATGGGCCGAGCGGATCCCGGCGCTCGCCGAGCGGTTCCGGGTGCACGCCGTCGACATCATCGGCGAGCCCGGACTGAGCGCCGAGACGCGGCCGCCACTGGACGGCGACCGGTACGCGCGGTGGCTGGACGCGGTGCTGGACCACTTCGCGGTGGCGCGGGCGGCCTTCCTGACGTCGTCGTTCGGCGGCTGGCTCGCGCTGGACTACGCGACCCGGCGGCCCGAGCGCGTCGCCGCGCTGGCGTTGCGGTGCCCGATCGGCCTCGGCCCGATGAAGAAGGGCTTCGTCGTCAAGGCGATGTTGCTGTCGCTATTCGGTGAGAAGGGACGGCGGAAGTCGGTGGCCGGCGTGCTCGGCGAACCGGGGACGTCGCCGATCGTCGAGCACCAGCTGCTGGTGTCCGCGCACTACCGGTACCGCACCGGGCCGTTCCCGGTCTTCGGCGACGCGGCGCTGGCCCGGCTGACCATGCCGGTGTACGCCGTCGCCGGGGCGGACGACACAATGGCCGACTCCGCGACGACGCACCGCTGGCTCGAGGCGGCGGGCGCCGAAGTGGACCTGGTGCCCGGCACGGGGCACTACATCCCGGGCTCGCGCGACCTGGACTTCCTCACGGCGGTCGCGGCGAACGGCGATTTCACCGCTTGATGGCAGGATGAACCGTATGCGGCGTGTGCTGGGTCTCATCGGTGCGGTGTCCCTGCTGGTCGCGGGCTGCTCGGGCGCGTCGAGCGCGCCCGTCCAGAGCGTCCCGGCCGCGGCCACGCCGGCGGCGTCGACCGGGAAGTTCAAGGTCGAGACGGTCACCGCCGGATTGCAGCACGGCTGGGACATCGGCTTCCTGCCCGACGGCGGCATCCTCGTGCCGCAGCGGCCCGGCAAGCTCGCGCTGATCCGCGGCGGGAAGGCGGCCGACGTCAAGGCCGACTTCTCCGACGTCCTCGTGCAGGGCGAAGGCGGGCTGCTCGGCATGGTCATCAGCCCGGACTTCGCGACCAGCCGCGAGTTCATCACCTGCCAGGACCACCAGGAGGGCGGCAAGGCCGTCGACATCCGGCTGGTCACCTGGAAGCTCGCCGAGGACGGCGCCAGCGCGACGAAGGTGAAGAACCTGCTCACCGGGCTGCCGGTGAACCCGAGCGGCCGGCACTCGGGCTGCCGGCCGACGTTCGCGCCGGACGGCGCGCTGCTCGTCGGCACCGGCGACACCGCGCGCTCGACCGTCGCGCAGGACCGCCACTCCCTCGGCGGCAAGGTGCTGCGGCTGGACGCGAAGACCGGGAACCCGTTGCCGGACAACCCGTTCATCACTTCGGCCGACCCGCACGAGCGGCTGATCTACACCTACGGGCACCGCAACGTCCAGGGCGTGGCGATCCGCCCGGGCAGCGGCCAGGTGATCACGGCCGAGCACGGGCCGGCCTTCGACGACGAGGTCAACCTGCTGAAGCCGGGCGCCAACTACGGCTGGGACCCGTCCAAGGGCGGCACGGACTCCAACTACGACGAGAGCGTCCCGATGACCGACCTCAAGCGCTTCCCGGACGCGGTCAGTCCACTGTGGACGTCCGGCAAGATCACCGAGGCGATCAGCGGCGACGCCTTCCTGACGGGTGCGCAGTGGGGCAAGGACGACGGCGCGCTCGTCGTGGTGGCGTTGAAGGGCCAGAAGCTGCTGCTGTACCACTTGGACGCGGCGGGCAAGGTCCTCGACGTCACCCTGCCACCGGAGTTCGACGACAAGTTCGGCCGTCTGCGGGCGGTCCGCAGCGGCCCGGACGGGGCGTTGTACGTGACCACGTCGGACGGCACCGACGACAAGCTCCTGAGGGTCACCCCCGCCTGACCGTGAGAAAGCCACGGCCGTCCGGTGCCGTGGGCACTTCCGCCGCGGGTGGCGGATCGCGGAACATGGTTCACACCAAGAGTTTCGCCCGCCCCCGACGAGTGTTGGACGCGGTCCGAAGATGGTTTTCCCGCGGCAGCACCGCGCCGGTCCCCGTGCGCCACCGCCGACCTGGCGGACGGGGACCGGCCTCCAGCTCCACCTGCCCACGGCTCCCACCCCGCGCCTAGGATCGGGCCATGACCGTGATCGACAAGATCGCCTGGATCCACGTCGCGGACGGCCGCGTCCTGGCCGCACGCTCCCGCGGCAAGGACAAGTTCTACCTCCCGGGCGGCAAGCGCGAGCCGGGCGAGACGGACGCCGAGACGCTGGTGCGGGAGATCCGCGAGGAGCTGGACGTCGAGATCACCCCGTCGACGATCGAGCCGGCGGGCACGTTCGAAGGCCAGGCCCACGGCAAGGCGGCGGGCACCGTGGTCCGCACGACGGCCTACCGGGCGGAGTACACCGGGACGCTGCGGGCGAACAGCGAGATCGAGGAGATCGCCTGGCTGACCCACGCGGACCGGCCGCGGGTGTCGTTGGTGGCGCAGCTGATCTTCGACCACCTGCGTGAGACCGGCCGGCTCAAGTAGCCAGGAACCCGGCGACGTCCGCGCTGAACGGGCGCAGTTTCGGCACGCCCGGCCCCGCGCCGGAAACGCTCACCCCAGCCGCAGCTTCGGTTTGTGCTCCAGGTGCGACAAGCCGTTCCAAGCCAGGTTCACGAGGTGCGCTGCGACCTCGTCGCGCTTCGGTTTGCGGGCGTCCAGCCACCACTGGCCCGTCAGCGCGACCATGCCCACCAGTGCCTGCGCGTACAGGGCAGCCAGTTTCTCGTCGTAGCCGCGGGCCGCGAACTGCTGGGCCAGGATGTGCTCCACCTGGCTCGCGATGTCGTTGAGGACCGTGGAAAACGTGCCCGTCGAACTGGCCACCGGGGAGTCGCGGACCAGGATGCGGAAGCCGTCGTGGGAATCCTCGACGTAGGACAGCAGTGCCGTCGCCGCCTGCTCCAGCATCACGCGGGGGTGGCCGCCGTGGAGGGTCGAGACCATGCGGTCGAGCAGGAGCTGGGTTTCGCGGTCGACGACCACCGCGTAGATGCCCTCTTTGCCGCCGAAGTGTTCGTACACCACGGGTTTCGACACGTTGGCGCGGTGCGCGATCTCCTCGATCGACGTGCCGTCGAACCCTTTTTCGGCGAACAGGGCCCGCGCCACGTTGAGCAGCTGCTGGCGCCGCTCGCTGCCGGTCATCCGGACCCGGGTCACCGGGGCGACCGGACGCGCCCCGGTGACCTGCTGCTCACGCTTCGACCGTCGTCTCCCCGCCACCAGAGCAGCCTAGTTGACTAGCCCTTTTCCATCTTGATACGGGCCAGCCGCTGCGGGGTCGGCCAGCGGACGTCGTGCACCCAGCCGAACTTCTCGAAGATCCAGATCAGCCGCGCGGAGATGTCGATCTGGCCGCGCTTGACGCCGTGGCGCGCGGACGTCGGGTCGGCGTGGTGCAGGTTGTGCCACGACTCGCCGAAGCTGAAGATCGCCAGCGGCCAGAAGTTCGCCGACTTGTCGCGCGCGGCGAACGGGCGCTCGCCGATCATGTGGCAGATCGAGTTGACCGACCACGTCACGTGGTGCAGCACGCAGATGCGCACCAGGCCCGCCCAGAAGAACGCGGTGACCGCGCCCCAGAGCGACCACGAGATCAGGCCGCCCAGCAGCGCCGGCAGCAGCAGGCTCACCAGGGACCACAGCCAGAACAGCTCGTCGACCTTCTTGATGGCCGGATCCTTCACCAAGTCGGGCGCGAAGCGCTCCGCGTTGGTCTGGTCGCGCTCGAACAGCCAGCCCATGTGCGCGTGCCAGAAGCCCTTCGCGATGGCCCACGGCGAGGTGCCGAACGCCCACGGCGAGTGCGGGTCGCCGTCGCGGTCGGAGAACGCGTGGTGGCGACGGTGGTCGGCGACCCAGGTGATCACCGGGCCCTGCAGGGCGATGCTGCCCGCGATGGCCATGACCACGCGCAGCCACTGCTTGGCCTTGAACGAGCCGTGCGTGAAGTAACGGTGGTAGGACACCGTGATGCCCAGCCCGCTGATCGCGTAGAACACCACGAAGATGCCGACGTCGACCCAGCTCAGTCCCCAGCCCCAGGCGAACGGCACGGCGACCAGCAGGGCCACCAGCGGCGCGATGACGCCGAAGTAGACCGACAGCTGCACGCCGATCCCGCGCGTGCCTTCGATGACGGGTTTGGGCCCCTTCGGAGCCGGTGGCTCCCCGGTGGGCTGCGATCGGTCGAGCGTGGCCGTCATACGCTTCACTTCTTCCTACAGGGTGCCCTTTACAAAGGGTGACCTAACCTACGATGCCGTAAGTTACGGTACAGGAGGTTCGGGTGCCTGGGGAGTGCCTGAACGCTCACACCGGTGCTTCGGAGCGAAGTACCCCGCGGACGGCCCGGTAACGCATCCCCCGCGCGGACGACACCCGATCGTCGCTATCCTGACCAGGTTCGATCCGCCGTAGTGTAATCGGCAGCACTTCAGATTTTGGTTCTGACAGTTCAGGTTCGAATCCTGGCGGCGGAGCAGCAGCACGAGAACCCCGAAACCCACGACACCGGGAGGTTGGCGCTGACCGAAGAGGCGACCGACCCGGTATCGGCCAGGCGGCCCGCGCTGGTCGAGATGTCCGACGCGTGGCTCGTCGGGCGCGCGCGCGAGCTGACCGCCGCGATCCAGCGCTCCGAATACCCGCAGCAGCTCGAAATCGTCTCGCTGATGGACGAGCTGCTCGACGAGACCCAGCGGCGCGGGGAACCCCTGCTCGTCGCGCAGCTGCTGCGCGCGTCCGCGACCGCGCGCCTGATCACGAAGGGCCTGGCCGCCGAAGCGGAGCCGCGGCTCGACGAAATGCTCGCGCACACCCGGCGGCACGGCCTGGCCCTGCTGCGCGCCGACGCGCACGCCCTGCGGGGGCGCCGGCTCGTGCTCGCCGCGCAGGAAGACGCCGCGCTCACCGAGATCGCCCGCGCGCTCGCCATCCTCGACGACTCCGCGACGCCGGACCGGCAGGTCGGGGTCCGCGCGTGGAACCGGATGCTGTGGTCGACGCTGAACGACTGCTGGATCGTGCTGAACCAGCTCGGCGTGTACGAGTCCGCCGAAGAGGTCAGCAGCCGCGCCGCCGCCGCGATCCGCGAAAGCGCCAGCCCGCACGAGATCACCCTGCAGCTGCTGAACCGCGTGAAGATGCTGCTCGGCTGGGGCCTGCGGCTGGAGCGGATCGAAGAGTACGACGAGAGCGCCGAGAAGTTCCGGACCGCCGCGTCGATGTCGATGGCCATCGAAGGGCCCTACAGCGAGTCGCTGTTCCCGCGCCGGGCCGGCGTCGAAGCCGTCGAGCAGGTCGGCGTGCTCGCCGCCGCGCTCGCGCTGCACCGGCCCAGCGAGGACCAGGTCGACCGGCTCCGGCGGCTCCACGAAGGCACCGCCTACCCGGGCGAACGCGAGATCGTGACGATCGCGCTGGCCCGCTGCCTGGACAAGGCGGGCCACCGCGAGGAGGCGCTCGGCGTCCTGCGGTCGGCCCGCGAGTCGCTGACCGACGACACGTCCCAGCCGTCGATGCGGCTGAACATCGCGCGCGAGCTCGCCCGGCTCGACACGAGCCCGGACTACGCGTCCGGCGCCAGCCAGTCGCTGATCGACTACGCGACCCGGCTCGAGACCGAGATGTGGAGCCTGCGCGAGTCGCAGATCGCCACGCTGAACGCCCGCCGCGAGCACGAACGGCTGTCCGCCGAACACGGCGCGATCACCCAGCAGGCGCTGCAGGACCCGCTCACCGGCCTGCCGAACCGGCGCGCGCTGGACGAGAAGCTGCGCCAGCTCGCGTCGTCGGCCGACGCGCAGCCTCTCGCCGTCGCGCTCGTCGACCTCGACGGGTTCAAGGGCGTCAACGACAAGCAGTCGCACGCCGAAGGCGACAACGTGCTGCGCGTCGTCGCGAGCACGCTTCGTGACGCCCTGCGCGGTGACGACCTCGTGGCGCGCTACGGCGGCGACGAGTTCATCGTCCTGCTCCCGGGCACGCCGGCGTCGGCGGCGAAGATGGCGCTCGGCCGCGCAGTGAAGTCCGTCGCAGGTCTGCCGCACCACCTCTCGCACGGCGTCACGCTCTCGATCGGGCTCGTCTCGCTGCGGCCGCAGGAGCGCGGCGAACAGGTCCTCGCGCGCGCGGATGCGGCCATGTACCAGGCAAAACGCGGCGGCGGCAACCAGGTCGCGTCGGCCAACTCGATGGCCGCCGACCCGGCCGCGGCGTGGGCGGGCGAAGGCCCTCCCACCGACCCCGCGTGGGACGCCGAAGAGCCCGGTTAGGATCGGTGCCCGACAGAAGCCACACGTTGGTAACCGTTGGGAGCGCCGTTGACCGGCCCGCTGAGCACGTTGATCCTCGCCGCGGGTGAGGGCACCCGCATGCGTTCTTCGACCCCGAAGGTGCTGCACCCGATCGCCGGGCGGCCCCTCGTCGAGCACGCCGTCCGGGCCGCCGCCGGCCTGTCCCCCGAGCACCTCGTCGTCGTGACCGGCCACGGTCGCGAAGCCGTCGGCGCCCGGCTCGCCGAGGTCGCCACCGCGCTCGGCCGCGAGGTCGGCACCGCGGTCCAGGCCGAGCAGAAGGGCACCGGCCACGCCGTGTCCTGCGCGCTCGCGACGCTGCCGGCGGACCTCACGGGCACGGTGATCGTCAGCTACGGCGACGTCCCGCTGCTCGACACCGACACGCTGCGCTCGCTGCTCGAGGAGCACACCGAGGCGAAGAACGCGGTCACCGTGCTCACCGCGGTCGTCGCCGACCCGACCGGCTACGGCCGGATCGTGCGCGACACCGACGGCAAGGTCACCGGCATCGTCGAGCACAAGGACGCCACCCCGGCGCAGGCGGAAATCACCGAGATCAACTCGGGTGTGTACGCCTTCGACGCCGCCGTTCTGCGCGACGGCCTTTCGCGCCTGTCGACCGACAACGCGCAGGGCGAGCTGTACCTCACCGACGTCCTCGGCATCGCGAACGGCGACGGGCTGCACGTCGGCGCGCTCGTCGTCGACGATCCGTGGCTGACCGAGGGCGTGAACGACCGCGTCCAGCTGTCGGTCCTCGGCGCCGAGCTGAACCGCCGGATCGTGCGGCGCTGGCAGCGCGAGGGCGTCACCGTCGTCGACCCGGCCACGACCTGGATCGACGCGGGCGTGACCCTCTCCCGCGACGTCGTCCTCGAACCGAACGTGCAGCTCAAGGGCACCACGTCGGTCGGCGAGGGCAGCACGGTCGGGCCGGACAGCACGCTGACGAACGTGCGGATCGGCGCCGGCGCGTCGGTCGTGCGGGTCCACGGCTCCGACTCCGAGCTGGGCGACCGCGTCAACGTCGGCCCGTTCACCTACCTGCGGCCCGGCACCAAGCTGGGTGAGAAGGGCAAGCTCGGCGCGTTCGTCGAGACGAAGGCGGCCGACATCGGCGCCGGCACGAAGGTGCCGCACCTGACCTACGTCGGCGACGCCACGATCGGCGAGCACAGCAACATCGGCTGCTCGAGCGTGTTCGTGAACTACGACGGGGTGAACAAGCACCGGACCGTTATCGGGTCGTATGTCCGGTTGGGTGCCGACAACACCTTCGTCGCCCCGGTGCAGGTGGGCGACGGCGCTTACAGTGGAGCCGGCGCGGTGATCCGGGAGGACGTCCCACCGGGCGCTCTCGCGGTGTCCGCGCCGCCGCAGCGCACCATCGAAGGCTGGGCGGTCCGGCGCAGGCCGGGCACGCCCGCGGCCGAGGCGGCCCAGGCCGCGCTCGACGCCGAGTCAGAAGCAGGAACCGACGGGGAGTCGCCAGCATGAGTCCGAAGTCCGGCACGCCGAAGAAGAACCTGATGCTCTTCTCCGGGCGTGCACACCAGGAGCTCGCCGAAGAGGTCGCCAAGCACCTCAACGTGACGATCACCCCGCAGACGGCGCACACGTTCGCCAACGGCGAGCTGTTCGTCCGCTTCGAGGAGTCCGTCCGCGGCACCGACGCCTTCGTCATCCAGGCGCACACCACGCCCATCAACGAGTACGTGATGGAGCAGCTGATCATGGTGGACGCGCTCAAGCGGGCGAGCGCGAAGCGGATCACCGTGGTGATGCCGTTCTACCCGTACGCGCGCCAGGACAAGAAGCACAAGGGCCGCGAGCCGATCTCGGCGCGGCTGATCGCGGACCTGTTCAAGACCGCGGGCGCCGACCGGATCATGACGGTCGACCTGCACACCGCGCAGATCCAGGGCTTCTTCGACGGCCCGGTCGACCACCTGATGGCGCAGACCGTGCTGGCCGACCACATCAAGGCCACCTACGGCGACGCCGACATCACGGTCGTCTCCCCGGACTCGGGCCGCGTGCGGCTGGCGGAGAAGTGGGCCCAGCAGCTGGGTGACCGCCCGATCGCGTTCATCCACAAGACGCGCGACCCGGACAAGCCGAACCAGGCCGTGGCCAACCGCGTGGTCGGCAAGGTCGAGGGCAAGCTCTGCGTCCTGATCGACGACATGATCGACACCGGCGGCACGATCGTGAAGGCGACGGAAGCGCTGATCGACGAGGGCGCGGCGGACGTCGTCATCGCGACGACCCACGGCATCCTGTCCGACCCGGCGACCGAGCGGCTTTCGCAGTGCAAGGCGCGCGAGGTCATCGTGACGAACTCGCTGCCGATCCCGGACGAGAAGCGGTTCGAGGGCCTGACAGTCCTGTCGATCGCCCCGATGCTGGCGGAGGCGATCCAGCAGGTCTTCGAAGACGGCTCGGTGACGTCCCTCTTCGACGGCAACGCCTGACGACCCGTCCGCCGGGCGCGAAACTCCGCGCCCGGCGGGGGTTTCCGGCGCTACCGTCGCCGGCATGGGGAACTTCAAGTTCGGCGTCAGCTTCCGCGAGATCGGCAGCCGGGACGCGTGGATCGCCAAGTGCCGCCGCGCCGAGGAACTCGGCTACGACGTCATCACCGTGCCCGACCACCTCGGCACCGGGCGGTTCGCGCCGTTCCCGGTGCTGGCCATGGCGGCCGCCGTCACCGAACGGCCGCGGCTCGGCACGCTCGTGTCCAATGTGCCCTTCTACAACTTCGCGCTCTTCGCACGCGAAGCGTCTTCGACGGCCGCGCTGCTCGACGGGCGCCTCGACCTCGGCCTCGGCGCCGGGCACATGAAGGCCGAGTTCGACAACGCGGGCCTCCCCTGGCGGCAGGCCGCGGACCGGATCGCCTATCTCGAAGAGAGCCTCGGCCACCTGCGCAGGCACTTCGAAGACGAGGGCATCGCGCACCCGCGGCTGCTGATCGCGGGCAACAGCGACGGCGTCCTGGACCTGGCCGCCGAGCACGCGGACGTCGTCGGCTTCGCGGGCTTGAAGCAGCAGCCCGGCAAGCCGCCCGGCACGTTCGAGCTCGACACCGCGATGGACGAACGGGTGCGGTACTTCCGGGCCAGGACCAGCCGCGAGGTCGAACACAACATGCTCGTCCAGCACGTCGAGATCACCGAAGACCGCGAGAAAGCCGCCGAAGCGTGGCACGAGCTGACCGAACGCAGCGCCGTCGCCGACGCCCGGGACCTCCTCGACGCGCCCCAGCTCCTGCTGGGCACCGTCGGGGAGATCGCCGGGCAGCTCGAACAGCGGCGCGAGCGCTACGGCTTCTCGTACATCACGGTGTTCGAACCGTTCCTCGAGACCTTCGCGCCGGTGATCCGGGAACTTCAGTAAGCGACGGTGAACCGCGCGCGGTGGTGCTTCGGCTGCTCGATCTCGTCGACGTACGCGATCGCGAAGTCGTCGCCGCCGATGTGGGACCTGCCGTTCTCGTCGGTCACCAGGACGTCGCCGCCGACGCGGTAGGTGCCCGTGCGTTCCCCGGGGGTCCAGGCGCCGAACTCGGCGGCGGGGCTGACGTAGAACCAGTCGAGGCCCTCGGGCTGCTCGCGCAGCAGGCCGAGCACCTCGGCGTGGCTGCCGGCCTCGTCCTTGTACTCGGCCGGGAACTCCGGGGTGTCGAACAGCCGCGGGCCGCCCTCGGCGACGAGCAGGCTAGCCGCGCCACCGACGAACGACAGCCGGACTTCGTGCTCGCGCGCGATCCGGGCCAGCGCCGGCACGGCCTCGATGAGCTTCTTGCCGTCGAGCGCGCGGGCCGGGGTGGCGACGACGAACACGTCGGCGTCCTTCGCCAGCTCCGCCACGAGCTCCTCGTCGTGCAGCGAACCCTGCCGCTCGTCGACGCCCTCGGGCGCCGAACCCGGGTGGCGCGCGACGCCGACCACCTCGTGACCGCGGCGCACCGCCTCGGCGCCGATCTTGCCACCGGCGTACCCGGTCCCCCCGAAAACCACCAGCTTGGCCATGGGATCTCCCTGTTCGTAGTCGGCCTTCGAGGCCGATGGTAGGAACGGAAGATCGCCTACTTCAACGGGAGCAACGCACCCCCGGGTAGGTGTCCAGCTCAGCCGCCCAGGCCGGCGAACTCCGCCGCGACCTGCTGCTTCACCGCGTTGACGTCGAGGGCCGCGCGGACCTCCGCGACGGCGTTCGGCTTCGACAGCACCTGGTAGCTCGCCGTGCGGTTGGGCAGCTTGAAGTTGACCGTGCAGGACATCTTCACCGTGGCGTACGGCTCGGCGTCGGCCGTCGTCGTGCACGTCTGCGAGCCGAGCGCGTCGGCGCTCACCTCGACCGAGAGGTTGATGTGGATGACGCTCTTGCCGCCCGAGGACGGTGAGCCGACGACGCTGGTGGAGACGTCGACCGTCGTCGTGCAGGAGCCGACGAAGTCCTTGCAGTCGAGCTTGTCGTTCGTGACGACGGCGCTGGCCTGCACCAGCCCTTCGAACGGCTGCCCCAGCCCGGCGACGGCGGCGTCCAGGTCGGTGTGGAACGTCTTGAGGGCGTCGCCGGCCAGCGGGGCGACGCGGAACTCGGCGCCGAACTTCGGCCCGTTCTGCGGGTCGAGCAGCGCCGGGGCGAAGCTGACGACCCGGTTCGGCTTGGCGGTGGTGACGCGCAGAACGCTCGGGGCGGCACCGAGCTGGTAGACCTCGGTGCCGTCGGGGAGCTTCGCCATGACCGGGTCGCTCAGCCGGTCGAGCCCGGGGAGCGCCTTGCGCAGCCCGTCGGCGAGGGCCTGGGGCGCGAACCGGGCCGCCGGGTCGAAGGGCAGCTCGGAGCCGAGCGACCGCACCCAGCTCGTGCCGAACTGCGTGCCCTCGTCGATCGCGTGCGCCTTCCAGTACTCCGGGTCGGCCTGCAGGTAGAACTGGCCCGCGGCGGCGGTCACCTGGACGACCCGGCCTTCGATCGGCAAACCACCGGCCGCGGTCCCGCCGCGGGTGACGCGGAACTGCTGCTCGGCGCCGTTGGTCGTCGCCTTCAGCGAGAGCGCGGGCGCCTGGCCCAGCGCGGTCAGGGCCGCGTCGACCGCGGCGCGCTGTTCGGCGCGCCGGTCGGCCGTCTGCCGGCCCGCGGCGGAGACACCGGCGCTGCCGGGGACCGCCACCTGGCAGCCGGCCAGCAGTCCGCCCAGCAGCAGCACCGCCGCCGCCGTGGCCCGTCGTGCCCGCATTTCCGCCCCCTGCTCTCCCGGCGTACCCGAGAACACCTCGGCCGGTTCGGTCCCGCCACCGGATTCGTGTCGTCACGCGCCCGGGTTTCTGGGAGGGTTCTAGCCTGGCGCGGGCCCCCGCCGCAACCCACCGTGATGAGGTTGGTTTACACTCTTGAGGTTGTCTCGGCGAGGCGGGGCCCTTCTGGGGTGCCCGGCGTGATCGACGCGGCGGCTCGAGTAGCCCCCGTCGTCGTGCACGCCCGGAAACTCGCCGCCGAACGCAACCGCCTGAGAAGAAAACACCGGCCATCCCCGCCGCCGCATGCTGTCTTGATTTGAAGGAGTGCCACACCGTGTCCGAGGTACGTCTGTCCGTCGAGCCGCGCACCGAGTTCGGCAAGGGCGCCGCGCGTCGCACGCGTCGCGCCGGCAAGATCCCCGCCGTCCTGTACGGCCACGGCTCGGACCCGCGGCACTTCGCGCTGCCGGCCATCGAGTTCGCCCGCGTCGTCCGCGAGAACGGCTCCAACGCCGTCATCACGCTGGACCTGGAGGGCAACAGCGAGCTGGCCCTCACCAAGACCATCGTCGTGCACCCGCTGAAGAACTACATCGAGCACGTCGACCTGCTGGTCGTCAAGCGCGGCGAGAAGGTCACCGTCGACGTCCCGGTCGTCGTCTCCGGCACCCCGGCCCCGGGCACCCTGGTCAACCAGGACCTCGACGCCATCCAGATCGAGGTCGAGGCGCTGCACATCCCCGACCAGGTCGAGGTCTCCGTCGAGGGCGCCGAGCTGGGCACCCAGATCACCGCCGCCGACGTCGCCCTGCCGAAGGGCGCGACGCTGGTCACCGACGGCGAGGCCCTGATCGTGGCCATCGCCGAGCCGCAGCGCGAGGAGCTGCCGGAGGACGAGGCCGCGGCTTCGACCGAGGGTGAAGAGTCCGCCGAAGCGGCCGAATAACATCTCCGCATGACCGAAGACCTCCCCGGGGCCGGCGAGCTGATCCTGCTCGCCGGCCTCGGCAATCCCGGGCCCCAGTACGCCGGGAACCGGCACAACGTCGGGTTCATGGTGCTGGACGAGCTCGCCGCGCGGATCGGCGGCAGGTTCAAGGCGCACAAGACCGGTGGCGAGGTCCTCGAAGGCCGGCTGGGCGGCCGCCGCGTGGTGCTCGTGAAGCCGCGGTCCTACATGAACCTCTCCGGCGGGCCGGTGGTCGGCGCGGCGCGGTTCTACAAGGTGCCGCCGTCCGGCGTGGTGGTGGTGCACGACGAGCTGGACGTCGACTTCGGCGCGCTGAAGCTGAAGTTCGGCGGCGGCGACAACGGCCACAACGGACTCCGCTCGATCACCAAGTCGCTGGGCACCCGCGACTACTACCGGGTCCGGTTCGGCATCGGCCGCCCGCCCGGCCGCCAGGACCCGGCGGACTTCGTGCTGAAGGACTTCTCGACGGTCGAGCGCAAGGAGCTCCCGTTCGAGGTGGACCGCTGCGCGGACGCGACGGAGGCGCTGGTCGGCACCGGCCTCGCGGCCGCGCAGAACGCCTTCCATGCGGGCTGACATCGGTGGCAAGGTGAAGCCATGACCCCTGACGAAGTCCGGGCGATCGCGTTCGGCAAACCCCGGTTCGGCCGGCGCGGCTACAACGAGGACGAGGTCGACGCGTTCCTCGACCTGATCGCGGAAGCACTGTCCGGGCGGAACATCCTCACGCCCGACGACATCCACTACGTCGACTTCACGATCATGCCGGTCGGCATGCGCAGCTACGACCAGGCCCAGGTCGACCTGTTCCTGGACGAGGCCGAGGCCGCGCTGGTGGCGCTGCGGAACCCGCGGCCGGCGGCCGAGGAGCCGCGGCCGCAGGGCCCGCGGAAGTGGTTCGGCCGCACCTGACGCTGTGAGACCGGCCACACAGCGCTGCGTAGTCCCGGCTCACTCACAGGCGGACGGCGACCGCCCGTCGGGGTGAGCTTCGGGCTTCAACCCTTCCGGGGGAGCCCGTCCGCGGGTTAGGACGGTGTACGGCAGTTCGCACCGCTCAACCCCGAATCGGAGAGTTGCATGTCGTTCACCGCCGAAGACCTCGCCGAGGTCACCTTCGGTAACGCCCCGATCGGCCGCCGTGGCTACGCGAAGCACGAGGTCGACGAGTTCGTCCGGCGCGTCGCCAAGACGATCGCCGAGGAGGACGACCTGACCGCCGCCGAAGTCCACCACGTGATGTTCGCGAAGCCGCTGATCGGCAAGCGCGGCTACGACGAACGCGAGGTCGACGAGTTCCTCGACAAGGTGGAAGACCAGCTCGCCGCCCGCACGGGTCACGCCCCGGACCTCCCGGGCGCCCGCACGGCGTCGGAAGCCACTTCCGAGCGCGCCACCCCGCCCACGCTCCGCGCCGAACGCCTCCAACAGCGCTAAGACGCCGCCTTCCCGTGGAAGTGCCGCCTCCCGGTGGGCACTTCCACGGGAAAGCGACCGTCAGGCGTCGGCGTTCCGCTTGATCTTGTCCGCGAACTGCTGGGCCGTCGCCGCGCGCTTGACCTTGCCCGACGGTGTCTTCGGCAGGCTCCCGGCCGGCAGCACGACCACCGCGTACGGGCGCATGTCCACCGCGTCGCGCACGCGCGCCGCAACCTGCTTCATCAGGTTCTTCTCGGCCTCGGCGTCGCCCGCCAGCTTCGACTCGACGACCACCGCGAATCGCTCGCGGCGGCTGCCCGCGTCCAGCCGGACCGCCACCGCGTTGCCCGCGCGGACGCCTTCGACCGACGTCGCCGCGCGCTCGATGTCCGTCGGGTACAGGTTCCGGCCGCCCATGATGATGACGTCCTTGCGGCGGCCGCAGATGACGATCTGGCCGTCCACCAGGTAGCCGAGGTCGCCGGTGTTCAGCCAGCCGTGCTCGTCCTGGGTGGCGACCGGGCCGTCCATGGTCAGGTAGCCCGGCGTCACGGCCTCGCCGCGCAGCCGGATCTCGCCGACCCGGCGGTCGCCGACCCGGGCGCCCGCCTCGTCGACGATCTCGGCCTCGAGCCCGTCCAGGGGACGGCCGAGCACCGCGAACGACCGGACGTCGTCGGTGCCGCGCCGGGGGTCGCCCTCGGGCACCGGCACGGCGCGGTTGTCCGCCTCCAGCGCGTCCGCTTCGACGATGTCGAGCGTCAGCCCGGTGAACAGCGGCGCGAACGACACCGCGAGCGTCGCCTCCGCCATGCCGTAGGCCGGGAAAACGCATTCCGCCGGCATCTTGAACCGGGCGCCGGCGTCCACAAAGGTCTGGACGGCCGTCTCGTCGATGGGCTCGGCGCCGTTCAGCGCGATGCGCAGTTTCGAGAGGTCGTAGGCGTTGTCGTCGTCGACGCGGGCCATCCGGCGCCCGACGATCGCGTACGCGAAGTTCGGCGCCGCCGTCGTGGTGCCGCCGTACTTGGTGATCAGCTCGGGCCAGATCAACGGCCCCGAAAGGAACTCGACCGGCGTGATCTTGACCAGCTCGACGCCGAACGTCATCGGCACGGTCAGGAAACCGACCATCCCCATGTCGTGGAACGTCGGCAGCCACGACACCATCACGTCGGTGTCGAAGTCGAACTCCGCGCGGTCGACCATGGCCTTGACGTTGGAGTACAGGTTCCCGTAGGTGATCCGCACGGCCTTGGGGTCGGCGGTCGAACCGCTGGTCAGCTGCAGCAGCGCGGTGTCGCCCTCGTCGGTCGCGACGACGCCGTCGAGGGGCTCGCCCGCGGCGAGGCCGGTGATGAGCCGGAAACCGATGCCCTTCTCTTCCAGCACCGGCGCCAGCTGGTCGAACGGCTCGCCCAGCAGCACCAGGTCGGACCCGATCATCCCGAGCACGCGCACGGTGTCTTCGGCCCACTCGGCGAGATCGGTGCGCGGGGTCGGCTGGTGCAGCATGGTGACGCTGCCGCCGGCCAGCCAGACGGCCTGCACGGTCGGCGCGATCAGCACCGGCGCCGCGGCCAGCACCGCGACGGCACCCCCGCGCTCGAACCCGCCCGCGACGAGCCCGCCGGCGATCCGCCGGGCCTCCTCGTGCACCTCGGCCCAGGTCCGCCGGACCGGCTCCTTCGGCTCCCCGGTGACCATGCCCCGCTGCTGACCCCGCCCCGTCGCGGTGGCGACGAGCGTGTCCACGAACCTGCTCATGGCGCAGACATTACTGGCAGCGGTGTCACTCGAGCAGTTCGGACGTCTCCAGCCACCGGCCTTCGACGTCCTCGATCTCGCCCTGGACACCCTTCAGCTCGGCGTTGAGCTCCATCAGCTTCGCCGGGTCCGTCGCCGCTTCCAGGAGCGCCGCGTGGAGCTTCTCCTCCTTGGCGTGCAGCTGGTCGAGCTTGCGCTCCAGCCGGCCGAGCTCCTTCTGCGCCGCGCGCAGGTCGGCAGCCGACTTCTTCGCCTCCACCTTCGCGGCCGTCGGCGCGGCCGCCGCCGGTTCCTTGGCCAGCGCGCGGCGGTTCAGGTACTCCTCGATGCCGCCCGGGAGGTGGGTGATCCGGCCGTCGCCGAAGAGCGCGACGATCGTGTCGCAGACGCGTTCCACCAGGTAGCGGTCGTGCGAGACGACGACCATCGTGCCCGGCCAGCCGTCGAGGAGGTCCTCCAGCTGCTGCAGGGTGTCGATGTCCAGGTCGTTCGTCGGCTCGTCGAGGAGCAGGACGTTCGGCTCGGCCATCAGCAGCCGGCACAGCTGCAGCCGGCGCCGCTCGCCGCCGGAGAGGTCCTCGACCGGCGTCCACTGGCGGGCCTGCGGGAAGCCGAGCTTCTCGCCCAGCTGCGACGCCGTCATCTCCTGCTTGCCGAACACGACGCGCCCGGCCACCTGCTCGATCGCCTGCAGCACGCGCAGGTCGCCGGGCAGGTCGTCGAGCTCCTGGCGCAGGTGCGCGAGCGCGACCGTCTTGCCCTGGATCCGGCGGCCCGTCGCGCCCTCGACGTCCCCGCCGAGCAGCTTCAGCAGCGACGTCTTGCCGGAGCCGTTGACGCCGACCAGGCCGATCCGGTCGCCCGGGCCGATGCGCCAGGTGACGTGGTCGAGCAGCGTCCGGTCGCCGACCCGGTAGGTCGTGTCCTCCAGCTCCAGCACGGTCTTGCCGAGCCGCCGCTTCGCGAACGCCTGCAGCTCGACGGAATCGCGCGGCGGCGGGACGTCGGCGATCAGCGCTTCGGCCGCTTCGACGCGGTAGCGCGGCTTCGACGAGCGCGCCTGCGGGCCGCGGCGCAGCCAGGCCAGCTCCTTGCGGGCCAGGTTCTGCCGCTTCTCCTCGGCCGTCGCGGCCAGCCGCGCGCGCTCGGCGCGGGCGAAGATCCAGTCGGCGTAACCGCCTTCGTACTGCTCGACGCGGCCGTTCGCGACCTCCCACGTCAGCGTCGCGACGGTGTCGAGGAACCACCGGTCGTGCGTGACGACCACGACCGCGATCCGGCGGGAGAGGAGGTGGTCGGCGAGCCACCGGACACCTTCGACGTCCAGGTGGTTGGTCGGCTCGTCGAGCACGACGAGGTCGAGCTCGCCGGTCAGCGCGGCGGCCAGGGAGACGCGGCGCCGCTCACCGCCGGAGAGGTTCGCGGTCGGCGTGTCCAGCCCGATCGCGGTGATGCCAAGCCCGTCCACAATGGACCGCACGCGCGCGTCGGCGGCCCATTCGTGCTCGGCGCCGTAGCGTTCGAGGACGACGTCGCCGACCGTGCTGCCGTCCGGCAGTTCCGTGCGCTGGGTGACCACGGCCATCCGCAGGTCGCGAACATGGCTCACCCGCCCGGAATCCGGCTCGGTCAGTCCGGAAAGGACTTCCAGGAGCGTGGTCTTGCCACCACCGTTGAGGCCGACGACGCCGATGCGCTGCCCGGCCGCGACGCCGAGCGAAACACCGTCCAGGAGCGGGCGAACCCCGTAGGACTTGCTCACCGCCTCCAGGTTGACCAGGTTGGGCATCCGCTCAGCCGATCCTCTCTACGATGACGAACCGGACCAGGTCCGCTCCAAGGTGATTGCGGACTTTCCCCGCACGGAATGCTTTGGCGGCACCGGCAGCACGCCTGCCTCGAGCCGGTGAGTCCACTGAGGACATGGGACGGTCTCGCGGCTGATCGCCATTCCCGACAACGCGCCATCGACCGGCTCGTATTCCCGCGCGGGCTTCGCCGGTGGTCGACGTCTTCTCCCCACGCAGGATGGCCGCGATGAGCTTGTCCCGCAACGGGCCGGGGAACGCGAACTCCGCCTTCTTCATGCGTGCACCCGCGGTGGCATCGGGCGCGGCGCGTCGTCGCCGCCGACCACGCGGGCGCCGGGGACCGGGCCGTGCGCTACGCGGACGGTCCGGCACACGCCCGCGCCCGACAGCTCCGCGGCGACCTCCACCGCCGACTGGGCGTCCTCGCAGAGGAACGCGCAGGTCGGGCCGGATCCGGAGACCGTGCCGGCGAGCGCGCCCGCGTTGACGCCGGCCCGCAGCGTCCGGCGCAGCCCCGGCCGCAGCGAAACCGCGGCCGCCTGGAGGTCGTTGCCCAGCAGCAGCGCCAGCTGCCGCGGGTCGCCGGAGGCCAGCGCCTCGACGACCGGCGTGTGCGAGCCGATCCGCGGCGGGTTGCCCTCGGCACGCAGGCGGTCGAGCTCGCCGAACACCTTCGGCGTCGACAGGCCGCGCTGGTCGAAGGCCAGCACCCAGTGGAAGGTGTGCCGCGACAGCACCGGGACCAGCTGCTCACCGCGTCCGGTGCCCAGCGCCGTGCCGCCGTAGAGCGCGAACGGGACGTCGCTGCCCAGCCCGGCCGCGATCTCGGCGAGCTCGTCGCGCGTGACGTCGAGGTTCCACAGGCTCGCCAGCCCCACGAGGGTCGCCGCCGCGTCGGCGCTGCCACCCGCCATGCCGCCCGCCACGGGGATGCCCTTGCGCAGCACCACCCGGACCTTCGGGTCGCCGGTGCGCCCGACGTGCGCGGACAGCGCTTCGACCGCCCGCCAGGCCAGGTTTTCCGGGCCGGTCGGGACCGTGCCTTCGCCTTCGCCGTAGATCTCCAGGCCCGGCTCGTCGGTGACGGCGACGGTCACCTCGTCGGTCAGCGACAGGGCCTGGAACACGGTGACCAGCTCGTGGTAACCGTCTTCGCGCAGGTCGTCGACCGAAAGGTGCAGGTTGACCTTGGCCGGGACCCGGACGGTGACTGGGGGCGGAACTACGGCGAGCACCCGACCAGCCTACGTGCCCGCGAAAACGCCCCGATGCGAAGTGCGCATCGGGGCGTCATCGGGACGGGGTCAGGCCGCGGCGACGCCCTGCGGGCCGCGCGCGGTGTGCGTGACGTGGCCGCCGCGCTCGGCGACCCAGGCCAGCGCCGCGTCGGCCCGCTCGCCGCGGACGCCGAGGCGGAACCGGCCGACCGGGGTGTCGCCGATGCGGGTCAGGCCGCCACCGATGGTGGCGAACTCGACGTCGAAGCGGCCCGCGGCCTCGGGCAGCAGCGCGCCGACCGACGCGAAGCCGACCAGCACGACGTCGGCCGAGCGGTCGTAGCGCGAGGTCTGCGCGCGAGTGGTCTCGATGGCCGGCAGCAGCGCCTGCGCGGTGCGGCTGCCCGGGTCCGCGATCAGGTCGAGGACCGTCCCGCGCTCGATGACCGTGCCGTCCTCGAGCACCGCGACGTCGTCGCAGACCCGGCGGACCACGCCGGCGTCCGGCGTCGTGACGACGACGGTGGTGCCCAGCTCGGAGCGGGCGCGGTCGAGCACGGTGAGCACCGCGCCGGCCTCCTCCGGGTCGATCCCGGCGGTCGGGTCGTCGGCGAGCAGCACGGCGGGGGCCGCCGCGAGCGCCTTCGCGACCGCTACCCGGCGGAGCTGCCCGGCGGACAGCTCGCCGGGACGCTGCGCCGCGCGCTGCGTCAGGCCGACGAGGTCGAGCAGCGAGCCGACCCGGCTGCGGCGCTGCGGGCCGTCGACGCCGAGCTGCTCGAGCGGGGACGCGATGTTGCCGGCGATGGTGCGCTCGGCGATCAGCTCCGGCTTCGTCGAGACGACGCCGAGCTGACGGCGGATTTCGCGGAGGCGGCGGCCGTCGAGCGTGCCGGTGTTGAGGCCGTCGAGGCGGACGACGCCGCGGTCCGGCCGCTCCTGCAGCGCGATGCAGCGGGCGAGGACGGACTTGCCCGACCCGGCGGGACCGACCACGCCGAACAGCGAGCCGGCCTGCACGTCGACGCTCACGTCGCGCAGGGCCAGCACCGAATTTCCGTTGGTGGCAAAGGACTTGGACAGGTTTTCGACGGTGATCACGAAGGCTCCAGAAAACGGGGCGCGCTCACTCGGAGGCGCCCGGCCGCAAGCAGAGTCCGTCCGTTATGGACGGTGCGTGAAGAAGAGGTGGACCGGCTGGGACGAGCTCAGTGGGAGCGTCGACATGCGGTCACGGAGCGGCGGCCTTCGTCGACTACGCGACGCCTGGTCAGGAGCAGGGGGCGGGCTACCCTCTTCATCGGAAACGGCCTCCATCGGTCCTGGCGGTAGCACCTGCCCTGTGGAGGGTGGTTGCTGCGACTTCGGCGAGCCAGGTCTCTCAGTCGCTCGGGATGGACGTACTGAGTAAAACCGATCCCGCGGAGCGAAAGCAAGCCCGTTGGCCCAGATCACACGAGTGGAGGTGTCCGAATCGCGAGATCGCACGCCAGGAGGCGTATTTTCCCCGTCTCTACTGTGGACGTGCTAACGCGCGGCGGCGAGCCTCGCGAAGTCGTGCACGTCCAGCTGCTCACCACGGGTCTTCGGGTCGATCCCGGCGGCCGTCAGCAGCTCGCCGGCCCGCTCGGCCGAGCCCGCCCAGCCCGCGAGCGCGGCGCGGAGCGTCTTCCTGCGTTGTGAGAAAGCGGCGTCGACGAGGCCGAAGAGCCGATCGCGGTCGTCCGACGCCGGAGCGTCACCGCGTTCGAAGGCGACGAGCGCGGAGTCGACGTTCGGCACCGGCCAGAACACCGAGCGTGGCACGGCGGCGACCTTGCGTGCCGGGCCGTACCAGGCGAGCTTGACGCTGGGCACGCCGTAGATCCGGCTGCCGGGGCCGGCGGCCATCCGGTCGGCGACCTCGGTCTGGACCATGACGAGCCCGGACTTGAGCGAGGGCACCTCGGCGAGCAGGTGCAGCACGACCGGGACGGCGACGTTGTAGGGCAGGTTGGCGACGAGCGCGGTCGGCTCCCCCAGCTGTTCGCGGGTGACGCGCAGTGCGTCGGCCCCGACGACCTGCAGCCGTTCCACGGCCTCGGGCCCCCGCTCGGCGACGGTCTTCGGCAGCCGCTCGGCGAGCACGGGGTCGATCTCGACGGCGACGACCCGCGCGCCGGTGGCGAGCAGCCCGAGCGTCAGCGACCCGAGCCCGGGCCCGACCTCGAGCACGACGTCCCCCTCGCCGACGCCGGCGAGTTCGACGATCCGCCGCACGGTGTTGGGATCGTGCACGAAGTTCTGCCCGAGCTTCTTGGTCGGCCGCACGTCGAGCTCGGCCGCCAGCCCCCGGATCTCGGCAGGTCCCAGCAGTTCAACCACCGGCCGAGCCTACCGGCGGGGCATCACCCGTGATTGAGCAGGCATCACCCGTGATTGGACGGGCATCACCGTGATGCCCCCGCAGTCACGCGTGATGCCCCTCGGCACACGCGTGATGCCCTCCCGATCACGGGTGATGCCTTTTGGTGCACGCGAAACGGCCCTCACCTCGGGAGGTGAGGGCCGTTCGGTGAGACTGTCAGGCCTTCTTGCCGCAGACCGGCCAGGCGCTGTAGCTGCCGCCACGGGCGGCCTTGACCTTCTCCGCGATCGCGATCTGCTGCTCGCGCGAAGCCTGGCTCGGCAGGGCCGCGTACTGGTCGCCGCCGTAGGCGTTCCAGGTCTGCTTGTCGAATTGGAGGCCGCCGTAGTAGCCGTTGCCGGTGTTGATGGCCCAGTTGCCGCCCGACTCGCACTGCGCGATGCGGTCCCACGCGGAGCCGTCGCCGATGTCCGGCGTCGGGGCCTCCTTGGTGCCGACGTGGATGATCTTCGGCTTCGGCTGGGTGATGACCTGCTCGGAGATGCTCTCGCGGGAGACCTCTTTGCCGTTCTTCTGCGTGACCTTGTAGGTCACCATCTTCTCGCCCGGCGTGCCCGGGTCCTCGACCGACGTCTTGCCCTTGGCCAGGTCCGGGTCGTCGACGCGCTGCTCGGGCGGGTCGATGGTCTCCTTCTGGACGACCGTCGAGACGCCGGTGCGGCTGATGTGCACCTCGGCGCCGTCGGTCAGCTTGACGTCCAGGCCACCCTCGGCCTGGTCCTCCGGGCCGAGCGTGAGCTTGTACTCGCCCAGGAACTCCTTGGTCGTGACCGCGGTGGTCTTGACCTGCTTGGGCGCGTTGGCGCCGTCGTACAGCGTGACGTTCTTGAGGGTCTTGATCTCGACCGTGGCGCCCTGCAGCGGCAGCTCGCCGTCCTTCGGCATCGACATCCACGTGCCGGGCTTGTCGAGCTCGGTCATGCCGAGCTGGCCCAGCGCGTCGCCGAGGTGGGTCGCGCGGACCCAGGAGGTGCGCTCCGAGCCGTCGACGATCATCTTCAGCTGGCGGCCGCGCTCGAGCTTGATGACGCCGCCGTCGCCGACCTCCGCCTGCGGGGACGGCGAGAGGGAGTCGTGCGCACCGACGGACAGGCCCGCGTCCTCGAGCACCTCGCCGACGGTGTCGCCGAAGGAGTGCACGGTCTGCTGCTGGCCGTCGACGTCGACGGTGACGCTCTTGTTCATCGCCAGCGCGGCCGCGCCGCCGCCGGCGATGGAGATCATCACGGACAGGACGGCGCCCTTGAGGAAGCGGCGCTTCCAGACCTTGGTGGTCTGGCGGAGGCCCTCGTCCAGAGCCGCACGACGCGCTTCGGGGGAAGCGGTGCGGTCCTCCTCGAGGCCGTCCGGGATGACGATCGGGGGCAGGTACGTCGTCTCGGCGTTGATGAGGCGGATCAGCTCGTCGACGTCGACGTCGATCTCGGCCATCATCGCGTCGGCGTCGGGGCCGAGCGCGGCGAGGATGTCCTGCTGCGTGATGTTCGGGTCGTCGGAGAAGTCGAGCTGGCCGTACGCGGTGTCCTCGAATTCGCGGTCGAGGACGGCCGTGGAGCGCGCTCCAGCCTGTCTGCTACCTGTCACCGGGTCGTTCCCTTTCCCAAGACGCCGTTCGGGGCGACGTCTTTACGTCTGGGCCCGCAGCCGGCGCCATCGTCACGGTCCCAGGCCGTACCGCTCCCGGTTCCGCTTCCCCGACGTGCACTGACGTGACTGTGGGCGTAACAGTCGGCAACTGCTCGGGCAGTACCGACCGGCACGATCACGGGACAGTAACGGGTCGCGCCGGGTTGCGCAAACACCCCCCGGAGTGTCGTGATCCCCGTCACTCCATCAGGTGGACGATCAAGCACCCCTGATGTCGCAATGCGTTCAACCCGTTGTGACACTGGGGAGTCGGTAGATCCGCTCGGCGGTGGTCCGGACCGATTCGGCGACTTCGTGGACAGCTTCGCCCCTGAGCGCCGCGAGGTGACGGACGGTGTAAGCCGCGCCGAACGGCTCGTTCGGCCGCCCACGGAACGGGTGGGGGGTCAGAAACGGTGCGTCGGTCTCGACGAGGTACTGGCCCGGCGGGCAGAGCCGCGCCGCCTCGTGGAGCCCCCTCGCGTTTTTGAACGTCACCGTGCCGGCGAAGGAAAGGACGTATCCCGCGTCGAGGCACTTGCGCGCCATTTCCGCGTCCCCGGAAAAACAATGGAAGATTACGGCGTTCGGCGCATTCTCTTCGGCCAGGATGCGCAGCACGTCGTCGTGGGCCTCGCGGTCGTGGATCATCAGCGGCTTGTCCAGCCGCTTGGCGAGGTCGATGTGCCAGCGGAAGGCCTCCTGCTGGGCGTCGTGCGGCGAGTAGTCCCAGTAGTAGTCGAGGCCGGTCTCGCCGACGGCGACCACTCGCTCCTGCGCGGCCAGGCGCTCCACTTCGGACTTCTCGGCGTCGCCGAACTCCTTGGTGCGCGTGGGGTGGATCGCCACGGCGGCCCACACGCGCGGGTCCCAGGTGGCGGCCTCGGCGGCCCAGCGGGCGGCGGCGAGGTCGTCCGCGACCGTGACGACGCGGGCGACACCGGCGCGCTCGGCGCGGTCGACCACGGCCTTCACATCGGCCGCGGTGACCGCGCCGCACGCGTCGAGATGGGTGTGCGCGTCCACCACCGACACCGGGAGCCGGTCCGGGACCGGCGGCAGCTCGCGCTTCTCGTCACCCATGCGTACCTCTTAGTCCTTCGTGATCGGTGCCCACTCCGGACCGGTCTCGCCGAGCGCCGGGTCGAGCTTGGTGAACAGCGGCGACGGCTTCTGCAGGGGCTTGCCGACCTCGATCGGCGTGGACTCCCACTTCGCCTGCTCGGCCGCGTAGTCGCCGGTCAGGATCGGGTTGATCCGGCCGTCGATGTCGAGGTCCTCGACCTCCTTCAGCTCCGGCTGGGCGGCCCAGACGCCGGTGCCGCCGAGCGCCTCGTGCACCTTCTGCGCCGAGTGCGGCAGGAACGGCGTCAGCAGCGTGTTGGCGTCCGAGACGACCTGCAGCGCGGTGTGCAGCACCGTGTCGCGCCGCGCGGGGTCGTCCTTGAGCTTCCACGGCTCCTGGTCGGAGATGTACTTGTTGGCCGCGGTGACGACCTTCATCGCCTCGCTCGCCGCCAGCTTGAACCGGGAGCGGGCCAGGTGCGCGCCCGCGGTGTCGAAGGCCTTGCGGGAAAGCGCCTTCAGCTCCTCGTCGGCCGCCGTCGGGGCCTCCGGGCGGGGAATCGCGCCGACGTTCTTGTGGGCCATCGAGATGGACCGGTTGACCAGGTTGCCCCACTCGTTGGCCAGCTCGAAGTTGGTCCGGCGGACGAACTCGTCCCAGGTGAAGTCGGTGTCCTGGGTCTCCGGGCCGGCGACCGAGATGAAGTACCGCAGCGTGTCCGGGCCGAAGTCGCGCAGGAAGTCCTCGACGTAGATGACGCGCCCGCGCGAGGTCGAGAACTTCGAGCCGCTCATGGTGAGGAACTCGCTGGAGACGATCTCGTCGGGCAGGTGCAGCTTCCCGTACTTGCCCGGCTCGCCGCCCTTGTCGCCCTCGCCGTTGTGGCCGAACAGCAGCGCCGGCCAGATCTGGGCGTGGAAGGTGATGTTGTCCTTGCCCATGAAGTAGTAGGAGCGCGCGTCGGCGTTGTTCCACCACTCCTGCCACGCGTCAGGGTTGCCGGACCGGCGGGCCCACTCGACGCTGGCCGAGAAGTACCCGATCACCGCGTCGAACCAGACGTAGAACCGCTTCAGCGGCTGGTCGCGCCAGCCGTCGAGGGGGATCTTGACGCCCCAGTCGAGGTCGCGGGTGATCGGCCGCGGCCGCATGTCGTCGATCAGGTTCTTGGTGAAGTTGAGGACGTTCGGGCGCCAGTCGGTCTTGGTCGACAGCCAGTCGCCGAGGGTCTTGGTGAACGCCGGCAGGTCGAGGAAGTAGTGCTCGGTCTCGACGAACTTCGGCGTCTCGCCGTTGATCCGCGACTTCGGGTTGATCAGCTCCGCGGCGTCGAGCTGGTTGCCGCAGTTGTCGCACTGGTCGCCGCGCGCGCCGTCGTACCCGCAGATCGGGCAGGTGCCCTCGACGTAGCGGTCGGGCAGCGTGCGGCCGGTGGACGGGCTGATCGCGCCCCGGGTCGTCTTGGGCACGACGTAGCCGTTGCGGTGCAGCGCCAGGAAGATCTGCTGCGTCACCTCGGCGTGGTTGCCGGTCGTGGTCCGCGTGAACAGGTCGTAGGACAGGCCGAGGCCCTGCAGGTCGGTGCCGATCTGGCGGGTGTACTTGTCCGCCGTCTCCTGCGGGGTCGAGTTCTCCTTGTCGGCCTGGACGGTGATCGGGGTGCCGTGTTCGTCGGTCCCGGACACCATGAGCACCCGGTTGCCGGCCATTCGCTGGTAGCGGGAGAAGACGTCGGACGGGACGCCGAATCCGGACACGTGGCCGATGTGGCGGGGGCCGTTGGCGTAGGGCCAGGCCACCGCGGTCAACACAGGGGTGCTCATACCTTATTAGCCTACGGAGGGCGTCACGCGCATTGACGAGAGGGAGGCCCGGTCGTCGGCGACACAGGTGCGGCGCGAGCCGCTGAATGGCCTGCCGGCTCACCGACGTCGGTGCGCCCGAGTACCACGTCCCGCTCTCGAAGACGCTGAGAAAACGCCTGATCAACCGCGTGTGGGTCACTGCGGGTCCGTCCGCGGCGACGTATGGTGTGCTCTCCACCGACGTGCCAGGGGCGGATTGTGACGGAACCGGAGAGCGAACTCGGGATCTCGCTGGCCCACCGGGAGCGGGTGACCGACTGGACCGCTGTCCGCGCGACCGACACCAAGTTCGTGTCCGTGACCATCACCGAGAACGTCAACTGGAGCAACGGCGCCGCCGAACGCAGCCTGGCCGGTGCCCAGGAAGCCGGCCTGCACGTCGGCGGCCGGCACTACGCGCGGCCCGGCGCGGTGCACGACCAGGCGGACCACTTCGTGCGGACGGCCAGCCGGCTCGGCGCGTTCGCGCCCGGCTCGCTGGCCCCGGCGCTGGAGGTCGCGGCCCAGAGCGTCGACGACCGGTTCATCAAGGCGTGGATCAAGCACGTCCGGCACGCGGCGCGCATCGAGCGCGTGCTCGTCTACGCCGACCACGACTGCTGGGCCCACCGCCTGCACCCGGACCGCTGGGCCGACGGCGAAGTCGTGCTGTGGCTGGTCCGGCACAACGGCATCCCGGGGCGGCCGGGCTGGTTCCACTCGCGGCTCGGCGTGCACCAGCACGCGTGCGCCGCGGACGTCCCGGGCGTCGACGGGCCGGTCGAGCAGAACGCCGTCGTGTACCCGTTCACATTGGGTGACTTGCTGCTCTGACGTGTGGTGATATGGCGCCATGCGCGTGACGAGCAGGGCACTTCGGACGAAGGTGACGCCCGCACGCGCGTTTTCGGCACTCGCTCACCACAACGCCTCCCGCGGCTTGCCGCCGCCCGCGATGCTGTCGGGCGAGTGGTTCGCCGCCACGGCGGTGATCGCGCCTTCCCTTTCGGTTTCGCCTCGCGAACTTCCTGCTCTCGGCGAGGTCGACGCCCCGCCCGGCGTGATCGGCGGCGGCTGGTTCGGGTACCTGTCCTACGACCTGGCGGACCCGTCCGGCCGCACGGGTTCGCTCCCGCCGGCGGCGTGGGGCTGGGCGGACCACGTGCTGCGGTGGTCCGCCGACGGCACCTGCCACCTCGAATCCCTGGACGGCGGCGGGCCGTCGGCGGCCGAGGTGGAGGCCCTGCTGACTTCGTCCGTGCCTTCTTCGTCGTGGACGGCGGGGCCGCTGCGGCGCCCGCTGCCGTCGGAGCACCGGGACGCGGTCAAGGCGTGCGTGCACGCGATCGAAGCCGGCGAGCTGTTCCAGGCGAACGTCTGCTGCCGGTTCACGGGTTCGTTTTCGGGCTCGCCTGAGGCTCTGTTCGCGGCCGGCGTCTCGTCGCTGGCGCCCCGCCGGGCGGCGTTCCTGACCGGCTCGTGGGGGTCCGTGGTCTCGTTCTCGCCGGAACTGTTCCTCGCGCGCCACGGCCGTTCGGTGCGGTCGACGCCGATCAAGGGCACGCTCCCCCGCCGCGGCCCCGCGGACGACGGGAACGCGGTCCTGCTGCGGCAGTCCGCCAAGGACGTGGCGGAGAACGTGATGATCACGGACCTGGTCCGCAACGACCTGGGCCGGGTGTGCTCGGTGGGGTCGGTGACGGTGCCTTCGCTGCTGGAGGTCCGTCCGGCACCGGGCGTCTGGCACCTGGACTCGACGGTGACCGGGGTGCTGCGCCCGTCGGTTTCGGACGCTTCGCTGCTCTCCGCGACCTTCCCGCCCGGCTCGGTGACGGGCGCGCCGAAGATCCGCGCGCTGGACCTGATCGCGGCGCTGGAACCGTGCGGCCGCGGGGTCTACACGGGCGCGATCGGCTTGCTGTCGCCGGCGGCGGGCCTGGAGCTGAACGTCGCGATCCGGACGTTCGAGATCGCCGCCGGCGCGATTTCCCTGGGCGTCGGCGGCGGCATCACGGCGGATTCGGACCCGGAGGCGGAGTGGCAGGAGTGCCTCCACAAGGCGGCACCCCTGGAACGCCTACTTGCCGGGGTCGAGCAGTAGCTTGCCGACGGTCTTGCGGGAGCGCAGGGCCTCGTGCGCGCCGCGGGCGTCGGAGAGCGCGAACTCGCCGCCCGGGATGGCCTTGAGCTGCCCTGCTTCGACCAGCGTGAACAGCTCGTTCAGCGCGGTCCCGAAGACGTTGCCGGGCAGGCGGAAGACGTGCGGCAGCCACATGCCGCTGACGGTGGTGCTGTGGCCGAGGAGGTTGCGCATCTCGACGGGCTTGGGGTTTTCGCGCCCGGCCATGCCGTAGAAGGCGAGCCGCCCGAACGGCGCGAGCGCGGCGATGCTCTGGTCGGTGGTCGTCCCGCCGACCATGTCGAGCACGACGTCGACCCGCCGGCCGTTGTTGGCCTCGATGAGCGTCTCGGTCATGTTCTCCGCGCGCGAGTCGACGGCGACGTCGGCGCCGAGTTCGAGCGCGAGGGCGCGCTTCTCGTCGCTGCTGGCGGTGGCGATGACGCGCCCGGCCCCCCATGCCTTGGCGAGCTGGACGGCAATGGTCCCGACACCCCCGGCGGCCGCGTGCACGACGACGGACTCGCCCTGCTCGAGGTGGGCGTTCTTCCGGAGCAGAACCCAGGCGGTGGTCCCCTGGACCAGCATGGACAGCGCGGCGAGGTCGTCGACGCCGTCGGGAACTTCGTAAGTGGTGGCTTGGGGCGCGACGGCCTTCTCGGCGTACCCGCCACCGCCGTTCAGCAGGGCGACGACGCGCTTGCCTCCGCTCGTCCCGACCACTTCACCACCGGGAACGAGGGGCAGCTCGGACGGCGCGAGGTAGGAGTTTTCGGCCTGGTGGGTGTCGGCGTAGTTGACGCCGATGCGCTCGACGTCGATGAGCACCTCACCGGGCCCGGCCACCGGATCGGGCAGCTCGACGGGCGTGAGCACCTCGGGCCCGCCGAACTCGGTCACCTGCACTGCGCGCATGTCGCTGTCCCTCTCGCCGTCTCCTGCTCGATGTGAGACATTCTGGCATATGTCTCAGGAGTTCGAACTGGCCCGCGAGTGGTTCCTGGCGGGTCGCCGGGTGGACATGGGCGAGCTGGCGGAAGCGCTGTCCATCAGCCGGGCAACGCTGCACCGCCGGGTCGGGTCCCGGGATCGGTTGCTGGGTGAGATCCTGTGGTCACTGTCCGCCGCGTCGATCGCGCGTCTCTGGCCGTCTTGCGCGGGCCGCGGCGCTGCCGGGATCGCGGATTTCGTGAGCGGGTACGTCCGGTTCGCGAACGACTCACCGCCGTTTCGCGACTTCTTGCGCCGCGAGCCCGAGCGGGCTTTGCGGCTGTTGACGACGCGCGCAAGCGTTTGCCAACAGCGGACCACGGCGGAGCTGGAGCTGCTGCTGTCCACGGAGGTCTCAGCCGGGCGGTTGAGACCTCCGTTGCCCCTGCCGGACCTGGCTTACCTGCTGGTACGGATCGGGGAGTCGTTCGTGTACACGGACGTGATCACCGGGGATGCGCCCGACGCGGAGAAGGCGCATGCCGCGGTGACCGCTTTGTTGACGTGAGCTTTACCGCCTCAGCCGACCCCAACTCCGGAAACCGGCAACGACTTCACTCCCTACAGCCAAGTCGAGTCGTCAGCGACCGTCCGGGCCAAGTATCGCACGCATACGGTCGATCGTGCTCTGCATTCGCGCCCTGTCATCCTGATCGACCCAGCTTTCCCACCACCAATTTCCGGGCGAAAAGGTTGTTTCCAGTGCACCATAGGCACGAGACCGCAACTGCTCGGCATCGCCTTGCGGGAGCCATTCAGCCAGTCCTGATACCTCATCTTTCCAGGGCAGGTCCGTCTCAGCAGATAGATTCGCCACGACGACTGCCACACTGGCCAAGATCTCGTCGGGAAGCACTTCTTCGCCCTCAGGTCGATTCACTGCCACATCGAAGATGCGTTCCAGCTCAACGAGACGATCTGACACAGCCAGCTCTTCGAGTTGCTCAAGCAGATCTTGAGCGGCATCACTGCCGAAGGGCCCGTCACCCCACGTTCCCATTGCTCTCCGTTCACATGCCACCCACGAAGTGGCGATCTGAAATCGACGCGCGAAGAGTACCACCACTTCGCCTCGTCCGCCCGCCTACGGAAAGTAGCCGCCGGTCGGCAGATGAATTTCGGGGTCGCGCCGGTTGAGCAGCTTGGCACCCAATTCTTTAAAGCCGTCCATGACGGTTTGCTCGATACGACGAGCCGTGGTCGACTTCACGCCATTCTGCAGAGTCATCCAGGTGACGTTTGTGACATCCGCCAGGCTGTAACCCTTCGACCCCACTGCATGACTCGGACTCATGGACGCGGCGACTCGGCCCCGGATATTCCTGGTGGACATGCCTACGTACTTGCTGCCATCGGCGAGATGGATCGTGTACACGCCGGGTTTTTCGGGAACATTGAACTTCTCCGCCGGCCCGCAGTTGTGGGTGAGGATCGCGACCGCGCCGGCGACGATGTAGAAGTCATGCACGGCGTCCACGGTCAGGTCGTAGACATCATTGTTCTGGCTGAAGTGCTTGACCTCCGCGACGACCGCGACATTGCCGTCCGATGTGCGGAAGTGTTCACCGGCGACCAGGTCGCCCGCGACGATCCAGTTGCCGGCCTCTTCCACCCAGAACGGGTGCCAATCCGTCGCGACGATCGAGCCGGTCTGGCCGCCCGACTGCACGGTGATCTCCGTCCGCGGCGGTTCGTTGCCGTGGACATCCGTTCCGACCACGCGGTGCGGCTCGGTCTTGCCCGTTTCGGTGTCGGTCGTCAGAACGACATCGCCGATCTTCACCTGCTCGATCGGCTTGGTCGTGCCGTCCGCGAGGACCACCGTGGTGCCCGCGATCAAGCTGCAGGCGTCCGCCGCCTTGCTCTCCGCGGCTCCAGCCGCTTCGGCGCCCTTCGCCTCCTCGGCCCCGTGCGCAACTTCCGATACCGCATGCTCGGCATCCGAAGCCGCATTTGCGGCCTTGTCCGCATCGACCAACACCTTCTCCGTGTCGACGATGACCTTCTCGGCCTTCTCCACCTCCTTGCCGAAGGTGATCAGCGCCTTCGCGCCCTTCCAGAAGTCCGCGATGATCTCGCCGGCCTTGAGGATCTTGCCCCACGGGATGAAGTTGATGACCGTTCGGACGCACGCGCCGAACGCGCCCTGCGTCACGCAGTCCTTGATGTCGTCCCAGCCGATCAGGCCCTTGATCAGCTCGCCTGCCGCGTCGACGAAGACGTCCCACTTGGACTTCTTCACCACCGCTTGGGCGTCCTTGTACGCCGCCGTGTTGACGTTGTGCGCTGCCAGGTAGGCGTCGCGGGCGTCCTTGCCGCTGTGGTGGTCGATCTCCTGCTGCGTGTGGTGGCCCACCACGTTGCAGCTCGAGTTCCACGAACAACCCTCCGCCTGCGGGGTGTTCGCGTTGCACAGCAAGCCGTCCGAGCCCATCGAATAGCAAGCCGACAAGCCTGACGGGTCGGATTCCGTTGCCGGTGCGTTGTTCGCGTACGCGTACGCGTTCAACGTCTGGGGCAGGTCCGGTGTCAGCACCGGGTCCGTCTTCGTGAACCGGCCCGTTGCCGGGTCGTAGTCGCGGGCTCCCAGGTGGGTCAGGCCCGTGGTGTCCTGGTAGCCGCCCACGAAACCGTGCTTGTCCGGCCACGTCGACGTCTGGGCGCGGACGTTGCCGAACGGGTCCGTGTAGCGCTGCGTCGGCTGCAACGTTCCCTGCGTGATCGACAGGCCGTTCGTGCCGTGCAGGTCGCCCAGCATCCAGCGCAGGCCCGACGTTCCCACGCGCTCGGCCACCTGCGTGCCGCCGTGCGCGTAGTAGCGGATCGCCGTCGCGGCGTGGGTGCCCGCGGTCTGGAAGATCTCCAGGTCGCCGATCGACAGGGTCGCGCCCGTCGGGTCGTGGGCGATCAGGCGGTTGCCGTCCGCGTCGTAGACGTACGTGCTCGTCCCCGACGGGTCCGTCTCCTGCGCCGTGTGGCCTTCCGCGTCGTACGTGTACGTCTGCGTGTTGCCGCCGACGTCGCGGGTCTTCACCGAGCCCGCTTCGTCGTACGTGTAGCCCGTCGTCGACGTGCCGTTCGGGCCCGCCGCGTTCGTGCCCTGCAGTGCGTGCGGGCGGACCGCCGTCGCGCCCGATGCCGGGTACGTGTAGTTCGTCGTGACGTCGCCGGCCGCCTTGTGCTCGACCTGGGTCTTGCGGTTGCCCGTCTTGTCGAACGTGTACGTGTTCCAGTACGGCGCGGCCCCGCCCAGCGCGGACGCCGACTTCGCCGTGCCGCAGTCACCCGACGACGGCGTCCACGCGTCCGTCATCCGCTGCAGGTAGTCGTAGTCGAAGCACTGGATGTCGGCCGTCGCGCCGGCGGGCGTGTCCGCGATCTTGCGGACGTTGCCCGCCGGGTCGTAGGTGTACGTCCGCTTGGTCAGCTCGGGACCCACCTGGGTCTCGCGGCTCACCGTCGTGGTCTGCGGCCGCCGGGTGACCTGGTCGTACGTCTGCGTCACGCCGACGTTCGCCACCGACGTCGCGCTGTCCAGCTGCAGCGTCGACATCTCGTTGAGCGACGTGTAGCCGGTCGAGGAGACCAGGTCCGTGCGCGCGCCCGTCGTCGAGTCGAGCGCGTACGTCGTCGCGGGCAGGCCCAGGTCGGTGTAGGTGTGGACGACGTGCTCCTGATGGAGGTTGCCCGCCGCCGGGCTCACCGTCTCCGAGACCGCCCCGGTCGCCGAGTACTTCGTGGAGAACTCGTACGTCCCCTTGAGCGCGTCTTCCTTCGCGGGGATGTCCACGGCCGTCTTGGTCGGCCGGCTGAACGCGTCGTAGGCGACGACGCGGTTCGTGTAGCCGTCCGTGCCGTCCCAGCGGGTCGAGGACGCCGGCAGCCCGAGCCCGTGCAGCAGCGTGTCGTAGGTCCACGACGCCAGCTTCGGGCCGGTCTCCGAGCCCTGGTTCTCCTGGATCTTCCGGCCGAGCGTGTCGTAGGTGTAGACGAGCGTCTGGTTCCGGGCGTCCGTGGTCGTCTTGAGCTGCCCGGCCTGGTCGTAGGTGTAGGTCGAGCGCCCGGCGTCGGGGTCGTTCTGCTCGATCTTGCGGCCGCGCAGGTCGTACTTCGTCGACCAGACGTTGCCCGAGGAGTCCTGGACCGACGTCTGCGCGCCGGCCGCGTTGTACGCGTACTTCGTGACGTCGGCGGGGTTCGCGCCGCCCGGCGTGTAGCCGTTGGTGTACTGCAGCCGCTGGACGGTCTGCCCCTGGGCGTCGGTGACCACTGTGGACGGTGAGCCGCCCGCGGGCGGGATCGTCGTGGTCCGCTCGCCGTCGTAGCGGGTGGTCGTGCGCCACTGTTCGGCGCCCTTGGACATCAGGATGGACGCCGTCGGCCGCGCCCGGCGGTCGTACTCGGTGACGGTCTGCGCCATCACGTCGTTGTCGGCGGCGCCGACGAGCGTCGCGTTCGGCCCCGACGCGTCGTTGTAGAACGGCGCGTTCGTCTTGAACTGCAGGCCGCGCGAGTCGTACAGGGTGTCGGCGATGATCCGGCCGCCGCCCTGCGCCGGGACCTGCGTCTGGCGGGTCCGGCCGAGCTTGTCGTAGATCGTGTACGAGTCGGTGTAGGAACCGGTGTCCTGCAACGTCTTCGTGCGCACGTAGATCGGGCCGGTCTGGCTCTCCCCGTACTCGAAGGTCGCGCTCGCCGGCTGGCTCCGGGTCCGGCCCGGGTTCCAGACCGAGACCTTCCGGCCCAGCGCGTCGTAGTCGATGTCCGTCGTGACGCTGTTGACGTCGCTGGACGTCGTCGGGTTGCCGCGCGCGGGCTCGAGCGTCGTGGTCGACGTCCAGCCGAGCGGGTTGGTCGTCTTGACCTGGGTGACCGGGGCGCCGGTGAACTCGGTCTTGGTCAGGTTGCCGAAGACGTCCCGCGCCTCGGTTTCGCGGCCCAGGTCGTCATAGACGTTCTTCGCGGTGGCGACGTAGTGCTTGCCGGCCGCGTCCCAGGTGTCGAGGGTGTCCTGCTCGGTGATGTCGCCCTTGGTCGGCGGGTCCCCGATGGCCAGGTGGTCGTAGGCCACCTTGACGTCGGTGATGCTGTTCGCCGCGGTCTGGGTGCCGGCGCAGGTGCCGCCGAACATCACGACCTCGCTGGACCGGTCGAACATGCCCGCGGCGTTCGCGACGTACGTCGTGTTGGTGCAGGTGTCGTCGCCGGCGTCCGCCTGGTCGCCGAGGTCCTCGACCTGGGTGGTCATCCCGTTGTCGTTGAACTTCTTGTTCACCTGCGTGCGGCGGTAGGTCTTGCCGTCCGAAAGCAGCGTCCGGCCGCGGACCGACTGGGTGTCGATCATGTAGCCCTTGAGGCGCCCGTCGGCGCTGGTCGCCGTCGGGCCGCGCAGCCACGGGTCGTTGATCGAGGCGGAGTCGACGGTCCTGCCGTCGGCCAGCTTCGTCCGCGACTCGCGCAGGAAGCCCTGCAGCGGGTCGGCGTCGGTGATCGTGCCGTTGTCGGAGTCCGTGACCACCTCGCCGTCCATGCCGCGCAGGTAGAGGGACTCGGTGACGGTCTGCGTCGCGCCCGGTGCGCCGATCGACGTGGTCACGACGTTGTAGCCGCGCCACTGGTTCCAGGTGCGGCGGTCGTCCGGGGTGAACTGGCTGTCGTCGTAGTGCCAGGCCGCGCTGTCGGCCGGGTAGGAGTAGTGCGTCTCGACGGGGATCGCGTCCCCCGGCCCGTCGTCCTCGGTGACGTCGGTGACGACGTACTTGTGGAACCAGTCCAGCACCGGGTCCTTCGACTCGGGCGGGCTCCAGTACGAGGCGAAGCAGCGGTACTTGTCCGTCTGCGGCGACGCGGGCATCTTCGTGCCCGGCACGCAGTCCTCCGCCGAGTAGACCACGGAGATCCGGCTGCCGGTCTCGGTGCGGATCTCCTTGAGCCGGCTGCGGGTGATCGCCGCGTACTTGTCGCCGAGCGTGTCGACGCGGTTCGGGAAGACGTAGCGGTCGAACTCGGTCGGCGGCAACGTGATCGGCGTGGCGCCGGCCTTCCCGGTGTGCGTGATCGAGTTCAGCCACGGCGCGGGCGGGGCGTTGTCCCCCGAGCCCGGGTAGGACTGGACGAGGTCCCACTGGTCGATGTCGTGCGGGGTCGTGCCGGTGAAGTACTGGGTGCGGACCGCCGTCAGGCGCTTGCGGGTGAAGAAGGCGGGCGCGCCGTAGTCGCAGGTCGCGCCCTCGGCGCAGATCTGGTCGAACGGGACGTCCGGCCAGTGCGCCGCGTTCGCCGCCGTGAGCTTCGCCGGGGCGCAGTCGAAGGAGGCGTCCGGGATGCACCGCTCGGCCGTGTCGAACACGACCTGGTTCGTCGGGCCGCTGCCGTAGACGCTGCCGTCCTGCAGGCGCAGGCCGTACTCGACGCGCAGCGGGTAGCCGCCCGCGACGTAGGACGTGCCGGCCGAGGTGACGTTCAGGTTCAGCCCGTAGGAGTTCTTCTCCGGCTGGTAGTAGTAGCTGTTGACGTTGCCGTGCGGGTCGACGGAGTAGTCGAGGTTCCAGCGCCAGCCCTGCTGGCACCAGGAGTGCGCGAAGTCGCCCGCCTTGTAGCAGTCTTCGCCTTCGTTGTTGCCGAACACCGGGACCGTCCACGCGGACTGCGTCTCCGGCTTGCCGCTGGTCCAGCCCGGGAGGTGGTTGAGGCCGAAGTAGTACTGCGTGCCGTCGCCGGTGGTGACGCGCCAGTGCTGGCCGCGGGAGACGCCGTTCGCCGCCCCGGTCAGGAGTTCCACTTTGGACCCGTCGTCGCTCTTGGGCCGCCAGAGCGTGTCGCTGACCTTGATCAGCTGGGTCGACCGGCCGCCGAGGACGAGCGACGCGTTGTCGGGTCCCCAGCACTGGTCGCCGGTCTTCGTCTGGCCGTTGTTGCCGCCCAGGTCTTCGCTGCAGCCCTTGTAGTGGCGCTCGATGAAGCCACCCGGCGTGAAGTCCCAGCCGTCGCCGATCCACGACGCCTGGTTGTTGGTCGCCGACGTCAGGCCGTCGATGCTGCCCGAGGAGTAGCTCAGCGCGAGGTTCGGGGCCGCGCCGTTCGGGGCCTTCGGCGCCGCGAACGGGTAGCTGTAGGAGAAGTCGCCGCCCGAGCCGCCGCCGGACCAGTCCCCGGCCGCCGACAGCGGCATGGCCGTGGTCGACCCCGCGGAGCCGCTCGCCGTCGCCGCGGCGGCCAGCACCTGCGTCCCGCCGGCGGTCGCGACGTCCGCCGTGACCTGCTTCGCCTTGGCGTCGTTGGCCGAACCGGCGATCGGCGTGCGCTTGCGGCACTCCGGCTTGTCCGGTGTGGACAGTGCGCAGGCGGGCAGCGTGAACAGCCGGAGCCGGTCGCTCCAGCCGCCGCCGAAGGCGTTCGCGAAGCCGCTGTAGTCCAGTCCGACGTGCACCGGGCCGTCGGCGGCGCCGGTGACCGAGAGGACGACGCCGTCTAGCCCGAGCGCTTCGGCGGCCTTGTGGTCGGCCACCTTGACATGCACCTTGGCGGGCTTCGCCGCGGCCGCCGCCCGCCCGAGCCGCACCGGGGTGTCGGCGGCGCGCAGCTGCTGCGCGGCGGGCGCCAAGTCGACGTCGGTGTCCTTCGCGGCGGGCCAGACCGGCGGCGTGACGGGCGGCGTGCCGACCTTGATGTCGGGCAGCTTCCCGGCCACCACGGGGTGGACGGGGACGCTCTTGTCCTTCTGCCCCGGCGGCACCGACCAGCCGCCGGGAGCCGCGGCGGGCGCGGCGACGGCCGTTCCGCCCGAGGTGAGCATGACGGCCGCGAGCACCGCCGCGGTGACCCGGGACGACCGGCCCGACCGGGCCCATCTGGCACTTCTGCGCATGACGGATCTGCCTGTTCTGCGAAGTGGGTGGCGAGGGCTAGGGGTGGTCGAGCAAGGCGTCGGCGTTGATGTGCTGCTGGTCGAGCACACCGCTGTAGACCCGGATGCCGCGGAGGTCGCCGTACCAGTAGTCGGTGTCCATGCCCTTGAACCGGCCGCGCCCGAGGAAGAGGTCCTCGAGGTCACTGGCACCGTTCCAGCCGACGACGTTGCCGACGCACTTCTGCGTGTACTGGTAGGCGTCCGTCGTCGCGTTCAGGCACGCCTGGTGCGTGACCGCGTCGTAGGTCCCGGCCAGGTGCGTCCACACGTTCGGCTCCGCGTCCACGCCCGATTCGGCCAGCACGGACACCGGTGTCGTCGGCGTGGACTCCTTCATCCACATCGCCCAGCTCCAGCGCGGGTGCCAGGCGCCGTTCGCGTCCTGGACGCCCCGGTAGCCGAGCAGGTAGGGCGAGTAGCTGGCGCCGTTGGCCCCGAGCGCGGTCCGGCCGGGCTTGTCCACCCCGGCGGGGTCGGACGGGTCCCGCTGCTTCTCCTTGGCCGCGTCCTCGGCGGTCCAGGTCTTCTTCACCCAGGCCTCGACCGTGAAGCTGCGGTCGCTGCGGAGGTTCTGCGGGCGCGGCCCCTCGATCTGGGAGCCCCACTCGAACGGGAAGCGGGCGACGTTCGCGCCGTTGTCGTCGGTCGTCAGCTGGACGTTGCCCGACGGGGTGCCGGTCGCGCCGCTGACGGAGTCGGTCGTCGTGCCGTCGAGCTGGTAGTTCGCCCGCAGCACCGCGGTGTCGGCCAGCCCGGCGACCTCGGCCGCGGGCAGCGCCCGGTCCCAGACCTGGACCTGGTCGATCGATCCCTTGTAGACACCGAGGTCCTGGTCCGCCACCTTGCCGACGGTGAACGGGCCGGTGGCCCGCCACGTCGTGCCGGCGGCGATGGTCACCTCCGCGGCCAGCGCCCCGTCGAGGTAGAACCGTTCCTTCCCGGCCACGGCGTCGTAGGTTCCGGTCACGTGCGTCCACACGCCCGCGTGCGAGGCCACCGGCGCGGCCGCCCACCGCCAGCCGGCGGCGTTCGGGTCGCCGTTGTCGCTGGTGCTCATGCCGATCCCGATGGTCTGGTCGGACATGCTGAGCTGGAAGGCGTTGCCCTTGGTGCCCATCTGGGCGGCCAGCGTGTAGTAGTTCGCGTCCGCCGGCTTGACCCACGCCGAGACGGAGAAGCTCTGCGAGCTGTCGACCACCGGCGCCGACGTCGTGGCGTAGCCGGGTCCCTGGTCGACCAGGCCCTGTCCGCTCCCGTGCCCGACGGCGTCCTCGGTGGCGGACTGCCCCGCCGAGTCCGAATAGCCCTGGCCGTAGGAAAGGTTCTTCAGCGTCAGCGTGTTCTCGGTGCCGGTGGCGTCCCGGGTGTCACCGTCCAATGTGTACTCACGCGCCGCGGACAGGCCCGTCGGGACGCCGTTGGCGCCGTACAGGGTGCCGACCTCCGCCGCGGACAGGGCGCGGCCGAAGACCGCCGCCTCGTCGATCGCGCCCTTCGTCAGGTACGTGCGGACGCCGCCCCACTTCGCGCCGCCGAGCACCAGGGGGCCGGTCACGTTGGCCGCCGTCGCGGACACCGTCTGCTGGAGGGCGCCGTCGACGTACAGCGCGGCGGTGTGCGCGGTCGCGTCGTAGACCCCCGTGAGGTGGGTCCAGGTCCCGGTGGTCGGCGCGGCCGTGGACACGGCCGACGTGACCGCCGGGTTCGCGACGTCCGAGCCGCTCAGGCTGAACGCCCACTTGCCCGTCGACAGGGCCTGCAGTGCGAACCCGCTGGCCTGGTCGCCGTCCTGGGAGAGGACGGTCCGCTGGCCGGTCAGGTCGGCCGCGTTCACCCACGCCGAGACGGAGAACGACTTGGTGGTGTCGACGATCCGGGCCGGCGTCGCGAAGTAGTCGCCGGCCTGCCCGCTGAGCGTCGCCGCCTGGCCGAGCTTGCCGGTGGCGAAGGTGCCGGTGCCGGCACCCGCGTAGCGCAGGCCGGTGACCTGCGAACGGCCGTCGCCTTCGAACTGCCAGGACGCGACCGGGGCCGAGGCGTCCTTCACGAGGAAGGAGTAGTCGACGCGGTTCGACGGCGTCTTCGCCCGGTTGCACGACCACACGCTGAGCACGTGCGCACCCGAGCTGCCGGGCGCGATCGCCGTGGTACCCGGCCCGTTGAGGGCCTTCGGCTTCACCGTTCCGGCCTCGGTGCCGTCGCAGCTGGGCGCGGCCGTGTTGTCCAGGCGCCAGACGTAGTGGTCGACCGGGGCCGCGGTGCCCGCCGCGGTGAAGGTGAAGTCACCGGCGCGGCCGGGACCGCCGCCGTAGGTGCCGGAGGGGTAGGTCTGCGAGGCCACGCCGGGTGCCGCCGGCGCGGTCAGCTCGATCTCGACCTCGCACGGCACCGCCCACGCGGTGTCCTTCCCGTCGGTGGCGTGGACGTCCCACGAGTAGAAGCCGTCGGCGTTCAGCTCGTCCTTGGGCAACGTCGTGACCGCGTTGCGGTTCGCCTGGTTCGCGTCGCTCAGGATGTTGTCCGAGCCGAACTCCCGGCCGTCCCAGCTGTAGTGGCCCGACCCCTGGCTGACGAGTCCCTTGTAGATGCGGAACCGGGCGTCCAGCGCGTAGCCGTCCGGGTCGGAGACGTTGGCGCGGGTGACGTAGCCGGTGCTGGTCGGCCCGAGCACCGGCCGCGAAGCGCCCTGGACGCACGGGAAGGACTGCGTGCCGTTGAAGATGGCGAGGTTCTTCGGCTGGTTCGGCGGCGAGTTGTAGGTCACCGAAAAGCCGACCTGCGGCGAGTAGCGCTTCCACGTCGCCTGGTCGCCTTCGTCCGGTGAGACGATGCCGAAGGTCCACGTCGGCGAGTTGCCGCTGACCGCGCTCGCGATCGTCGACGTGATGTCGAAGCCGGCGTTGGTGGGGCAGCCCACCACCGTCGCGACGGTGTTCCACCACGGCGGCGCGCTGTTGAACGTCATCCCGGCCGAGATCGCGCCGGCCCAGACCACGTTGTTGTTCGCACCGCAGTTGCCGGGGTTGGTCAGGCTCAGGTTCAGCTGCGCGCCGTAGATCTTCTTCCCGGCGAGGCCGCCCAGGTTCATCTCGACGAACGAGCGGGCCGTGACCAGGTGCCCGCTGCAGCTCGAGCGGGTGTCGTAGAAGTAGCCGGCGCGGAGGTTGTCGTCGCTGTCCCACACCGCGTCGCCCGGCGTCTTGTTCGCGCCGCAGGCGTACTGGACGAGGTAGTGGTTGCGGCCGCAGGCCTGGCAGTACATGTCGTGCCAGGTCGGGTCGACGTAGACCGGGTAGACGGTGTCGGCCGCGGTGAGCAGCTTCTGGTCCGGGGTCAGGGTCAGTTTCGTGCCGGCAAGGTCGACACCGACCGTCGCCTGGTGGCCGCCCGGGGCCGGGCCGCGGACGAAGTCGCGACCGTCGGGGTCGAAGCCCGAGGAGTCCCACATGGTCGCGGGCGGCGCGGTGAACTTCTCGTCGCCGGCGGCGTTGCGGACGTGGAGCGTGCCGTCGGCGTCCTTCGTCACCTTGCCGTTCTGCACCGGCAGCCCGAACCCGAGCGTCGCCACGTTCTTCGCCGCCTCGGGCGTCTTGACGACGACGACCTCGTGCACGGTGTCGAGGTCGACCTGGACCCGCAGGTCGACGCCGGGCAGGACCTCGGGGTAGGTCGCGGTGGAGCCGTCGACGACCGGCGCGGGCAGCGCGGCCGGCCAGTCGAACCCGGCCGACGTGCCGTCGCGGGTCAGGCGCAGCAGGGGCTGCGCGCCCACGGCCTTCGCCGCGCGCTGCTTGCCCGCGGAAAGCGTGATGCCGGTCGTCGCGGCCTTGGGGGCGACGACGCCGTCCTTCGCCACCAGCGTGGAATCCGGGGTGACCCAGGCACCGTCCTGCTTGACCTGCACGGGCCGGACGTGGCGGGTGGTGGTGAAGGTGCCGTCCGGGTTGGCGAACGTCTCCGCGGTTTCGGTGGTTTCCCCGGTGACCTGGACGCGTTTGCGGCCCTGGCCCGCGAACCGCGCGGCCGTCGCCTCGTCGGGCGCGGTGTCCGGCACCTGCGCGACGGTGTCGGCCGCGGCGGCCGGCGGGCGCAAAAAGGCCGTGGCGGGAAGGATCCCGAACGCCACGGCCAGCACGAGGAAAAGCACGCCACGTCTGGATCTCAGGCGCGATGCACCCACGAAAGAAGCCACTTGGAGAATCCCCTCACTCCGCAGCCGGACAACCCGCACTGCGCCCAGCAGTACGATTGCCGAAGATCGACTGATCCGGTAGCGGCCGAATGGCTTAATCCGGATCTCACATCGATCACTTACGACAAATCGGACATTTCCGTTCTGTCGTAAGGACTACTTCGCCTGACGGGCAACGAGAACGGCGTCGTAAAGCTCCTTTTTGGACACTCCGGCCGCCGCCGCGACCTCCGCCGCCGCCGACTTCAGGCGCTCCCCCGAGGCCACCCGGTCGGCGACCTCGCCGACGAGGTCCGCCACCGAAACCGACCGGGGCGCCGCGCCTTCCAGCACCACGGTGATCTCCCCGCGCACCCCGTCTGAAGCCCACGAAGCCAGCTCCGCGAGAGAGCCGCGCTTCACCTCTTCGTACGTCTTCGTCAGCTCGCGGCACACGGCGGCGCGCCGAGCGTCACCGAGTACTGAAGCCGCGTCGGACAACAGCGACGCCAGCCGGTGGGGGGATTCGAAGAAGACCGCCGTCCGCGGCTCGTCGCGCAACGACGTGAGCCACCGGGTCCGCTCACCCGGCTTGCGCGGCGCGAAGCCCTCGAAACAAAAGCGGTCACACGGCAAACCGGACAAAGCGAGCGCCGTGGTCACCGCGGACGGCCCGGGCAGGCACGTCACCGGGATGTCCGCGGCGACGCACGCCGACACCAGGCGGAACCCCGGATCGGACACACTGGGCATCCCGGCGTCCGTCACGAGCACGACCGTCTCGCCCGCGTGTAACGATTCGAGCAACTTGGGCAGGCGTGCCGTCTCGACGTCTTCGTAGAAGCTCACCACCCGCCCGCGCGGGGTCACCTCCAGCGCCGAGGCCAGCGAGCGGAACCGCCGGGTGTCCTCCGCCGCGATGACGTCGGCTTCCGCCAGCGCTTCCGCCAGGCGGGGGGAGGCGTCGCGGACGTCGCCGAGCGGCGTCGCCGCCAGGACCAGGCGGCCGGGAGGAACCGGTGAGCTCACCCGCCCAGCCTAGGCTGATCAGCGGATCCGGACGACGCACGCCCTGCCCCGCCCGTAGGATCGCCCCCGTGACCGCCGTGCTGACCCGTCCCGACGACGAAAGCGTCCGGCCGGACCCGGTCGAGGCGCTCCGGCCGCCGACCGACCGCGAAGCGACCCTGCTCGGCCGAGGCATGCCGACCGACCGGCTGCGCGGCTGGGTCGTCACGATCGTCCTGACCGTGATCGGCGGCATCGTCCGGCTGCAGAACCTCGGCGTGCCGACCGACAAGGGCAGCCCGGTCTTCGACGAGAAGCACTACGTGCCGCAGGCGTGGCAGATGCTGCGCAACGGCGGTTACGAGGACAACTACGGCTACGAGCTGGTCGTCCACCCGCCGCTGGCCAAGCAGCTGATCGCGATCGGCGAATGGCTGTTCGGCTACAACGGCTGGGGCTGGCGGATCGTGCCCGCGCTGGCCGGCACGCTGATGGTGCTGCTGACCGTCCGCGTCGCCCGCCGCCTGACGCGCTCGACGCTGCTCGGCGGCATCGCCGGCATCCTCGTGATCAGCGACGGCGTGCTGCACCTGCAGTCGCGCATGGGCATGCTCGACATCTTCATCGCGCTGTTCGTGCTGGCCGCGTTCGCCTGCCTGCTCGTCGACCGCGACCAGGTGCGCACCCGGCTCGCGACGGCGGTCCGCGAAGGCTGGGTCAACGAGTCCGAATGGGGCCCCAAGCTGGGCTTCCGCTGGTGGCGGTTCGCGACCGGGCTGATGATCGGGCTCACCTTCGGCGTCAAGTGGTCGGCGCTGTACTACATCGTCGCGTTCGGGCTGCTGTGCGTCGGCTTCGACGTCGCGGCGCGGCGCGCGGCCGGCGTCGAACGGCCATGGCTGGGCACGATCCGCCGGGACGTGCTGCCGGCGTTGTGGTCGATCCTGCTGATCCCGTTCCTGATGTACCTCGGCGCGTACTGGGCGTGGTTCGCCAGCGAAACGGCGACCGACCGGCACTACACCGAGATCAAGGACATCGCGCCCGGGATCTGGTCGTGGGTGCCGGCGTCGCTGCGGTCGCTCGGCGACTACACGGCGAACGTCCTGCACTTCCACGAAACGCTGGTCACGCCCAAGGACAACCCGCACCCGTGGGAGTCGAAACCCTGGACGTGGCCGATGGGCCTGCGCCCGATGCTCTACAGCTACGACGGCGACGTCACCGGCTGCGGCGAGTCCCGCTGCGTCAGCGCGACGATGCTGATCGGCACCCCGGCCATGTGGTGGCTGGCGATCCCGATGCTGGGCTGGGCGACGTGGCGTTCGTTCTTCCGCGCGGACTGGCGCTACGCGGCCGTGCTGGTGGGCTACCTCGGCGGGTACGTCTTCTGGTTCACCAACATCGACCGCCAGATGTACTTCTTCTACGCGACCCCGCTGGCCGCGTTCCTGGTGCTCGGGCTGACGTTGTGCCTGGGCCAGATCCTGGGCAGTGCCCGGCGCGGGTTCGAGAGACGCGGGACCGGTCTGCTCGTCGTCAGCCTGTACGTCGGGCTGGTGGTGGCGAACTTCGCCTGGCTGTGGCCGATCCTGAACGGCGTCGCGATCACGACCGGCCAGTGGGAGGCCGAGCGCTGGCTGCCCTCCTGGCGGTAGCTCAGCCGGCGAAGTACGCCCCCGGCGTGACCCCGACAGCACGCCGGAACGCCGCCACGAAAGCGCTTGCGGAGCTGTAGCCCACCCGGTGCGCCACGGTCTCCATCGCCGCGCCCTGGGCCAGCAACGGCAGCGCTGCCCGGAGCCGCACCTGGGTGCGCCACGTGCCGAACGGCATCCGGCACTCGCGCACGAAGATCCGGGCCAGCGTCCGCTCGGCCGCGCCGACGTCACGGCCCAGCTCCGCCAGGGTCCGCGGGTCGGCCGGGTTCGCCAGCACCGCCCGCTCGACGTCGCGGGCGCGCGGGTCGGCCGGGGACGGCACCACGATCGGGACCACGTCGAGCGGCTCCAGCAGGTCGAACGCCACCGCCTCGGCACGCAGGCGGGCCGCCGGGCCCACGCCGTCGCCGGTCAGGTACTCCAGGAGCTCGCGCAGCAGCGGCCGGACCGCCACCAGCCGCGGCTCGGGCCACGACACCGGGGACAGCGCCGGGTCCGCGTAGATGCCCCGCAGGGCGGCGCGGCCGAGGGCCCCGGTGCGGTGCCGGAGGCCGGCCGGGAGCCACAGGGCGCGCGTCGGCGGGAGCACCCAGCCCGCGTCGCCCGCCTTGACCGCGACGACCCCGCGGGCCGACCAGACCAGCTGGTGCACCGGGTGCTCGTGCCACGGGAACCAGGTGCCGGCGGGCAGGTCGACCTCGCCGAGGAGCATGGCCTGGCTGTTCGGCGACATGACTTGGCAGGCTATCGGCTACCGGCCACGCGCGCGCCGAAATAGCGTCGGACGCATGCCGATGAACCTGATCCACCGCAAGATCTGCAGCTCGGACAAGTGGGCGGCGACCGTCGAAGAGCGCCTGACCCCGTGGCTGGCGGGCCGTGACCTGGGCGACGACGTGCTCGAGATCGGACCCGGCTTCGGTGCCACCACGAAGGTGCTGCTCGGCGCCGTCCCGAAGCTGACCGTGCTGGAGATCGACCCCGCGTCGAGCGAGCTGCTGCGGGCGAAGTTCGGTGACCGCGCCGACGTCGTCGAGGGCAGCGGCGCCGAGATGCCCTTCGACGACGGCCGGTTCTCGGCGGTCGTCTGCTTCACGATGCTGCACCACGTGCCGACCCGGCGGCTGCAGGACGCGATCTTCGCCGAGGCCGCGCGGGTCCTGCGCCCGGGCGGCACGTACTGCGGCAGCGACGGCCAGCTCAACCTGAGGTTCCGCCTGCTGCACCTCGGCGACACGATGAACGTCGTCGACGCGGCGACGTTCCCGGCCCGCCTCGAGAAGGCGGGCTTCGAGCAGGTCGACGTCCGGCTGGAGCCGAAGCAGCTGGTGCTCTTCTCGGCGGTGAAGCCCGGCTAGCGGTGGTGCGGCTGGCGCGGAACGACGCGGGTGACCGGGCCGTCCGGCGACTTGCCCGCCCGCGACAGCCAGCCCTCGACCTCGCGGCGCACCGCGTTGAGCGTCGGACGACGGCGTGGCTCGGGGTCCAGCGACGCCGCCAGCAGCCGCGCGTGGGCGCTTCGCTGCGGCAGCCGCGACACCGGTTCGGCGCGGGCCGCGGCCATCAAGGCCGCCATGGGCGTCTCACGGGTTCCGCGCGGGGGCTGGCCGGACAGCGCGTAGCTGATCGTCGCCGCCAGCTGCCACGCGTCGGACGCCGGCGACGCCGCCGAGCCCATCGCCTGCTCCGGGGCCACGAAGTCCGGCGTGCCGATCATCATGCCGGTCGCCGTCATCTTCGAGTCGCCCTGGCTGCGGGCGATGCCGAAGTCGATCAGGTGGGCCAGGCCGCTCGGGTCGAGGATGACGTTCGACGGCTTGATGTCGCGGTGCAGCACGCCCTTCTCGTGCGCCGCGGCGAGCGCGCCCGCCATCGTCGCCCACAGCCGGCCCGCCGCGACGTCGTCGAGCGGGCCCTGGCCGTCGACCAGCTCGGCCAGCGGCCGGCCTTCGAGGTACTCCATGACCAGCGCGAGCCCGTCCGGCTCCTCGGCCAGGTCGTACACCTTGACGCAGTTCGGGTGGCTGACCACGGCCAGCGCGCGGGCCTCGCGCTGCATGCGCTCGGCGGTGTCGCGGTCCGGCGCGTGCGCGATCTTCAGCGCGACCGTGCGGTTCAGCTGGGTGTCGACGGCCTGCCAGACCGTGCCGAACCCGCCCGCGCCGAGCTGCTTGACGCGCCGGTAGCGGCTGCCGCCGGCGTTGCGCGAGCCGGGTGGCGGCGGGACCGGGCCGGGGGCCGCGGCCAGCGCCCCGGCCATCGGGGGCTCCGGCGCGGACGCCAGCGCCGTCTTCGGGTACGGCTTGTTGATCGGGGGCGGCGGAGGCGGCGGGGTCGGCCGCGGCTGGACCTGCGACGGCGGCGGCCGGTACGGCTCCTGCTCACGCCGCGGCGGGGCGTCCGAGCGGTTGATCACCGACCACGGCGGCGGCCCGACCATCGCGACCGGGATCAGCCCCAGCACGCTGAACGGCAGGAAGCCCAGCCAGAAGTGCAGCGCGGTGTTGGCCTCCATGCCGACGCTGAACACGATCATCGCGGCGAACGGGATCCAGAAGAACCGCGACGGCCACTTCGGGCCGCGGCGGAAGGCCGTGCGGCCCTGCAGCATGACGAACAGCAGCGAGCCGCCGAACAGCACGATGAAGGCGATCAGGTAGACGAAGAACGGGATTTCCTTCCCGCTCCGGGCGAAGAGCACGTCGTAGACGGTCTGGCCGCCGCCGAGGTACTCCTTCTGGTTGTCCACCCAGCAGCCGCCGGCGCTGTTCAGCGTCCCCAGCTCGGTCTTGGACAGGCCGGACTTCTCGCCCGTGAAGGCGGCGCGGTAGACGCCCGACACGCCGTTGGACAGCAGCCACGGCAGCACCAGCGTGCTGAGCAGGCCGATCACCCCGAAGACACCCAGCGTCGTCGCGTCGTAGCGGTTGCCGGTGCCCTTCCGGATGATCGACACGACCAGCGCGCCGATCGGCGGCAAGAGCGCTACGAGCGCGCCGGCCGCACTCGTGGCCCAGACCCAGTCGCCGGGGCAGAAGCCCGGGCCGAACAAGGAATGGGCTAGCGAGAGCAACGCGCTCGCGAGTCCGTTCACCGCCGGGCTCCCCTCACTGTCGGTGTTCTCTTCGTACCGCCTTGCGGCGTTTTCCCGCAGTCCAGCTTAGGACGCAGCCGGGCGCCGCGAGGTTGCCGGGTCTTCAGCCTGCCCGGAATCCGGCGAGCCCGCCGCCCCCGGGTCATGATGGGGTCGGCGAGACGTTCGACGCGAAGGAGCGGGGCATGGGCGCGTACTCCGAGGCCTACCGGCGGAGCCTGACCGAGCCGGACGTGTTCTGGCTGGCCGCGGCCGGGAAGATCAGCTGGACGAAGGCACCGGAACGGGCGCTCGACGACTCGAACCCGCCCTTCTACCGGTGGTTCCCGGACGCCGAGCTGAACACCTCGTACAACGCGCTCGACCGGCACGTCGAGGCCGGCCGCGGCGGCCAGGCCGCGTTGATCTGGGACTCGCCCGTGACCGGACGGCGCCGCGTTTACACCTACGAACAGCTCCGCGACGAGGTCGCGCGGTTCGCCGGTGCGCTCAGCTCCCTGGGCGTCACGAAGGGTGACCGCGTCATCGTCTACCTGCCGATGGTGCCCGAAGCCGCGATCGCGATGCTGGCCTGCGCGCGGATCGGCGCGGTGCACTCGGTGGTCTTCGGCGGCTTCGCGCCGAAGGAGCTGGCGGCGCGGATCGAGGACGCGAAACCCAAGGTCGTCCTGGCCGCGTCCTGCGGCATCGAGCCGACGCGCGTGGTCGAGTACAAGCCGATCATCGACGCCGCGCTGGGGATGACCGAGCACCAGCCGGAGCACGTCGTCGTGCTGCAGCGCGACCAGGCGCCGGCCGAACTGGGCGACCGCGACCTCGACTGGCACGAACTCGCCGAGGGCGCCACCCCGGCCGGCCCGGTCCCGGTCGCGGCCACCGACCCGCTGTACATCCTCTACACGTCCGGGACGACTGGGAAGCCGAAGGGCGTCGTGCGCGACACGGGTGGCCACGCCGTGGCGCTGGCCTATTCGATGGACGCGATCTACGACGTCCACGCGGGCGACACCTGGTGGACGGCCTCCGACGTCGGCTGGGTCGTCGGGCACTCCTACATCGTGTACGCGCCGCTGCTGGTCGGCGCGACGACCGTGCTGTACGAGGGCAAACCGGTCGGGACGCCGGACGCGGGCGCGTTCTGGCGGGTCATCGCCGAGCACGGCGTCCAGGCCCTGTTCACCGCGCCGACCGCGCTGCGGGCCATCAAGAAGGTCGACCCCGACGCGCGTGAGCTGGAGAAGTACGACCTCAAGGCATTCAAGACGCTCTTCATGGCCGGCGAGCGCCTCGACCCGGAGACCTACCACTGGGCGCACGAGAAGCTCGGCACGCCGGTGATCGACCACTGGTGGCAGACCGAGACCGGCTGGCCGATCGCGGCCAACCCGCGCGGCCTCGAGCCGATGGACGTCAAGGCCGGCTCGGCGACCAAGCCCGTCCCCGGCTGGGACGTCCGGATCCTCGACCAGGCCGGTGCGGAGCTGCCGGCCGGGCGCGAAGGCGCCATCACCGTGAAGCTGCCGCTTCCGCCGGGGTCGCTGACGACGCTGTGGGGCGACGACGAGCGCTACCGCCAGGCCTACCTCTCCCGCTACGACGGCTACTACCTCACCGGCGACTCCGGCTACGTCGACGAAGACGGCTACCTGTTCGTCATGGGCCGCACCGACGACGTCATCAACGTCGCCGGCCACCGGCTTTCGACGGGTTCGATGGAGGCCGTGCTGGCGTCGCACCCGGCCGTCGCCGAGTGCGCCGTCATCGGTGTCGCCGACCAGCTCAAGGGCCAGCTGCCCCGCGGGTTCGTCGTCCTGAAGGCGGGCCAGGACATCCCCGAGGAGCAGCTGCGCGACGAGCTCGTGGCCATGGTCCGCCGCGACATCGGCCCGGTCGCCGCGTTCCGCGACGTGTCCATTGTGGACGCTTTGCCGAAGACGCGGTCCGGGAAGATCCTGCGCAAGACCATGCGCGCGATCGCCGACGGCCGCGACGAGGCCGTGCCCTCGACGATCGAGGACCCGAGCGTGCTCGAAGCCATCCGGAAGGCCCTTCGTTAAGGACTGTTCCAAATGCCGCGGCTGGTCTGTACCTTTGGACGGGAGTCCCCGACCGGAGGTGCCCCGATGCGCTTGTCCAGAGCCGTCCTGACCGCAGCTGTCGTGAGTCTCACGGCAGCCGGCCTGCCCGCCTCGGCGGCGGCTGCCCCCGCCACCGCGGAACGCAGCGTGACCGACGTCGTCCCGGCGCCGGTCTCCGCCAAGGCCGACCCGAGAGGCGACTTCAAGCTGACGCCGTCGACCGTGATCGCCGCCGACCGCGGCGCCGGCCAGGTCGCGGACTACCTGCGCGGCCTGCTGCGCCCGGCCACCGGCTACCCGCTGCCGGTCGTGCCGCGCGCGGGCGGTGCGCCGGCGATTTCGCTGCGGCTCGGCCACGACCCCCGGATCGGCACCGAGGGTTACGAGCTCAAGGTCGCCCGCGACGGCGTCACGCTGACCGCCAACACCGCCGACGGCCTCTTCGACGGCGTCCAGTCGCTGCGGCAGCTGCTGCCGTCGGCGATCGACGCGAAGCGCGTCCAGCACCGGGCGTGGCCGGTTTCCGGCGGCACGATCCTCGACTACCCGCGCTTCGCCGAGCGCGGCGCGATGCTCGACGTCGCACGGCACTTCTTCAAGCCCGACCAGGTCAAGCGGTACGTCGACCAGATCGCCCAGTACAAGGTCAACACGCTGCACCTGCACCTGGCCGACGACCAGGGCTGGCGCATCGAGATCAAGAGCTGGCCGAAGCTGGCGACGGTCGGCGGCAGGACGGCCGTCGACGGCGACCCGGGCGGCTACTACACCCAGGCGCAGTACCAGGACATCGTCGCGTACGCGGCTTCGCGGCACATCACGGTGATCCCGGAGATCGACATGCCGGGCCACACGAACGCGGCCCAGTCGACGTACGCGGAGCTGAACTGCGACGGCAAGGCCGTCCCGGTCCGCACGGACACCGAGGTCGGCTACAGCTCGCTGTGCATCTCCTCGCCGGTCACGTACAAGTTCGTCGAGGACGTCGTGCGCGAACTGGCGGCCATCACCCCCGGCCCGTACCTGCACATCGGCGGCGACGAGGCGCACTCGACGCCGCCCGCGGACTACGTCGCGTTCGAGAAGAAAGTGCAGCCGATCGTCGCCAAGTACGGCAAGAAGGTCACCGGCTGGCACGAAATCGCGAAGTCGGACCCGCCCGCGTCGGCGGTCCCGCAGTACTGGGACTTCGGCGGCGACAACCCGAGCGTCGCGGCCGCCGCCGCGCGCGGCAGCAAGATCCTGATGTCGCCGGCGAACTTCGCGTACCTGGACATGAAGTACACCGAGCAGACGCCGCTGGGCCAGGACTGGGCCGCGCTGATCGAGGTTCGCGACGGCTACAACTGGGATCCCGCGTCGCTGGTCACCGGTGTCGGCGAGAGCCAGGTCGCGGGCGTCGAAGCGCCGCTGTGGACCGAGACGATCCGCACCAGCGCCGACATCGAGTACATGGCGTTCCCGCGCCTGCCGGGCATCGCGGAGATCGGCTGGTCCCCGAAGTCGACGCACAACTGGGACGCCTACCGCGCGCGGCTGGCCAAGCAGTCCCCGCGCTGGGCGGCCCAGGGCGTCAACTTCTACCGCAGCCCGCAGGTCGACTGGAAGTAGCTACGAGGCGGCCAGGCGCGCCCGGATCGCGCGCCTGGCCAGTTCGTACGCCTCGGTGCCGCCGTTGAGGACGGCGTCCGCGTTGGCCGCGCGGCCCAGCGCGTGCAGCTCGAAGGCCAGGACTTCGGCGTCGGTGCCGAGGTGGCCCAAGGCGACGGCCTCGTGGCAGGACTCGCGGATGAAAGCGGCGAACGACCCGCTCGCCGCCGCCACCGCGTCGTGGACCCGGCCCGGGTGCGCATCGAACTCCGCTCCGACGTTGAAGAAGAAACACCCACCCGGGAACACCCGCTTTTCCGAGTAGTCCAGCCAGTTCTCGCAGATCGCCCGCAGCCGCGGCAACCCCGGGCCGACGTCGGCAGAGGGCGTGACGACGTGCGAGCGGAAGATCTCCAGGGCGGCTTCGATCGTCGCCAGCTGGAGGTCCTCCTTCGAGCCGAACAGGGCGAAGACACCGCTCTTGCTCAGCTCCAGCTCGGTGGCGAGCCGGCCGAGGGAGAGCCCCTCCAGGCCGTCGACCGACGCGACGTCCACCGCCCGGCGCAGCACCAGGCGGCGGGTCGCGTCGCCGCGGGCGAGGCGGCCGTCAGCCGGCACGCCGGGCCCGCCAGCGGTCCACAGTGGACTGGACGCCCACGCTCCACGACGGCGACAGCGCCGGGGTCGCCAGGATGCGGTCGGCGAGGTCCAGCGCCGCCTCCACGCGCTCCGGCGGCAGCTGGCCGTAGTTCGCGAAGGAGATCACGTACACCTCGGCGATCGTCGGCGCGTCCGCGCGCTCGACCAGCTCGATCGCGCCCGAAGTCGGCACCGTGCCCGGCCGCAGCACGCGCAGGTACCAGCCGCTGCGGCCGGAGTCGATCATCAGCGGCGTGACGTCCTTGCGGCCGGTCTTCATCGCGAGCTTGAAGCACGGCGACCGCGGCTGCGAGACCTGGACGAGCGCGTCGCCCCAGGACCAGACGTCGCCGATCCGCACGTCGTCCTCGGTGACGCCGCTCAGCGAGACGTTCTCCCCGAAGTCGGCGACCGCCACGGACAGCCCGTCTTCGCGCCAGGCCGCGTAGTGCTCGGCCGGGTAGACGTAGACCGCTTTGTCGACCCCGCCGTGCACGGTCAGGTCGGCCTGCCGGTCGCCGTCGAGGTTCAGCTCGGTCAGCTTCAGTTCCGGCGCGGCGACCCGAGCCTTCGTGATCGCGCTCAGCACCGGCAGTTCGCGCCGGTGACCCAGGACGCTCGGTTCCCCCACGTAAACGCTGTCGACGTTCATGCGGCCGAATATAGCACGACCGTTCGTATACTTTTCCTCCTTTAAGGTGGCGAGCATGGAGCTGCTCGACCAGGCCCGCGCCCACGTCGACTCGGGCGCGTTCTACGCCGAACTCGCCCGGCTGGTCGCCTACCCCACGGTGAGCGACGCCCCCGAGGGCCGCGTCACGATCCAGGCGTACTTCGACGAAGTCCTCACGCCCGCCTTGACCGGGCTGGGCTGCGACGTCACGCAGCACGCCAACCCGGACCGGGCGGGCGGCCCGTTCCTGGTCGGGGTCCGCACCGAAGGAGCGGACCTGCCGACACTGCTCTGCTACGGCCACGCCGACGTCGTCGGAGAGGCCGGCGAATGGGGCGAAGGCCGTGATCCGTGGACGCTGACCGCCGAGGGCGACCACTGGTACGGCCGCGGCACCGCCGACAACAAGGGCCAGCACCTGATCAACCTGACGGCGTTGCGGCTGGTCCTCGAAGCGCGCGGAAAGCTCGGCTTCAACCTCAAGTTCCTCTTCGAAACCGGCGAGGAGATCGGCTCACCGGGGCTCACGGAGTTCGCCGAGCAGGAGAAGGACCTCCTGAAGGCGGACGTCCTCATCGCCTCCGACGGCCCGCGCCTCGACGCCGCGACCCCGACGTTGTTCCTCGGCGCGCGCGGCGGCATCCGGATCGACCTGGACGTCGACCTCCGCCCCGGCGGCGCCCACTCCGGCAACTGGGGCGGCATCCTGCGCAACCCGGCCACGACGCTGGCCGCCGCGATCGCGAGCCTGGTCGACGGCCACGGCCGCATCCGGGTCCCCGGGCTGCTGCCGCCGGAACTGCCGGACTCCGTGCGCGCCGCGCTGGCCGACGTGGTCGTCGACGCGGACGAAGGCTGGGGCGACCCGCGACTGAGCCCCGCCGAGCGGCTCTACGGCTGGAACACCCTGGAGGTGCTGGCCCTCGACGCCGGGAACGCCGACCGCCCGGTCAACGCCATCCCCGGCCGCGCCCGCGCGGTGCTGCAGCTGCGGTACTTCGCGGGCACCGACGTCGGCGACGTCACCGAGACGATCGAGGAACACCTTGCGGCGCAAGGATTCCCGATGGTGTCTGTGACCACGGACAGCAGCTTCCGCGCCAGCCGCACCCCGGTGGACGACCCGTGGGTGACCTGGGCCCGCGAAGCACTGGCCAAAGCCGGAAAGCCGGTGGCCCTGCTGCCCAGCTTCGGCGGCGGCCTGCCCAACCACGTCTTCACCGACGTGCTCGGCCTGGCCACGCTCTGGCTGCCGCACTCCTACCCGGGCTGCAAGCAGCACGCGCCGGACGAGCACCTGCTCTCCCCGGTTGCCCGGGAAGGGCTGGTGCTCGCCACGGCGTTGTTCGGCTCCCTCAGTTCAGCGCCGCCGACTCTTCGTCGGTGAGCAGCCGCGAACGGATCAGGAAACGCACGCCTTCGGGCGCCTCCAAGGAAAACCCGCTGCCGCGGCCGGGCACGACATCGATCGTCAGGTGCGTGTGCTTCCAGTACTCGAACTGCGGACCGGACATCCACACCGGCACGTCCTCGATCCCCTCGACCTCGAGCGAACCGAGGTTGACGTCCGAAGCACCGGTCTTGAACTCGCCGAGCGGGTAGCACATCGGGGCACTGCCGTCGCAGCACCCGCCGGACTGGTGGAACATCACCGGCCCGTGGAGTGACACCAACTGCCGCAGGAGATCCGCGGCAGCCGGTGTCAAGTCGACCCTCTGTGTCATCAGAAGAACCCGAGCGCCTGGTCGGAGTAGGAGACCAGCATGTTCTTCGTCTGCTGGTAGTGGTCCAGCATCATCTTGTGGTTCTCGCGGCCGATCCCGGACGCCTTGTAGCCGCCGAACGCCGCGTGCGCCGGGTAGGCGTGGTAGTTGTTCACCCAGACGCGGCCCGCCTGGATGTCACGCCCGGCGCGGTAGGCGGTGTTGCCGTCGCGGGACCAGACGCCGGCGCCGAGGCCGTACAGCGTGTCGTTGGCGATCTTGATGGCGTCGGCGTAGTCGTCGAACTTCGCCACCGACACGACCGGGCCGAAGATCTCCTCCTGGAAGACGCGCATCTTGTTGTCGCCCGCGAACACCGTCGGCTCGACGTAGTAGCCGCCGGACAGCTCGCCGCCGAGGTCGCTGCGCACGCCACCGGTGAGGATCTCGGCGCCTTCCTGCTTGCCGATGTCGATGTAGGACAGGATCTTCTCGAGCTGGTCGTTCGAGGCCTGCGCGCCGATCATCGTCTCGGTGTCGAGCGGGTGGCCCTGCTTGATCTTGCGGACGCGCTCGACGCCGTCACCGAGGAACCGGTCGTAGATGCCCGACTGGATCAGCGCCCGCGACGGGCAGGTGCAGACCTCGCCCTGGTTCAGCGCGAAGAGCGCAAAGCCTTCCTGCGCCTTGTTGTAGAAGTCGTCGTTCTGCGCGGCGACGTCGTCGAAGAAGATGTTCGGGCTCTTGCCGCCCAGCTCGACGGTCACCGGGATGATGTTCTCGCTGGCGTACTGCAGGATCAGCCGCCCGGTGGTGGTCTCGCCGGTGAAGGCGACCTTGCGGACGCGGTTGCTGGAGGCCAGCGGCTTGCCGGCCTCGACGCCGAAGCCGTTGACGATGTTGACCACGCCCGGCGGGATCAGGTCGCCGATGATCGAGAACAGCAGGTGGATCGACGCCGGCGTCTGCTCGGCGGGCTTGAGCACGATCGCGTTGCCCGCGGCGAGCGCCGGGGCGAGCTTCCAGACCGCCATCAGGATCGGGAAGTTCCACGGGATGATCTGCGCGACCACGCCGAGCGGCTCGTGGAAGTGGTAGGCGACGGTGTTCTCGTCGACCTGGGAGATGCCGCCCTCCTGGGCGCGCAGCGCGCCGGCGAAGTAGCGGAAGTGGTCGATGGCCAGCGGGATGTCGGCGGCGAGGGTCTCGCGGACCGCCTTGCCGTTCTCCCACGCCTCGGCGACCGCGATGGCCTCGAGGTTCTGCTCCATCCGGTCGGCGATCTTGAGCAGGATGTTCGCGCGTTCCTCGGCGGAGGTGCGGCCCCACGCCGGCGCGGCGCCGTGGGCGGCGTCGAGCGCCTTCTCGACGTCCTGGGCGTTACCCCGGGCGATCTCGCAGAACGTCTTCCCGGTGACGGGAGTCGGGTTCTCGAAGTACTGGCCGCTCGCGGGCGGTACGTATTCGCCGCCGATGTAGTGGTCGTAGCGCGATTCGTAGCTGACGACACTGCCTTCGGTGTTCGGTGCGGCGTACTGGACCATCTTCCCTGCCTCGTTGCTCGGAGTGACGGTTGGGCTGATGGCGGCGAAGTTAGGCGGGGCAACGTTGCACGCGCGTTGCAACGCTGTGAGCTGGCTCTCTACGCTGGAGGACGTGGCAGAGGCGCCCGAACCGGAGCTGCTGCGCGACCCCGAGTCGTACGCGCGGCTGCTGGAGCACGTCCGCGAGGCGGTGCTCCAGGGCGTTCCCGGCCCCCGGCCGCCACGCTCCGTGGTCTCCGACTCCTGGAACCGCTCGCTCGCGGCCCGCGTCGACCCGGACGAGGGCGAAGCCCCGTTCGTGTACTCGCAGGGCGACCTCCCTTCGCTGCGCGAAGCCCATCCGCTGGCCCCGGTCCTGCCGGTGCTGCGGCAGATGCTGGTGACGATCGCCGACGACGCCGAGCACGTGATGATCGTGACCGACGCGGACGGCCTCATCCTGTGGCGCGAGGGCGAGACAGCCCAGTTGTTGCGGGGCGACAGCGTCGGTCTCGTCGAAGGCACCCAGTGGAGCGAAGCAGCGATCGGCACGAACGCCATGGGCACGGCGCTCGCGACCGGCGAGCCGGTGCAGATCTACTCGGCCGAGCACCTGGTCCGCCGCTACCACACGTGGACGTGCGCGGCGGCGCCCGTGCGCGACCCCGAAACCGGCCTGCTGCTCGGCTCGATCGACGTCAGCGGGCCGCTGCGCACGGTCCACCCGGCGATGCTTTCCCTGGTCACCGCGACGGCCCAGCTCGCGGAGGGCCAGTTGCGCGCCCACCTCGCGGTCCGCGACGAGCGCCTGCGCCGGGTCAACATGCCGCACCTGGAGGCGTTGCGCGGCCGGCCGGGCGCGCTGCTCTCGGCCGGCGGCCGGGTGCTGGCCGCCCAGGCGTGCCTTCTCCCGTCCACAGTGGACATCCGGCGCGGCGGCGGGACGGTCGCCCTGCCGGACGGCCGCCTCGCCACCGTCGAGCCCCTCGACGAGGGCTACCTGCTGCGCCTGCGCTCGGGCGGCGGCACCGGCCACCGTTCCCGGCTGCGCCTGGAATACCTGACCGACGGCGCCCACTCGACCACTGTGGACGGTCGCGAAGTCCCCATCACGTTGCGGCACGCCGAGATCCTGACGCTCCTGGCACTGCACCCGAGCGGCCTTTCGGCGGAGCGGCTGGCGTTGCAGCTCTACGGCGAGACCGGCAACCCGGTGACGGTCCGCGCCGAGATCCACCGCCTGCGGTCCCAGCTGGGCGCGTCGGTCGTGCAGACGCGCCCCTACCGGCTGGCGGCGGAGGTCGACGCGGACTTCGTCCGGGCCCGCGCCGCGCTGCGGTCCGGCACCCCGGCCGGCGTCCTGCGCGACTTCCGCGGCGCGCTGCTGCCGGAGTCGGAAGCACCCGCGATCCGCGAGGAGCGGGAAACGCTGACCGCGCAAGTACGTCAGGTGGCGTTGAACAGCGGCGACCCGGCCGTGCTGTGGTCGTTCTGGGAGACGGCGTGCGGGGTCGACGACTTCGCCGTGCTGGACGCACTGCTGGCCACGCTCCCACGGTCCGACCCGCGGCGCGCCGCCGTCGCGGCCCACCGCGCGCGGCTCGCCTGACGCGTCACGGCTCCAGGTCGGTGACCCCCTTGCCGGTCGCCATGTCGAACGGCACCGACGCCTGGTCGTGGACGATCACCCAGTCGCCCCCGGCCTTCCGGAAGACGAAGGTGGCCCGCACCCACATGCCCTCCACCGCCGTCCCGTCGCGCAGGGTGCCGCTGACCCGGCCGAAGCCGTGCCCGACGGCCAGGTCCGCGCCCACGGTGACGGTCAGGTCGCGGACCTCGTAGTCCACCTTTTCGAACAAGGTGAACACCTTCGCCCAGTTCGCGAGCTTCGCGTCGATCCCGACGTGCTGCAGCGGCGGCTCGACGTCGAACGACACGACGTCCGGCGCGTAGATCCGCCTGAGGCCGTCGAGGTCCTTCGCCCGGAGCGACTCGACGACCCCGTCGATCCGGGCCCGGATCTCCTCTTCGCTCCCCCGCGTCGAGGCGAGCGCGGTGCTCCACCGGACGACGTGGTCCAGCAGCGTGGCCAGCGCGGCGACGTTGTGTTCGCCCGGCTTGAAGACCTCGCCCTCGAACTCGGTGGCCAGGGGCAGCGTGACCTGCGGGGCGACATCGGCCACCTGCAGCGCGCCGCAGACCAGCCGCAGCTGCTCGACCGCGCGGGCCCCGCCGACGCCGCCGTACGAGACGAACCCCGCCGCCTTGTCGTTCCACTCGAAGTACACGGTGTCCATGGCGTTCTTGAGCACACCCGGCGCGGAGTGGTTGTACTCCGGCGTCACCAGCACGAAGCCGTCGAACGAGGCGAGCACGGCCGCCCACGCCCGGGTGTGCTCGTGGCGGTGGCCCGCCGGCGCCATCGGCGGCTCGTCGAGGTGCGGCAGCGGGTGGTCGCGCAGGTCCACGAGCTCGAACTCGGCGTCCGTGCGCCGGCTCGCCAGCTCGTGGACCCACCGCGCGACCTGGTCCCCCCGGCGGCCCGGGCGGGTGCTGCCGAGCACGATTCCGATCCTGATCATGGTTCTCCCCTGGTCGAATGCGTCCTACGACGGGTACGACGAAACGGCCCGCCGGAACGTCAGGCCTGACGTTCGGGGACGCTGTGCCGTCGGAGGAGTCATGACGAAACCACCGGAGCCGGTCGTCGGGGAACGACGTCACCTGGTCAACCTCGCCTACCGGCTGCTCGGCTCGCTGGCCGAAGCCGAGGACGCCGTCCAGGAGGCCTACGCGCGCTGGTACGCGCTGCCGCGGGCGCAGCAGACGGCGATCGCGTCACCCGGCGCGTGGCTGACGACGGTCACCAGCCGCATCTGCCTCGACCTGCTCGGCTCGGCGCGGGTCCGGCGCGAGCGCTACGTGGGCGAGTGGATCCCGGAGCCGGTGCCCGACCAGGCCGGCGACCCCGCCGACCGGATCACCCTCGACGAGTCGGTCAGCATGGCGTTCCTGGTGGCGCTCGAAGCGATGACCCCGGCCCAGCGCGTCGCCCTCGTCCTGCACGACGTGTTCCGCTACTCGTTCGCCGAGGTCGCGGAGATCACCGGCCGCACCCCGGCGGCGTGCCGCGAGCTGGCCTCGGCGGCCCGCCGCCGCATCCGCACGGCCCGGCCGCCGACGGTGGCGGCGCAGGCCGACCTGGTGCGCACGTTCAAGGAGGCCTGGGAAGCCGCGGACATCGACGCGCTGGTCGCCCTGCTGGACCCGTCGGCCACGTTCACCGCGGACGGCGGCGGCCAGGTCCTGGCGGCGCTGGAGCCGATCACGGGCGGCACCCTGATCGCGAGCTTCCTCGCCGAGCTCGCGGGTCGGCCGGGCGAGCCCATGACGCTGGTGGAGCGCCTGGTCAACGGCCGGCCCGGCCTGGTCATCCAGCGCGGCGGCGAACTCGCGGCGGTGTACGCGTTCGACGTCGCCGAGGGACGGATCACGCACATCTGGGCCGTGCGCAACCCCGACAAGCTCCGCTCGTGGACCGCCGGGTGAACCCGAAGTAGACACCGTCTACAGATGTTTGATAGACAGTGTCCGGAAGGTGAACCACGGGTTACGGAGATCGGAATGAACTACCACCGTTTCGTCGTCGTCGGCGACAGCTGCGCCGAGGGCCTCGACGACCCGTACCCGGACCAGCGCGCCTACCGGGGCTGGGCCGACTTCGTCGCCGCCCGGCTCGCCCGGGACGAGCCCGGGTTCCGCTACGCCAACCTGGCCGTCCGGGGGCGGCGGCTCGACCAGATCGTGCCCGAGCAGATCCCCGCGGCGACCCGGCTCGAACCCGACCTCGTCGCCCTCTTCGGCGGCGGCAACGACGTCATGTCCCGCGGCTGGGACGAGCGGACCGTCGCCCGCCGGGTCGACGCCGCCGTCCGCGCCTGCACCGAGATCTCGCCCGTCGTCGTCACCTTCACCCTCAGCGACGTCTCCCACCGGATGCCGCTCGGCCGGCGGATGCGGCCGCGGATCGTCGCGCTCAACGAGGCCATCCGCGAAGCCGCCGTCAGCTACGGCGCGCTGCTCATCGACCTGTGGCCCGACCAGGCCGTCGCCGACTCGCGGTACTTCGGCGCCGACCGGCTCCACCTGTCCGCGCACGGCCACCGCAGGCTCGCCGCCTACGTCCTGGGCCGGCTCGGCCTGGACCCGGACCCCGAGTGGCTCGCGCCGCTTCCCGGCGTCGCGGCCCCGGGCAGCTGGCGCGCCGACCTCTCCTGGCTGCTGCGCGAAGTGCTGCCGGTCGCCGTCTCGCGCACGCGCAACCGCCTGATCGGCCGCCAGCCCGGTGACGGCTTCTTCCCGAAGCGCCCGGACCTGCTGCCCATGACCCGGGACGACGCGTGGGCACCCGGCAACGCCTGATCACGACGGCCTCGGAGCTGCTCGCCGAAGAAGGCGTCGGCGCGGTCACGCTGCGCGGGATCGCCAAGGCGGCCGGTGTTTCGCACGGCGCACCGCTGCGGCACTTCTCCGGCCGCGCCGAACTGCTGTCCGCCGTCGCGACGCGCGGGTACGCCGAGCTGCTCGCGCGCCGGGACACATTGCCGGAGACGTCGCCGCGAGAGCGCCTGACCGCCGCCTGCCACAGCTACCTCGACTTCGCGCTGACCAACCCGGCGATGTTCGAGCTGATGTTCCGCCACGACCTGATCGACGCGGCCGACCCGGCGCTTTCGGCGGCGGCGAGCGCGGTGTTCGACACCTTCGCCCTGCTGGTGGCGGCGGTGCCGACGCCGCTCGCGCGGTCGGGCGCCGACCTGCGGCTGGTCGCCGCGTCCCTGTGGGCGGCCCTGCACGGCCTCGCGCAGCTGTGGCTGTGGGGCGGGCTGGCCGGGGCCAGCTTCGCACCGTCGCCGGAGTCGGCGCTGGCCGTCACGATCGACGCGTACCTCGGTCAGCCGACGTCCCGCTGAACCGCGATCATGGCCGGCAGCTCGGTGTAGCCGACCTCGCGGTTGACCCGGATCATGTGCGCGTTCTCCGCACCGGTGGTGGTGCTGATCCAGCGCAGCGCGGGTCGTTCGGCGAGCAACGAGCGCAGCATGCCCGCCTTCACGCAGCGACCGAGACCGCGTCCGCGGTGCGCGGCCACCACGGCGGTGTCCCGCTGGTAGCCCCAGTCCGGCCGGCGTGGGTGCACGCACAGTTCGGTGAGCCCGGCGACGGTCCCGGTCTCCTCGTGGATCGCGACGACGACGTGCTGCACCAATCCCTGCGACCGCGCCTCGGCTTCGGCGGCGCGGACCCGCTCCGCCGTCCACTCGGGCCAGCGGTAGCCCGAGCCCCCGAGCGGCGCGTCGTGGATCGCACCCCGCGCGACGGCGTAGGAGCCGAGCACGTCTTCGGGAGCGGCACCCGTCCAGCCGCGCAGCCGGTACCCCGCCGGGACCGGCACGGCCCAGCGCGACGGGTCGGCGTCGGCGACGACCAACGCCTGACGCACGATCGTGCGCACCTGCCGGAAGCCCCGCGCGCCGGCCCACCGCTCGCCGGCCGACCCGGCGACGACCTGCCACCCTTCGACGCTCCGGCGGCCGCGGGCCCGCAGTTCCGGCAGCACCGCGCGCAGCAGCGCGGTGCCGGTTCCCGAGCGCCGCGCGGCCGGGTGCACGACGATGTCGGTCAGCCCGATCCCGCTGTTCTCGGCGTCCGGGAAGTGCGCCTCGGCGAACGCGACCAGCTCGTCCCCGCGGCGGGCCACCCAGTGCGCCGCCGGTCCCAGGCCCGGCAGCGGCCGGGCCAGCCGCCCGGCCAGTTCCGCGAACGGGAGCGGTGGTTCGCCCGGCCGGTCGGCGGCCTGGCTCGCCACCAGCACGGCGTGGTACCCGGCGAGGTCGCCGGACGCCGGGTCGAAGCGCTCGATGGTCACCATGCCTCCAGTGTGCCGATGGCGCGACACGCCCCACCCGGTGCACCCGTCCGAACACCTGATCGAATACGCTCCCCGGCATGACCGAATCGGACCCGCAGCTCGAGCGCATCCGGAAGCTGCTGGCCAAGGCCGAGGACCCGGCGGTCACCGAGGCGGAGGCCGAGGCCTACAACAAGAAGGCCGCCGAGCTCGTCGCGCGGTACGGGATCGACCAGGCCATGCTCGCCGCGGCCGGGGCGAGCGCCGACGAGATCGGCACGCTCAAGATCCCGATGAACGACCCGTACAGCCGCGACAAGGCGAGCCTGCTGACGTCGGTCGCCTACCCGCTGCGCTGCCGGACCCTGCTGCACCGCTACGGCCAGAAGGTCGAGAGCGTCACGGTGTTCGGCTACCGCTCCGACCTCGGCCGCGTCGAGCTGCTGTTCACGAGCCTGCTGCTGCAGGCGAGCACGCAGCTGACGCGCGTCCGGCCGGACGGCTTCTTCCCCGGCGAGTCGCTGGCGGCGTACCGGCGCACGTGGCTGCACGGCTTCGCCCGCGCCGTGCACGAGCGCCTCACCGCGGCCGAAACCGAAGCGATCCGGACGGCCCCGTCCGGCGAACGGTCGGCCGAGCTGGTCGTCCGCGACCGCGCGCAGCTGGTGCAGCACGCTTTCGACACCGAGTACGGCGACCTGCGCTCGGCCGCGCCGCGGCGGCTGTCCGGCAGCGGCTACCTCGACGGCCACGATGCCGGCACGCGCGCCAACCTCGACCCGTCCGCGCTGACCCGCCGCGTGAAGGCACTGCGCTGAGCGTCGCCCGGATGCCGCTATCCGGACGGTGATCTTTTCGCTTCACTGGGCGCATGCGCGTCGTCGATCTTGCCTCCCGCCCCGACCTGCTCGACGCGGCGCTGAACCTCGGCGACGTCGGCGGCCTGTTCATCTACCAGGGCGCCAGCGGCCGGATGATCACCGGCGAGCGGTTCCTGCGTCACTGGGCGCGCTACTTCCTGATCGCCCTCGACGACGACGGCGTCCCGGTGGCCCGTGCCCTCTCGGTCCCGCTGGCGTTCCCGGCCGACGACCGCACCGAGCTGCCGGACCACGGCTGGGACCAGGCCATCGAGTGGGCGGCCCAGGACGTGATGGACGGCCGCGAGCCGAACGCGTTGTGTGCCTTGGAAGTCGTGGTCGCACCGCACCTGCGCGGCACCGGGCTGTCGACTCCGATGCTGAAGGCGTTGAAGGCGCGGGCCGCGGAAACGGGGCTGCGCAAGCTGATCGTCTCGGTGCGGCCGATCGGCAAGGAGGCCGAACCCGCGGTCCCGATGGCCGAGTACGCGGCTCGCCGGCGGGAAGACGGCCTGCTCGCCGACCGCTGGCTGCGCACGCACGAACGGCTGGGCGCGCGCGTGGTGAAGGTGTGCCCGTTCGCGGTGACGCTGGCCGGTTCCCTGGCCCGCTGGCGCGAGTGGACCGGCGTGAAGCTGCAGGACGGCGAGAACTTCATCCCCGGCGGCATCGCCCCGGTGTACGCGTCGACGGCCTACGACACGGCCACGTACGTCGAGCCGAACGTCTGGATGGAGCATCCGATGTAAGCGATGCTTAACGGTTCGTGCAGGAACCTTCGCTTGTTCTGATAGGACTCTTTCGGCACCGTGGATCCCGTGACACGCATGGTTTTGCTGGCGCTGCTGTGGGGCTCGGGCTTCCTGTGGATCAAGCTGGCCCTGACCGGCCTCAGCCCGGTCCACCTCACGCTCGTCCGGTGCGCCCTCGGCGCGGTGACGCTGCTGGCGATGGCCTTCGCGGCCCGCCAGCGTCTCCCGCGCGACCGCCGGACGTGGGGCCGTCTCGTCGTCGCCGCGTTCTTCTGCAACGCCGTGCCGTTCGCGCTCTTCGGCATCGGGGAACGCACCGTGGACTCGGGGATCGCGGGCGTCATGAACGCGACGACGCCCTTGTGGTCGCTGCTGATCGGCGTCCTGCTCGGCACGGACCGCCGCCTCGGCCCGGTGCGGCTGCTCGGGCTAGTCCTCGGCTTCGCCGGCGTGCTGGTGATCTTCGCGCCGTGGGAGCGGTCCGGGCTCCTGAGCGGCGGCGCGCTGGCACTGCTCGGCGCCGGCCTCAGCTATGCGATCGCGTTCGCCTACATGGCCAGGAAACTGCCCCCGGGAGACGCGCCGCTCGCGCTCTCCGCGGCCCAGCTCGCGACGGCCACCGCGTTGACCGCGCTGGCGCTGCCGGTGGCCACGACGGCCCCGCACCTGAACCTGACCGCGGTCGCCGCCGTGACGATCCTCGGCGTCTTCGGTACGGGTATCACCTTCTACCTCAACTACCGGATCCTCACCGACGAAGGTCCGACGGCGGCCGCGACCGTCGGCTACCTGCTCCCGGTGGTGTCGGTCGCGCTCGGCGCGCTCGTCCTCGGCGAGCCGCTGACGCCGCGCGTCCTCGGCGGCATGGTGATCGTGCTGCTGGCGGTCGGCCTGACGCGGTGGCGGGCTCAGGCGAAGCTGCCGACGAGCTCGCCGGGTGCGCTGGCGACGCCGAAGTAGTCGCCCGTCCCCAGCTCCGCACCCGCGGCACGCCACCAGCCCGCCTGGTCCGCGGTGTGGATCCCGTCGACGACGAGCGTCGCGCCGACCTGGCGCACCAGCGGGACCAGTGCGCCGAGGAACGTCGAGCCGGACCACGCCTGCCACTCGGCGAGCCGGCGGTCGACGCGCACGATGTCGACCGGGAGGTCTTCGGCCGCACGCAGGTCGTCCGGCCCGAGGCCGAACTCGTCGAGCATGACGCGCACGCCGAGGCCGGCCAGCGCGGAGACGTTCTCGACGACGCCGGACACCCGCAGCGCGCCGACCGGGACGCCGAGCATCAGCTGCTCCGGCGGCAGGCCGGTGTCGGCCAGCATCCGCGTCACACGGGTGCCGAGCGCCTCGTCCGACACCTGGAACGGGGTGAGCCCGGCGACCACCGGCAGCCGGGAACCCGCGCGCTGCCGCCACCATTCGCCCTGCCGGCCCGCCGCGCGCAGCAGCCAGTCGCCGAGCGGCAGCACGAGCCCGGTCGACTCGGCGAGCTCCGCGCAGCGTTCGTGCGGGAGCGCGGGCCCGGCCGGCCGGGCCCAGTGCAGGCGCGCTTCGAACCCGGCGACTTCGCCGTCCTCGAGCTTCGCCAACGGCCGGTAGCGCACGGCGAGCTCGCCGTTCTCCCAGGCCCCGGCCATGCCGACGGCCAGCGCCTGCGTCCGCCGGTCCTCGGCGTCGGCCTCCCGGTCGAACATCTTCCACTGGCCGCGCCGGCGCACCTTCGCGCGCCGCAACGTCTCGTCGGCCGCGCGCAGCAGCTCGGCGGGGTCGATGCCCCTGTCCGGCCGGTGCACGACACCCGCGCTGGCCGAGAGCGCGAGCCCGTGGCCGTCGACGAAGAACGGCTCGGCCAGCTCGTGGTTGATCGCGCGCACGATGGCGTCGATGTCCGGCGTCGTCGCGGAGTTCTCGACGAGGATGCCGAACTCGTCGGCGTGGAACCGCGCGATCATGGCCTTCTCGCGGGCCATCACGGCCTTGAGGCGCTGGGCGAAGTGCACCAGCAGCTGCTCGCCGACGCGGCGGCCGAGGCTGTTGCACACCATGCCGAACGCGTCGAGGTCGACCTGGAACAGCGTGACGCCGTAGTCCGGGTCGGCGCGGCGCAGCACCGCCTCGAGGTGGGTGCCGAAGTACTGGCGGTTCGGCAGCCCGGTGAGCACGTCGTGCAGGGCCTGACGGCTGAGTTCCCCTTGCAGCAGCATGAGTTCGGTGCCGTCCTCGACCACGACGACGAAGTGACCCGGCCGGTCTTCGGCGTCGCGCAGCAGGGACGCCGTGAGCGAGATGCGGGCGACGTCGCCGTCCTTGCGCAGCAGCCGCTGCGACTGCCGGATCCGCTCCTTGCCGCCGTCGGCCAGCGCTTTCATCGCTTCGCGCAGCACGTCGACGGTGTCCGGGTGCACGACGTCGTCCAGCAGCGTCCCGGTCAGCTCGCCGGCGGCGTGCCCGAGCATCACGGCCAGCGCGGCGTTCGCCCGCACGATCCGGCCGTCGAGGGCGACCAGCGCGATGCCGCTCGCCGAAGACGTCACGACCTCGTCGAAGCGGGCTTCGCTCTGCTTGAGGTGCCACTGCGCGTCCCGCACCGCCTTGAGCAGCGACAGGTGCATGATTTCCTGCTGGTCGAGGACGCTGCGTTCGTGCGCGAGCAGGAACCCGCACGAGAGCGCGCCGAGCGCCAGCACGACCCGCTCGGCGCGACCGTCCAGTTCGGACAGTGCGGGCAGGCCCTTCCCGAGGACGTCGAGCGTGCACCGCAACCCCGGTTCGCCGACGTAGCCGAGCGCCACCAGCCGCGCGCCGATGTGCTCCGCGGGCTTCGTGTCGGCGGACGTCCCGCGCAGGCTTTCGACGAGCGTGTCGAGCATCCCGCGCAGTTCCCGGTCGAGCTCCTCCCGGCTCAGCGACACGACGGTGACGCTGCTGAGCAGGTAGGCCCACTTCCGGGCGAGCACCGTCCGGGCGCGCTCCGGATCCGGGCCGGCGGCCGGCTTCGGCGCTTCGTGGGTCATCGGCATGCGCGGCGCCCGCTCAGCTCTTCCGGCCGATTCCGGCGTACACGAGCATGTTCATCTCGGCCGCCGCGGCGATGTCCGCCGGCCCCGACGGCCGCCATTCCCCGCAGCCGACGAGCCCCGGTTCGACGATTTCGAAACCGCCGAAAAGCGCGGAGACCTGGGCGTGCGTCCGCAGGGTCACCTGGTCGGGACTCCGGCTTTCCTTGATCACGTCGGTCGCTTCTTCGAGGTTTTCGCCCTGGTGGTCGCCCGTGACGTGGGTGATCGCGAGAAAACTCCCGGGCGCGAGCGCCGCACCATACCGCGCGACGAGGTCGAGCGGGTCCGAATCGTCGGGGACCCAGTGCAACATCAGGAGCATCAGCAGGCCGACGGGCTTTTCGAGATCGAGCAGGCCGCGCACCGGCGGCGAATCGAAGATCTTTTCCGGGTCGCGCATGTCGGCCTGGACGATCGCGGCGTGATCGTTTCCGGCGAGGATCAGTTCGCTGTGCGCGACGGCGACCGGATCGCGGTCGACGTACACCACGCGGCAGCCCGGGTCCTGCGCCTGGGCGACTTCGTGCACGTTCGCCACCGTGGGGATGCCCGAGCCGAGGTCGAGGAACTGCCGGATCCCCTGCCCGGTCATGAACCGCACCGCGCGGCCGAGGAACGCGCGGTTCACGCGCGCGGCGTCGCGCAGCCCGGGCATCGCTCGCTCGATCTGTTCCCCCACCGCGCGGTCGACGGCGAAGTTGTGGCCACCGCCGAGCATGAAGTCGTAAGTGCGCGCGATGCTCGGCACCGAGATATCGACACCAGTGGGAACCCATTCCGGTGATCGTGTCAAGAGAAACACCTTCTCAGCCGCGTCGGATCGCAAAGAGCTTAGCGATTCCCCCGGGATCGGTGATTGCGCCATCCGCGTGAGGGCACACCACCCGATCGGGCACTGTCCCGTTCCGCCGGACGCGCCTACCGTAGGCCGTCTCCTTGGGAAATCCACACAATGGCGTAAACGAGGAGTCCGCATGACCGTCCCGGTGGCGCCGGGCCGGTGGCCTTTTCTCGGGCACACCCCGGCACTGTTGCGGCAACGCTTCGCGTTCACCGATTCCCTGCACGAACACGGCGAAATCGTCAAGCTTTACCTCGGCCCGATGCCCGCCTACTTCGTCACGAGCCCGCGACTGGCCCACGAAGTGCTGGTCACGGCGGCGCCGAAGTTCCGCAAGGGCGCGATGTTCGACAAGTTCCGGCCGTTCGTCGGCAACGGCCTGGTGCTGTCGAACGGCGACTTCCACCGGCGGCAGCGGCGGCTGATGCAGCCGGCGTTCCACCGCGACCGGCTGGCCGCGTACGCCGAGACCATGCGGCGTGCGGCGGCCGAGCTGGCCGGTTCGTGGCAGCCGGGCGAAGTGCGGCAGCTCGACGAAGACCTGCAAGGGCTCGCGGTGACGATCGTCGGCGAAGCGTTGTTCTCGACCGAACTGGGAAAAGCGGCGATCGCCGAAGCTCGCCGGTCCATTTACCTGATCATCCAGCAGGGAATGGTTCGCGCGTTGTCCCCGAAGTTCGTCGAAAACCTCCCGGTGCCCGGAAACCGGCGGTTCGACGAAGCCATCGGGCGGATGCGGGAGATCGTCGTGGCGGTGATCCGGGACTGGCGCGAGGACGGCGCCGACCACGGCGACCTGCTGTCGACGCTCCTGCTGGCCGGCATGACCGACGAGCAGGCCCGCGACGAGGTGCTCACGCTGCTCACCGCGGGCATCGAAACGACGGCGCTCGCGCTCGCCTGGACGTTCCACGAACTCGGCCGCCACGCGGAGGTCGAGGAGCGGGTGCACGCGGAGGTCGACGAGGTGCTGGGCGGGCGGCCGGTCACCGTCGACGACCTCGCGCGGCTGGAGTACGTCCGGCAGGTGGTCGACGAGGTCCTGCGCTGCTACCCGCTCTGGATGCTGATGCGCCGCACGCTCGAGGACGTCGACCTCGGCGGCGTCCGGCTCCCGGAAGGGTCCGAGGTGATCGTCAGCCCGCACGCCTTGCACCACGACCCCGCGTCCTTCGCCGAGCCGGACCGGTTCGACCCCGGCCGCTGGACGCGCTCGCCCGAGGTGCCGAAGGGCGCGTTCATCCCGTTCGGCGCCGGCAACCGCCAGTGCATCGGAAACCGCTTCGCCCAGAGCGAAATCGTCATCACGGTGGCCACGGTGGCCGCGCGCTGGCGGCTGGTCCCGGTACCGGGCCGCCCGGTGCGCGTGAAGTTCACTTCGGCCGCCTACCCGGACCGCCTGCCGATGACGGCGGTCCCCCGTTCCTAGCTGGAGGTCGTCCCCCTTGTTCCGCCGATTTTGTGCTGCGCTCTCGCTGTTCGCGGCCACGCTGTTCGTACCCGCCCCGGCCTACGCCGCGACGTGCGAAGACCTGTACGTCCCGGTCACGGTGGGGTTGCTGCCCCAGACGATGCACGGCCGCCTGTGCGCGCCGCCCGGCGCGTCGACGGTGGCGGTCCTGATCCCGGGCGGCACGTACAACGCGTCCTATTGGGACATCGCCTACACGCCGGAAGTGCGCTCGTTCCGCCTGGCGATGAACCAGGCGGGCATCGCAACACTCGCCCTCGACCGCCTGGGCACGGGCGCCAGCTCGAAGCCGTTGAGCACCCTGCTGAGCGCGTCGGCCCAAGCCGTGGCGGCGCACCAGGTGATCCAGTCGGTGCGGCCGCGTTTCGCGAAGGTGGTCGTCGGCGGTCACTCGATCGGCTCGGCGATGGCGATGATCGAGGCGGGCCGCTACCACGACGTCGACGGCGTGCTCGTCACGGGCATGACGCACCGGATGAACCTGACCACGGTGATCCCGACGCTGGCGCAGATGGAGCCGGCCACCCTGGACCCGGACCTGCCGGGCCGCGACGCGGGCTACCTGACCACGGACCCGGACACGAGGTACACGGCCTTCCACACCCCAGGCCCGTACGACGCCGGCGCGATCGCCTACGACGAGTCCACAAAGGACGTCTTCGCGACGACCGAGGCGGTGGACAGCCTGACCCTGACCACAGTGGTCACCCCGGCATCGCAGCAGATCACGGCGCCGACCCTGCTGGTGGTCGGCGACGACCCCAACTTCTGCGGCCTGCCGCTGGGGAGCGACTGCTCGTCACCGGCGGCGTTGCAGGCGTCGGAGGCACCGTTCTTCGGCTCGTCCCTGCAGACGTACATCCTCGACGGCTACGGTCACGCGATCAACTACGCCCCGAACGCACCCGTCTACTTCGGCGTGGTGGAGAACTGGCTGAACGCGCTGCCGTAACGGCCACCACGGCGAACGCGACCCTCATCCGCGACGAGGGGAGCGTTCGCCATGCACGACTACGCCTACCAGCACGAACTCCTGGACGACTGCGTCAGAGGGGCCCACCGCGACGAGTCGCTGTCGGCCCTCCGGCGCTACTTCACCGAAAGCCGCTACACGGGCCGCTGGTTCGAACGCTTCGCCGGCGGCGGCGACCGCCCGGGAGCGGCCAACACGGTGACCGAGGCCGACGTCCTGGCGCTCAACTTCCTCAGCATCACGAGCCTGGCGAACGTGGCCATCGACGCGACGATGACCCACGCCCACCGGATCCGGGACCTACTGGAGCAGATCCCGGTCAACGTCCCGATGCACGCGGCCCCGTGGTGCACGTACGACGGCGACGCACCCGCCCGCGAGCTGTGGGAGCTGTTCCGGCGCTGCGGCGGCAAGCACCGCCCGGTGACGGCCGCCAAGCTCCTGGCCCGCAAGCGCCCCGACCTGATCCCGGTCTACGACAACCAGGTCAGATCGGTGCTGAAGACGCCGAAGAGCGAGTGGCACTGCCTGTGGAGCTGGTTCCACACGGACCCGTCGCGAGCACCGGCGTTGACCGCCCTCCGAGCCGAGGCAGGCGGGATCAAGGACATCAGCCTGCTGCGCTGCCTCGACGTCGTCCTGTGGATGCGGGCGCGCACCGCTACCAGGTGACCGGCAGCTCGTGCACCCCGTAGATGTTCATGTCGGTCCGCAGCTTCACCTCCCCGGCCGGAACCGCCAGCGCGAGCCCCGGGAACCGCCGCAGCAGGCCCTCGAACCCCGCGCGCATCTCGATCCGCGCCAGCTGCTGCCCCAGGCACTGGTGCACCCCGTGCCCGAACGACAGCAGGCCACGGGCGTTGCGCCGCAGGTCCAGCTCGTCAGGATGCTCGAACCGCCGCGGGTCCCGGTTGGCGGCCAGCAGCGAAACGACGACCGTCGACCCCTTGGGAATCGTCTCGCCGCCCAGCGAAAGGTCCTCGGTCGCGTACCGGTAGAAGATGTCGGCCACGGACAAGTACCGCAGCAGCTCCTCCACCGCACCCGGCATCAACGACGGGTCCTCCCGCAGCTCGGCCAAGGCGGCCGGGTGCTCCAGAAGCGCGAAGGTGCCGAGGGACAGCATGTTGGCCGTGGTCTCGTGCCCGGCCAGCAGCAGGAGGAACGCGACGCCGGTCAGCTCCTCGATCGTGAGGTCGTCCTGGGCGGCCAGGTCGGACAGGATGTCCTCACCGGGCTCGGCGCGCTTGCGCGTCACCAGCTCGGCCAGGTACGTGTTCAGCGCGATGTACGCGCCCATCTTCTCCTCGAGCGCCTGCTCCCGGACCATGAACTGCGCCGAGTTGGCCTGGAAACTCCCCCGGTCCTCGTAGGGGACACCCAGCAGTTCGCAGATCACCAGCGAGGGCACCGGCAGCGCGAACTCCTTGACCAGGTCGACCGGCGCCGTCAGCCCGGCCAGGTGGTCCAGCTGCCGCTCGACGATCTCGGCGATGTGCTCTTCGAGCTGCTTCATCCGCTTGACGGTGAACGCGCCGGTGAGCCGCTTGCGCAGGCGCCCGTGGTCCGGCGGGTCCATGGCGATGAACATGCCCGGCAGCTGCGGCGACGGCTCGGTCGCGACGGGCATGCCGGGCGTCTCGAACGGCACGTGGACGACGTCGAGGTCCAGCCGGGAGCTGAACCGGACGTCCGCCATCATCTGACGCACCGCTTCGTAGCCCGTGACGAGCCAGCCCTCGTGCCCGTCGGGAAACACCAGCGGGCAGACCGGGCGGGTCTCGCGCAGCCGGGTGAGCTCGCTCGGCGGGTCGAAGGGGCCCGCGTCGCGGTCCATCGGGAGGCCGTTCGGGAAGTCGACCGTCTGGCTCATCGGAGGTCCTTTCGTGGAGGTCGTTGCGGCAACGGTCGCCGAACGGCCTGACACGGCGCTGACACGGCCCGGACAGGGGCCCGTGGCAGACTTGCCCGGTGCAGATCGGGATGCTGGGTCCATTCGAGGTTCGCACGGACGACGGCGTCTCGGCCGACGTGCCGGGCGCGCGGTTGCGCGGGTTGCTGGTCGCGCTCGCGCTCGAGCCGGGTCACGTCGTCCCGAAGACCGCGCTGGTCGACTGGATCTGGGGTGAGCAGCCGCCGGCCGACGCCGCGAACGCGTTGCAGCGCTTGGTTTCCCGGCTGCGGAAGGTGCTGCCGGACGGCTCGGTCGACGGCCGGCCGAACGGCTACCGGCTGGCCGTCACGCCGGACGACGTCGACGCCGTCCGGTTCGAACGGCTCGTCGGCCAGGCCCGCGACGACGACGATCCGCGGCGGCTGCGCGAAGCCCTCGCGCTGTGGCGCGGCCCGGCCATGCAGGACGTCGGCCTGCAGGAGAGCGCGGCTTTCGACGCGGCGGTGACCCGGCTCGAGGGCCTGCGCCTGGCGGCTCTGGAAGACCGGTTCGACGCGGAGATCGGCCTCGGCCACGGCACGAAGGTCGTCACCGAGCTGACCGACCTCGTCGCCGCGCACCCGGTCCGGGAACGGCTGGTCGGCGCGTTGATGCGCGCCCTCGTCGCGAGCGGCCGCGACAGCGAAGCACTGCTCGTGTTCGAGCGCCTGCGCGAAACCCTGGCCGACGAGCTGGGCGTCGACCCGTCGCCGGAGCTGTCCGACCTGCACGTCGCGCTGCTGCGGGGCGAGCTGGGTCGCCGCGAAGAGGCCCCGAAGAGCAACCTGCGGGCCGAGCTGACCAGCTACGTCGGCAAGGACGCCGACGTCGCCGCGGTCGGCGACCTCGTCGCCGGGCACCGGCTCACCACCCTCGTCGGGCCCGGCGGCTCGGGGAAGACCCGGCTGGCCACGGAAACCGCGCGCACGCTGCTCGGCGACCGCCCGGACGGGGTGTGGCTGGTCGAGCTGGCGCCGACCGAGGGCGACGTCGCCCAGGCGACGCTCGCCGCGCTGAAGCTGCGGGACGCGCTGCTCGGCGAGACCCCGGACACCGAGCCGATCGACCGGGTCATCGCGGCCCTGCGCGACCGCGACATGGTCCTCGTCCTGGACAACTGCGAGCACGTGATCGAGTCCGCGGCGGCCTTCGCGCACCGCGTGCTCGGCGAGTGCCGGCGGCTGCGGATCCTCGCGACGAGCCGCGAGCCCCTCGGCATCACGGGCGAAGCGCTGTGGCCGGTCGCGCCGCTGCTCCTGCCCGCCGAAGACGCCGATCCCGACAAGATCGAGTCCGCGCCGGCCGTCCGGCTGCTGCGCGACCGGGCCAGTGCGGTGCGCACGGACCTCGGGACCGACGCCGCGACGCTGTCGACCTTGGCGCGCGTCTGCCGCGCCCTGGACGGCATGCCGCTGGCGATCGAACTCGCCGCGGCCCGGCTGCGCACCATGTCACTGGAGCAGCTCGCCAACCGGCTCGACGACCGCTTCCGCCTGCTCACCGGCGGCAGCCGCACCGCGCTGCCGCGGCACCGCACGCTGCGCGCGGTGATCGACTGGAGCTGGGAACTGCTCGCCGACGACGAGCGGAGCGTCCTGTGCCGGCTGGCCGTGTTCGCCGGCGGCGCGACGCTCGAAGCGGCCGAGCGCGTCTGCGCGAACGACGTGGTCGAAGACCTGCTGACCGCGCTGACCGAGAAGTCGCTGGTGGTCGTCGAAGGCGACGAGGAACCGCGCTACCGGATGCTCGGCACGATCAAGGAGTACGCGGCGCAGCGGCTCGCCGAAGCCGGCGAAGCGGACTCGGCGCGTCAGGCGCACCTCGCGTACTTCACCGAGCTGGCCGAAACGGCGGACCCGCACCTGCGCGGCGCCGAGCAGCTGGACTGGCTGGCCAAGCTCGAGGCCGAGCACGACAACATCGCGGCCGCGATGCGCGGCGCCCTCGCGGCCGGCGAGGCGACGGGCGCGATGCGGCTCGCGGCGGCCGCGGGCTGGTACTGGTGGCTGGGCGGGCACAAGACCGAGGGCAACGAGCTGATCATGGCGGCCACCGCCGTACCCGGCGAGGTCCCCGAGGACGTCCGGGCCACGGTGTACGGGTTCGTCACGGGGTTCCTGACCGCGGGCCGCGAAAGCGACCAGCGCCAGGCGGTCGAGTGGATCCACGAGGTGCACGAGATCAGCCTGCGGCTCCCCACCCGGCACCCGGTGGTCGCGCTCGTCGCCGCGCTGGAACGCATGGTGCAGGACCCGGACGCATTCATCGCCGCGTGGGAACCGCTGCTCACCGACGACGACCCGTGGGTGCGGGCCCTCGCCCGGCTGCAGCTCGGCAAGATGCGGATCCAGTTCGGCGCGGAAGGCACGGACGCGGACGCCTACCTCGAGGCCGCCCTCGCCGAGTACACCGAGCTCGGCGAACGCTGGGGCCTCTCGTTCGCGCTGACCGAGCTGGCGGACCGGATCGCCACGCGCGGCGACTTCGCCGGCGCGGTCGCGCACTACGAACACGCGATCGCGGTCGTCACCGAGGTCGGCGCCATCGAGGACGTCGTGCGGATGCGGTCACGGCAGGCCCAGCTGCACTGGCTCTCGGGTGACGAAGAGTCCTCCGCGGCCGCGATGGTCGAAGCCGAGCGGGCCGCGGCCCGGGTCGCCTGGCCGAACGCCCTCACCGAGCTGGCGCTGACGAAGTCGGAACTCGCCCGCTGGCGCGGCGAGCCCGAGCAGGCCCGTCGTCAGCTCGACGTCGCGACCGCGCTGCTGGGCAGCGCCGCCGAGCGGGCGCAGGTCCGCGGGATGATCCAGGACGTCCTCGGCTACCTGGCCGAGGACATCGCCGAAGCCCGCGAACACCGCGTCGCGGCCTTCGAAGCCGCAGCCGGCATGGGCACCGCGCCCCTGATCGCCCAGGTGCTCGTCGGAATCGCGGACCTGGCGCTGCGTCGCGAGGACGAGGAGCAGGCCGCGCGCCTGCTCGCGGCGAGCGCCCGCGTACGCGGACTCCAGGACCGTTCGCAGCCGGACGTCTCCCGCATCGAGCAGGCGGCGCGAAGCCGCCTCGGTGACGCGAAGTTCACCGAGGCGGCTCAGGAGGGGACGGAAGGCGACTGGCGCGAGCTCGCCCGGGTCACGCTCGCTTCTTGAACGTGGCGCGCGCCCACAGGTAGCCGACGACGCCGATGCCGACGCACCAGGCGACCGCGGTGATCGCGTAGCCCGTCGAGGGTGTGCCGTTGAGCAGCCCGCGCACGGTCTCGATGATCGGCGTGAAGGGCTGGTACTCGGCGAACTGCCGGAGGCCCTGCCCCATCTTGTCCGCCGGGGCGATCGCACTGCTGAAGAACGGCAGCATGACCAGCGGGACGGCGGCCATGCCCGCGGTTTCCGGCGACTTCGCGAACAGTCCCAACGCGACGGTGAACCAGCCGGCCGCGACCGCGAGCAGCACGACTATGCCGGCGACGCCGAGCCAGTCGAGGAAGCTCGCCGACGGGCTGAAGCCCAGCAGGAAGGCCACACCGACGAGTGCGACGATCGCGATCAGGTTGGTGAGGGCACTGGCGACGACGTGCCCGGTCAGCACGGCCCCGCGCGAGACGTCCATGACCTTGAAGCGGTTGATGATGCCCTTGGTCATGTCGGAGTTCACCGACGTCGCGGTGGCGCCGAGCCCGTAGCAAACGGCCAGCGCCATCAGCCCGGGCGTCGCGTAGTCGACGTAATCGACTCCGACGTCGAAGGCGTCTCCGAGCATGTAGACGAACATCAGCATGATCACGATCGGCATCAGGACCGCGTTGAACACCGAAGTCGGGTTGCGGGTGAGGTGCTTGAAGTTGCGGCGCAGCATGACAGTCTGGGCGCTCATTTCGCCGGGACCTCCGTGGTGTGGCCCGTGAGGGCGAGGAAAACGTCGTCAAGGTCGGGGGTGTGGACGGAGAACTCTTCGGCGGCGACGGCGTATTCGTCGAGCCGGTCCAGCAGGGTCCGGAGGGATTTGGTGCCGCCGTCACCGGGAACGCGCAGGGCCAGCGCGTCTTCGTCCTTCGTGGACCCGGGCAGGATCCGCGCGGCGGCGTCGAGTTCGGCGCCGGAGGTGAACTTCAGCCGCACGTGCGTCCCGGGGATCAGGCGCTTGAGCTCGTCGGGCGTGCCCTGGGCGACGAGGCGTCCCTGGTCGAGCACGGCGATCCGGTCGGCGAGCTGGTCGGCCTCGTCGAGGTACTGGGTGGTGAGGAAGATGGTCACGCCGTCGGCGACGAGATCGCGCACGATGCCCCACATGGTCCGCCGGCTGCGCGGGTCGAGGCCGGTGGTGGGCTCGTCGAGGAAGATGATCCGCGGGTTGCCGACGAGGGTCATGGCGAGGTCGAGCTTCCGCCGCATCCCCCCGGAGTAGGTGGCGGCGGGCTTCCGCGCGGACTCGGTGAGTTCGAACCGCTCGAGCAGCTCACCGACGCTCTTGCCGTCCGCACCCGGGCTGAGATCGACCATGAGCTGCAGGTTTTCCTGCCCGCTGAGCAACTCGTCGACGGCGGCGAACTGCCCGGTCACGCCGATGGCCTTCCGGACGGCCTTGGCATCCCGGGCAACGTCGAACCCGGCGACGCGCACGGTCCCGCCATCGGCTTTGCTGAGGGTGCTGAGGATGTTGACGGTGGTGGTCTTCCCGGCCCCGTTGGGCCCGAGCAGCGAGAAAACACTGCCGGAGGCAACATCGAGATCAATGCCGTCCAGCACGACTTTGTCTTGGTAGGACTTCCGCAGTCCCGAAGCGGTGATCGCCGAAGTGGTCATGGGGCAACTCTGATCCGGCCCCCTGACACGCCCCTGACCCCGAACTGACACGCTGCCTGTCACGGCTGCGGGCAAACGAAAAAGGCCCACACTTTCGCGGTGTGAGCCTTTTAAAACGTGGAGCTGAGGGGAATCGAACCCCTGACCTTCTCGATGCGAACTATCAGCAAGGAGGTCGTTACAGGCCTTTGTCGAGGCCAGAGGGCCGACGCCGGTCGATCGCGGTCGCTGAGGATCGGCACGGTTGCTGTACTTCGCTGCTGTACAGCAGATCGACCAGCCGTAGGAGAGTGACAGGTGTGAAAGCTCGGGCACGTCTCCATGTCACCCGCGGGAGCTGTCGGGGCTGCGTGCCACACTGCGAGAGCAGACCAAGCATGACGCGAGGGGGAAGCATGGCCGCAGTGCCGCTCAAGCCGGACGCGATCTACACCCGCGACCAGGTCAAGGCTCTGATGGGTGGCTCGGAGCAGGGAGGCATCGTGCCGTCGACTAGCTCGAACAGCATCCTCATCTACTCCGACAACGAAGCTGGCAAACGATATGGCTACGTTGACGGCTGGCTGGACGAGGACGACGCTAACGGTGCGATCTTCGAGTACACCGGCGCAGGCAACGACGGCGACCAGACCTTCGACGGCTATGGCGGTGCCAAGAACAAGGCAGTCCTGAACCACGCAGTTGCGGGCCGTGCGCTGCACGTCTTCAAGGCGGCGGGCAAGGTGCCAAAGACCGGTACCAAGACTCACCGATACGTCGGTGAGATGGCCCTCGATAGGGACAGGCCGTACTACGTCCGACAGTCCCCCGACAAGGCTGGCAAGCCGCGCAAGGTGATCGTCTTTCGCCTTCGAGCTGCAGACGGTAGCAGGCCGAACGACAAAGACAGGATTCCGCCGGCTACCACGACCACAGCCATGCTGGTACCGGCCGATGTGACCAGCAGTTCCATCGTGCCAACGGAACGCTCCAAGACGAAGTACAACAAGCGCTCTGGCTCAGCGGCCACCACAGCCGAGCGCCAAGAGGCTGAGCTCACCGACCACTACGAAGCATTCCTGAGGAAGCACGGCCACGTCTTCGCGCGGTTCCAGATCAAGATCAAGGGCACAACGGGCACGCTGCTCACCGACATCTACGACCAGACCGCACAAGTCCTCCACGAAGCGAAGGGCAGTGCCTCCCGCAAAGCAGTGCGGGAGGCCATCGGCCAACTCCTGGACTACCGCCGTCACGTGACGCCACCAAACCCCACTATCGCGATCTTGCTCCCAATCAAGCCTAACGACGACCTGCAGGACCTGATCTCTAGCGCCGGCATTGCCCTGATCTACCGCGACGGCGACAACTATGTGGGCTTCCCGATTGCCGGGTCAAAGCGTCTAACGAAGGCGCCTTCGCTCGATAACGCGACTGGCACGAACTGACCGCTCCACTCAGTCATGGCCACGCGTCGCTAGCAAGGCGCATGTGGGGGCAGCAAAACGGCTCGCCGGCCTGGCCCAGTCCATGCAGATCAAGCGCTGCCAAGAGGGGCCGGTTTCGCGTGTTACGCGCTGCATCCCTCGAGTGGTGCCCACCCGCCGCCCCGTGACAGCGATCGGAACGACCTGAGCCCACACGTGTGGAAAGTCTGGGAGCGGGCGCCGGCACGCTCGCGGCCGAATCTTCGAGGGTTAGCAGCGGGGCAGACGCGGGCTTGCGAGCGATGCCAGACGCTCGCTCAACTTGGCCTGGACATCCCCTTGTTCGTCGAAGAAAGCCACGTCCGTGACTTCGCTTAACTCACCGAGTACGACATCGGGCCAAGCCTCACGGCGCCCAGCTGCTACCGCGAGGACACGGTTGCGAGGCACATCGGTGTGCTTGAACACGTAGTAGCAGTGCTCGGCGGCTTGATCGCGATTACTCTTACCCATCGCCTGGACGTACACGCGGTTGTCCATATCTGGCCCGACCGCCGCTGTGACCTGCCGTGTTCGTCCCGACCTCTGTGGCAATGCCGCATTGGGCGTCACCTGCTCGGGGGCGCTCGCAATGGAGCTGATCGTGCGTACGACACGGTCTCTGAACCGGACAGGGCGCCGGTCTTGGACCATCCATCGCAACTGGTCGACACGAAGCACGGCCTCCGCAACGGCCAGTACGAGGCGACCAACCTGCGATGTATCGCCCCAGCCTCCGACTGTGCCGTCCTCGACAGTGAGCGACTGGTGGCCAAGGCTTGCTACCGATCGTGACCAAGCTTCGACAACACGTGGGTTGTCCAGGTCGAGATCTGCCATATGCAGGCGCATGGCGGTAGTGCCCTGGTCCGTCACGCGCACGCCGGCTTCGAACGGTTCGACGAACAGTGTGATCAGGTCGTCATCGTAGAACGCGAGAGGGAGCGTCAAGAGGTGGCCGTGGCCATACTCGCGCACATCGATCACGTCGTTGACCTGGGATAACACGCTAGATTTGATCTTGGACTCGTCCACCGCACCTCACCTCCCCGGCTCCGTCCAGTATCCCTCGGGCAATTCGATGAAGCATTCCGAAGCAAACGCCTCGAACACCCTCCGGTAGGTGCCGGCGGCGACCGTTGGACCCAACGGTACCGAGGGGATGTCGTTCGGTACATACGTGCTCTCAGAGCCGTTCTGAGGAACGTAGGTGTGCTTGTGCGTTGTGTCCGGCGGCAGGCCTCGATGGTCGGCGTTGACGTCGAGACGTCGGACCGGCACGCGGTTGACCAGGTACTGGACGTGGAACCGGTCAGGGCGCGCGGTCACGAAATAGGCCCGCAGAAGTCCGTCGGAGCAGTCCTCGACCTCGGTCCGAACGTGGAGGAGGCCCTGCATAGTCGTGGGTTTCAGGGGCGCCCAAGCAAGTACGCCGTAAGCTCGCGCACGCCCAAGATCAGATAAGAGTGTGCTGATAGCGGCCGAGGACAGCGCTCCCGCCGTGTAGCTCCCCAAGTCGCCCCCTCGCCTCGATGCTCCTACCCCTACGTCGCGGTCATCCGGCCAAGGGTTACGGCGACGGTTCAAGCTTCACCCAGGTCGGTCAGCCACGGAGCTGTCCTGTGGCGTGTGAAATGCGGCACGGTGTGTGTGAGACGACCGGAGATCACTACAAAGAGTGATAGATGTCAACGCTTTGTCATCACCTTGATATTTTCTGCTGCATGACGTTGTCTACTGATGACTCAAAGGTATGACACCCGTCACACGGGTCGCCGGGAGCGAGACTTGTCAGCCCGGAGAGCCGTCCTCAAGTAGTGGTGTAGGCGCTCGCGCGGCACACTCTGACGTGCGAGCGTCCACACATGGCGCGCCGCGCCCATGACCGCCGTAGCCCGGCCAACCTGCAGAAACTTGCCACATTCGATCACTTGTTCGATAGACTGCGGCTCCGATCAACAAGGAGGCACCATGCTGTCAGGTAGTGACAGTGGTCGTAGTGTGGGCAACATGGTCGATTGGGACACTGACGAGCGGGTGGCCTTGGTTGCGCTGCTGCGCACCCGACCTGAAGGGCTTACCTGGCCTCAGATCACGGCGATGGTTGCCGATGTCGGTAGCGCAATGGACGTTTGGGACAAGTTCCATGCACCAGACCTGTTCAGCCCAGCCGGCGGCGATGAGGAGGAGTTGCGCGCAGCAAGGCGCGACGTAGAGAGTTGGCTGAAGGAGGATTTTCGGTTCCTTACTTTTAAGGATGCCGACTATCCCGCACAGCTTCGTGATGTGCATCAAGTTCCACCTGTACTTTTCTCGCGAGGCGCGCTCATGCAAGCCGACCGGGCAATTTCAGTTGTGGGCTCACGTAATGCGACCAATCGTGGGCTAGGTTTTGCGAGGGACGTGTCCGTTGGCTTGGCATCTCGGGGCTTGACTGTGCTAAGCGGATTGGCGCGCGGCATCGACGCTGCGGCGCACGAAGCTGCGCTTGACGTCGGCGGTCGAACCGTTGCGGTCATCGGCACAGGAATACGGAGATACTATCCTGCCGAAAATCGCGCGCTTCAGGATAAGATCGTTGATAGCGGCCTAGTTATATCGCAGTTTTGGCCAGATGCACCACCTGGAAAACATCATTTCCCAATGCGAAATGCTACCATGAGCGCCTATGGCCTCGCCACAGTTGTCGTCGAAGCTGGCGAACATAGCGGGGCGCGCATTCAGGCCCGGGTTGCCGTTGCGCACGGTCGGCCTGTAATTCTTAGTGATATGGTGCTCGAAACAACAAAGTGGGGTCCGGCACTACTGGGGCAACCCGGCGTATTTCGCGCGCGTTCAGTTGACGATGCTTTAGATTTTGCCGAGCAGGCAGCGAGCGCGACGACGGATGTCTCCAGATTGCTGGATCTGATCGCCCAATGACCGACGCTGCAAGTCAACTTCGTAGTGTACTCACGACGCGCGTAGGTGGATTCTTCCGAAATACGCGTCGTTTCGCTCCTGGCGCCTGCCGGGTGTGTTCGGGTCCGACGGGCGGTCCGGAGTTGTGCGACTTCTGTCGACAGCATCGGGAGATTTACGGCGGAGGTCTGGCCGACCTTGTTGTCACGTTAACGTATGTTCGTGGATGGGCGACGCCCCGTCATCAGTCCACGCATACCGTGAGGTTCTACAAGGACATTCCGCCTGCGCAGAAGTGTGCAGACGACATGGTTTTGATGGTCGTAGCAGCAACCTTCATGCATCAACGATGCATCGCGAAGGCTGCGGGCAGCATGTGGGACTTGGTAACTTTTGTTCCCTCGAAGAATAACCCTGGTGGCAGTCATCCTGTTGCTGAGCTTGCCCGCAACGTCGTTATGAATAACAACGAGGGCAGCCGAATATCCCTTGCCCTCGGCCCCGGCATCAATAAGCCTAGTCGTGAGATTGCCGCCGATAGATTTGTCGTACGTGAGGAGCATCGTGCGCGCGTAGCGGGTCGGCATGTTCTATTAGTAGACGACACTTGGACCTCCGGCGCGTCGGCGCAATCCGCGGCCCTTGCGTTGAAAGCGGCTGGTGCGCGGACCGTTACGGTCTTGTGTGTTGGCCGGTGGTGTCGATACGACTTCCCTGCACAGAAGGCATTCCTTGACGCATGGGACGCTACTTATGACCCAGCGATATGTCCCATAACCGGCGGTGTTTGCGAAGCTTAAGGTTCTCGGCATGTTGCCCGCAAATGGATGATGCGAGGCGCGTGGCCTCGCTGTGAGATGGACGATAGAGTCGAGAACCATGGCCACACTCGTTGAAGACGCCGCACGCCTTGCGGAGCAACTCGTTAGGCCGCTTGGGCGCCGCTGGACGCACGTGCGGGCCGTGGCGACACGCGCGGGCGAACTGGTCAGAGTTGTGCAGCCGGACCAGGCGGAGTACCTAGTGGCGGCAGCATGGCTCCACGATATTGGCTACGCCCCCGAGATCGGACTGACGAAGTTCCATCCTCTTGACGGCGCGCGGCACCTCCGAGACCTAGGCTGGCCGGCGGACATCGTGAACCTCGTGGCTCACCATTCCGGTGCCCGCTTCGAGGCGGCTGAGCGTGGGATGAGCGAACAGTTGGACGAATTCCCGTTCGTCGATAATCCAGTCCTGGATGCGTTGGTTACCGCAGACCTCACAACGGGCCCTAGTGGGGAGCGCTTCACCTACAATGAGCGAATTGCGGAAATTCTAAAGCGATACCCGGTTGCCGATCCTGTTCACCGCACCTGGGTTAAGGCCGCTCCCGTCCTCAAAGAGGCAGTGCGCCGCACTGAGGAACGACTGGCCGAAACTCAACCTAGGTAGGGCGAGGTTCGCGACGAGTCCAATGCGTGTTCAATCCGCAGCCTCATCGACGGGTGAATATTGAGTGCATCCAGTTCTTCTGGAGTAACCCACCGCACAGCCTTTGTCTCTGTGCCGTCTTCGCGAGGATTACCGTCAATCTGGCGCGCCTCAAAGCACAAAGAGAACTGCTGTCGAACTTCGCCATCGTCGTACGCTATGACGTGGTTCGGGTTGGTGTAGGTGCCGACCAGGCGCACCACCTCAATGTCCAGGCCGGTCTCCTCTCTGACCTCGCGGACGGCGGTGTCCGTGATCCGCTCTCCTAGGTCGTGCCCGCCGCCGGGCAACGCCCACAGGTCGTTATCGATCTTGTGAATTAGGAGAAGCCGCCCCGCGTCGTCCTGGATTGCCACGGTTACCGACGGAACCACGCTGTTCGCAGCTGGCGCGTTCGGGTCGTTGAGGTAGTCAACTCGGCTCACGGCCACTCCTACGGCTTCTCGGGGACTCCGGCGGACCACGTCCGCTCGAACGAACGCATGTAGTGCTGCCACATCTGGCCGTTGGGCTGGCGTCGTAGGTGCAGCACCGGGCTCTGACCAGCCAGGGCGCCAAGCACATGCCCATTGACCAGTAGGTCATCGTCGAAACGGTAAAGCGAGTTGTACAAGATCTCGCCGTGCGTCCGGACTTCGACGCCGGCGAGGTGAGCCACGTCCGCGAGGTACCGCCGCATGAGCTGGATGCGCCCTTCCAGACCGCCAGGCGTTCCCTCCTCGATCGCACGCTGCTTGACGGCCTCTGATTCCTCATTGCCGACGAGAAGTCGGAACTGGACGCCCTCCGCAGCCTTCTCGCGAACCAGCGGGACCAAGTCGTATTGCTCGACTAGGAACGCGCCGGAGAAGACCAGCACGTCCATGCGTTCCTTCACTCCAGCCAGCAACGCTTCCCAGCCGCGCCCCGTGATAGCCGATCTGGACGGGTACAGGTGCACCAGTTCCGACTCGGTCGGTGCGGGCCGGGCGATGGTGGCGAGCGAGGGCCAAAGGTCCTGCTCGCGCCCACCAAGCACGCCGACGATCTTGTGCCGAGTCTTGCGGTGGGGCACGACCTCGTTCCTGATCCACCGATCCACCGTCTTGGGGTCTGCGTCGACCCGCGCGGCGAGATCGTCAACCGTCAGGTTGGCGGCGAGGATCGCGGTGCGCAGGCGGTCGTTAGCCACTCAGCTCGCCTCCTGCTGGGACGTTTTCAGGACGTTTCACGGGACGTTTCGCGATGTCGGGACGTCTCAAAAGATCTCCGGAAACGCGGTGCTGCCGTCCTCCTACCTGCGGTTTTCTTATGGCATGACAACGCGCCGGAACCCCAGCCCTCAACGCTCTCCCACCAACTTCTCCAAGGCGTCAACCCGCTTGCGTAGCTCGGCAAGCTCGCTGGCCATCGCACTCAGCGGGTCGACCGCCTCCTCCGGGATCTCGTTGACGAAGACACCAACGGAGGGCGTCGCCGTAAGCCACCTCTCGTCCTGCAGCAGCCGTAACGCCTTCTGCGCTGTGCCTAGCGCAACGTCGTACTTGTCTGCCAGGACCCGATTGCCGGGAAGCTTCTCCCCTGGCTTGAGGACACCCCGCCGGATGTCCGCCCGGATCTGTTCGGCCACTCGCTCGTAGGTAGCCATTGCCGCCGCGCTGCCGTCCATAGGGCAAGTCTAGCCAGGCCGACTCAATCTGACCTACATCACCCGAAAGACGTAGTGCCAACCGACGCATATCGATCTAGATTGATATGCGTCAGTAGGGCAAACGCAAGGAAGGTCCAACCCGATGAGGTATGCACACCCCAGCCGCCGCCAGGTCGAGATGGCCGCTGAAGAACTGGACTTCGACGTGTTCGCCGACACCAGCAGCCTGGCTGCTGACGTTTCCCACTTCGTGTCGGTGGATGAACTGGCCGACTGCCGCGATCTGCTGACGCGGTTCGACGCGGAGCTGAACGCGCAGCCGGGCACCGCCTGGACCGCGGACGGCGAGCTGGTGCCGGTGCGGTTCGTGTCGGTGGACTTGCTCTCCGGTGCCGACCGCAGGAGCTGGGCGGAGCAGGCTCGGGCCGCTGCGTGGCTGGATGAGGTGGCCTGATGGTTGACCGTCTGTTCGTTCCGGCCGTGTTCGCGGGTGTGCTGGCCACGATGCCGCCGGTGTCGGCGATCGCCGAGGACCGGGCGCACTGGCTGGATGCCGCCTACCGCACGATGCGCGCGGAGTTCTCCGGCCCGCACGGGCTGGAAGCGATGCGCCTGGCCCGAGTGTTCCGGGCCGAACTCGCCGACGTCACCGCCGAACTTAACCCGGCCGCCTGACCACCGCTGCTCTTCGCTCTCTGCGCAGTTTCCGCGCCTGATCCACAAATCTTCGGCATTCGTCCCGGGGGCAGAGCTATGCCCACTCCCGGTCGCGGATCGCCTGGCTTGAAAGGGATTCCGCTCATGTCTTGCACTCACGCTCAGGTGATCGCGGCCCGGCTGTCGGGCCTGGCCGACACGCTGACCTGCAACGCCGCGGTGCTGACCAGAGCGGGGCTGCCGGAGGTCGTGACGGGTGTCCGCGCCGCGGTGTACGGCGACGTGGCTGCTCAGTTGCGGCTGTGGATCGAGACGGACCCGCAGACGGCGGGCAACCCGCTGGTGCTGGCGGCTGACGACGCGGCCGGCGTCGCGGCGGGTGTGGCGCGGGAGTTCGAGGCGCTGGCCGGGCTCTTGGCGGCCAACGCTCGGCTGCTGGTTCGCCGCACCGGCGACGTGGTGATGCGCCGCCGCGCCGGTGTCTACCGGGACGTGGCCGCGCAGCTGCGGCTCTTGGCCGCCGATGAGCGCCAGGCTGCGGTGGCGATGGCGCCGCGGATCAGCCGGTCGCCGCTGTCGAACACTGCGCCGCTGAGCCCGGTCGTCCTTGCGGCCACCGTCCGGGCCCCGCGGGTGCGTCCGGAGTTCCTGGAGCCGCTGATCGCGGCGATCGCTGCCCGGCGCGGGCGGGGCTGGTCGGTGGCGCGGCTGACGCTGTGGTTGCGCGCCACGCTGCGGGACCCGCAGACCGACCACGTGCACCCGTGTGCCGACCGGACGTTCGTCAGCTACGTCACCCGCCTGCTCGCCGGGCCCGCTCACGGCCTCGCCGCCTGACCCCGCCTGCTCTCTCGAACCTGCTCGCTTGCTGTGACAAGGAGTTCTCGATGTCTGCTGCGCTCACGACGCTGGCCGGGGTGGCCAAGCTGACCACGGTCGCCCGGATGTTCGTCCGGGACACTCCGGCCCCGGAACCGTGCTTCCTGACCCTGAGCACCCACGACAACCGGATCGAGCTGCAGCCCAGCGTCCCCAGCAGGCGGGACCCGGTGGTGGTGCTCGGGGCGCTGCTGATCTGGACCCACCGGCTGACCGGAATCACCGGCAGCTGGCGCCACACCCGCGACGGCTCCCTGTTCATCGCGCTCACCGGCCGCGGTCCGGCCGGCGTCCGCATCCAGGTCTACAGCTCGATTCCGTTCACCCAGACCGGCGGGCACGTGGCGTTGGCCGCGGGGGCGGGGGAGTCGGTCACCCCGGACGAGCTGTACCGCCTCGCCCTCGAACTCCGGAAAGGACAGTGACCGTGGAGACCGTGACCCACCCGGCCGTCGGGGTGCTGCTGGGACCGAACGTGAAGCTTGCGCTGGAGCTGGTCTACGACGTCGCCGACCCGTGGGCCGTGAGGCTCATCGTCGCCGGCCGCGAGTGGTTGTTCTCCCGAGACCTGCTCGCTTCGGGCTGCAACGAGCCGGCCGGGGACGGCGACGTCCAGGTCCGCCCGGACACCGGCGGCGATCTCAGCCGCGTGGTGATCGCGCTGTCCTCGCCGACGGGGGCGGCAGAGGTCGCGGTGCCGCGCGGCGACGTCGAAAGCTTCCTGGACACCGCCGAAGAGCTGGTGCCCGCCGGTCACGAACACATCAACTGGGCGATCGAGTGGGCCCGCCTCGCCGGGCCCGCCGCCGCCTGACCTTCCTGCCTCATCCACTGTCCGGAAAGGACGTTTGTCGTGACCTACATCAAGCTGGAATCCCACTACACCATCCACCACGGCCGGGGCGTGCACATCGGCGCGGTGAACTTGACCACCGTGCTGGCGGGCGACCTGACCGTGGACATGCCGATCCCGTTCCTGGCGCTGACCGACACCCTGGCGGTGTGCCCGTCCATCGAAGCCGACGGGGACACCGCGATGCGGATCGACTTCACCAGCTGGTCGCCGCTGCGCTACGGCGCCGCCGGGGCTGCTCGGTTCCCGTTCTCGCTCAGCTCGCAGGAGATGGCGGTGCAGGTGGCCCGCGCGTTCGACGCTGACCCGGCCGTCGACTGGAGCGACACGCCCGAGCGGATCGAGGCGTGGCTGACCTCGTGGCTGGCGGCCAACAACGTCGGCGTGAGCAGCTGAAGGGGGCGAGGTCGTGAGCGTGTTCGAGATCGCGAAGGAGCACGGATCGTGGCGGCTGGCCGGGTTCGCGCTGGCGGTGCTGCTGTTCCTGGCCGTCGGCCTGCTCCGCTGGCCGCTGCTGTTCACCGCGCGGCTGCTGCTGGCCGTGCAGTCCGGGTTGGACGCCCGGATCACCGCAAGTTTCGCCGGAGCGGTTCCGGCGTCTCCGCAGACCGGGTGAAGGGAGAAACACGATGGCAGGCAAGACGTTGCGTCGCCGCGACCGCGGCGAGGTGACCGAGACCGGCGGCGGCCCGGTCGTCGACCGGGCGATCGCCCGGGTCGGGTGGTGGCTGCCGGAAACGGTGGTCGCCGCCGCGCTGGCCGGGCTGGTCCTGTGGGCCGGGATCGGCTGGCTGGTCTGGCCGATCGCCGCGGGACTGCTGGTCCGGATCGGGTGGGAGTGGCCAGTCACCCGCCGGTCCGCCCGCCTCATCACCGCCGTGGCCGCGGCGATCGCCAGCTGGTGGCGCCGCCGCCAGCACCGCCGCGAGCGCACGGGATCGGCGGACGTGCCGGCGCGGGCCGGGCGCGAGCGGGACGAAGTCGCCTCGTGACCGCGCGCGCCGCGGTTCACCCGAGACGCAAGGGAGGAGGTGAACAACCATGACGCTGCTGGGCAAGGTCGGCGGTGCGGCTGCTCTGTTCGTGGTCGCCGCGGTCGCCGTCGGCTACACCCGCGATGGCGGCCTGGACTTCGGCGACGGGGTCGGCCTGGCCGCCGACGCCGGACCGGGCGTGGCCGACATCCCCGGCCCGTACCTGAGCCAGTACAAGGCGGCGGCCGGCACCTGCCCGGGGCTGGACTGGGCGCTGCTGGCCGGGATCGGCAAGGTCGAAACCGACCACGGCCGACTCAAGGCACCCGGCGTCCGCTCCGGGGCGAACTTCGCCGGCGCGGCCGGGCCGATGCAGTTCCTGCCCGCCACCTTCGCCGGGGTCCGCAACCGCCACCCCGGCATCGGGTCGGACATCTACGACCCGGCCGACGCGATCCCCGCGGCGGCGCACTACCTGTGCGACTCCGGCCTCGCGGCCGGGGACACCCGGCGGGCGATCTTCGCCTACAACCACGCCGGCTGGTACGTCGACAAGGTCCAGGCCCAGGCCGCCGCCTACCGCCGCGCCTGACCTGCCAACGTCGCCCGGCTCCGGCTCCACGCCGCCGTCCGATGGATGGCTTTCGCAGGAATCCCCGATTCGGGAATGGTGTCAGTCAAGTGCGACAGCCACGCTGGTGAGGCAGACGCACGGTCCCCACTGTCCACACACGACACCAGCTCTCGCGGCCGGCTCTTCGGCCGCAACTCCACTGCACCACCGCTTCACCCGCACCACCCGGTGTGGGTGGCCTCGTGCTGCCCACACGCCGGGGCTCCACCAGTTCCACCTTCCTGTTGCGCACCAACCCCCCCTGGAGAAAACCATGTCGAAGCTCATCGCGTTCATCGCCGCCGCCATCTCCGCCTGGCTCGCCTACGGCGCGTTCAGCCTGCACCAGAAGGACCCCGCCCACTACGGCACGACCCTGCCGCTCGCGCTGGGCGCGGTCGCGGTGATCTCGCTGCTGTTCGTCTTCGCCGGCGGCAAGGCCAAGGCCAAGTCCCGCCGCTGACCCGGCGCCGCCGGCCGCTCGCCCCGCTGCACCTCGTTCGCCGCAACCACGCTCGACAACCCTTTGGGAGAAAACCATGCGGATCGCCGCGTACCTCGTGTTCGCCGTCTCGGCCTGGCTGACCTACGGCGCCAACAGCCTGCACTATAAGGACCCGGCCCACTACGGCATGGGCCTGGTGTGGGTCCTGTTCACCATCGCCGCCGTGTCCGGCGTCTTCGCCGTGCTCGCCTCGGGCAAGGACAAGGCCACCACCACCCGCTGACCCCGCACCACCCCAGCCCCGGGTTCCGGGCGGTGCCCACCGACGGCCCGCCTGGAACCCGGCACCACCGTCCACTTACGACACCTTGGAGGGTTGCCCGTGGACCGCCCGCCCCGCGCCTACCCGCTCCCGCAACCGGAGAACGACTCGCGGTTCACCATCGGCCTGGTCCTGGACGTCGCCGACGTCCTCACCCGCCACGGCTACCCGCCGTTGTCCGGCGGCGGGGACGACCACGTCCAGCTGCAACAGGCGTTGTTCCGGTTCCTCTACACCCCGTCCACCTGAACCATCCCGAAAGGACTGATGCCCGTGCGCATCACCTCGGTCCTGGCCGTGCTCGCGGCGGCCATCCTGCTCTGTTCCGGCTGCACCTCCGCCCCGGCCACGACCACGTCGGCCACCCACGGTCCGGCGTGGATCGTCGACCACGTCGCGACCGCGGACGACCCCGTCGCCCACGCGACGGTCTACACCGCCTACTGCGCGCGGACGGAGACGCTCAACCCGGCCCACGTGCCCACCGACGCCGAGCTGGACCCGGTGCGCATCACCGAAAACCAGTTCCTCCGGCTGCAGCCCGGCGACGCCTGCCCCGGCCGGTAGCCGCACCACCCACCACCCACGACCGACCCTGAAGGGACTGATGCCGCTTGCGGATCATCATCGGCTTGATCGTGTTCGTCGCCCTGTGGATGCTGTACCTGATCGGCTACCGCGTCACCGCGCCGCCGGACCCGGTGGCGCCGGCGCCCAGCACGAGCACGTGCCCGCCGACCACCACCTCCGCCCCGAGCGCCACCGCGACGCCGTCCGGCGGCGGGGCCGCCGTGGTGGCTCGCCCGGCGCGCGGATGGCCGTGCCCGGCGGTCACCGCGACCATGACCGTCACCGCCGTGCCCGCGGACCAGTGAGGTCCGGCCTGGACCTGCTCGGTTGGTGGCACCCACGTTGCGACTGACCACTGTGGACACCCCCGCGCCCGCACTTCGGGTTCGGGGGTGTCCGTTCCTGACCCTCCGTCTGGGAAGGCCCCCACCATGTTCGGTTTCGGCAAGAGGAAGACCAAGCCCGCCAGGAAGTCCACCGCGCGCAAGGCCACGCCCAAGCGCGCCACCACCCGGAAGGCCAGCGGCACGAAGAAGGCCACGGCGCCGCGGAAGACGCGGGCGATGTGCGTGGTGTGCCGGGAGCGCACCCAAACCAACACGACCCTGCGGATCTGCGGTCGACGGCGGTGCGCCGCCGAACTGCGGGCCCGCTCCCAGGGCCACACGCCCGCCGCGAAGCCGCCCGCGCCGCGGCGGGCCCCGGCGGCGCGCCGCTCGGCAGCAACGCGCGCCCGGCCCGCACCCGCCACCACGCCGGCGACGACCGACAGCAGCAACCCGTCCGGCTGGCTGCGGGACGCGCTGGCCGACGCGGCGCGCTCCCAGATTCGGGACTGGAACCACCACCACCGGCAGTGGCGCGACGAGATCATCCGCAACGCCGCCGCGCTCAACCGGGCGGCGGCGCTGCTGTCCGAGCCCGACCGAGGAGCACTCGGCAGTATCGCCCTCGCCGCGGCGGCCATCAGCGACTACCAGATCGACAGCGCTGCCAAAGCGGACACGCTGGCCAAGCGACCCAGCAGCACCGCCGCCCGCCTTCTGGCCCTCGGTGATCGCCTCACCGCACTCACCACGAAGTACGAGCGAGCCGGGGTCATCCGCGTGACCCGCTCGTAGCAACAGCCGCCTCGAACCTGCTCGGTTGGCGGCCCCGCATCGCGGCTTCGCTGCCGCCCCCGCTGACTGACCACTGTGGACACCCCGCGCCCGGATTGGCGCGGGGTGTCTCTTCTACCGGAAGAGGTTGACATGAGCTGGCAGGAGGAACGCCGCGCGAACCTGGCGGCGAGGGCCGAACAGGCCCGGCTGGATCAGGCCGCGGCCACCGGCGACGAGATCGCGCGGATGAAGGCCGCGAGTGACGCGGCCCGCGCCGACCGCGAGCAGGCCGCCGAACTGGCGCGCCAGGCGAAGGAGGACGCCGCCGCCAAGCGCGAGCGGCGCCGCCAGACCCGCGCCCAGCGCTGGGCGACGATCGCCGCGTTCGCTCGGGGCCACGTCGTGGACGGGCTGATCTACAGCATCGCGGTGGTGTCGTTCGTGATGGCCGCCTCCGCGATGGCCGGCTACGGCGCTGACGTCTACGCCTCCGGCGTGGGCCGACTGCTGCCGCTGATCACCGAGCTGGGCATGTGGGCCTTCGCCGTCTCGGTCCAGATCGTCCGCAGCAAGGACCGGACCCGGTCGGTGTGGGGCCTCAAGGTCGGCGTGTGGGTGTTCGGGGCGCTGGCGTTCGGCACCAACGCCGTACACGGCCTGGCCCGCGGCTGGGACGCCATGGTGATCATGGGCGTGGTGTCGGTGGCCGGCGTCATCGCCCACCAGCTGGCGATCGCCGACCCGCCCCGCTCCCGCGCCCAGCGGGCGGCGGACAAGCTCGCCGCCGCCCAGGCGGCCAAGACGAACGCCGCGGCGCGCGCGGCGCTGAAGATGGCCACCGCCCAGATCGACGCAGACGGCAACGCCCGCCTCACCTTCGCCCCCGGCACGTATCAGGTGAAGCGGGGCCGCCTGATCGCGGTGACGCCGGACCCGGACGTTCCCGGGCCGCCGGACGCCCTGGACGCGGCGATCGCGAACCTGCTCGATTCGAGCGGCCCGGCCGCCGGTCCGGACCGGCACGGCGACGCAACGCCCGACACCCAGACCGGGGGCGGGGTCGCCACCGCCGACAAGCCCGCCGACCACCCCGACGACACCAACCCCGGCCGGACCGCACCGCGTCCGGCGCCGCGCACCAGCGACCGGGCCGACCGGTCCCGCCCGACCGGGGACGCGCACATGGCGATGCTGCGCAAGCGACTCGAGAACGCCGTCGCCGCGGGCGAGCTGGACCCGGCCACCGCCACCCCGTACCGGATCGCGAAGACGATCCGCTGCGGCAAGCCCGCCGCGAAGAAGCTGCGCGCCGAACTCGACAACCCCGCCCAGCCCTGACCGCACCCGTCCCGGCATCCCGCCGGTCTGGTCCGGCCCGGCCCGCGCACCCGCACCCGGGTGTCTGGGCCGGGTCCGGTCCGCACCGGAACCCGCCGCACGAACCCGGCTGCGGAACCGAAGAAAGGACCACCCCAGCCATGACGCAGGACAACACGACACCCCCCGGGACCGGGGACAACACCACGCCCGACCCGACCACGGCCGGACCGGACCACCCCGCCGACACCGGTCCCTGGACCGGTCCGGAGAACGGTTCCGGCGGCGGTCCCGACGGGTCCGGGACCGTCGTCCCGTTCCGCCGCCCCGAGCCCGGAACCGACCAGCAGACGATCGAGGGAGAGGTGATCGAACCCGGCACCGAGATGACCGTCGGGACGGTCCGCCAGACCTGGGGAACCCGGGTCCTGCAGGGCACCAGCCGGGTGCTGGCCGGCCCGTCGGATGAGACCCGGGCCCGGCTGGCGGTAGCCACCGTGGAGGCCGCGCACACCGCCGGACACCGGATCGGGACCGGCACGCGGACCGGAGCCCGGGCGGCCGGGCGCGGGTGGCGCTTCACCCGCCGCCACGCCTCGATCATCGGCAAGGGCATCGAGGCCGCCCGCCTGCGCAAGCGCGCGGACCGGGACAACACCGACCTCAAGGCCGCCCGGGCCGAAGCCCGCGCGTCCGGTGACCACTCCGCGGTGGAAGCCCTGACCCGGCAGTACAACGAGGGCCGGCACGTCACCGTCGACACGATGCGCAAGTGGGCCGAACTGGTCTGGGGCGTCGCCTGGCGCACCGCCGCCGCGCTCGGGGTGCTGTTCGTCGTCTCGGTGGTGGTCGGCCTGGTCAACGGGCTGGGTCGGTGGCTGGGCGAGTTCAACGCCACCGACGTGCTCGCCGTGTGGCGCGCGGTGCTGGCGTTCGTGTGGGCCGTCGGCGTGTTCGTGGTGACCTGGTGGTGGGCCATCCCCACCGCCGCGGTGCTGGTCAAGCTGTCGCGTTGGTGGCGCGACGGCAACCGGCTCGGAGACCAGGTTTTGCCTGTTCACCTGCGGAAAGAGGCCACCCGCAACCTGCGCGTGGAGCTCTCGGAGTCCGCGGTGGTGGCCGCGCTGGCCAACATCAACAACGGCAAGCTGAACGCGTCCATTAAGGACGGATGGCCCAACCGCGACACCGACAACGCGTGGGTGCAACCGCCGATGATCGACGGAAAGGGCTGGTCAACGAAGATCCGGCTCCCCCAGGGCGCGCCGGTGAAGGCGATAGACAAGGCCAAGGAGATGCTGTCGCACAACCTCGGGTGCCGGCCGATGGAGCTGTTCATCCGCGCCGACGAAGACGACCCGACGGTGCTGGACCTGTTCCGACTCAACCCCGGCGCGCTCCGCGACCCGGTCGATGCGTATCCGCTGCTCAGCGAGGGTGCGACCGACTACTGGTGCGGGTTCCCGGTCGGGGTGAACCTGCGTGGCGAACCGATCGTCGCGGACATGCCCGAACGCAACTTCGTGATGGCCGGGGCGCCCGGCTCGGGCAAGTCCACCCTGATGATCACGCTGGCGACTGGGGCGATCCTGGACCCGCTGGTGGACGTGGACGTGTTCGTCTTCGCCGAGAACAACGACTACGAGGCCCTTCGACCGTGCCTGAAGACGTACTCGCCGGGCGCGGGGGAGGACAACGTCAACGCCGCCCTGGACCACCTGCAAGCCCTCTACGACGACCTGACCGAACGGGGCCGGCTGCTGCAGAAGCACAACGTGTCCAGCGTGTTGGAGGCCGGGCGGGAGATCGTGGCGAAGGAGCCGGGGTTGCGGCCGCGGATCGTGGTGCTGGAGGAGTGCCAGCGGCTGTTCCGCCAGGACAAGGCCGAAGAGCGCAAGCGGATCGTGAACCTGGTGATCAACCTGTTCATGGCGAGCCGCAAATACGCCGTCCACCTGGCGTTTCTCACCCCCAGCCCGTCGGACCAGTCCCTGCCGCGGGACCTCGTGGCGATGTCGACCAACCGGGCGTGCGGGGCGGTCAACGGCAACAAGGCCCGCAACAACGCCGTGCTGGGCGAGAAGGCGCACGAGGAAGGGATTTCGGCGCTGGACCTGCGGCCCAAGACGAAATCCGCGCTGAACGACTGCGGGACGCTGGTCACGGTCGGGTTCATGGACGAGCCCGGCGCGCTGCGCAGCTACTTCCTGACCGAGCCCCAGAAAGCCGCCATCGTCGCCCGTGCGCTGGAGGCCCGCGGCGGCACCACCGCCACGGCGGAGGTGGAAGTGGTGCGGGACCCGCTGGCCGACCTGCTCGCCGTGCTCACCGAAATGACCCCGCGCGAGGGTGAGGCCCACCCGCGTGCGGCGGCTGTCGCCGCGGCGCTGGCGGCCCGCTGGAACCACTACAGCGGGTGGCAGATCAAGCAGGTCACCGACCTGCTCGCCGCCTACGGCTACAAGGTCCCGACTACGGACCGTCAATACCCGGTCGACCCGGCCCGGGTGGCGGACGTGCTGTCCGCCCGGGACGCCGTCGGCGCGGAATGAGCCGGCCCGGAGCCGCTCGCACCCCCCGAAATCGGGGGTGCGGTCGGCCCCGGCGGGGCCGACTCATCCACCTCATTCCGCTCATTCCGGCGCATTCGCGCTGATCAAGGCGCTGACCAGGCAACTCATCCGCAAAATGAGCCAGCTCATTCGCTTTCGCAAAACTCATCCGCCGACTCATTGGTACCTCATCCGGCGCCCGGCCGCCGCCCCGGCGACGCGGCGCCTCACGCATGCCGCCGAATTACTACGAAGAGTAGTCATCGAGCCGGGAGTGTGACGCCTCCGCCCGGCACGTTCGCCGGACCCTCACTGGTCACTGATTGTGAAAAGGATGGCCCCGATCATGACGACTTCGCACGCTCTGCGCCTGCCCGCGCCTGGTCACCACGCGCCGCTGTCGCCGCGGACGCGGTGGGGCTGCCGCTCCTGCGGGGCTCGCAACCGGATGCGCCAGCGGGTCTGCCACCGCTGCTGCCAGACCCGCCCGCGTCACTGACCCGCTCCGGCGATGGGCAAGAGCGAGACCCGCTACAAGCCCGGCGAGATCACCGCCTGGCTGACCGACACCGCCGGGTTCGACCCCGACCCGGCGCGGAAGGCCGGGCGGGTGATCGCCGCCGCCTGGAACGACTGGGAGTTCTACGCCTCAGCCGCCTGCCCCGCGCTGATCACGTGTCTGCGCACCGGCGGGCGCCCGGTGACCGAGGTCGACCGGCTCGCCGACGCGCTGGCGCGGGCGTTCGGGGTGCACCTGCACGACGTCGCGGCCTGGGACCCCCGGCCCGACTGGCGGAAGGAAAACCGATGGTGAGCACCGATTCGGCAGCGCTGTCCGGGCTCCGCGCGGCAGCGCTGGACATCGCTGGCAGGGGGTGGAAGGTCTTCCCCTGCCGTCCGGGCACTAAGGCTGCGCACTGGCACAGCCTGCCCGACTGCGCGGGCGCCGGCGTCTGCGCGCATGGGCACGTCACCCCGGAGCAACTGGCCGCCGACGACCCGGACCGGGTCGCGGCCAAGTGGTCGGAAGGTCCGTTGTGGAACATCGCGGTGTTCCCCGGGCCCTCGGGGCTGTTCCTGCTCGACTGCGACCAACCCAAGCCCGGCCACAAGGGCGAGCACGACCCCGACGGCTGGACCCAACTGCAATCCCTTGCGGCGGAACGAGGTGGGCCGCTGCCGGACACGTGGACGGTGGAAACCCCGACCGGTGGCCGGCACCTGCTCTACACCGCGCCGCCCGGGTGCCGGCTGCGGTCCACGGTCAAGCACATCGCCTCGAACATCGACACCCGCGGCTGGGGCGGCTACGCCCTCGCCCCGGGAAGCGTGCTCCCGGAAGGCGGTTACCGGCTGCTGGACGACACGGACCCTGCTCCGTTGCCGGGGTGGTTGGTCCAGGCCGCCGTCGAACGCGCGCCAGCGGCCATCTCCGGGCGAAACGAGAAGCCCGTAGCCGCCCCGGACGCCTACACCGCCGCCGCCGTGCGGGGCGAAACCGACCGCGTCCGTGCGGCGCAACCAGGCACCCGCAACAAGGTGCTGTCGACCGCGGCCTACGCCCTGGGGCAACTGGTCGGCGCGCGGCTGCTGGAGGAGAGCTACGTCCGCGCCGAACTGCGGGCGGCGGTCGCGGCCTGGAACACCCCCGACTCCGCCACCAAGGACGACGGCGTCATCGACACCGCGTTGCGGGCCGGGGCCGACAACCCCCGCCGCGTCACCCCGCGATCCGGCCGGCGCCAGGCCGCCTGAAACCCGAGGAGGACCCGTCATGGCACGCCGGTATCCGTGGGTGCTGGCCCCGGTGCCCTGGTCGGAAGATCGGGAGTTCACCCGGGGCCGCTGGCACGGCAAACCCCTGCTGTCGCACAACACCGCACCGCGCAACCTGCTCGCCACGCGCCGCCAGCTGCGCGCGCTCGGGAAACGCCCGGGCGGGCAGGACCCGGTAGCGTTCCTGTACTTCCGCTGCCGCAAGGCCGCCAAGATCGTGCACGCCAACCTGTACCTGATCGCCGACGCGAAACCGGTCCGGCCGATGACCCCGGCCCGCGCCGCCGCACTCGAGCGGGCGATGGCCGCCCGCCGCACCTGCCGCGAGTGCGGCGAAACCGGCTGGGCGGAACTCCCGCGAGCGCACCGCACGTGCGAAGCCTGCCTCTACACCGCTGGCCTGGCCCCGGATTCCTACCTGCACGAGTACCTGATCGGCGAACCCACCTTCGACGTAGCCGGCCACGCCGCGCTGGCCGCGTCATGACTCCGAGGAGGAAACCGATGACCCTCACCGCCACCGACACGCCCGCGAGATCTGCGCCCCAACTGGGGCTGGGCGGAACCCGCAGCAGCCACCGCTGGAAGGACGTGCCCGGCAACTTCGACAAGCTCAACTGCCGCGCCCTGTGGCCCACCGACAACGACTGGGGAATCCCGCTGCTGCCGCCGGCGACGTTCGAGCCTGCTCGGTTGGTGGCCTACACCGACCGGCACGCCACCAACACCGCCGGGCCCGGCGCCGCGGTGCACTTCTTCCTGGACGACTACCGGTTCGAGGTCGTGTGGTCCAAGCCCGAGCGGGGCCTGTCCCGCTGCCGCTCGGTCGGCGCGGCGCTGACACCGGATTTCAGCCTGTACCGGGACATGCCGCTGGTGATGCAGCTGTGGCAGGTCTACCGCGCCCGCTGGTGCGGCGCCTGGCTCCTGCACCACGGCGTCACCGTCGTCCCCACCATCAGCTGGTCCACACCGGACTCCTACGCCTTCGCCTTCGCCGGCATCCCGGCCGGCTCGGTGGTCGCGGTGTCCACGGTCGGAGTGTGGCGCGACCCGCTGGCCCGGGAGCTGTTCGCCGCCGGCTACGCCGAAATGCTCGAGCGCCTGGCCCCGGTGCTGGTACTAGTGCACGGCAAGCCACCAACCGAGCAGGTCCAAGCCGGGACGCCGGTGCGGTGCTACCCGTCGCGCTGGGACGGCGGTGACCGGTGATGGGCGGGCGAGGGTCATCCATGGGCAAAGGCAACCGACCGCCCGCCACCAGCGGCAGCGGTGGAGGCGACCCGGCGCAGGTGGAACCAGCCGTCCCCGAAACCGAGCAGGTCCGCACCGAGCCGGAGACACCCGAGGTCCCGGAGAAGCCCGCCCTGGCGGGGCCGGTGTCGGGTGAGATGTCGCAGGCGCCCCTGCTGCCCAACGGCTGGGGCGGGGTCCCGGAGCCCGACAGCGTCCACTTCCACGACGACGGCGAGATCGGCACGGCGATCAAGCGCATGGGCGACGACGCCCGGATGGACGTCGACGGCGAGCCGCTGGCCAACGTGCTCGGACAGGTCGCCACCGACGTGACGCTCGGACGCCGCACCCCGGCCGACGGGGTGGAGGCCTACAAGCAGATCCGGGACCGGCTGCCCGAAGGCAGCGCCGCCCGCTTCAGCCTCGACATGGCCCTGATGCGGATCGACGCCCCGGCCAGCCCACCGCCCGACGTTCCGGCCGGCGCCCCCGAGCCGCTGAAGAATCTGATGAACGAGCTGAACTCGATCCCGCTGCTGCGTCGCGATCCCCGCGAAACCCAGAAGCTGCAAGAGATCCTTCGGGACAACTTCGACGACGTCGCCGACGACGGCCCGATCCACGTCGGGCGTCTCGGGATGGAGCTGCGCTGGCTGCGTGGCCTGCGGCACGAAAGCGCCGGCGACGCCGGCTACTCCGAGATCGGCCGCGCCATCGAACGCGCCATCGAGGCGATGAAAGAGAACCGGCCGTGACCGGACCTGCTCGGTTCCCGACAGCCACCACCCGGCCATCGCACCACCTGTCCTCCTCGGACACCAGCCACGGGCCGGACACCGCATCAGGTGTCCGGCCCGTGGCTGGTCCGCTGCCCCCTCTTGCAGGAAGCGAGCTTGCCCATGACCGCAACACCTCGCGCCACCTACCGGACCGTGACCGTGCTGGCCGAAGTGCTGACCGAACGCGCCCGCCAGGATGCCCGCTTCGGCTGCCAGGACCACCCCGACGGCACCGGCCCCGAATGCAACAACCCCGTCCGGCTCGCCCGCACCATCGACGACGCCGCCGACACCGCCCGGCAAGCCACCGACCGCGCGCTGTCCCGCGGAGAGGTGACCTTCGCGCAGATCCTCACCGAAGAAGCCTTCGAAGCCCTCGCCGCAACCGACCCTGCTCGGTTGCGGACGGAACTGGTCCAGGTCGCCGCGTCGGCGGTGTGCTGGATCGAAGCCATCGACCGCCGCGCGCCCGGCCCGCGGTTGGCTGGGTTCGCCCGCGGCGATGTCGTCCGCAACCGCCGCACCGGCGAGCTGCTGACCATCACCGGCGACCCCGCCACCTGGGACCCGTACTACTACGAGCCAGCCGACGCCACGACGTCGGTGACGCGGGGGTAGGGGTGGAGGTTCAGCCCGGCGAGGAGTTCGGCGGGCTGGACTTCCTCACCGGCACGCACGAGGTCATCCATCTGGAACAGGCCGGGGTGCCGCTGTTCGTCTCCGACACGCGGCTACGGCACCGCAAGACGCTGCCGCGGGCGATCGCCCCGGTCGCCTACGACTCCGGTGGGTTCTCCCAACTGCAGAAGCACGGCAACTGGGACAACGTCCCGCCGCGGGCCTACGTCGCGCGGGTTCGGCGCTACCGCGACGAGATCGGGCAGATGCTGTGGGTGTCTCCGCAGGACTGGATGTGCGAGCAGGCGATCATCCAAGGCGGCTGGTGGGGCGGCAAGTGGTTCCACGGCACCAAGCTGTCCGTGCCGCGCCACCAGTACCTGACCGTCATCAACGCGATCGAGCTGCGCAGCCTCGCACCGGAGTTGCCGTGGCGGCTGGTGTTGCAAGGGCAGACACCGGATGACTACTGCCGCCACGCCGACCTCTACAGCCGCTTCGGGATCGACGTCACCGCGGAACAGCTGGTGTGCGTCGGCAGCGTCTGCCGGCTGCAAAGCACCGAGCTGGCCGGGCAGATCCTGCGAGCGGTCCGCCGCTACGGCGTGCCCCGCATCCACGGGTTCGGGTTTAAAACCCTCGGGTTGATCAAGCACCGCGCCTACATCGCCTCCGCGGACTCCCTCGCCTGGTCCGACGACGCGCGCCGGCTGAAGCGTCCGACTAGTGACTGTCCTCGCCCGCACGTCAAGAACTGCGCCAACCACCTGCACTACCTGCTCTCCTGGCGCGCCGCGCTGGCGGAGAAGCTCCGCCACCGCGCACCCGAGCAAGGCGCGCTGTGGGACGAAGACGGCGCGCCCACCGCTGCCTGACCGACCGGACTGCCGCCGCGTGACGCGGCGGTGCACCACCCCGCACCACTTGCACGAGGAGGACACGCCCATGGCCACGACTCCGGAAAGCACACCGAACCGAGCGCGTCCCCTGTGGCCTATCGGCGACGGAGGCCGCCCGCTGCTGCGCATCGGCGAGGACCCCGAAGCGATCCGGGTCCTGACCGCCGCGCTCAACGACCGCATCGTGCCCGACACCTACGTGTCCGACGGGGCCCCGGTCGTGGTGGAGGAGATCTCCGGCGCGGCCGGCCCGGCCACCGGAGATGACGACGTGGCGTTGCCGATCACCGCGTCGGTGCTCAAGCCGCCGCTGCTGGCCGGGCTGCTGGCCGAACACACCCAGATCATCCAGTCCAAGAACAAGGGAGGCGACGAAGAGGTGACACCCGGGCGGGACGTGCTCGGGGCGGTGCTGGCGCGCCAGCACTGGCCGGGGCTGCCGGTGTTGCGGCGGATCATCTCCACGCCGGTGATCCGCCCGGACGGCACCCTGTTGCAGACCCCGGGCTACGACCCGGCGACCGGGTTCTACCTTGCGGCCAACGACGACCTCGCGCCGATCCCGGACCACCCGAGCCCGGACGAGGTGGAGGCGGCGCGGGAGTTTCTGCTGGATCGGTTCCTGCGGGACTTCCCGTGGCGGAGCGACGCTGACCGGGCGAACTACTTGGCCCTGTTGGTGACGCCGCTGATCCGGCCCTACACCCGTGCGTTGTCGCCGTTCGGGATGATCGAGGCGTCCATGCCCGGCTCGGGCAAGACGATCCTGACCGGGTGCGTGGGGCTGCTGGTCGGGCAGAAGGTGTTGACCTGGAACGACTCGGAAGACGAGTTGCGCAAGCTCATCACCACCGTGCTCGCCGAAGCCGCCGGCGTGGTGGTGTTCGACAACCTGACCGAGGGCTCGGTGGTCAAGTCGGCGACGCTGGCGCGGCTGATGACCGAGCGGACGTGGTCGGATCGCCGGCTGGGCACCAACGCCGCGGCCACCTACCCGAACGACCGGCTGTGGCTGGCCACCGGCAACAACCTGCACACCGGCGCGGACATGGCCTCGCGCACGGTGTGGGTGCGGTTGGACCCGAACTGTCCCCGCCCGGAAGCCCGCACGGGGTTCACGATCCCGAATCTGGACTCCTGGATCCTGGACCCGGTCAACCGGGCGACGGTGTTACGGCACGTGCTGATCCTGATTCTCGACTGGACCACGCACGGGGCACCGACGGCCACCGCGGTCCCGCAGATGCGGCAGTTCACCGCGTGGGCTCGCCAGCTGGGCGGGTTCCTCGAGCACCATGGCATCGGCGGGTTCCTCGCCAACGCCGCGGCGAACCGGGACCTGGACGACGATAACGCCGAATGGCGCTCGTTCCTGCTCACTTGGTGCGACATCTACGGCGACCGGCCGTTGACGGCCAAGGAGCTGACCATCAGCGGGCAGGAGAGCATGGTCGGCACCGACGTGTGGGACGGGACGTTCCCCACCAACGGCGCGGGCCGTCCGCTCACCACCAAGTCGCTCGGTCGATTGCTGGCAGGGCATGTGGACCGCTGGCACGGCGACGTCGTGTTACGCAGCGTGCTCGAAAGCCACAAGAACGTCCTGACCTACTGGGTGGAGAAGGACGGTTCATAGTCACACCAGCCAAGAAGAAACCCGCAAACCCGCAAACCCGCAAAAAATCTCGTTCTAGCTCTCTGACCAGCGGTAACAGCGCCTTGATCGTTTGCGGGTTTGTCACGGGCACCAGACCCGCAAACCCGCAAACCCGCCGATCCGCGGGTTCAAACCCGCAAACCCGCAGACAAACCCGCCAGCAGATCCGCAGGTCGACGGCCACTTTGCGGGTTTGCGGATTTGCGGGTTTCTCTCCGCGCCGTCGCACAGCACGGCCACACCCGCGGCAACCCGTCGCCACACCACCTGCCAGCCAACACGGCGACCACCCACACACCGTCACCGATCGGCCCCGACGCGCGCTCACGTCGGGGCCGGCGTTCGTGCCCGCTCGCCCCGGGCGTTCGGAGGCAAGTCATGACACAACAGCGCGCCGGAGGTGCCCACTTGAATCAACCGATCCAGCCCAAGTGGCACACCGTGTCCGAAGTAGCCCAGATGCTCGGCTACGGGCTTTCGAAGACCAAGCAGCTCGTTGCCACCGGTCAGATCAGGTCCATTAAGGACGGCGGAAATCGTCGGGTGCTGCCGATCTGGGTTGACGACTACATCGCCCGACTCGTGGAAGAGGCAGCCTGACATGGCGAGCAAGGGACGCGCCAACGGCGAGGGATCGATCTACCCGTTCCGCAACGGGTTCGCCGCGTACGTGTGGGTCACCACACCGACTGGCGAGAAGAAGCGCAAGTACGTCTATGGCCCGACGCGCGAACTGGTCCACGAGAAGTGGCTCAAGCTGCACCAGGCGGCCAAGAACGGCCCGGTGGCGACGTCGGTGCCGCGCCTGCGCGAGTACCTGAACTACTGGCTGACGGAGGTGATCAAGCCGAACCGGGCACCCCTGACGTACGTCAACTACGAGCTGTTCACCCGGCTCTACATCAACCCGCCCCTGGGCGGCCAACGGTTGGACAAGCTCGGGGTGCGAGACGTTCAGAAGTGGATCAACGCTATCCCGGGGATCTGCCAGTGCTGCGCGCAAGGCAAGGATGCGCGGCGCGACGAGAAGCGCCGGCGGTGCTGCGCGCTGAGTGCCCGCCTGTGCTGTAAGGACGCGCCGTCTGCTCGGACGGTCTCCGACATCCGCGCGTGCCTGCGCGCGGCGCTGAATCACGCGATCCGCGAGGAGCTGATCGGGCGGAACGTCGCTGAGCTGGTGACGCTCCCGACCGTCCGCAAGCGCAAGCGGACGGCCTGGACGAGTGAGGAGGCGCGGAGGTTCCTGGAGTCGGCTCGCGACGCCCGGGACGCGATGTACGCCGGCTACGTGCTGGCTGTCGTCCTAGGGCTGCGCAAGGGCGAAATCCTGGGACTCACGTGGGAGGCGCTCAACTTCGCCAACGGCGAGCTGGCGGTCAACCACCAGCTCCAGCGGGCCGGTGGCGAGCTGCTGCACCGCGAGACGAAGACGGCCGCGTCGGACGACACCATGCCGCTGCCGTCCATCGTCGTCGCGGCCCTGGAGAAGCGCCGGCGGGACCAGTTCGCCGACCGGAAGGAGGCGGACCTCGCCTGGCACCCGAACGACCTGGTGTTCACCACCAAGTACGGGCTCCCGATCGACCCCCGGAACTTCAACCGGTCCTGGGACAACCGCGTCGCGCGCTCCGGCGTCCGGAAGATCACCGTGCACGACGGGCGCCGGTCCTGCGGAACGCTGCTGGTTGACCTGGACGTGCACCCTCGGGTGATCATGCGGATCCTGCGGCACGCGCAGTTCTCGATGACCATGGAGATCTACTCGCAGGCGTCCTCCAAGAAGACGCGGGACGCGCTCAAGCGCCTTGGCGAAAGCCTGGACGAGTAGCGCCACTGCTGTACTTTGCTGCTATCAGGCCAACGAAAAGGGCCGTCCACTCTACTGTGGACGGCCCCTGACCTGCGGTGGAGCTGAGGGGAATCGAACCCCTGACCTTCTCGATGCGAACGAGACGCGCTACCAACTGCGCTACAGCCCCTTGGTTGTGCTCGTAGAGCTTAGCAGTGCCCTACGAGCACCCGAACCGGGGGGTCACTCCCCGACGGCTCGCCGATAAGGCCCGGTCCCGGGCTCGTCGAGCTCCTCGAACGCCGGGTCCTCGTCGTCGAGGTCGACGACCACCGCGCTCCGCCGGACTCGCGAAGTGGGCGACGGGCGGCGCTCGACGACCTCGCGGCGGACCGGCTCGATCACGTCGACGTCCTCGGCCGGCTCGGGCTCCGGTTCCGACTGCGCCTCGAACGCCGGGCGGGGCTCGGAACGGCGAGGCGCGCGGGTGCTGTTGAAGCGCGCCAGCCGGCGCTGCCGGATCTCCTCCTCGATCCGCACCTGGCGGCGCAGATAAACGAGGTACCCGACGAGCGCGACGTCGGCGGCCGCGTGGCCCCACCAGACCATCGGCATGACGAAGCCCGCCACGGCGGCCGTGACCACCGCGGCCGCGAGCAGGATGACGACGATCCGCTGGCGGAAGCTGTACTTCGCGCGGGCGGCGATCTCCGCCGCTTCGGGGTCGAAGCCGCCGCGGCCGGGGCGGTAGCCGGGCCGGTCGCGCTCGGGCCGCGAGCCGCGGGACGGCTGCGGGAGCGGCTCGGCCTCCTCTTCCTCGTAGTCGTCCTCGAGTTCGAGGTCCGCTTCCAGCTCCGCGAGATCGTCCTCGACCGAGGGCCTGGACTTCTCGGGCTCGTCGGACATGGCGAATTCCTCCCGGTCTTCGTTGCGTCCACTGCGCACGACCCTGGCAGCCAGCGCCGAGTCGGCCGTGCGGGCCACTTGCTGCCGCTTACGCGCGACCATGGGCACGAGAACGACGAGCCATGCCGCGGCGAGCGCGACGATGATCACGGAGCTGGGCATCTCCCGTCACCTCCCCCGAATCCTTCACCTGAAATCACGCTAGTCACAGGAGTAACAGATCGGGCGGAGGCTCGCCGGGTTCGATCACGGAAATGCCTCACCGGATTAGGTGAATCTCACAGCATGTGGTAACGCGCTCACGGACCCCGTTGGGTAGTCACGGTCAGGCGTAGTCGGCGCGGCCCGCCGCGACCAGGCGCGACACCAGGCCGCCGCCGGTCTCTTCGCGCGTGACCGCGAAGCAGTAGTGGTCCCGCCAGGCGCCCGCGACGTCGAGGTAGCGCTCGAACAGGCCTTCCTGCCGGTAGCCCGCCTTGGTGAGAACGCGCAGGCTGGCGACGTTTTCCGGCCGGACGGTGGCCTCCAGGCGGTGCAGCCCGCCGAGGCCGAAGGCGTGGTCGGTGACCAGCGCGACGGCGGCCGTCGCGACCCCGCCGCGGACGATGTCGGACGCCACCCAGTAGCCGATCCAGGCCGAGCGCAGCGACGCCCGGATGACGTTACCCACAGTGATCTGCCCCGCGAGCCGCCCGTCGAGGGTGATCGTGAACGGCAGGCACTGACCGCGCCGCGCGAGCGAGCGCAACGCCGCCCACTGGGACGGCCACGACCAGAAGGCGTTGCGTTCGGGCCACGGGCCGACGCCGGTCGGCTCCCACATCTCGAGGTGCGCCCGGTCGCGCAGGCGGATCCGGCTCCACTCGCCGGCGTCGCGCAGCCGCACCGGCCGGATCGCGACCACCCCGGCGGGCACCCGCAGCGGGCCGAGCCGGGCCGGCCAGCCCGGGTGCCGGCTTTCGACCGGGTAGGACACGCCCGACACGGAAGTCATCAGGCCCGTTGCGCCAGGAACGTGACCTGGACCTGCTCGCCCGCGGCGACGTCGGTCGCCTCTTCCGGCACGTTGATCAGGCAGTTCGCCTCGGCCAGCGAGGCGAGCAGGTGCGCCCCCGACTGGCCGAGCGGCTGGACCAGGTACTCGCCGTTGGCTTCGTCGCGCAGGAGCTGGCCGCGGAGGAACCCGCGCCGGCCCTCGGTCGACGTGATCGGCGACAGCAGCCGCGCCCCGACGATCCGCCGGTGCGGGTTGCGCGTCCCGCGCGCCGCGCGGATCAGCGGCCGGACCAGCACCTCGAACACGACCAGCGCGCTCATCGGGTTGCCCGGGATGAGGAACGTCGGCACCGAGTCCGGGCCGAGCCGGCCGAACCCCTGCACCGAGCCGGGGTGCATCGCGACGCGCGTCATGTCGATCCGGCCGAGGTCCGACAGCGCGGCGTGGACCTCGTCGCCGGTGGCACCACCGGCGCCGCCCGCGACCACGACGATCTCCGACATCAGCAGCCGGCCCTCGACGATCTCCCGCAGCCGCTTCGGCTCGCTCGGCACGATGCCAACCCGGCTGACCTCGGCGCCCGCGTCCCGGGCGGCCGCGGCCAGCGCGTAGGAGTTGACGTCGTAGACCTGCCCGACCGACGGCGTCCGGTCGATGTCGACCAGCTCGTCGCCGACCGAGACGATCGACACCCGCGGCCGCGGGTAGACGAGGACCTTCGCCCGCCCCACCGCGGCCAGCAGGCCGACCTGCGCCGAGCCGATCGTGTCGCCGCGACGCACCGCGACGTCGCCGATCTGGACGTCCTCGCCGGCCCGCCGCACGTACCCCGCCGACGGCACCGAGCGGTGCACCGTGACCTTGGCCTGGTGCCCGTCGGTGTAGGCGACCGGCACGACGGCGTCGGCCAGGGTCGGCAGCGGCGCACCGGTGTCGACGCGCACCGCCTGCCCGGGCTGGAGCCGCCGCGGCTGGCGCGAGCCCGCCGCGATCTCGCCGACGACCGGCAGTTGCACCGGCTCCTGCCCGGCGTTGCGCACGTCGACGCTGCGGACGGCGTACCCGTCCACGGCGGCCTGGTCGAACCCGGGCAGCGCGTGCTCGGCGACCACCTCCTCGGCGCACAGCAGGCCCTGGGCTTCCGAGATCGCCACCCGCACCGGCCGGGGCCGGACGGCGGCGTCCAGCGTCATCGCGATCTGCGAGTCGACCGAGCGGAACTCGGCCTCGTCCCCGGCCACCTCGGGCCTCGCCGCGTCGAGGGATTCCGTCATGGGCGTGCTGTCCCGATCCGTTCCGTCAACCACGCCCGTAAAGATGGACCGTACTCGGGCGTTTCAAGCGCGAAATCGACCGCGGCGCGCAGGAAACCACCCGGATTCCCCAGGTCGTGGCGTCCGCCGCGGTGCACGACGACGTGCACGGGGTGTCCTTCGGAGATCAGCAGCGCGACCGCGTCGGTCAGCTGCAGCTCACCGCCGCTGCCCGGGGTGATCCGCTTCAGCGCGTCGAAGATCGCCCGATCGAGGAGGTAGCGCCCGGCCGCGGCGTACGTCGAAGGCGCGTCCTCGGGCTTCGGCTTCTCGACCATCCCGTGCACGCGCTTGACGTCGCCGTCTTCGGTGTCGGTGACGTCGAAGACGCCGTACGGCGAGATCTCGGCCTTCGGGATGTCGAACGCGCAGAGCACGCTGCCGCCGTACCGGGCGCGGACCGCGCTCATCCGCTCGAGCACGCCGGTGGGCAGCACGAGGTCGTCCGGGAGGAGCACGGCGACGGCCTCGTCGTCCGGGGCCAGGTTCGGCTCGGCCTGCGCGACGGCGTGGCCGAGGCCGAGCGCCTGCTCCTGGACGGCGGTCTCGACGGCCAGCAGGCCGGACCCGCGGCGGACCTTCTCCAGCAGCTCGGTCTTGCCCTTGGCCTCGAGGTTCTGCTCCAGCTCCGGCTGCTTCTCGAAGTACCGGACGACGGCGTCCTTGCCCGGCGAGGTCACGATGACCAGGCGTTCCGCGCCCGCGGCGGCGGCTTCGGCCGCGACCATCTCGATGCCCGGTGTGTCCACCACCGGGAGCAGCTCTTTGGGCACCGCCTTGGTCGCCGGCAGGAAGCGGGTCCCGAGGCCGGCGGCCGGCACGATGGCGGTTCTGAACGTCTGGGTGGTTGCGGCGCCCGTCATGGGCGCAAAGCCTAACGTGAGGTCATGCACGTGCTGGGCAATGAGCACCCGAGCAAGGCGGAGTGGCGCGAACGGCTGACGCGCGCGCGGGCCGACCAGAGCGCCGAATCCCACGCCGCCGAGGCATCGGCGCTGGTCAGTGCGGTGTCGAAGGTCACATCCGGCACGGTGTGCGCGTACCTCCCGTTCGGCACCGAGCCGGGCACGACGGCCCTCGTCGACGCGCTGGCGGCCGCGGGCGCGCGCGTGTTGCTGCCGGTCATCGTGTCGCGGGCGGACCCGCTCGACTGGGCCGAGTACACGGGCGAGGCCGATCTGGTGCCCAGCCGGTTCCACGGGATCCGCGAACCGGGCGGGAAACGCCTGGGTACCGGGGCCGTGGGCGCGGCGGAGCTGGTCCTGGTGCCCGCGCTGGCCGTCGACCACCGCGGCGTCCGGCTCGGCCGGGGCGCGGGTCACTACGACCGTTCGCTGGTGTTCGCCGCGTCCGGCGCGGCGCTCCTGGCCGTCGTCCGGGACGAAGAGCTGGTCGAGCGGCTGCCGGGAGAACCGCACGACGTGCGGATGACCGGGGCCCTGACACCGGCTCGCGGCGTGTTCGACCTGCCGATGTGAGCAATCAGGAATTGCCTTCGGGGAATGTCATCCAGCACAATCGTGTTGGCACTCTAGTCGGATGAGTGCCAGTGAAGGAGCCGTCAGTGCCTACGTACCAGTACGCCTGCAAAGAATGCGACCACCGGTTCGAAGCCGTGCAGTCGTTCTCGGACCCCAGCCTGACCGTGTGCCCGCAGTGCTCCGGCACCCTGCGGAAGGTGTTCAGCTCGGTCGGCGTGGTCTTCAAGGGCAGCGGTTTTTACCGCACCGATTCGCGTGACTCGGCCAAGTCGAGCACCGCCGCGACGCCGGCGAAGACCGAGACCAAGACGGAGTCGAAGTCGGACACGAGCTCGGCATCGTCCTCCTCGGGTACGACGAAAACGGCCGCCGCCGCGTCCTGACGCGCGGAGTTGTCCACAACACCCCGGTTGTCCACAGGTGCCGGACGCGGCCCTTCCGGCGGTCCGTCCGGCTTCCCTAACGTCGATCTCGTGCGGCACACCGCCGCACCCGATCCGACCGAGGGGGCGCTGTGGACGTCTTGGCGAAGTTCCACCCACCTGTTCTCACCCGCCTGCAAGGCCCGCGGACGCGGCTGATCCGCCGCTGGCTCGCCGCCGGCCTGCTCCTGGCGGGTGCACTGCTCTTCGCGCACCCCGGCTCCGCGCGAGGCGCGCCCACGACTCCGACCGTCGTCGCGGCGCACGACCTCCCGTCCGGCGCGACACTCCACGCCGCCGACCTCCGGCTGGCCGATCTCCCCGGTGAAGCACGTCCCGAGGGCGCGCTCGGCTCCCTCGACGGCGTCGACGGGCGTCTGCTGGCGGGCGCCGTCCGCGCCGGTGAGCCCCTGACCGACGTCCGGCTGGCGCCGATCCTCCCCGCACCGGGTGAACCCGGAACGGCCACCGTGCCCGTCCGGCTCTCCGACGCGGCCGTCGCGGCGCTGCTGGAGCCGGGCCGGCGCGTCGACGTCGTGGCGGCGCCGGAACCGGGCGTGCCCGCGTCCGTGCTGGCCGCGGGCGCGACGGTCGTCACGGTCGGGGCACCTGTGCCGAAGGCCGCGGCTCCACCGGACAAGGGCCCGCTGGTGCTGCTCCGGCTACCGGAGGAGACCGCGACGAGGGTGGCGGCGATTTCACTGGAGCGTCCGGTAACGGTTACTCTCCGCTAGCGCAAGCCCCACCGCCCTTTCGTGAGGAGTACCAGTGCTCAAAGGCTTCAAAGACTTCCTGATGCGCGGCAACGTCGTGGACCTCGCCGTCGCGGTGGTCATCGGCTCGGCGTTCACGGCGATCGTCACGGCGTTCACCAACGGCCTCATCAAGCCGTTGATCAGCACGATCGGCGGCACGGACGCGGCGAAGGGCCTGGGCTACCAGATCTTCGCGAACAACGACGCGACGTTCCTGGACTTCGGCGGCGTGATCAACGCGGCGATCAACTTCGTGCTGGTCGCGGCGGTGGTCTACTTCGTGATCGTGCTGCCGGTCAAGCACCTGCAGGAACGGCGCAAGCGCGGCCAGGAGCCCGGTCCCTCGGAGCCGACCGACGTGGAGCTGCTCAAGGAGATCCGCGACCTGCTGCGCGCCCAGGCCCAGCGCGAAAAGGGCGACGACTGAAGCCGTCAGCGATCGTGGTGCGGCGGCCGGTTTTCCCGGTACCAGTCGTCCGGGAGCCCGGTGCGCCGCTCCACGTCCCGCTCGTCGGAAGTCGTGTCGGGCAGGACGTCCCCGAAGATCTCGTCGACCCGCCGGCGTTGCTCGCTGCGGCTCTGGGGATCGGGTTCGGGTCCGGCCATGCCCCCAGTCTCCCACGACGTGTTCTTTGACAACTCCAGAGCGAACGGCATCAGGCCGGGGCGGACATCTCCACCCCGGCCCGGCGAAAGCGTGTTCAGACCTCTTCGAGGCCGGAGAGCTCGTCGATCACGTGGGGAACGAGCGAGGTCAGCGTCGCCATCCCGTCGCGCACCGCGGAGCGCGACCCGGCGAGGTTGACCACGAGCGTGCTGCCCGAGACCCCGGCGAGCCCGCGCGAGATCCCCGCGTCCACGGCTCCGGCGGCCAGCCCGGACGCCCGGATGGCCTCGCTGATGCCCGGGATCGGCCGGTCGAGCACGCCGGCGGTGGCGTCCGGCGTGCGGTCACGCGGCAGCACGCCGGTGCCGCCGACCGTGATCACCAGGTCGGCGCCGCCGATCACGGCGGTGTTGAGCGCGTTGCGGATACCCGCGGTCTCGGCCTCGACGACCACGACACCATCGACGATGAAGCCCGCTTCTTCGAGCAGCTCCGTGACCAAGGGGCCGCTGGTGTCCTCGTGCTCGCCGTGCGCCACGCGATCGTCCACGATGACCACGAGGGCCCGGCCCAGCCGTTGTGCACTCCGTTCCATGGCGCCCACCGTAGTCGGTTTCACCCTTCCGGTGCCGGGAGGTGCCGGGTGAGTTCTGACGATTCCGTGACGTGACGGCGCGCGCCCCGGCGGGCCCCGGCGAGCGCCCCTAGCGTGGCCGGTGTGCGCGTACTGATCACCGGCGGAGCCGGCTTCATCGGGTCCCACATCGCCGACCTCCTGGCCGACCGCGGCGACGAGGTCGTGGTGCTCGACAACCTCCTCCCGACGGCCCACGGCTCCCCCGTCCCGCCGTCGTACACCGGCCGGCACCGGTTCCTGCGCGGCGACGTCACCGACACCGAGATCGTCGCCGAGCTGCTGGACGGCGTCGACGCGGTGTGCCACCAGGCGGCGGTGGTCGGCCACGGCGTCGACCCGTCCGACGCACCCTCGTACGCCCTGAACAACGACTACGGCACCGCGGTCCTGCTGGCCGCGATGCACGCGGCCGGGGTGCGGAAGCTGGTGCTGGCGTCGTCGATGGTCGTCTACGGCGAAGGCCGGTACGCGTGCCCGGACCACGGCGTCGTCCCGCCGTCGCCCCGGCGCGCGTCCGATGTGGACGCCGGCCGGTTCGAGCCGCGGTGCCCGGCCTGCGGCACCGAGCTGGGCTGGCAGCTGGTGCCCGAAGACGCGCCCCTGAACCCGCGCAGCACGTACGCGGCGACGAAGCTCGCCCAAGAACACTTGGCCGGTGCTTGGGCGCGGCAGACGGGCGGCAGCGTGTGGGCGATGCGCTACCACAACGTCTACGGCCCGCGAATGCCTCAGAACACCCCGTACGCCGGGGTGGCATCGCTGTTCCGCTCGGCCCTGGTGCGCGGCGAGGCACCGCAGGTGCTGGAGGACGGCCGCCAGCAGCGCGACTTCGTGCACGTCCACGACGTCGCGAGGGCGAACGTTCTGGCGCTCGGGACGGCCGGCCCGGCGGCCGACATCACCCCGGTGAACGTCTGCTCCGGCACCCCGCACACCGTGGGCGAACTGGCGGAGGAGCTGGCACGGGCCTGCGACGGCCCGAAGCCGAAGGTGGTCGGCGGCGCCCGCGCGGCCGACGTCCGCCACGTCGTCGCCGACCCGGCCCGCGCCCGCGACCTGCTCGGCTTCACAGCGGAAATCGACTTCGAGTCCGGCATCGCCGACTTCGCGACGGCGGAACTGCGCGCCCCGGTCTGACGCGGACGGCGCTAGGGCATCGCCAGCGGCAGCCGGACCTCGAACCGGCAGCCGGGGCCGTGGTTGTGGACGCCGATCTTCCCGCGGTGGGCCTCCACGAGCCCCTTGGTGATGGCCAGGCCGAGCCCGCCCCCGCTGGTCGTCCCGCCGCGCTCCGGCGTGCGGGCCTGCGTCCCGCGGAAGGCGACGTCGAAGACCCGGTTGATCTCGTCGGCCGGGATGCCCCCGCAGGAGTCGTCGACGGCGAGGAGGGCTTCGTCGCCGTCGACGCCGATCTGCACCGCGACCGTCCCGTCCGGCGGGGTGTGGCGGATCGCGTTGGACACCAGGTTCCGCACGATCCGGGCCAGTTCCGGGTCGCTGCCGGTGACGACCGGCCAGGTCGAGGCGTTGGCGAGCACCCGGACGCGCTTCTGCTCGGCGACCGGGGCCTGGGCGGCGACGGCGTCGCTGACGACGTCCCGCAGCGGCACCGCGGACATCGTCAGCTCGAGGGCACCGGCGGTGATCCGGGAAAGCTCGAAGAGGTCACCGACCATCCCCGACAGCCGGGTGGTCTCCCCGCTGATCCGCTGGGCGTAGTCGGCGACTTCGTCGCGTTCGGACACCACGCCGTCGGCCAGGGCCTCGGCCATCGCCTGGATACCGGCCAGGGGGCTGCGCAGGTCGTGGCTGATCCAGGCGACCAGCTCACGCCGGGACGCCTCGGCGGCGCGCTCCCGGTCGCGTGCCTCCCGCTCCCACACGCTGCGGCGCGCGATCGCCCGGCCGAGGATCATCGCGGCGGGCACCGTCACCACGGCGACGAGCAGGCAGACCAGCAGCATCGTGGTCAGCGCCGGGGTGAACATGAACCCGCTGATGCCCAGGACGCCGACCAGCGTGGCGAGCACCGGGATCAGCACCAGCACGGTGAGCGTGGTGGCCAGTGAACCGCGGCGCAGGAAGTACAGCACGACCCCGCCGAGCGCGGCGATCGGCAGGGAGAAGAGCAACGCCAGCGGCAGGATGTGCCAGAGGTGCGTCAGGGTCTCCGAGAAGGACTCGCCGGGTTCGATCACGGCTGCTCCCGGTCGTAGCGGTAGCCGACACCCCACACCGTCGCCACCCGGGTCGGCTTGGCCGGGTCGCGCTCGATCTTCTCCCGCAGCCGTCGCACGTGGACGGTCACGGTGGACTGGTCGCCGAAGTCCCAGCCCCACACCTTCTCGAGCAGGTCCGCGCGCGAGTAGGCGACGCCGGGGTGGCTCAGGAAGAACGCCAGCAGGTCGAACTCGCGGCTCGTCAGCGGCAGTTCGCGACCGCCGATCGTCGCGGTGCGCGCGGTCATCTGCAGGCGCAGGTCCCCGTCCACCAGCTCGGCGGCGGCCGGCTCCGGGCGCGGCATCCGCGCGCGGCGCAGCACCGAGGCGACGCGCAGGGCGAGTTCCTTGGGGCTGAAGGGTTTCGTGACGTAGTCGTCCGCGCCGAGCTGGAGGCCGGCGATCCGGTTCTCCTCCTCGCCGAGGGCGGTCAGCATGACGATCGGCACCTGGCTGACCTGGCGCAGCCGCTTGCACACCTCGAGCCCGTTGATCCCCGGCATCATCACGTCGAGGACGACCAGGTCCGGCTCGTGGGCGGCGAACTGGGCCAGTCCCTCCGCGCCGTCGCCGGCCTGGTCGACGGTGAACCCGGCCACCTCGAGGTAGCGGCGGACGACGTCGCGGACCGTCTCGTCGTCGTCGACCACGAGCACACGCCCGGCCTGATCGTTCATCGCGTCTCCCTCACCAGCCGGTCAGCAACAGGTGGTTGACCGCCAGGGCCGTCGCCGCCTGGGCGGCGAGCCACCACCGGCGTCCGGGCCGCGGCAGCAGGGCCGTCAACGGCAGCAACCACACCCCGAACGGTAGCCAGATCCGTTCGGTCTCGGCCTTCGACAGGCCCGAGACGTCGGCGAGCACGATGGTGACCAGGGCGGCGGCGCCCAGGAGCAGCACCGGGTCGGTGAGCAGGCCGCGAGGTCCCTTGGCCAGGCCCCGCCGGAGGGCGGCCACCACCGCGGGACCGAGCGCGACGGTCACCGCAGCCAGGTCGGCCCAGACCCAGTACGAGTAGGGCCGGACCAGCGCGACGCCCTGGTAGTAGCGCTCGACGACCAGGTGGTAGCCGTCGAGCCACCAGAAGCCAGCCCACGCGAAGACGCCGACGACGGCGAAGGCCGCGACGATGGCCAGCGCGGCCGCCCGCCACTGCCGGCCGAGGATCGCGACGGCCACCGCGAGCAGGCCGAGCAGCACCAGGCCGTAGGAGAGGAAGATCCCGAACCCGAGCAGCACGCCGGCCGCCAGCCCGGCCGGGACGGCGTACCGGCGGCCGAGCGTGAATCCCTTGGCGGACAACGCGAGCAGTGCCAGTCCGGTGGCGGTCGTCCCGGCGAACAGGCCGTCGGCCGACACGCCGATCCACACCGCGCCGGGCGTCAGCACGGCGAACGGCAGCACCGCGCGCGCCGCGTCCGGCCGGCCGAGCAGGGCGACCGTCGCGGGCACGGCCACCGCGACCAGGCTGCCGACGAGCACCACGGCCGTCGCCGCCCAGGCGCCGCCGTGCAGGCCCAGGCGGTCCAGCCAGACGAAGACGAGCGTCGCGCCCGGCGGGTGGCCGGACACGTGCGTCGTCCAGGAGTTCGGCTGGAAGTCGAGGATGCGGGACGAGAACTCGCGCAGCATCCGCGGGATGTCGGTGATGCCGGGCACCTCGTGGAGGTACTCCTGCGGGATGGTGAGGTGCCCGGCGAAGCCGCGGGACCAGCCGTCGACCATGGCCAGGGAAAAGATCCAGGCGAGCGAAGCCAGGTAGCCGGCGGCCAGCGCCCGGCGCCACGGCAGCCGCGCGGCCAGCGTCGGCCCTTGGACCACCACCGCGACGGCGACGAGCACGGCGAACACCGAGCCGGGCCCGACGTGCGGCAGCCAGTCGGCGAACAACGGCGGCGCCGCGACGAAGATGATCACACCCGAATGGGGCCGGTTGTAGTACGAGCCGACCGCGGCGGCCGCGGCCACGAGCACCACGGCCGCCGCGACGGCGAGGAGATCGGCCCGGGTGGCGCGGCGTCCGGGCCGATCGAGTGCCGGGTCTTCGGGTTCGCGGGCAGGCGGCTCGGCGAGCCGGGCTGCCGGGTTCGGCTCGCTCATCACCCACCACCATAAGTCCCCGGGGCACCCCACGCGCGGCGCTCGAAGGATCCGTAACGACCTGGTAAGAACTCGTCACTCGTCATGATTCAGTAAGGAGCGCAAGGGTTTCCCACGGTCCACGGTGGACTTACGGTCGGCGCCGTGACTGATTCAGGAGTGGACGTCGTCCTGCCCTGCCTCGACGAGGCCGGTGCTCTGCCGAGTGTGCTGGCCGGGTTGCCCCCGGGCTACCGCGCGATCGTGGTCGACAACGGTTCAGCCGACGGCTCGCCCGAAGTGGCGGCCTCGCTCGGCGCGAAGGTCGTCCACGAACCGCGCCGCGGGTACGGCGCGGCCGTGCACACGGGCCTGGAGGCGGCCACGGCGGACATCGTGTGCTTCGCCGACGCCGACGGGTCCCTCGACCTCGGCGACCTGCCGCGGCTGGTGACCGCGGTCGAGTCCGGCGCCGACCTGGCCGTCGGACGGCGGGTGCCGACCGGGCCCGGCGTGTGGCCCTGGCACGCGCGGGCCGGCAACGTCGTGCTGGCGCTGCTGCTGCGCGGCCGCGGGCTGCCGGTGCGCGACATCGCGCCCCTGCGCGCCGCGGACCGGCGGGCGCTGCTCGGTCTCGGCGTCGCCGATCGTGCGTTCGGGTACCCGCTCGAGCTGCTGATCAAGGCCCAGCGGGCCGGCTGGCGGGTCCGTGAGTTCGACGTCCGCTACGGCGAACGCGCCAAGGGCACGAAGTCGAAGGTGTCCGGCTCGGTGCGGGGCACGCTGCGCGCGGTCCGCGACTTCGGGCGGGTGCTGGCGCGATGACCGTCCGGTTCGTGCTGCTCGTCGTCGCGAAGGCGCCGGTGCCCGGCCTCGCCAAGACCCGGCTCTGCCCGCCGGCGACACCCGCCCAGTCGGCGGAGATCGCCGCGGCCGCGCTGCTCGACACGCTCGACGCCGTGTGCGCGGTGCCCGGCGCCGCGCCCGTCGTCGCGATGACCGGCGACCTCGACGCTGCCGCGCGGTCCGCCGAGATCGGCTCGGCGCTGCGCCGCACCACCGTGGTCCCCCAGCGGGGCTGGGACTTCGGCGCCCGCCTCGCCAACGCCCACGCGGACGCCGCCGCGGTGCACGCGGGTCTCCCGATCCTCCAGATCGGCATGGACACCCCGCAGGTCACCCCGGCATCCCTGGCCGCGGCGGCGGCTCCGGTCGTCGACGGCGGGCACGACTCGGTGCTCGGCCCGGCCGAGGACGGCGGCTGGTGGGCACTCGGGCTCGCCGAGCCGCGGCACGCGCAGGTGCTCGCGGGCGTTCCGATGTCCCGCGACGACACCGGCGAACGCACGGTGCGCGCCCTGGTCACGTGCGGGCTGCGGCCGCACCGGGCCGGCCGGCTGTCCGATGTGGACACCATGGCGGACGCCCGCGCGGTGGCGGCGCTGTGCCCGGACGGCCGGTTCGCCCGCGCTGTCGCGGTGGTCGACGGCCGGGCGGTCGCGTGATGACGACCTTGCTCGGCAACGAGTTCGACCGCGGCCTGCTCGGTCACCACTGCTGGCTCGAACTCGCCGACGGCGAACGGATCGAGCTGCCGGTGGAGCGCTGGACCGCGCGGTCCGAGGGCGACGAGGTGCTGCTCGACGCCTGTTCCGGCCCGACGCTCGACATCGGTTGCGGCCCCGGCCGGCTCACCGCCGCGCTGGCCGAACGCGGGGTCGTCGCGCTGGGTGTGGACAGTTCGCGGACCGCCGTGCGCCTGACGCGCCGTCGCGGCGGAAGTGCGTTGCGCCGCAACGTTTTCGACCGGGTGCCCGGCGAGGGCCGGTGGCGGCACGCCCTGCTCGCCGACGGCAACATCGGCATCGGCGGCGACCCGGTCGCCCTGCTGCGGCGCGCGGCCGGGCTGATCGACGGCGAGGGTGACGTGCTCGTCGAGCTGGAGCCGCCCGGCCGTGGCCTGCGGCACGAGCGCGTCCGGCTGCGGCCCGGGCACGCCGACGTCGCGTGGTTCGCCTGGGCGTGGGTCGGCGTGGACGCGATCGCCGAAGTCGCCCTCCGCGCCGGGTTGCGCGTCGACTGGACGACCCGGCACGGGCACCGCTGGTTCGCACGGCTGGAGCGATCGTGAAACTGCCGATTCCCGAGGAAGAACACTTCAAGGCGCCGGCGCACGACGAACGCGTGACGTCGAAGATCGGGCTGGCGCTGGCGGTCACGTTCACCACGTGCTTCGTGACCGGCCTGATCAGCCACCTGATCCAGCACCCGCCCGAGTGGTTCTTCTGGCCGAGCCGCCCGGTCGGGCTCTACCGCGTCACACAGGGGCTGCACGTGATCTCCGGGATCGCGTCGATCCCGCTGCTGCTGGCGAAGCTGTGGAGCGTCTACCCGAAGCTGTTCGGCCGGCCGCTCGTGCGCTCGCTGCCGCACGCCCTCGAGCGGCTCTCGATCCTGGTGCTCTCGGGCGCGGCGTTCTTCGAGCTGACGACCGGGCTGCTGAACGTCGCGCAGAACTACCCGTGGGGGTTCTACTTCCCGCAGGTGCACTACGCGGTCGCGTGGCTGGCGATCGGGTCGATCCTGGTGCACGTCGCGGTGAAGCTGCCGGTCATCCGCCGCGCGCTGAGCCGCGGCACACCGGCGGCGGAGGAGAAGCCGGCCGCCGGGCTGTCCCGCCGCGGGTTCCTGCGCACCACCGGGCTCGCGACGGGGGTCGCGGTCGTCGCCACCGCCGGCGCGACCGTTCCGTTCCTGCGCGGCGTTTCCGGCCTGTCGTGGAGAACCGGCAAGGGCACGCAGGGCCTCCCGGTGAACCGGACGGCGGCGGCCGCGGGCGTCACGCGGTCGGCGTCCTGGGAGCTCTCGGTCGTGACTCCGCGTGGCACGAGGAAGTTCTCGCTGGACGAGCTGCGCGCCCTCCCGCAGACGACGGCCGAGCTGCCGATCGCGTGCGTGGAAGGCTGGAGCCAGTCGGCGACCTGGCGCGGGATTTCCGTGCCCACGCTGCTGAAAGCCGTCGGAGCCGAACCGGGCACGGCGTTACGGGTGTCCTCTTTGGAGCGTTCCGGGCTGTACGGCGTCAGCGTCCTGCCCGGTGAGCACACGGCCGACGAGCTGACGCTGCTCGCGCTGGAGCTGAACGGCGAAGAGCTCGACCTCGACCACGGCTTCCCGTGCCGGATCATCGCCCCGAACCGGCCCGGCGTGCTGCAGACGAAGTGGGTCTCGAAACTGGAGGCGCTGTGAAGACCGCTCGCGCTCTGCTCGCCCTGCCGGGCCTCGCGGCGCTGGCGTGGGGTGTGGTGCTCTTCGCCGAGTACGCGCTGCCGTTGCGCCCGGACGTCTTCGGGACGGTCGGCTGGATCGTCGGCGGCCCGCTCGTCAACGACGGCGTGGTCGCCCCGCTGACGGCGGTGCTCGGCTTCGCCCTCGCCCGTGTCCTCCGGCCACCGTGGCGGGTCCCGGTGGTCACGGCCACGGTTCTCACGGGCGTGCTGCTGATCCTGGCGTTCCCGCTGCTCTGGCGCCCGTACGGCACCCCGCCGATGCCCGGCCTCCACGACGGCAACCCCGGCCTCGGCCTGGCCCTGACCCTGGCCGCAGTCTGGCTGGCGGCCCTGCTGACCCCACCGCTCCACCGTGTCGTCCGCCGAAGCACACGTGATGCCCCTCCAATCACGCGAGATGCCTCCCCAGACACACGTGATGCCTCCCCAATCACGCGAGACGCCCCATCAGACACGCGTGATGCCCCACCGGACACCCCGGCCGGCACCTGACCGGGGCCGAAAATGCGGCCACGCGCGACCGGCAACGAATGCCTGGGTCGCGCGTGGCCTTGTGGGTCCGGCCCCAAAACTGCGGAGGTCGAGCCGATGCTGGTCTCGGCCGCACCAGGGCGGCCGAGCGTCTGGACGGGATCAGTTGGCCGGGACGGGCTGGCCGCCGAGGGTCACCTCGATCGTGCGGCCGTCGGAGAGGGTGAACTTCGCCTTCTCGTCCGGCGCCCGGGTGCGGATCGCGGCGACCAGCGTGTCGGACTTGTCGATGTTGCGGTCGTCGATCTTCGTCACGACGTCGCCCGGCTTGAGGCCGGCCTTCTCCGCCGGGCTGCCCGGGGTGATGGCGCCGAGCTGCGCGCCGCCCTGCGGGGCGTCGGTGACCTGCGCGCCGATGTAGGTCTGCACGGCCTGGCCGGTCTTGATGATCGTGTTCGCGGTGCGGCGGGCCTGGTCGATCGGGATGGCGAAGCCGATGCCGACGTTGCCGCTCTCGGAGCCGCCCTGGCCTTGGCCCTGGCTGGCCGACTGCGGGCTGTAGATCGCCGAGTTGATGCCGATGACCTGGCCGGACATGTTGGACAGCGGACCGCCCGAGTTGCCCGGGTTGATCGCCGCGTCGGTCTGGACGGCGTCCATCACCGTCTCCTGGCCGCCTTGGCCGCCGCCCGCGCGCACCGGGCGGTGCAGCGAGCTGACGATGCCCGAGGTGACCGTGCCGGCCAGCTCGAACGGCGACCCGATGGCAACGACCGACTGGCCGACCTTCAGGTCGTCGGAGCGGCCGATCTCCACCGGGGTGAGGTTGTTGACGCCGTCGACCTTGACCACGGCGATGTCGGTCGTCGGGTCGCGGCCGACGACCTTGGCGGCGGCCTTCTTGCCGTCCTGGAACACGGCCTGGATCTGACCGCCGTTCGCGGCGACCTCGACCACGTGGTTGTTGGTCAGGATGTAGCCGTCGGTGCTGATGACGAACCCGGAGCCCTCGCCGGCCCCCTGCTGCCCGCTCACCTGCAGCTCGACGACGCTCGGCGACAGCTTCTGCGCGACCGCCTCGACCGAGCCGGCGGGGGCGTTGCCGGTCTGCTGGGCCGGCTTCGGCGCGTCGAGCGCGTTGCCGGCCGGACCGCCGGACGAGCCGCCGGTGAGGTACCCGACCGCGCCGCCCGCGATCCCGCCGACGAGCAGCGCGACCAGCGCGACGCCGGCGAGCATCTTCCCGCCGGAGCGCTTCGGCTGGTTGGGCGGCACGGGCGCCGCGCCGTAGCCGGACGTGCCGGGCTGCGCATACGGGTTCGGGTTCGGGTAGACGCTCTGCTGGGTCTGGCCCGGCGCCGCGCCCGCGCCCTGGGCGGACCAGGGGTTGGGGTGCGGCTGCTGCTGCGCCCCGTAGGACGGATCGGCCCCGGTCACCGCGTGGTAGGACGGCTCCGGCGCCGAGTACTGCGGCGTGCCGCCGGTCTCGGGGGTGGCCTGCTCGCCGAACGGGTTCCCCGCCCAGCCGCCCTGAGCGGCCTGCTGGCCGGTCTCGGGGTGCCGCGGCGCCGCGGGGTCGTGCGCGCTGGGGTCGTTCTCGGTCATGTCATCACCTTGCGGGACGGTCCTGAGAGGTTCCTGAGCCGAACCTGTGCATCGGAGATGAGTATGGCCGGGGTCAGCCCGCGGCGCGGAGCCTTTCCGCGATCTGCTCCGGCGTCGCGTCGTTGACCCACACGGCCATGCCCGATTCGGACCCCGCCAGGTACTTCAACTTGTCCTTGGAGCGCAACACGGAGAACAGTTCCAGATGGAGCCAGCCGAGCTCGCGGTCGCGGCGCACCGGCGCCTGGTGCCACGCCGCGATGTACGGCAGCGGCCGGTCGTACAGGGCGTCACAGCGGCGCAGGACGTCCAGGTAGACGTCGGCGAAGTCGTCGCGCTCGGCGTCGGTCAGCGCGGGGATGTCGGGCACCTGCCGGTGCGGCACGACGTGCACCTCGACCGGCCAGCGCGCCGCCGGCGGCACGTACGCCGTCCAGTGCTCGCCGGACGCCACCACGCGCGCGCCGGACTTCCGCTCGGCGGCCAGCACGTCGCCGAGCACCGGACGGCCGTGTTCGGCCTGGTAGGCGCGGGCGACGTCGAGCATCCGCTCGGTCTTGGGCGTGACGAACGGGTAGCCGTAGATCTGCCCGTGCGGGTGCGAAAGCGTGACGCCGATCTCCTCGCCGCGGTTCTCGAACGGGAAGACCTGTTCCACACCGGGCACTTCGGACAGCGCGGCGGTGCGGTCGGCCCACGCCTCGACAACGGCCCGCACCTGCTTCGCGCTCAGCCGCGAGAAAGCGCCGTCGTGGTCGCTGGTGAAGCACACGACCTCACAGCGCCCCCGGCCGGGCCGCACCGGCACCAGCCCGAGGCCGTCCACAGTGGACGGCTCGCCGATGACGTCTTCGGCGAAAGAAGGAAAGCGGTTTTCGAAGACGACGACGTCGTAGTCGCTTTCGGGGATCTCACTGGGTTTCCCGGGCTTGCTCGGGCACAGCGGGCAGAGGTCGGCCGGCGGCTTGTACGTCCGCGTCTGCCGGTGCGCGGCCATCGCGACCCATTCGCCGGTCAGCGGGTCCAGCCGGATCTCCGAAGCGGCCGAAACCGGCGGCAGGTCGCGGGTGTCCTCGGCGACGCGGTCGGGCGCGCCGGGCTGGTCGAAGTAGATGATCTCCCGGCCGTCGGCCAGGTGTCGTACGGTGCGCTTCACGCTTCTTCGGCCTCGTCCGTCTCCGCCGTCTCGGCGATCATGAGTTCCCCCGCCCGTTCGGCGAGGATTTCCTTGGCATCGTCGGGAATTCCGTCATCGGTGACGACGACGTCGGCCTCGTCCAGGTCGGCGATCGTGGAGATCCCAACGGTGGCCCACTTGGTGTGGTCGGCGAGCACGACGAGCTTGCGCCCGGCCTCGACCAGCGCGCGGTCGGTCTCGCTCTCGGTCAGGTTCGGCGTGGTGAACCCCGGACCCTCGGCCATCCCGTGGACGCCGAGGAAGACGACGTCGAGGTGCAGCGACCGCAGGCTGTGCACTGCGACCGGCCCGACCAGCGCGTCCGACGGCGTCCGCACCCCGCCCGTGAGCACGACGGTGCGGTCCGGCTGCGTCGACCCGCGCAGCACGTCGGCGACCTGGATCGAGTTCGTCACGATGGTGAGCCCGGGGATGGCGTCGAGCGCCCGCGCCAGCGTCCACGTGGTGGTGCCGGCGGAGATGCCGATCGCGGTGCCGGGCCGGACGAGCGTCGCGGCCAGCTCGGCGATGGCTTCCTTCTGCGCGCGCTGGCGCACGGACTTGGCCTCGAACCCGGGTTCGTCGGTGCTCTTGCCGATGACCGAGGTGGCGCCGCCGTAGACCTTTTCGACGAGCCCGCGCCCGGCGAGCACGTCGAGGTCGCGGCGCACCGTCATGTCGGACACGCCCAGCCTGGTCACGAGGTCACTGACCCGGACCGCACCGGTCCGGCGTGCCTCTTCCAGGATCACCGCCTGTCGCTGACGCGCCAGCAATGGTCAACTCCGTCCCCGTCACACCCCAACCACACAAAATCCTACACGATTCAACACAGGATCCGCAGAGTCGGCGGGGATGAACTTCACCATGGCAGGTCACGGCGCAGGCGGGACGCCCCGGCCTAACAACACCGCCACGGCGTCCCGACAACGTCCGGATCAGCCGGGCGCCCCCGGCAACCGGATCGTCATCAACGCGCCGCCCTCGGGCGCGCGCGCCGCATACACGGCGCCGCCGTGGCGCTCGGCCGCGTGCTTCACGATCGCCAGGCCGAGGCCGGAACCGGGCAGCGTCCGCGCCTCCGACGAGCGGTAGAACCGGTCGAACACCTTGGGCAGGTCCTCCTCGGCGATGCCCGGGCCGGCGTCGGCGACCTCGACCACGGCGGTGCCGTCGCCGAGCGGGTACAGCCGCACCCAGACCGTCGCGTCCGGCGGCGAGAACTTCACCGCGTTGTCCAGCAGGTTCAGCACCGCGCGCTCGATCGAGCTGTTGTCGCCGGTGAGCACCCACGGCTGCAGCGAGACGTCGAAGTTGATCTCGCCCGCGCGGCGCCGCGCCCGGTCCAGCGCGCGCTCGACGACGTCCAGCAGCTCGACGCGCTCGAAGCGCTCGCGCGGCTCGTCCTGGCGGGCGAGCTCGACGAGGTCGCCGATGAGCTGGGTCAGCTCGTCGAGCTGGCCGCTGATGTCCGCGACGATGTCGGTGCGGTCCTCGTCCGGCAGCGGCGGCGCGCCGGGCTTGCTCGCGGCGAGCAGCAGCTCGAGGTTGGTGCGCAGCGACGTCAACGGCGTCCGCAGCTCGTGGCCGGCGTCCGCGACCAGCTGGCGCTGGCGTTCCTGCGAGTCCGCGACCGTGCCGAGCATCGTGTTGAACGTCGTGGTGAGACGCGCGAGCTCGTCGTCGCCGCTGACCGGGATCGGCCGCAGGTCGCCGGTCTTGGCGACGCGCTCGGCGGCCGACGTCAGCCGGTCGACCGGGCGCAGGCCGGCCCGCGCGACGGCGGTGCCCGCGGCGGCGGCGACCAGGATGCCGGCGCCGCCGATCAGGAACAGCACCAGCGCGAGCTCGTTCAGCGTGCGCTTGGTCGGCCCCATCGACTGGGCGAGCACGATCGCTTCGCCGTGCCCGGACGGCAGCGCGACGACACGACTGTCGGTGCGGAAGTCCGTCCGCAGGGACTGCGGCGAGTCGCCGTTCGCGACGTCCAGCTCGTGCTGGTCGAAGGGCGGCGCCGAGCTCGACAGCGGGTAGGTCATCACGGCGTGCTGGACGTCCGGCGCGGCCGTGAGCTGCCCGATCTGCAGGTCGGCACTGGCCAGGAAGGCGCCCGGGACCTGCCGCAGCTCGGTCTGCACCTGCGGCGAGGCGACGGCTGCCTGCGCGCGCGCCATCAGGCTGTCGTCCAGCTGCTGGTAGAGGTTGTTGCTGACGACCATGTACGCGCCGATCGACACCAGCGCGACGGCGCCGGCGACACAGGCGGCGGCGAGCAGCGTCACCCGGCCGCGCAGCGAGAACCGGCGGGTCCCCCAGCGCGTGCCGCGGGGGTCGCCGGGCTCGGTCACGGCGGGGTTTCCCTCAGGACGTAGCCCACTCCCCGCACCGTGTGGATCAGCCTCGGCTCCCCCTCGGCCTCCGTCTTGCGGCGCAAGTAGCCGACGTAGACCTCCAGCGCGTTGCCCGACGTCGGGAAGTCGTAACCCCATACTTCCTCCAGTATCCGGCCCCGCGTGAGGACGTGCTTCGGGTAGGAAAGGAACAGTTCCAGCAGTGCGAACTCGGTCCGGGTCAGGCTGATCTCGCGGCCGCCGCGGCGGACCTCCCGCGTGCCCGGGTCGAGGGTGAGGTCCGCGAAGGACAGGATCTCCGACGCCTGGCCGTTATGGGCGTCCGGGCTGGCGCGGCGCAGCAGCGCCCGCAGCCGGGCGAGCAGCTCTTCCAGCGCGAACGGCTTCGGCAGGTAGTCGTCGGCGCCGGCGTCCAGCCCGGACACCCGGTCGGAGACGGTGTCGCGGGCGGTGAGCACGAGGATCGGCAGGTCGTCGCCGGTGCTGCGCAGGCGGCGGGCCACCTCGAGGCCGTCCAGCCGGGGCATCATGACGTCGAGCACCATCGCGTCCGGCCGGTCGGCGATGATCGCCTCCAGCGCCTGCGCACCGTCGCTGGCCAGCTCGACCTGGTAGCCGTTGAACTCCAGGGACCGCCGGAGCGACTCACGGACGGCGCGGTCGTCGTCCACCACAAGGATGCGCATGGCGACAGTTTTACTCAGCGTGCTGAGACTCGCCTAAGAACACACACAGAACACACAAAGAGAATCCTCACTCCGGTGCCCGCGCGACCGGGGCGTTCCAGTGCCGCCAGAGCGCGACCATCCGCACGGTGACCACTGCGGCGGCCGCCACGACGGTCACCGGCCCCTCGGGCAGGTGCACAGCGTGACCGACGGCGACGAGCACCGAGCCGGCCAGCGCGGCCACGGCGTAGATCTCCTTCCGCAGGACGAGCGGGATTTCCCGGAGCAGCAGGTCCCGCACGGCCCCGCCGCCGATCCCGGTCGTCATGCCGATCAGGCACGCGGCGTAGGCGGGGGCGCCGGCGTTGAGGGCGATGGTCGTCCCGGCGGTGGCGAAGACGCCGAGCCCGAGCGCGTCGGCGAGCAGCACCCCGCGTCGAAGCCGCGCGACCTGCGGGTGGAAGCCGAAGACGACGAGGGCGGTCGCCGCGCAGACGGCGAGGTAGGGCCAGTTCCGCAGCGTCGTGGGCGGGTGGATGCCGAGCAGGACGTCCCGGATCACACCGCCGCCGAGCGCGGTGGTCAGCCCGACGACGACCACGCCGAAGACGTCGAGCCGGGCCCGCACGGCGGCGAGCGCCCCGGACGCCGCGAAGGCGACGAGCCCGAGGAACTCCAGCGCCGTGAGCAGCATCTACTGGTCGAGCAGGCCCCCGCGGTAGGCCAGCAGAGCGGCCTGCACGCGGTTGGCGGCGCCGATCTTGGAGAGCACGGCGGAGACGTACCCCTTGACGGTGGCTTCGGAGAGGTGCAGGCGCCCGCCGATCTCGGCGTTGGAAAGCCCTTGCCCGATGAGCGCGACGACCTCACGCTCGCGTTCGGACAGAGAGGCGAGCAGCTTCCGGGCGGGCTGAGCAGCGCGTTGTTCGTCCCGGTGGGACTGAACCATCCGCGCGGCCACCCCCGGATCCAGGACGGCCCCGCCGCGGCTCAGGTCCCGCACGGCCCGGAGCAGCGCGGCCGGATCGATGTCCTTGAGGAGGAAGCCGTTGGCGCCGAGTCTGAGAGCGAGGCTGACGTATTCGTCGATGTCGAAGGTGGTCAGCATGGCAACGGTGGGCGGATCGGGCAGCGCGAGGATGGCCCTGAGGGCGCGAATGCCGTCGTCCGGAGCCCGCATCTTGATGTCGAGCAGGGCAACGTCCGGGTGGTACCGCCGCGCGACCTCCACCGCGGATCTGCCGTCGGAGGCTTCGCCCACGATCTCGATGTCCTGAGCCCCGGACATCATCGCGCGCAACCCCGAGCGCACCAGTTCCTCGTCGTCGGCGAACATGAGCTTGATCAACGAAGCCCTCCGCAACAGCCAGTAGGAGGCGGCTCCCCGCGTCCCGTTAACGAAGGTTACCTACTGTTGTTCAGCAGTTCGAAACCAGACACGACCAGGTGACCGACTGGTCCGTCCAGGTCAGGTCAGGTGCGCCGTCCGGCCGGGTGTAAGCCCGCTGTAGGTCACAGGTAAGAACCACTCACCTGGGTGACGACGAGAGTCGGGTCGCCCGTGATCACCCACGACGCCGAGTCGTGCCTCGCTCCCACCAGTCGATGGTTTCGCCCTCGTCAGCCATGCGGTGAAGGACGTGCACGGTGATTTCGGCGTTCGAACCGGACAGCTCGCAGAACGCCCACAGCTTTTGCCGTGCGCGGTGGTACTGATGGATCACCTCGTCGACCTCGAAGGCGTCCAGTTCCCCAGCCCGGTGGCGGTCGACCGCCTCCGCCACGTGCGCAACCAGTTCGGCGAGCCGCGCCTCGTGGTAGGCGGAAACCGCCTCACGAGCCGCCCGGCGTTCGCCTTTGGTCCCCACAGGGGGACCCTATCCGGGACGCCCAGTCAGCGACGGCGTTTCCTACCCTTCCCTTTGCTGCTCTGGGATCGGGTCACCCCTCCGAGCGGATGAACGTTGCGGACGGGCCGGACCGCCTCGAACATTTCGGCCAACTCCGCGAGCCCCACCCGGTCCGGGTGGCCTGACGCGGGCATCGCTTCCGCGAGGTGAGCGAGTTCATCAGCGGGCACCTCGGCCAACGTCGCGGCCGTCGCTTCCGGACCGGCCGTCTCCAGCAATACGAGGAACTGCTCGGTGATGGCGAGCAGACCTTCGCGTGCATCGAGTTCTTCGAGAGCAAGTGCTCCACGCTCGACCAGCAGCTGAATCGCGATCGGACCCAAGCCCGGTTCAACGCGCAGATCATGCAGTACCGCGTCGCCGTCGGGAAGGGAATCGACGAGGATCTCGAGCATGACGGACGCCCGCGTGCGGAACGGGCACCGGCGGACGGCGTCCAGCAGCAGCGGCAGCCCCGCGTCCCGGCCACCGTGCGCAGCCAGCCAGCCGTCGATCTCCGCCGCGGCTGTCTCTTCGCTGTAATGCTCCGCGACTACGCCCAGCATGGCCGCCGGAGTGGCGACAGCAAGCTCACCCACCACCGGTACGAACCGGCCCTCTCTCCGCAGCCGTTCCCGGACCGCCCAGGTCGCGAGCGGCGTGAGGGCGACCAGCTCGACCGACGGCGCATCGAGGGCGCCACGCAAGCGGTCTTGGACTTCCGGCGAGAGCTCGGCGTTCTCCGGCACCAGGTCCATGGTGTACATCGGATCGGCCGGTCCCGTGGTCAGCGCGACCGCACCGAATTCGGCCAGCTTGGTGAGCAACCGCCGGAACCCGTGGCCGAGCCCGTCCCGCCAGAGCGGCTCGATCGAGGGTGCAAGATCGACGTAAGTGCTCTCCAAACAGGCCAGCCAGGCACTTTCGGCGAGCCGCACCACGGGTATCGGCTCCGGCATCCCGTAGATCGTGTTGAACACATCCGGCAGCACGAAGTCAAGACAGTCGTCGAGCAGCACGGCGTAGCCGGGGCCATCCTTGACCAGCACTCCCCGCTCGGGAAGCGCGTCAAACGCGGCCGTCCACAAGGCGAGAGCGTCCTTCACGAGCGGCGCCGCCTTCGCGACGCGAACCAGCTTGCCCTTGACGACCCGTACGATCCGCGCGCGCTTCGCGAGTTCGAAGAGAATGGCCAGGTTCGGCAGATCGGCGCTGCTGCGGACGCGCTGGACCTCGCCGCCCAGCTCCCATTCGAGCCGGTCACCGGTGTCGAGTAGTGCCACGAGCTCACGGGCGTCGGCGAGTTTGAGGGTGCCGGTACCGGTCAACGTCCGGCCGTCGCCCACCCATTCGGCGAATGTCCGCAGCTTGACCACGAGCGAAGAGCGCTCTGCGGCATCCACGAGCTCCGCCTCCGCCGGCAACGCCACCGGAAGCTGCGGAAGCGCCCGTCCACCCTGCTCACCGACATGCCTGGCGGCTATGTCGGCGACGAGTCCGGCGTCGTAATCGCGGTCATCACCCAGAACTTGCCGACACCGAAGTTGCGCTGGTCGGCCATGGCGGCGGAAACTCGGACGACGCCTTCGCAACGGCCTCCTCGAGGTCGGCCAGGGGGTCGCCCGTGGCGTCGACCAGCTCGGTCTCGTGCAGGTACCGGAGGAAGAGGCGCAAAGTCCCGGGGACGAGCACGGCATCATCGGCGGTGGCCGACAGCGTGCGCGGCACATACGAGAGGAGGAAGTCCCGGACCAGGGCGGCGGTCCAGTAGGCGAGCCGCCCATCGATCGACGTGTGCCGGAACTCAAGGGCGGAGATGACGGCGTACGGGTCGATCTCGCACCCCTGCGCGGCCGCCCAGGTGGTGAAACGGCGGACCAGCAGGTCCTGCCCGGCCTCGTAACCCTCGTAGTCATCCTCGTCGTAGTACGTACGCACTCCGGCTCCGTCCTGTCGGTTGCCGGAGACGGTAGTGCCGAGAACCGCCCGTCATCGACGGTGGCGGTCGACTACTATGGGTAACATAGTAGCACTGATCGCAGCCGTGCAGGTCACCTCTTCAGAACTGCCCGCAGGCCCCGCCGCCCTGCATGCGAACTGTCAGGTAGCCTGACCGGGGAAGGTAAGCCCTCGTAGCTCAGGGGATAGAGCACCGCTCTCCTAAAGCGGGTGTCGCAGGTTCGAATCCTGCCGGGGGCACCAAGTACGTGAGGCTAGAGCCCTTCTGTCGGCTTAGGGCTTGACAGGCAGCCGGGGTAATCGGCCATTCAGGCATCCCTTGCCAACAACGCCTGCTCCAACGCCTGAAGGTAGCTGGACACGCCGCGCCCCTGCGGGCAGATCTGCTTGCTTCTGGGCAGCACCGCGTCGATGGCGCCGGTCGCGGCGTGAGAAGCGTGCCACGTGTCCACGATCATGAAGTCGGCCTTGTCGGCTAGGTTCTTCAGCGCTGATGTGGACACCCGGTCCGCGTTCCCCTCGACCGACTTGGGAGAGCAGAGAGCCTTCAAACGACGCTCCAGGGACTCGGCGGCCCTCGGCAGAAGAGAGTAGACACCTACTAGCTGACCGTCGAGCCTGCTCCACACGACATCGACGCCCGTCGTAGCCGGTGCGAGTTGACGAGGCGGGATGCCGATCTCCACCGCCAAAAGTTCGATTTCCGTGCGTTGACGCAGAGAAGAGCGTTGACCGAAGTCCCGCGCCTTCCCCACGATGGCACTGATGGCTTCGACCCGAACGCCTAGGTCCGCCGACGGGTGGATGAGCAGCAGGTCCGCGAGGCCGATCCCCCAGTCTACGGTGGTCGGGGCGCTGATCCGGGTCCACAGATTCATAGCCTGAGCCACGGCTTGCACGTACCGCTCCGTTGTCGGAGCGCCGGCCAAGACCTGATCCAGCAGCCGAAGGTACGCTTCGCGGACGGGACCGCTGAGGTTGTTCTGCTCAGCGAGCAGAACTTGCACGGCGTCGCAGAACTCTGCGGCGTGCGGCACAGCAGTCACTGTGGCCGCCTCCTCGCACAAGACATCTAGTGCAGCCAGGATTTGTTCCTGATTCGCCCCTTCCCACGCGCCCAGCAGGTTGTAGGCCAGGGCTTCGACCTGTTTCGAGGACAGTTGCTCGATGGAGGTCCATTCACCGTGCTGGGCTCGAAGGACCCGTGCTCCATCCGGCCACGGCTCGCGACTGCCGATCCGTACGCCCCACTCACTCCAGTCTGCGCACCGAGAACCGGCCAACACGGCAAGCTCTTCGATGTCACGGCGTAACCGTCGCCCGGGAACGAGCAGTTCGGCATCGACAAACTGCTGGACAGCCTCGAGTACAAGCCCAGCGCGCGTCGCGTCCTCGGCTTCGAGGATCGACTCCACGGCGAACTCTGCGGTCTCAGGAGTCGGCGCCTGAACGAAAGCTCTGACGACGGCGCCGCGTTGTCCCTGTTCGAACAAATCCCTTATGCCAAGACTTTCCGGCGTCGCGGCCGACAGCCGGTGGCGCGCTATTCCGCGGAGGAGTTCCTGCTCCGACGAATCGACAGCAACCGCGAGGAGCCGCTGCAGCCGCTCCTCATCGTTCAAAGCGGTGGCCACGACGACGCTCAAGGCGCGCCCTGGCTCGGTGTTCGGCACATCGACCGCACTCAAGACGTTTCCATAGCGCGAGCCGAGGTTGTGCTCGGTGTAGATGGCGTCCGGAGCGGCATCACGAGCGACCAGTTCACCGACCTCGGTGCGCCAGATCATCTCCATCAGGTACTCGTTGATCGCCCTGGGCCGACGAGCTCTGAGCAACTCGATCAGGAAATCCTGCCCTCGCAGCTCATCCCACCGACCGAGGGCACCCAGGAGTTCTACCTTCAGAAACCTGAGGTTCTCGGCGCTCAACCTGCCGGTCAGACGCAGGTTGTTCAGCGCGTCATCTGCTTGCCTTCCGTCGCCCTGGGCGAGAGCCAGCCGGAAGTCGCGCAACAAATCAAGGTACTGCGACGGTTGCGGGCGTTTAGCCCTCAACTCCCGCCCGCTGACGGTGGCCAGCATGTCCTCTAAGGCTACGAGCAACCGCTCGCGCGTGGTTGAGCCATTCCGCGTCACGCTGGCCAGATAGCCGAATCCAGCTTCCACCAAGTACTTATCCACCTGTTGCGCATCAGGCGCCAGCGGCGTTGTTTCGAAATCCGCTTCGGCGGGTCCGAGGAATCCCCTGAGCACCTCTCGCCCACGTCGCTGCCCCTCGGGATCCCTTGAGATCAGATAAAAACCTCGGGGCAGGCGGTTTACCGGCGCAACGAGCCATCCCCCAGGCCCTCCATCCCAACTGCGAGCCTGCTCTTCGACGAGCAACTCGACCCTATCACGGAAGTCCTTGAACTGCTCGGCGTCTCCCATGCACCGCTGAAGAAGCTCGGTAATGTTCACAGCACACCGCCGAACCGGTCGTACGCATCCATTCTGGCTTGAGCGACATATTCAGTGTCAGTCTTAAGTTCGACCTGTTCCTCCCGGATGAAGATCCCGTTGAAGGTGATGTTCATGCTGCCAGCCAAGGCGTAGTCATCACCCGTCAGGGCCTTCGTGTGCAGCCTTCCACTGTAGTCCGTCTGGATGTCGACCATCTGCTCGATGTGGAGGTCCCTGCGTAGGAGTTGCATTCGCCGAATGAAGGTACTGTTGGCCAAGTCCGGCGTGGTGGCGATGACGACGTTCGTGCCAGCCATGGCGAGCGTGCCCAGCACTTCGGCTAGTCGGACCACCCTTTTCCCGTAGTGCGCTAGCACTGGATACGTACCAGCCGAGTTATCGATGATCTCCACGTCGGAAATCCAAGGCGATACCAGCCATAAGCACCTGCTGGGAGCAATCAGTTCCGCCGTGAACAGGGCGTTTAACAAGTCGAGCACATCGCCGGCGCTTTGAGCCTTAGACTTGCGGATGACGCGCGTCATAGTGCCTCCCGCAGCAGCAGTCGGAGCTCCACAGTGCGAGTCGAACGGTTCAGGCCCACGACGACAGGATGCGTCAACAGCGTTCCCGCCTCCACCGGAAAGGTTTGCAGGTCGAGAAGAACAGTGCGAAGTACGGTGTGCTGAGCATGGCCGATCCGGAGTATCAATTCTCCGTGTTGAAGCAGAGCCTTGTGCACCTGACTACGGCTCTCATCGTCCCAGCCGACGATGTCGACGGACTCGGGCGAGAACTGCAACTGCTCACGCAACCGGTCGAACGAAATCTCGGGAACGCGGCTGTACGCGGCCGACGGCGGCTGCGGCACACGTCCCCAAGGCCACAGCACATTGGCCACCGCTCGAGCACGTCGTTCGGGCTGCACGTCACCACCACCACCGAGGCGCAGGACCCCATCCAGGACTTGATCCCCGCCGACCAATGCACCGAGAGTTCGCGGATCCACCACAATCCCCTTATCACGCGTGACACGGTCCCGAAGATCGAGCCACGAAACGAGAGTAGCGAGCAAGTTCGGGTGAGCACCGGGGCCGGCGATCCGAGTGCTCAGAGCCGACCGGGCAGGTCCGCCGAGGTTGATGTCGTGACGGCTCGCTGCCTCCTCGACCGCTCGCACTGCTTCCGCGACTGCTGTGTGCCCTTTCCGCCAAGCCGCGCGCAGACGCGCTAGCGAATCGACGACCTCGGGCGATTTCAGCCGCACCAAGGTGCTCAACTCCTCGTCCGCGGTGTCGGCGGTCGTGGGACGGAGAGAATCCTCCAACGCGCGGCCGAACGCGTCCGGGGCTTGAACAAGCACCCGATGGAACGTCTCCGCTTGACCGGTGCCACCGGGTGAGCGTTCCGTCAACCAGAATACGTCGTCCTTGCCGGGATCGAGGTCGATTGTCAACTCTTCTGGATCCACCCCGGGGCACCGAGCTGCCAGCGCGTTGAGCACCAATGTTGCTGCGGAGAGCGTGTACCCCCGCCGCCACCACGCCAGCCACGGCACGGTGCGCTGGGCGCGGAAGACCTCTTCGGCAGACTCCCGGACGGCTGTGAGTACCTGATCATCGACAAGCCAACCACGCCATGAGTTCGCGTCAAAGCCCTCGTGATCGTCCGCTTTGAGCAGCCCGAGGATGTCTGCGGCCGACGTCATCCGCTGCGTCCACTCGTCCGCGGACGCGGGTGCACGCTTGCCGTCGGGCGTACCGGCGATCACCAAGGTCACGACCTGAACGAGCCTGTCACGATCGAACACGGACATGGGCTCGGGCAGGTCCGCCTCGGCAGTAAGGAGGTACCTGAGCCTGCTTGTTCGTTCCGCGGGCGTTGGATCATCAGGGACATCAGGCACACGGACGATCCCTGTGACTGCGTCGCAGTGGACGTCCACCCCGACGGCGCCGGGGACCCAGTCGTCCCGAACCCCCGTACCGAAGACGAGCCGGACTGGTCGCGGCGCGGGGCCAGTCTGGTCCCACATCGTTCCGCGGGCCGTCCTGGCGAACCTGATAGTGCGGACACCGCCGCCTTGGACGTGCAGATGGAAGCTCAGTTCCGTGAGAAGCCGATCGGTGCCCCGTCCCAGGCTCACGGCGATGCCATGCCCCAGCGGTGTCACGTGGAACTCCCAGTCGGGGGCGACCGAGGAGGAGTCTCGAACGTCGCTGGGTACGGGTTCCAAAGTCACCGCGGTCGGCCGGTACACGGTCACCCGAGTCCGATCAACGGTGACAGCGTCGACGAAATCGGCCTTGAAGGTCGAGTCCACCTCGACCTGGATCTCGGCCTCACCGGGGATCTGGGCGGGAAGTGGGACCCAGTGCCGCTTGTTCTCAGCGTAGACACCGAAATGTCTGCTCACGTTGCCCGGGCAAAATTCGCGTAACGCGCGCAGGGCCGGCAACTGCTCCACCTGTGGGCGATTACCCCGGCCAGGTACCAGCAACTCGACGTCGGGCACCATCAAGTCGTCGAAGAGGTTTCCGGGAACGAAGTCCCGTAGAGGCGTCCTCGTCTGCAGACGGATATCGTCATCCGCCGGCTGCTCACCACTCCACTGCTGCTCCAGTCTACGCCGTATGGTGGGGACAACGGCTAGGAGCAACGGCCTCGGCGACTCCCACAACAGCGTGTCGACGATCGACTCGGCGAACTCGTCGGAACCAAGGGCCAGTGCATCGCGAAGGTGCTTGCGCAGACGCTTGCGCTCCGGCCCCGGCCGGAGCAGTTGCTCCAGCTTGACCATCAGCTTCCGCTGGCGCTCACGCGCCTCTTCCTGCGCTCGAGGGTTGCGGAACAACTGCTCGGCGGGACCGGCGAGGTCGACCCACGTGGATTGTCGATTGGTGTAGCGCAACTCCACCGCCAACCAATCGAGCAACGAGTAGACCGCTTGGATCCGGAGCACGTAGAGATTTTCCAGCGGTAAGTTGCGCGGCGGGAGCTCCGGATCGAAGAGTGCGTCGTAGGCGTCCCACACCTGGCGATCGCGGCCCCAGTCACTCAGCACCACAACAGTCCACGGACGAGTGAGCGGATTACGTCCAGCACGGCCTTTGCGCTGGAGGAACTGTGCCGCGTCATGAGGCGCCTTATGCTGGATGACCGCGCCGACGCGGTCGTCGTCAAACCCCACTTCCAAAGTGGCGGTCGCCACCACGACTTGAGCATCGGACTCGACACCTCTGTCCTGAGAGCTCGTGCGACCGACGCGCAGCGAACGGTCCGCCTCCAGGCCGTAGCCCAGTTGCTCCGGCAACCACCACCACTGACCATCGGCGTCGCGCCCGACGGCAGGCTCACGGTGATCGGGGTTCAGCGCACGTTGTTCTGACGCCCGGAGATGGGCAAGGGTTCGCGGCCTCCGCCCGCGCCACCGATTGGCGCCGTTGACGTCTTCGGCATCCGACAGGTCCCAGTACAACCGGTTCGTGCTGTCCAACTTGTCGGTGAAGACGAAGGCGCGCTTACCAGCCACTCCATCGGACGTCGGGGGTGGCTCTATCGGGTCGTCGATGAGGCTGTCAAGACACCGAGTCAGGGCCATTGCAGTCTGGATAGTCGCTGACAACGACCCGGTTTGGGAGTATGGATTATGCCGCAGAGCCAGGAGGTACTCTGCACCCGAATCCACCAACTCCGCCGGGTCCGGCTGCACCACGGTCACGTCCGCAGTAGAGATGCCAACCAGACGCGAGAAGAATTCACCCGCGTTCAGAAGAGTCGCTGACAACCCGACCCACACCGGCTTGCGGCGCATAGCATGCGTCAGGCGCCGAAGGAGCAGAGCGTTCTGCGCGCCCGTCGCCCCTTCATATGTGTGCACCTCGTCCAGGAGAACCGCCGCAAGGGTCGCCGATGGCTTCACGGACGACACTCCGACGCCGAACGCGGCCAGGTTGCCCGGTGCCGAGAGTTGGCGGTTGAGTGATTCCGTAGTCGTCAGCATGACGGTAGCGGGACTGTTCAGCGCGCTGCTCCGGGTCAGGCGCAGACGGGTTCCGTCGATCCTGCCATCACACTCCGCCCTCGCACAGAACAGCCGCTCGCGAGCCGGCTTGGCTTCGAGATCCGCTCCGCGCCAAACAAGATCGTCACCACACACGAGGCACCGCAGGAACGGGCACACGTAATCGCGGTCTTTCCTGGTCCAACTCTTGCGCACCTGCTGGGCGTCGGACGGCGTCTGGCCGAACCAGGTGGCCAGGCTGATCGCCGGAGTCCCCAAGCCTGCGCGTGGCATCCGATCGAGGTACTCCAACAGCGCCCGCAACTGATCCTTCAGCAGCTCATTGCGGGGGTAGAGAGCCAGGGCTAGGGTCCCCTTGACCTGCTGCGCGGCCAATTGATCAGTGAGCCACGCCAACAACGGCAGATAGAAGGCGAGCGTCTTGCCGCTACCCGTGCCGGCCGAGATCATCACACCAGCCGCGCGAGCAGCGCTGAGAGCGGTCAGCACCGCTTCGGTGCTGCGTCGCTGAAACCCGGACAACTCGGGAGGCGCAATGGTCATCGCGGCTTCGTACCCAGCGGCGCCCAGTCGGCCCCGCACCTCATCGAGGACAGCCTCAGCCGGAATGTTTCGCGCCGGCCTGCGTCGCGGACGATGAAGGAACCTGTGGTCGAGAATGAGCGGCTTGCCTTCGCTCACCCGCCTACTGCGGTAGGACTGGCGCAGAGTGGCCAGCAGACGCACCGTTTCAGCACTCCGTGACCGATAACCTCCGTCGGGAGTGCGCACGATCAACAGAGCGTCCAGCAGGCGATCGAACTCGGCTTGCCCTGCCCCCGACTCGGCGAAGATTCCGAGCACCTCGTCGGCCGTCCACTCAGCGCCGACGGCTCCCCACGCCAGCAACTCCACTTCCCGAAGTTCGAGCGCCGTCAGCGCCATCAAGTTCAGCTCATCCACGTGCCTGCCCCCGTCCCTTTCCGGCAACGATGATGCGAAACTCGTCCACTGCGGAGTTGACCGTGAGCCAGGCGAGGACTTCCGGTGTCAACAGGTCGAGTGGAGCACCTGTCCCCCTTGCTGCCGCCGTGAGGAAATCTCTCACATCGTGAGGCAGTTTGTCAGCCAGTCGGTCAAGGAGGTCGGCAGCGGCACGAGCTTTGGCGACCGATTCCTTGTCGGGAAGTTTGCCGCGGGAGACGTTCAACTGGGCCAGGGCTTCGTCGAGCCTTGCGGCCTCCTCGGCCAGAGCGGGAGCCGCACCGAGGACGCGGACCAACTTGCGGAGATCCCCCGCGTTGCCCGCGAGGTCGGTCACGTACCCCTGCCACGACGTACGGATTTCAGTTTCGGCCTGCTTGAATACTTCTTCGAGCGCATTGCGCGCACGGCTCCACTGACGTGGATCGATGGACTTGCGCGCGGACTTCAAGTCTGTGAAAACCTTCGACGGGACGTCGAGAGATGACCACCAGGTCCCGTGTCCGGCCTCGGCCGCCTCGACGAGATCAGCCAGTTGGTCGAGACACCGATGCAACTCGTCATCGACGGCCGTCAGGTGAGAGAGGCGATCTTGGATCTGCTTGTCGTTTCCCGCGCGATCGACGGCCCGGCGTGCTTCGGACAACCACGTCGGCACTGAGTCAACCACGAGCGCCACCGTTGCCAGCGAGTACACGAAGACGCTGCTCTACCTCGATCAACTTCTCGTGCACAAATGCCTCCCGCTGGTCCAGGTCTCCCGATTCCGGAGTGTTGTGGGAGCACTCCTCACTGGTCAGCGCAGCGGTTTGCCGGATCACTTTAAGCGCATTCGCCACCCGGACTGCGGTGCGCATCCAGCGTTGGATGCGCACCGCTTCGTCACCAGCCGGAACACTGGCGTCGACCTCCCACCGCTGCGGCAAGTCGATCGGCGCATGCTTGAGCACTTGCACCGCGTCGGAGAACTCGCTGTAACCATCACGTGGGCGGAAGAACTGACTCTTCAAAGCGCGGCTACCGAATTCCTCGGCCTCTTTGGCCACGACGCGGACTCTGCTGCCGCCGAGGATATCCTCCACCGTTTCGAGGGCTTGACGTGCTTGCGCGACGGTGTCATCAGCACACTGCCTCACGGCGGCGAGCAATGCGGCCGCCTCGGCGGCCAGGATCGGTTCCGCCTCCCTGAAGCCATCTGCTACCCGCTGGAGATAGTGGGTCGGTCTCGCAAGTGCGACCTCGAGGTCTTGGTCAAGCACGGTCACATCGATGAGTTGCGGGCCTCCAGACCCTTGGCGCACGGAAGCCAGATCGCCGATGAGGCTCGAAATCGCCGTCTTTTCCAGCAGTGTCCGGGCAACGTTATCGACAGCGGACCACGTCGAGGTCGTGGGCTCACCAGACGTCGGCACGACAGACAGGCATGCGCGGAGGCCGGTCGCCGAGCCCAGGTCGACGCCCGCACACACTAATGCGATCGCGCGCGCCGCAACGGCGGCGCGCGCGAGATCCCTGGTGTTCCGCCTGGTCAACACCTCGGCGCGGACCTCACCGGCCCACTCGTCAAGACGCTGTTCGAGGGTCAGCATGAGGTCCACTGGGTCGTAGCCGGAAGGCCAGGGCCAGTGGCCCTCGTCCGGAAACCAGTGGCCGTGCTCTGCGAACCACCGAACTGCCGCGAGCACCTTCACGTCGTCCGAATTCCGTTCGAAGCGAAACCGGACAGCATTGCGACCCGCAGTTCGCCCGTACGCCTCATCGCCGAAGTCGAACGACGTGACGGCGAAGATGTTACTGATCAATTCTTGAGCAATGCTGCCCGAGTGTACGAGATCGTGGTCGAGGTTGAGCCGTCCCTTCACCAATTCGTACACCGTTTTGCGGTAAGACTTCACGTCCGGCTCAGAAAGCCGGCCGCCGGTCTCCCACTTGAACAGGTCCGGTAACGGGCTTTGCGCCTGAAGTCGCCCGGGCTTCGGACGTTCAGTGGCTCTCCCGCTTGTCACACCGATATGCTCCGCCGGAGCCTCCGGGGGGACCGCAGGACTCCCGACTGCTCCATCTCCCAGCACGTCGGCCAGCTTGAACGCTTCCACGACCGCGGGCGCCAAATCTTCCTCGTCACCCCACAGGACTAGTGCGCGGTAGAGGCGTTCGGCTTCATCACCGGTCCTTCCGGCAAGGACGACCTGCTTTGGGCGAGTGATGTCCGAGTTGAACTTCTCGAAGGCCAGAGCGTGGGGATATGTGCCACAACCGATGTGGTGATGAGCTTCGCGCAACGACTCGGAAACGCAGACGTCCAGGTCGCTCCTAGGAGTGGCGGACTCCGGCAAGGGCCTGTCCAGCGCTCGCCGCATCGCCGTCTTATTGTACGGGTAAAGGCCGACTGCACCCAGCCCCGGAACCTCAACCGCCCCAAAGTCGGAATGGCATCTGCTTCGCATTGGGCAGGGCGTTCCGTACTCGTTCGAGTCGCAGGCGTTCCTCACCCAGTCCTGGTCATCTTCGACCGAGGCGCGGCGCCAAGCGGATTCGACCTCGTCGCGCCCGAGACGCACGAGGTTGAGGTAACGAGAGAGGAATACTTCGCGGTCCTTCAGAGCGTCGTCAGCGACCTTGAAGTGGTGGGTCAGCCGTGACCGCACGGTGCCCACGATCCTCTCGAAAGGCCCGTCGGTCACCGCGAACACCACCCGTAGGGGCGCCGTGCTAGAACCCGGCTGAGTTGAGAACTGGTCGTAGAGTTCGCCGTCGATCAGACCGAATTGGGCCAGATCTTCGAAGAGCAGCACGAGTTCTTTGCCCTCGTGATGGAGGAATTCACGGGCCTGCCGGAAGACGACGTCCAAGGTTTCGCCTTGCGTCGCACGCAGACCGAGAGCCCTGAGCAGCGCCTCCTGCACAGCTTCATTGAGCAGGTCAACAGCTGCCTCAGGATCCTGGAGCACGAATGTCCAGAGGTCCAGAAGCTCTTCGTCGCCCCGCAAAGCGGATCGGACGCCGGGTTCCTTCAGCGGCAGGTCGCCGACCTCGAACCGGCTACCTGCCCCGTCACGCCGGGACGTCTCTGCGTGGACCGAATTCACGATGTTGTCGAGCACGCCGCCCGGGCGCAGCAATGCCTGGTTCACTGGCGAGACCGCGAGCAGGTCGGCTAGTCCATGTCGCCGTTTGCCCTGGTCGTCCGGCTCGCCGAGCAGATTGTTGCGGTCCTCACGCCTTCCCTGTTCGTCCTCCGTCTCCGCTGCCTTCGGCTGCTGTGGCTCCAGAATCCAGGTGAGTGCGTACCGCATCTCCTCCAGGAGACGGTCGCGCAACTCAGCCGGACTGGCGCGGATCACCGCGGCGTCGACCCGCTCCAGCATCTCCTGCCCGCTGTCTCCAGGAAGGCCCTGGACGATGCGGCGGAGCAGGTCCCTGATCGTCTGGATCGCCCGGGGCACGTAAAGCACGTGGAAGCGTTCTTCGTCGAGTTTGAGATGCGCGTGCACCCACCGAACCACGTGGCTCTTGCCTGCGCCCGGGACGCCAGTCACGGCGATGAGCGTGTTCCGGTCGGGATCGCCTGTGGCGGCCATGAGCGCCTCGAGGACGTCACGCTCGCTGCCGTCACCGTCGACCACTTCGGCACCCCGGACGTGCGTCAGCGACATCGGGGAGTGCGCCGCCAGGAACACGGCGTCGGCGTCACCGGGCAACGCACCGATGTCAGAGTAGACGGTCTTTCCGACCGCATCCGCGTGCCAGCACCGGAAGCCCTGCATCGTGGTCATGCCACCTCCTCCAAGATCCGCACCTTGCTGACGCGCTTGCTCTGATTTCCCAAGCGGACCAGCACGGCGTCCACGGCGTCTTCCGACGGAATCAATTCGATGAGGCCCGCGCGTGCGAGCTTGTGCAATGCCAATGCAAGCGAGCCACTGACCACCGACGCCTGTCTGGTCGGCAACCCCGGGACCAACTTGGTCAGTTGAGGATCACCCAGCACTGGCAGGGTGGAATACACCTGACGGAGCCACTGCTCGGCCGGCAGAGATCGGGGAAGGCGCGGCAAAATTCGCCGAATCGCGCCACTGCAATCGGGGATCAGGAAAGAGCGCTTGGAACTCAGCGAACTCTCGACGGCCAGACCGAGGCTTGTCGCCCAACGGCAAAACGGGATCCACTGGGTCCCGTTGTTGATCTCGGAGTCAAGTCCCGCTTTGATGATCGAGTCTTCCGCTCTTTCACCCCAGTTGGTCGATATGGGCTCGAGCGGATCCTGCGCAGCCAACCAGACGAAACCTAAGGCGATGTCAGAGACCTTGTCTCCAGTCTCGGCCGCGGCAACGGCCCGCGTTCCGAGAGTATGCAGCACACTGCCGTAGAACGCTCGCGTGCTGTCAGATGAATCTTCGAGGGTCCTCCTATCGACGGCCTTGGACAGCGTCCACAACGGTGGTTTGCCCTCGGACAATTCGACAAAACCCAGGCCTTTGCCGACAGCCAGTGCGGGCCCCAGCATGCCGCTTCTCAAGTCGGTCGGCTTCACGAGGGATCCGGGCTGAAGGGCCTCCCTGAGGTCGTCACTGTCTTGGCCCTTGGCCTGCGAAGCGAGGTACCGGCACACGACCAGTAGAGCCTGCGCGCTGGCGCGGGCATGCGTGTCGAGGAAATCCAGCACTCAGCCTCCCAGTATCTCAAGTGCAGTGTCGGCGTGGACCGCCCTGAGGTCGCGGACCACATGCCGACCGTCTATCCGAGCATTCGGTCCGACGAGCAGGACGTCGACAACGCTGACATCCGGATCTCGGTTGCCGAAGCGCGCCCTCGCGTTGAGCCAGGCAGCCGGCACCCTTTGATCCGGGTGGTAGACCACGAAAGACGAAAACGGCGTCAAATCCACGGGGTGGACCGAATCCGGATCAACGAACAGCCAAGGCGCGTCCGGCAAGGTGTCTCCGATCCTGCCCGCGACGTGGTTAACGCCCCGGCGGACCAGGGCACGGGCCAGTTTCGGAGCCACGTCGGCGTGCCGGTCCGTCCACAACAACACTGGAGCGCTACCGCTTCCGACCGCTTCGACCAAGTCGGACAACCTCGCACCGGTGGTCGCCGGAACGGGCCAACGCTGCGGAGGACGCGGCGGAGGGTCGTGGGGCGGTCTAACGCCGCGGCGCCGGCAACCGGGACACCGGCCACACCTGGATTCCGGCTCGACGTACTGGGCTGCCACGCCGAAAAGGTCGTAGCCGGTAGGGCCCGCTCGGTAGTACTCAGCGATCGCGGCGCACGCCGGCGACTCCGCCACGACAACACTCTGCATGGCTGTCAATGCGTCACGAGACCGCTGCCACTGCGCTTTCTGCCATGTCGCCCACTGTCCAGTCCAGAATGATTCGTCGCCCGCGATCGGCCGAAGCAGTCCGACGGCCACCCAGTCGTGCTCGCCCTCATCGGTCGACGTGAGGAAGTCTTCGACGTAGACCCTGTGGCGCCGGAGGACATCCAACTCGACTAGCCCTTGAATCAACTGGGCATTCCATCGGCGGTTGTATGACCCCTCACCGATCGTGCCACGATTGCCTTCGAGATCCAGCAAGTGGACGTCGTGCTGGTCCTTCGCATGCGCCCACAGGTCGTTCCAACGCACGTTTGCGTTCTCAGGCGTGAGGACTTTCGTCGTCAGGCTCTCAGCCTCCCGCAAATCCACTGACTGTGCGGTGAGCAGGAACTCGCCCGACGCCTGCCCGTCACGCCCCGCGCGTCCCAGTTCCTGGTACCAGCGGTCCACTGTCTCCGGCAGGCAAGCGTGCACGACTGTCCGCAAGTGGGGGTAGTCGATCCCCAACCCGAACGCAGACGTCGCCACGACGAGATCTGTTCGAGGCGCTGCATCCTCCTCGCCGCGGAGCGCAGCAAGCACCTCTGCGCGGTTGTCGACGCTGGTCTTGCCGGTCACCTCCGAAATACGATGGTAGCCGCGATCTCGCAACCGCTCAATCCAAGAACGTACTACCTCCGGTTTGGTCACGTAGAGGACTGCCGGCCTCGGTGTGTTGGCGAGTGTCTCGAACACCCGCTCGTCCCGCTCGTCGGGATCATCCGAGTCCGCGATCCAGATGTCGGGCTCAGGGCGTAGCGCGTTGGCGGCGATCAACGTCGTAGGACCAGGCTCCCCGAACAGCTTGTGTAGGTCTTCGAGCTCATCCGCGCCCAGAGTTGCGCTCAGGAGCAGAGTGACGGGCAACTCCTCGCCGCTCGCGCGGACCGCATCGAACAACTCCGCACGGAGGTAGCTGAGCGTACGGAACTCCGGACGAAAATCACGTCCCCACTGGGTGACGAGGTGCGCTTCGTCCACCACGATGCTGCCCAGACGACCGTTCTCGGCCGCCTCTAGCAGCACAGCGCGTAACGCCCGGCCTACCGATTCCGGCGAGGTCACCAGGATGGGCTGCCGGCCCTCACGCAGGGCCGTACGAATCCGCTCCCGTTCGTTGCTGGGCGTTTTGCTGGTCCAAGCGAACGTCATGGCGTCCTTTTTCGCCCTCGGGTGCAGTTTCGAGTAGTGATCGCGGAAACGCCGTTCGAAATCGGACGCTAGAGCCACGGTAGGCACGATGACCAGACAAACGGCGTGGTCCTTGCGCTTTGCGAGACAGAGAGCGACCTCTGTCTTCCCTGATCCGGTCGGGAGCATGGCGATGACCGAACTGCCGGGCGGAACCGAAACCACGGCTCGGCACGCCGCTCGTTGTCCCGGCGTCCGGTAACTCTTGTACCTGGTCAAGCGCGTAAAGAACGGGTCCGCGGCGATATCGGCCGGGGTGAAGCGGGTTGAAGCCAGCGCCCCCGTGTTCGCGGCGGCATCCGGCACACCGGGTTCGTCCAGCCACGTCGGCGCCCACGGCATGGCATGCCAGACATTGCCCCGCTCCTCACGCAACCAAGTTGCACCGGCGACCGGCCGTAACCGCTCCGACAACGAGTCCGCCACCACAACCCGCTCGACGCGCTCCTCGCGCAGGCTCGAGCGCCGTAGAAGTTGGCGGAATAGCACCGCCAGGTCCATCCCTCCGGCCGACCGCGTCGAGACCACTTCGGCCAACCTCACGTAGAGGTCGTCCGTGAACGGCTCAGCCAGAGCCACGCCAGGGTCTGCCAGTAAGGCCCTCATTCGCTCGTTCTCGGCAGAGGCACGCCGACTAGCGTCTAACGTTTGGGCCACAGCACCACACCTCCGCACGCAATGACCGAAACCGCGGGTTTAGTCGTGCCCTTGACCACGGCATTTCCGAGTTCGATCTCCTGCTGCACATCGCGGGCAGCGCTCGCGCGCTCGGCGTTCGTCGGCAACCGACGCGCTCTGGCACGCAGTACGGCCAAGCGCGAGTCCACCTCCGCCTCAGCGCGCCTGCCGGCAGCGGACGGCACCGATGTCAAGGCCGCAGCCGAGGCGAGTTGCGCACGGGCCTCTTCGTAACTCGCCCGGCAGAGTTGCCGCCACTCCGGGAACTCGTCCAAGACCGCCTGCCACAACTGCCCGCGCAGCACGTAGTCGTGACCTTCGTCGAACGGCGCGTGCAAGACCTCCAGCAAGTCCGGTGACGCCGCGCCATGCACGTCGGTCCAGGTCTCCACGACAGCGGGGGGCAGGAGAGCGTCACCGCGCCTGCGAAGCCTGCGCCGGACCCCTTCGGACTCGAAGGCGAGGTGCGAATCGTCGTACTCGATGAGAAATTCGCAGTGCAACCACAACTCCGGCGAACGCACAGCCGAGGTGGGGCGCACTATCGCTCGAGTACGCCCACGTTCATCTCGTCGCAGGTAGCCCTCGAGCCAGTCAACCAACGGATCGCCAAGGCGGAGAAGTGAAACTCCCCGCCGAGCAGTCGCGGTGTCACGGGAGTAAGCGTAGGTCTGCTTGAGCAGTCCGGCAACCTCATGAGTGGCGTCCTCGGAGAGGCCGCCGATGCAGTCTACACCCGCTCGCCTGGTCCGCCCTGGTACGGAACCGAAGCGCACCAATCCGTGCTGGTCCTCCACTGGTCGCAGTGCGACGCCGCCTCGCACGGCAGTGAAGTGGGTGAACGTTCGACGTAGTCCTTCCACGTCGTCGTCGGTTGCCCGCAGATCGTTCATGCCCACCTCATCGAAGTCAGCTGCGACCGTGACGGATTCGATCTCCTCGAGAAGGTCCACCTCGTTCCGCTCTTCATCGAGCGCAGAACGCAGAGCTCTCAAGTCGCGAGTGAAAGCGTCACTCCCTTCGTGCGCCAGCGTAAGGATCAGGCGCTCACGTTCCTCCTCAAGCAGGCGTTGCAGAGTGGCGACAGAGGACTCGAAGATGCCAATACCGTCGCTGAGCATGGCGATCTGGGAAGAGACCCACGAACTGGCGGGCTCAGTCAAGACAACCACCTCGGCCGGCTCTGAGCGACGGGCGAACCGGTCGAGGCGACCGATCCGCTGCTCCAGCCTGTTGAAGTCGAGCGGCAAGTCCAAGTTGACGAGAACATCGGCGCGCTGCAGGTTCCGTCCCTCTTCGATGCTGTGGTCGCCGATCAGCAACTGGACGTGACGTGACTCCGAGAACTCCAGGACACCGTCGTCACGATCTTGCTGAGTCATCCCGCTGTGGTGCCCTCGGACCAAACCACCCCACCGTGATCGCGCCAACTCCAACAGGTGGGCGGCCATGTCCACCGAAGTCGCCACCATCACGACCTTCTGCCCGGCTTCAATCCGCGCGTCCACCACCTCGAAGGCGCAGTTCACCCGCGTGCTGGTACCGCGCAACCGAAGGCGGGCTGCGGTCGACTCCAGCAACGAGCGCACATCGTCAGGTATCGCGCCACTGACGTTCAGTGAGCTTTCCAGATGCCGCAGGAGCGGGCCTGGGCCGCCGAGGCCGTGCATGACCGTACGAGCATAAAACCGGTCGTCGAGCCGGCCCTCCAATCGTTCCCGGTACTCGTCCAGGAAGTCGTCGACATCGGGGCGCGCAGGATCGTCGACAGCGACAAACGTCGGTTTCCGGCCCGACACCGGGTACTCCGCAGTGGGCCCGGTATTGCGCCGGTGCCGAATCATGCGCCTGCTGATGCGATAGGTCTCGCGGACGTAGTCCGCTAGACTCCGCCACATTGGAGAGGCAGTGTCTTCAGTTTTTCGGCATTCGTCGGCCAAATTCCCGAAAATGGAGTCCGAGCCGTGCAACGCGGTCAATCCATCGAGCGCAAGACGTCGCTGACGCAGCGTAGACCGGCGCGAGGTAAGAACCTGAACGCTGCTCGCCGCCGATTCTCGCAACTCGACCCGCTGACGGAATTCCGAGACACTATCCAGCGGGAAAGCCATCGGATCGACCAAATTCAACAGACCGAGGAAAGTCCGGAGGTTTCCTTTCATCGGTGTCGCTGACAGCAACAGGAGACCTCGTACGTCGTACAGGTCCTGGCGGGTCGCCTCGAACGATCTGAGGTGGCCAACAAGGTGGTGCGCCTCGTCGATCACCACCAAGCCGAACGCGGTCAGGTCGTGCCGAGAGAGCAATTCCTCGTGAGAGATGACTTCAAGACGCCCCTCGGCTAGGGCAGCGTCAAGCAGGAGACGTTCGGTCAACTCGTCTCGCCATTGCTGCACCAATGTGACCGGAGCGCACACCAGCGCCTTGAAGTCGCGGTCATCGAGCAGCAACTGCCTAAGTACCAGTCCCGCCTCGACGGTCTTACCGAGGCCGACCTCATCCGCGAGCAGGTAACGCAGGACGGGATCGGCCAGCATCCTCGCGACCGTGTCCAGCTGGTGCTGGTAGAAACCGACGGGGGCCGAGAGTATGGCCGTAAACCCCCGAGCCGACCTCCGTTGTTCGATCAACCAGTCACGAAAGCACTTCCGGGCGGCGTAGTACTCCGGAGTGTCGCAGAGGCCTTGCGCAAGTGCGGTGATCGGATCACTCAGTTGCTCGTTCCAGCGAACCATCAGTTTCGAGCCGGGCACCTTGACGTCACGACCCGAAGCGCCCGCCACACGCACCCAGTACTCACCGAAACCGGCCGCTGAAGCTACTTCCGCAGCTCGCCAGCCGTAAACTTCGCCTTCCAACCAGATCCTCGTGCCCGGCGGCAGCTTCGGAACTTTAAGGCGGGAAACCGGAACCACTAATTCCGATTCGTGGACGTGCGGCACATCAGTATAGACGACCACCGCACTGTCGTTGCCTCGCTTCTCCTTGCAAAAGCCGAAGCCCAGCCCGTTGCCGGACACCTGAACCCATTGCCCAACGAACCTGTTCATCGACGGAGTCCCATTTAGCGAGCCGGCCCGCGCGCGCACCATGACGACATCATCCCGATCGTAGCACTCTACACCCTGACCGTCCGGACAACTCACATCGGAGACGGCGCGTCCGGACAAGACACAACGACTCAGTCGACACAGGCTCGCCGAGCACAAGAGGAATCGTGCCTGCGACCACACGCGTTACACAACGCACGGGGCAGACTAAGTTACCGTCGAGTAGTTCCCCTCGACGGGTTTCGACAGCGGCTCCGAGTGGTGAATCAGCGCACGTCTCGCGGGTGCGTTCGACGGGCAGCACCAGCGCAACACCGGTCCGCGTACCGATGCTCGCGTCATCAGCGCGCTCAGCTCACATCCCTCACGGCAAACAGCCAGGGCTGTGCATGCCGACGCATTATCCTACTGAATCGAACGTCAGCGCTTGCGTTTGCGCAGCAACTTCAGCAGGTGGGAGGTGAGTTGCCGGACGTCGTTCGGCGTGTTCTGCAGGTTGTTCCAGCGTCGTTCACCATCGCTGAACTGCCAAGTCCCGGACGTCCACGCGACATGGGGACGCAGGCTCTCCAGGGTTCTCCGGAGCTCCACAGTCTTCACACCTTCAGCCGGCACGTCTTCCGTCAGCGTGTCCATGACAAAGCCGAGTGCCTGGATGCCGACGCCGTGGGTGAGGCGCGAACTACGTGGAGGCTTCTTCCACTCCTCGGGGAAGACCTCGCGCACGACCGACCAAAAGCCGATCAGGTGGGTGAGCATCCGATCCACATCACCAGTGCCGTCGACGGGGTTGCGGTACTGGTAAAGCGCTCCTTCGAAGAGGCTGTGCTCGACCATCTTGAGGACGCTGTTGTCCTTGATGTAGCCGTCCGGAGCAGTCGGTGACGCGATGATGCGGAAGAACGGGCTCTCGCGCTTGCCGTTCAAGCGCGTCATCAACTGCGCAGGCAGGCGGCGGCGCACGTACGCGTCAGGCAAGTGGCCGGTGGTGTCGGGGAGCAACTCGTGAATGAGACCCTTGGGCAACGCCCTCGTGGAGTTGACCAGGATGAATTGCGAACGCTGCTCCTCTTCGGAGTCGGTGATGAAGCCAACGACTGCGACGGGGAACTCGGCGACATCGGCATCACGGATCGCTGCGCTGCGCTGCTGACCGTCGACCAACCAAGCCGGTTTCTGCGCCTCGGACAAGCTCTCGTCCACCGGGATGACGAGTTCTCCTGGTACCGAGTAATCGACCGTGTCAGAGGGGATCATCAATGATGGGGTGAACTGCACTCGTTCGTCGAAGGCGACGACGATCGCGTTGGGCAGCATCGCGCCACCGGACTCGAGGTACTTGCGGATGCCACGGATGTGGCTGAGTACCTCAGGACGCTGGTAGCCCTGCAACTGCTCACTATCGTCACGACGGATGCGCGACACGGCCGCAAAGTTGTGCAGCTTCTTGCCGTCAACGGCGAAGCAGTAGATCCGTCGCCGCCCCTGCCGGACCTCGAGAGCCGGGAGTCGGAGGGTGTACCTGTCAGCCAATTTTTCTCCTAGTTGAGGGGACGGTCTCACCGCGAATCGCTCGCGGTGAGACCTTGCGCATCTTGGCTTCCAGGACGGCCAGGTTGTGGAACCCACGCCGCTTGTTCCGCTCCGTGCCTCGGAAGATCGCTATCTCGATACCGTGCTTCTCGCACAACGCACAAGGGCAGGACTTCCAGGGCCGCGCCTCCAACGTTCTGCGGTACTGGACCAGATAGCTCTTTTTATTCGCCTGGTTTTCGCCCAGCACAAGCGCTTCGTATGCGGCCAAGGCGGCCATGACATCCTCGAGGTCCACGGCTCCTTGGTCGTAGCCCCGCAGAGCACTCAGGCACTCCCGTTCGGCGAGTGTGGCGTCGCGTTGTGACACCGCGCCTGAAAGGATCGCTCGCTTAAGAGCGGGATTACCGTCGACCTGGGGGACACGCACGGCTGTGTAAGCACCGTCCACGACGTGGTAGTTGTTCCGATCGTCCATGAACGACTGTCGGAACGCCGACGTGCTGTCAAAGCTGGTCACGCCCAGTTCGGCGAAGCGCTCCATGCTCTCCAACCGGGTGATCCCGAGCAGATGCAACTGCGTTTCCGGCTGCAAGACGGTCGAGATCTCTTCCAGACACGCCACGATCTCGTGAGTCTTCAGCGGTACCATGCCGCCGAGCGCGATCCTGGGATACCCCATCTCCTGCAGGCGGGCCACACTATCCGCGTAACTAGCGGGGCTCCACCCCTGCGCGGCACCGACCGGTTCGAACGGGCTGTCGCGGTCCTGCACGGCAGCGAGGAACTTCTCAGCCAGGTCCAGGGAAATATGCCGACGCTTGACCCAAGCGGGGTCTGCCTCACCTTCGCCCGCACCGGGAACATAGCCGAAGATGACGTGGTCGATGCTGACGCCCGAGTCGAAGCCGCATTCGTCGTAGAAGTCGAGCACCTCGTCGACCGAGTACGGCGGGTACTCCTCCTCGATGTAGTTGAAAGCGCCGCAGTCGCCGAGGCTGGCGGTGCCTGAGGGCAGTCTGAAGAACTTACGCACCCCGAGACGGTAGAGCCGTGCGCGCTGGGGTGCGGCGTACTTGCCTGCTCCCTTCACCGAGCCATCGACGATCGCCTTACTGACGAGGACACCGTCATAAGGAGACGGTGTGACCACTTCATGCGCGTACACGTCGTCGCGCTGACGGACCCTGGTGGGCAGGTACTCATCATTGATGAAGTCGTACGTTGGGCTGACGAGGTCCTGGCTGTCCGGGAAGTAGAACTTCATGACGCGTTCACCCGTGACTTGACGTAGACACGGATGATGAAGTTGGACAGGACGCTGATGTGTCGCGGGGTGTTCTGGAGCTCGTTCCAGGCGATGTTCAGCTCACCCCACCGCCCCTTGGTCCAGTGACAGTGGTCCGCGATCAAGGCCAGTTCCTTCTTCATCCGCTCGACGACATCTGCTGCTTCCACGTCCACGTTCGGGACGATCTTGTCCATGAGTCGCCCCATGGCCCTGATGCCGACACCGTGCATCAGCCTGCTCTTGGTCGGCGGCAAACCCCAGGCTTCGGGAAAGGTGTACTGCACGGCGGTCCAGTAGGAGACCAGGATCTTGCGTATCGCGCCCGTGTCGATGGTGCTGTTCGACAGGTTGCGGTAGAGGAACAAGATACCTGCGGAAGAGTTCAGAGACTCCTCGACCGCGGCTGTGAGGCTGTTATCGGTGACGACCGCGGTGCCGCGCTGTTCCGGGCTGGTCGACGGCCGCTTGATCAAGCCTCGGAAGGGCGAGTCCGAATCCTGGTTGAGCATCGTGACCAGGGCGGAGGGCAACTTGCGGGCGGACAGCTTCGCAGGCAGAGCCGTACCCACCTCGGGCAAGAGTTCCGCCACGAGGTTGGCGGGCAGCGGTGACACCGTGTTCACCCGCAGAAACTGGTCACGCTGAGTGGCGATGTCCTCGGCCACGAACCCGGCGACCGTCACGGGGAGGCGAGTCCGCTTGGTCCGTGCGAGGGCCAGGCTCCGCTGCTGACCGTCCACTATCCAGGCCGGCCGGGGCTCGTCGGGGGTCTGTGCGAGTGAGATCTCGAGCGTGCCACTGGTGGCCAGGCCGTCGGTTGCTGAAGGCCCTGGACTGGAACGAAAGCGAACGGAGTCGGGCAAAGCCATGATCAGCCCGTTGGGGAACAGCACCTCGTCACTGTCGAGGTACTCGAGGATCTGGTTCACGTGCTGCTTCTTCTCAGGGCGCTGATATCCCAGGAGTCGACCAGCGTCGTCCCGGGAGATCCGCGCCACGTCGGAGATCAGCGCGACTTCCTCGGCGGCGAGGGTGAAGATGTACAGGGGGATCGTCGGATGCTGATGCACCTTCAACGCCCTGCGCTTGAGATTCACCGCTCTCCCATCGTCTCGGAGTAGAGGTTGGCGAACCTCTTCTGCTCGCAAGCCCTGCCGCTCTCCCTGAGCAGCCGGTGCAACCTGGTTCGAGAGATGCCATGTTGCTTGGCTACCGACGCCCGGATGAACGCTTTGACCTCCGTGTCCGTCATCGGCATGCGGTTGTAGCTCTCATGGTGGGCCGAGCGCTCGACCCAGCGTGTCCACGTCTCAGTCGTGGTGGCTGAGGTCAACCTACTGTCCTCGCAGTGGGCCAGCCATGAACTGGCCATCCGTGCGTTCAGCCCGGTGAGGGTACCGCCCAGCGCTTTGCGAAGCGATCCGTTGGCCCGTACGCGCTGCACACCGGGTATGTCCTCACTTCCGCCGACGAGCAGTGTGTCACTACCAACCTGACCGAGTTCGCGCAACTCCGCTGTCAGGACGCTCCCGTAGACTTCGGACAACACCAAGAGTACGGAGCTACGGGATCCCAATTCAACGAGGGTCGACGCGCCGAGGCATTCCTGGAGGCCCTTCCACCACAGTCGACGGTCGCCCCCGGTCGACGCGACGCTGTCTTCGTGGCCGGGGCTGAAGGTGGCGGCGTAAGCCGGAAATGAGGCGGCTGCGGACTGCAAGCCCAGCCCTGCGGACACGACCCACAGTTCCGCTTCGAACCCCGCTCGGGTGGCCGCATCGACCACAGTGTGCACCTGCCGCCAGTGCTCACCCTTGTACAGGCCGCCCAACGGGGTGCAGTGCGCGCCGGCACGGACCCGGTCCGTCCATGTACTGAGTCGACTACTCACCGTGCCCGCCGGGAGCGAGCCCACACGAAGAGTCGGAGACGGGACGAGCATCTTACGGTCCGTGCAGGTCACTACCACGGATAGTTTCTTCACGCCTCGCCGGCTCCCTTGGACCGTAACTTGCTTCCGATGCGGTTTACTCTACAGCTTAGTTAGCCAGTTATGATCTAGACCCGCTATCCACCAATTGAAGGGTGACGTCGATGGAACGACCGGCGATCGTACTGCTCAGCGGCGGTCTCGACTCGACGACGGTACTGGCCATAGCGAAGGACCAGGGGTTCACCCCGTACGCGCTTAGCTTCCGATACGGGCAGCGCCACAGTGTCGAACTCGAGGCAGCTCGACGAGTCGCCCAGACGGTCGGGACAGCCGGACACAAGACCGTCGACATCGACCTTCGCGCCTTCGGCGGTTCAGCGCTCACGTCGGACATCTCGGTGCCCAAGCATGGCAACGTCGACGAGGTCGACGCGAGCAGCATCCCGGTGACCTACGTACCGGCACGCAACACCATCTTCCTGTCTTTCGCGCTCGCCTATGCCGAGGTCGTCGGAGCGACGGACATCTTCACCGGCGTGACCGCGGTCGACTACAGCGGCTACCCAGACTGCCGACCTGAGTACATGGCGGCGTACGAGAAGATGGCCAACCTCGCCACCAGGGCCGGCGTCGAGGGGGCAACCCCGCTACGCCTCCACTCGCCGCTCATCGAGATGTCCAAGGCGGACATCGTTCGCGAAGGCCTCCGCCTCGGGGTCGACTACTCGATCACCTCGAGCTGCTACGACCCCGACGAGCAGGGACGGGCATGTGGTGGCTGCGATACCTGCCTGCTGCGACTCAAGGGTTTCGCCGAGGCCGGTTTCACCGATCCCGTGACGTACCGAAACGTGAACGCATGACCTACTTCATCAAGGAGATCTTCTACACCTTGCAGGGCGAGGGCAGCCACGCCGGCCGACCGGCCGTCTTCTGTCGCTTCTCCCGGTGCAACCTCTGGACCGGTCTCGAGAAAGATCGCTCCCGGGCGATCTGCAAGTTCTGCGACACGGATTTCGTCGGTACCGACGGTACGGGAGGCGGCCGGTTCGCCACGCCCGACGAACTCGCTGACGCAGTGGCAGCGGCGTGGCCGTCGGAGGATAGGAACAATCGCTTCACAGTGTGCACGGGGGGAGAACCACTGCTGCAGTTGGATGCAGCAGCTGTCGATGCCCTGCACCAGCGTGGGTTCGAGGTCGCCGTGGAGACGAATGGCACCCGGGTCCCTCCAGCAGGGCTGGACTGGCTCTGCGTCAGCCCGAAGATCGGAGCGGACCTGGTGGTGACCGCCGGCGACGAGTTGAAGTTGGTCTATCCCCAGGCTGGTGGCGACCCTGCGCAGTTCGAACACTTGGACTTCCGTTCGTTCCGGCTCCAACCCCTCGACGACCGAGAGCGGGAGAGCCACACCGAGGCGGCGGTTGAGTACTGCATGAAGAACCCACGCTGGTCTCTGTCCCTGCAAACGCACAAGTACCTGGGAATTCGCTGATGGAGATCTTCCGAGAGTTCACCTTTGAGGCCGCTCACCGGCTTCCCGAGGTGCCGGAGGGACATAAGTGCGCTCGCCTGCACGGCCACTCCTACCGCGTGACGGTGCACGTGGAAGGCAGCGTCGACCCGCTCGCGGGCTGGGTCATGGACTTCGGTGACGTGAAAGCCGCGTTCAAGCCCGTCGAGGAACAGCTCGACCATCAATACCTCAACGAGATCGAGGGGTTGGAGAACCCGACCAGCGAAAACCTGGCCGTGTGGATCTGGGACCGCCTGGCGCCGCGGTTGCCCGAGGTGTCCGCTGTGACGGTCCGGGAGACCTGCACTTCCGGGTGCACTTATCGAGGGCGGTGACGTGCACGACATCCAAGCAGAAGTGGACTCTCGGGGCATCGAGGTCGACCAGGTCGGTATCGCCGGGGTGCGGTACCCGGTGGTGTTCGATGACGGCATCACGAACCAGCGGAGCATCGCCGAAATCTCGGTCGCCGTGCAACTGCAGGCGGACCGCCGGGGCACGCACATGAGTCGGATGGTCGCTCTCGTCCACGAACGCTTGCAGGCGTTCGACCCCCGGGACATGGCCCAGGTGCTGAAAACTGGTGCGGCCATACTGGATGCTCCCGGTATTTCGGTGGTCCTCAGCATGCCTATCTCGGAGGTGACGTCCGCGCCGACGAGCGGGCTGGAGTCCGTGTCCGTCCACGACGTGGAGGTGACCGGCGCCTGGCAGGACGGCTCCTGCAGCGTGACCGCAGCAGTCACCTCAGAGGTCACGAGTCTGTGCCCCTGTTCGAAGAGCATCTCCGACTACGGTGCGCACAACCAGCGCAGCAAGGTCACCCTGTCGGTCATAGGTAGTGGGGACCACCTGTATCCACTGCCAGTGCTGGATGCGGTCAAGATCATCCGCGACTGTGGGTCGGCTCCGGTGGTTCCGCTCGTCAAGCGCATCGACGAGCGCACGCTCACAATGCAGGCCTACGATCACCCCGTGTTCGTCGAGGACATAGCGCGCGACATCTCGCTCGCATGCCGCGCCCGCGGGTTGGCCCACGAGGTTAGAGTGCGCAACCTCGAAAGCATCCACAGCCACGACGCGGTGGCTCTGATTACAGGGTGACGACAACCCTCAAACGCTTCGCGTGACCAGGACGAACACACAGCCGTTCTCAGAAGTCACTTTACTCCGAAAGAAGGCTTCCGTGAATAAGATTACTCCGATCGGGGTGATTCTGTTCGTCGCATACATCGCCACCATCCCTTTAGCAAACCTCGTCGTAAGCCACCTCGGCGCAATCCCGGTCGGGTTCGGCTTCCTCGCTCCAGCAGCCGTCTACTTCGCCGGTTTGGCTCTGGTCCTGCGAGACCTGGCACGTGAGAGCCTTGGCCGCAGAGCAGTCCTAGGCGCCATCGTGGTGGGCACCATCCTGTCCTACCTCTTGGCCGACCCCGCGCTCGCCACGGCGTCAGCCGTCGCCTTCATAGTGGCGGAACTCCTAGACTTCGCGGTGTACGAACCGCTGCGGAAGCGTGGACTCATTGTCGCCGTAGTCAGCTCGAATATCGTCGGTCTGCTGGCAGACAGCTTGATCTTCCTCAAGGTGGCCTTCGGTTCCCTCGAGTTTCTGCCGGGGCAGATCATCGGAAAGGCGTGGATGACCGTCGCCGCTGTGGCCGTCCTAGCATTGCTCGGCCGCAGAAAGACTTTGGCACACAGCGGCAAGTGATCAGTCTGTCATAGTGCCGTCACCAGTTGAACAAACTGCAGAGTGGTTCGAAGCGTGGAACTCGGCGGCTCGATCGGAGGATCACCGTGGTCGGTGGTCTCGCCGTTCTGTCTCGCCTCGGTCCTACCGCGCATCGGGTGACCAACGACATCGACACGGTCAACCGGCGAGACTGGCCGGCGAGCCGGGCTAACTCGATGTCCTGCTCGCCACCGGGCCACCGCGATCGATGGGGGCGGGTGCGATGGTCGCCACGCCGACCGGCAATGTTCGGGTGAATGTGATCGAAGTCAGCGAGGGGCAGCTCGACTAGCTTCCCGAGGATCCGACCGACCGGCTATACCTACTCAGTCACGACTGGGCCCTGCGTTCAGCGACGCCACTGCATATCCGTGCCATCGGTAGCGGCACCACAAGCGAACACACCGTCCAAGTCGCCGAGCCTGGACCGCTCGTCGCGACAAAGTTGCAGGCGCTGCCGAACCTGGCACGCGTGAAGGAAGCGACCGACCTGCTCGACATCGTCCGGCTCGCCCTCGACGACGAAACCGGACCGGTCGTCCGCGCGCAGCTCGCCGCCGCCGACGTCGTGCTGAAACAGGACGCAACCCTGCACGTCGAACACTGGTTCCAGACGGCCGCCGAGCGGAGCCTGCGCGTTATCAGGACGACACCCAGTGGCTCTGACACCACGCCGGATACGATTACCCTGGTCGGCGAACTTCTCCTTGCTTCACTCGCGCGCTGATGACATTCAGACGGCGCTACATCGTGCTATGCCGCGACAACGCTGAACGGCAGTTGCAGCTGACCGGCTGGCTCACCCGTAGCCAAGTTCGCCGCGGCCGTCAACGTCACGACGAGACGGCGGGCCTCGTCCTCGGTCAGGTGCCAGCCCTGATTGGTCACTCCCTTGCCGCACCAGATCCGCGGGACATCCTCGCGGACGCCCCTGGTGAAGGCTCACGACCGCGCACTCGGGCTGCCACCCCAACTCAGGCCCCATCTCCTGGGCATCCTCCAAGGTCAAGGGCACCTCCTCCCAACTGGAGAAGTGACGACGGTCCGGACCGGGACCTCGGTCCTCGTGTAGACCGTTGCACCACCGCGGGCAGGGGTTTCGCCAGCCAGAGCACCGGCCGCGAGCAGATTGTCGCGTCCTCGCCGGAGCAGGCGATCAGATCTGGCACGCCGACCTGCGTCAGGTCAACTCGATGAAGCGGAACGCGTCCGCACCGGACGCAGGTATGGCTTTCACTCTGCGCCGCATCGAGCGCGCCCAGATCCACCCCGGGCACGCTGCCCAACAGAGCGTTGTTCTTCATACCGTTCTCAGGTGAAGAACGCCGTCTGGAGCGAGGTCGTGCGACGCGCCCAGGAACAAGGCGACCCCTGGACCACCGCAGCACTCGGGTTGATGATGCCGAGTCTGAAGAAGGTCGCCGGCAGCATCGCCCGCAACTTCCGCGGCGACATCGCCGACTTCGACGCCGAGATCGTCGAAGGATTCCTCCAGGCGCTGAACTCGCTGGACCCCGAGAAGCCGATGCTCTACTCGTCCCTGCGGTTCATGGCCCACCGCTACGGGCTGGAGGCTCGCGGCAAGGAAGATCGAATCAATGGAACACGCTCCACCTACGACGAGAGCACCTTCGTCAGGTACCGCGCCCGGACAACCGGACATCCGGACCTCGTCCTGGCACAAGCCGTCAAGGACGACACCCTGACCGAAGACGAAGCCAGCCTCATCGGGCGAGTACGGCTCGACGGCGAGGGAGCCGCATCCGTCGCCCACGAACGTGGCGTCTCCTCCTACCAATTCCGGCAACAGCTGTCACGAGCCGAGCGGCGACTGACAGAGGCCCTCACTCACCATTCCGCCGCAGCATGAACCTCTGGTGGTGTCGGCGGCCAAGTCTGACCGCCGACACCACCATTGATGAGGGCTTCTCAGTATCTCACCCCAGGAAGCTAACGCCATGAATCATCGAAAAGTTCGCGAACTCGACCGGCCACGGTTCTACCGCGTCGGCGAGGCGGCAGCGATGCTGAACCTGTCACCCATGACGCTTTACCGGGCAATTCAGGCAGGCGAGTTCCCCGCTATCAGGGTCCGGAACCGCATCATCGTCCCGGCGCGCGCAATCGACGACATCGAGCAGGCCGCCGTGACCAGCAACAACGTCGTCGACACGGCCAACTTCGCCACGACAACTCCGCAGGCGAGCTATCAGGTTGGTCCGCGCGACCGCCGGGTGTGATCGACTTGCGCGCTCGACGCCCACCGGCGTGAAGCCCCCGGAAGGCCGCGACACGCCCGAGCCCCGGGCAAGGATCTCATGACCCATTTCGTGACCCGAAACGCTGCTGCCTAGTGATGTTCAGGAGGGCACCACAGAGAACCGTGAGGACAAAGTTGCAGGTAGAGGCCACAGTCAACGCAGTGGCTTTCGCCAGGGAGTGGGTCGTGGTATCGCGGGTGTGACCGGGTCAGCACAACGTCCAGCCTGAACGACAACGAGCTGGGAGTCTCGGCGATGGTGAGGACGAAGCTGTCTTCGAGGCAGACATTCGCGAGGGCCGGAAATTCGGTGTAGTTCCTCATGGCTGGAGCACGGCCAGACCGTCGGCTACTACGGCCCCGTTGTGCAGCACCGTGCGGTCTTGGCCTCGGTCCATCACCGCGCTTGTCGGGGTCTCGCCGTCCACCAGGACCAAGTCCGCTCGGTCGCCTACGGCCAAGCCCGGGCGGTCCGTGATGCCCGACAAGCGCGGCACCGTGTGGCTCATGATCGACGCGCCGCCCATTGTCGCCACGGCCAACGACAGCTCGATGTGCGCGTCCGACCGGAAGCCGCGTGTGAAGGCCAGTTGCCATGTGCGGTCCAGCAGGTCGCAGTTGCCGTACGGGCTCCAATAATCCCGCTGGCCGTCTTCGCCCAGGCCCACTCGGACGCCTGAGGCGACCAGGTCCAGCAGGGACAGCTGGCCGGCAGCGGACGGAGCCACCGTCGTCATGGCGATGTCCAGTGCGGCGAAGTCGTCGATCACCCGGCGGCTCACCGACTCCGAGATCGAGCCCAGGTCGTACGCGTGGGACATCGTCACCTTGCCGCGCATGTCCAGGGCTCGGACGCGCTCGATCACCAGGTCCGTCGAGAACAAGCCCAGGTGGCCCGGCTCGTGCAGGTGGATGTCGACCTCCGCCTGGTGTTTCTCCGCCAGTGCGAACACCGCGTCCAGGTGGCCCTTCGGGTCGCGGTCCAGGGTGCACGGGTCGATGCCGCCGATCACCGTTGCGCCCGAACGCATGGCCGCGTCCAGCACGTCGTAGGTTCCCGGCTCGCGCAGGATGCCGGCCTGGGCGAACGCCATGACCTGCACCTCGGCCTGGGCCGCGAACTTCTCCCGGGCGGCCAGGACCGCGTCCAGCTTCTCCAAGCGGCAGTCGACGTCCACCTGGGCGTAGCTGCGGACGCGGGTCGTGCCGTGGGCGATCATGCGCTCCAAGGTCCCGGCCACCCGCTCGGGCAACGGCACCTCGGCCGAACGCCAGTTTTCACGGTCGTTCGTCATCATCGCCACCACGCCCGGGCCGCCCGTGTGGGGGCGGAACGGCAGGCCGATCCGCGTCGAATCCAGGTGGACGTGGACGTCGCTGAACGACGGGAACAGCAGGCGGCCGCGGCCCTCGACGGCCGCCGCGACCCCCGGGGTGTGCGGGCGGATCGCGGCGATCCGGTCGCCGGTCAGCTCGACGTCGCTGCGCTCGCCACCCCAGGGGCGGACATCACTGATCAACACCGGTGCCACGCTACTTGCCCAGCGCGTCCACGCCGGCCTGGGCGAACGACTCGTCCTGCGCACCCGACGGCGCGCCCGCGACACCCACCGCGGCGATCGGGGCGGAGCCCGACGCAACCGGGACGGCGCCGGCCAGGAACAGGGTGCCGTCGATGTCCTTCAACGTCGGGGTCTGCTGCAGGCGGCCGGCCAGCTCGGACGTCTTCGCGTTCCACGAAACCGCCGTGAACGCCTTCTGCTGGGCCGAGCTGTAGGACTGCGGGCCCGCGCCGTCGCCGCGCAGGGTCAGGATGGTGTTGCCGTCGCGGTCCACCACGGCCACCGACACATGCTGGCCGGCCTTCGTCGCGGCGTCCAAAGCGGCCTGCGCGGCCTTCGAAGCGGCGGCGATCGACAGGTGCGACGTCTGCACGACGCCCTTGACGGTGGGTGCCGGCGCGGCGGTGGCCGACACGGCGCCGACGGTGGTGACGCCCACCGCGGCGAGGCCGGCGACGGCAGCGGCGATCCGGGTACGGGTCGAGATCATGGTTTGCTCCTCGGGGTCGATCGGTTCGATGGCTCCAGCCTCACCCCGCCACCAGGCCGATCCGGTCGTCATCCCGGCCGACAACCGGGTCATCCGATCGGCTGATGCGCCGCCTCCGGACCGGGCTGACGCTGGTCCCGGACGAGCAGGGAGGAACCATGGAGCGCATGACGGCCGACTCCGACGCGCGGTGGCTCGCCGCGGTCATGCACTCGGCGTTCTTCCTGCTCCTGCTCGCCTCGGCCGTCCGGTACCTGACGCGTCACGAAGGCACCGCGCTCGCGCCCTGGGTGGTCGGGTTGACTGCCGCGCTCGTGATCGCCTACGGCATCGGCATCAGGTCCCGGAACGGGCTCTGGTTGGCGGTGGTCCTGGCGTTCTGGGTGGTCCTGGTGGTGCTCGCCCCCAGCTTCGCCTGGTCGGCGATCCCGCTGTTCATCACCGGCCTGCGCACCCTGCCGACCGGCCCGGCCCTGGGCCTGGTCACCGTGGTCACCGCGCTCGTCGTCGTCTCGCAGAACCGGCTGGCCGACGGCTTCGACCCGAACCTGACCATCGTGCCGATCGCGATCGCCGTGATGACGGCCGCGGTGATCACCTTCATGCGCCGGCAAGCCGAGCGGCTGAGCGAGTCCGAGCGCCGCGCGGGAGTGCTGGCCGAGCGGGGCCGGGTGTCGCGGGAGATCCACGACGCGCTCGCGCAGGGGCTGTCCAGCCAGGCCATGCTGCTGCAGGCCGCCGACCAGGCCTGGGACCGGCCCGAGCTGGCCCGCGAACACGTCCGTGCCGCGCAGGCCATCGGGGCGGGCAACCTGTCGGAAGCGCGGCGGCTCGTGCAGGACCTCGCACCCGCCGACCTCGACGGCGCCACCCTCGCCGAGGCCCTGGACGCCGTGGCCGGCCGCGCCGGGCTGCCGGTGGAGGTCCGGTTCGAGGGCACCGAACGGCCGCTGCCCGAACGCGTTCAGTCCACTTTGGTGCGGATCGCCCAGGGCGCGCTGGCCAACGCGCGCGAGCACGCCGAGGCCGGCCGCGCCGTGCTCACCCTCACCTACCTCGAAGACCAGGTCGTCCTCGACGTCGCCGACGACGGCCGGGGCTTCCTCGAGACGGCACCCGAAGGCGGGCGCGGCCACGGTCTGCCGGCCATGCGGGCCCGGGCGCGGCAGCTCGGTGGCAGGCTGACCGTGGAGTCCGCGCCCGGCCAGGGCACGGTCGTTTCGGCCGCGATCCCGCTGGAGGTTGTCCCGTGATCAGGGTCCTGGTCTGCGACGACCACGCCGTCGTGCGCGCCGGCCTGCGCGCCCTGCTTTCGGGCGCCGACGGCATCGAAGTCGTCGGCGAGACGGCGAGCGGTGAGGAAGCCGTCGCGACGGCCGCCGCCCTGCACCCGGACGTCGTCCTGATGGACCTGCAGCTCGGCGACGGCATCGACGGGATCGAGGCGACGCGGCGGATCCGGAGCACCCCGGGTGGTCCCCGGATCCTCGTCCTGACCACCTACGACACGGACGCGGACATCAGCCGGGCCATCGCCGCCGGGGCCACCGGCTACCTCCTGAAAGCCGGGTCCGCCACCGAGCTGTACGCGGCGATCGAAGCGGCCGCGGCCGGCCGGACCGCGGTGTCCCCGCCGGTCGCCGACCGGATGATGGCCCAGCTGCGCGCACCCCGGCCCTCGCTCACCGACCGCGAGCGCGACATCCTCCGTCAGCTGGCCCAGGGGCTGGGCAACAAGGAGATCGCCCGCGCGCTGTTCATCAGCGAGGCGACAGTCAAGACCCACCTCGGCCGGATCTACGGGAAGCTCGCGGTGGACACCCGGTCCGGCGCGGTCGCGGTGGCCAAGGAACAACGGCTGCTCGACTGATCACCCCCAGCGCGCGCCGTAGGCCAGGCCCGGGGTGAGGGCGCGGAATCGCAGGTGGACCTCCCCGGACGGGTCCACTGGCTCCCGCCGGCCTCGGTAGCGCGGGTCCGTCACGTCCCGCTGGAACGCTCCATCCACGGCCCAGACCTCCGAAGGCGCGTCGGAGCCGAAGCGGACGTGCAGGTCGAAGCGGTCGCACGGCTGTCTGGGCACCGACACCAGGAACGGCCACAGGGACGGTGGCCGGAACAGCACCGCGCACTCCCACGACTCGCCCCGGGACAACGGCCGCGGCAACTCCAGCCCGTACCCCCACCGCGAGGGCGTCTCCATGCCGCGGTCCACCAGGGTCCCGCCGTGGAGAACGGTGGCCGGGGGACGTCCGGCGGGCAGCGAGACCGCCAGGTCGACGGAGCGCACGCCGTCCTGGTCGGCGGTGATCCGGCGGTGCTCGAGCACCAGCAGTTCGTCCAGCACGAGAGACACCGACAACGACGTCGTGTGCCAGCAGTCCGCCGAGGACACGGCCGGCGGGGCGGACGAAAACGCCTGCTCCGCCATCTGCTCGATCGCGTCGTCGATGCGGCGGCGGATCGTCCGGGGGTCGCGGTCCATCTTCTGCGCCGCCCAGCGGACCCGGTCCTGGTACAGCGGCTGGCGGGCCTCCGCGCAGATCGCGAAGGCCGCCAGCACCGCCAGGCGCAGGTCGTCCGGGAGGTCCGAGGCCCACTCGGTCAGCCGGGCGGACACCTTCTCCCGGATCGCCACCAGCCCGTCGCCGTCGGATACCGCGCACGCCGTTCGCAGCACCGGTCCCACCCGGTCCTCGATCCGGCCCGCCAGGCCGCGGCCCTTGCGGAGCGTTTTCAGCTCCTGGACCAGCTCGGCACGCTCCACTGTCGTTCTCCTTCAGTGCGTTTCCATGGCTGCCACCCCCTTTTCAGGACAGGGTGCGGTCGGGCGGTGGACCGGAAGTGGACAGAACGTGCATCACCGAGGCGATCAGCGCCGTCCCCAGGCGGACGCCGTCGCGGCCGAGGTACGTGCGGAACGTGCCGATGCGGCCCAGGGCCTCTCCGTCCGCGTCGCCGACGCCGAACGCCACCACGCGCGGGCGGCGCGCCCACGCCGGGTCGCACAGCGCCGAGAACGCCGCCGGCCAGGTCACCGGGTCCGTCGGCTGGCCGTCGGACAGGAAGAACACCAGCGGGCGCAGCACGCGCACCCGGTGCGTCTCCAGGAGCCGGACGTCGACGTCGATGACCGAGCGCAGGAACGTGAACACCGGGCCGAAGTTGGTGCCGGCGCACGGGCCCGGCGGCGGCAGCTCGGCGACTTCGGCCGCGAGGTACAGCCCGTGCACCGCCGAAGGCTCCTCCCCGAAGCCGATCACGCTGCAGAGCACGCGGTCGGCGATCGACGCGTCGGCGTGGATCGCGCCGCGGAACTCGCGGAGCCCCCCGTTCAGCTCCTCGATGTGGTCGGCCATCGACAGCGAGACGTCGCACGCCACGTAACACGGCAACACGTCGGACCCCATACCCGTTTCTCCTTCACCCCTGATTCGACCGGCGGAGTCTGGCAAGCGCGCGTGTACCGAACGTGGAAGAAATGCTGATTACCGAAACTCCAACGGCCGATTGCGCGACATCAATCGGGGAAAGCAAGCTGACGCCGGGGAGGCTGCGTGGAGTTTCGGATGCTCGGCCCGCTGGAGGCGTGGCACGACGGCGCACCGGTGCCGCTGGGTGACCAGCAGCAGCGGTTCGTCCTGGTCGTGCTGCTCCTGAACGCCAACAAGCCGGTGTCGACCGCGCGGCTCACGGAGATCGTCTGGGCCGGCCGGGAAACCAAGCCCACGCTGGTGCGCGGGTACGTCAAGCGGCTGCGTGACGTCGGCGTCGGCATCGAGACGACGCCGACCGGCTACCTGCTCCGGCTCGGCGAGGACCAGCTCGACACCGTCCGGTTCGAGCGGCTGCGGTCCGCGGCCGCCCGCACCGACGATCCGCGCCGGGCCATCGAACTCCTGCGGGAGGCCGTCGGGCTGTGGCGCGGGCGGTTCCTCGAGGACATCGACATCGACCGCGTGGGCGGGCCGGAAGTCGCGTTCCCGGAAGAGAGCCTGCCCGACACCGTCGGCGACCTGGCCGAGCTGGAGCTCGACACGGGCGACCACCGCTCGGCGCGTGACCGGCTGCGGCCGCTCGTCCGGTCCGATCCCGCCGGCCAGAAGCACGCCGAACTCCTCATGCGTGCCCTGCTCGCCGGGGGTGACCGGGTCGGCGCGCTGCGCGTGTTCCAGAGCACCCGCGACGCCCTCGCCGAGCTGCGGATGGCGCCCGGTCCCGTGCTGCGCAACCTCGCCGCGCGCGCCGAACACGGCGAGCCGCCGAGCTCGCTGCCGTCGCGGCCCGGCGGGTTCACCGGGCGCGCCGCGGAGCTGGCGACGATCGAGACGGCCGCCGCGAGCGGGGCGGTCTGGATCAGCGGTGCGCCGGGCGTCGGCAAGACCGGCCTGGCCGTCGAAGCCGCCCACCGGCTCCGCGACCGCTTCCCCGACGGCCAGCTCATGGCCCGGCTCAACGGGTTCACCCCCGGCGTGCCCGAGACCAGCGTCGGCGACGCGCTCACCGAGCTGCTGGTCGAGCTCGGCGTGCCGGCCGAGCAGATCCCGGCCACCGTCGGCCGGAAGGTCACGCTCTACCAGACGACCTTGTGGGGCACCCGCACGCTCGTCGTGCTGGACAACGCCGCGTCGGCCGAGCAGATCCGGCCGTTGCTGCCCGAGGTGGACGGCTGCCTCGCCATCGTCACCAGCCGGCTGATGGGCGACACCGGCGAGCCCGTCCGGCTTTCGCCCCTGCCACCCGAAGAAGCGGCCGAACTGTTCCAGGCCCTGACCGACCCGCCGCGGGTGCGCGGCCGGGCGGCGGACGTCGCGTTGATCGTCAAGCGCTGCGGGTACCTGCCGATGCCGATCCGGGTGGCGGCCGCGCTGTTCCGGCGGCACGCCGGCTGGCCGCTGGACCACCTGCTGCACCTGCTCGAGGAGAGCGGGCCGTGGGGCGAGGCCGACGGCGTCGCCGCGGTCCGGGCGTCCTTCCAGCAGCTCGGCGAGCCGCAGCGCACCATGTTCCGGCTGCTCGGCAGCCTGCCCGGGCCGGACGTCGACGTCGTCGGCGGCGCGGCGCTGGCCGGCTGCGGAGTCGCCGAAGCGCGGCGGCTGCTCGACGACCTGCACGAGGTCAGCCTGCTGGAGGAGGCCGCGCCGGAGCGGTACCAGATGCTGGACCCGCTCAAGGAGTTCGCCGCCGGCGAGCCCGCGTCCGAGCCGGCGCTCGTGCGGTTGCTCGACTTCTACCTCGTGACGCTCGCGGCCGCGGTCGGTGCCGCGTACCCGTTCGACCGGGCGCAGCTGCCCGCGCTCGACCGGTCGTGCCCGGTGACGCCGGTCTTCGCCGACGCCGGCGCCGGGCTCCGGTGGATCGTCGCCGAGCGCGACAACCTCGTCGCCGCGATCCGCTACGCCGCCCGGCACGACCTGCCGGAGCACACCTGGCGGCTGGCCGTGCTGCTGTGGCGCTACTTCAACACGACGAACCAGTTCGAGGACTGGATCGGCACCCTGGAGCTCGCCTGGGCGATCGTGTCGACCGACCGTGGAAACGATTACGGCCAGGCGCACGTGCTGCTGCGGCTGGCGACCGCGCACGACCGGCGCGGCCAGCTCTCCGAAGCGCTCGAGCTGGCGGCCCAGGCGCTGCCGAAGTGGCGCCGGCTCGGTGACCCGCGCGGCGAAGCGGCGACGTTGTGCGCGCTCGCCATCCCGACGATGGAGCTGGGCAAGCACGAGCAGGCGATCGCGCACCTCGAAGCGGCGCTGGAGAAGTACGAGCAGACCGAGGACCGCCGGGGCGAGGCCCACGCGCTGAGCATGCTCGGCTACCTCAACGAGCTGCACGGCAACCTCGACGTCGCGCTGCGCCAGCACTCGGCGGCCGCGGGCACGCTGCGCGAGATCGGGCACGTCCAGGGCGTCGCGCACGCCTTGAACAACCTCGGGTCGGTGCAGGAAAAGCTCGGCCTGCTCCCGGAGGCACTGGCCAGCTACACCGAAGCGCACGGGCACGCCGCCGAGGTCGGCGACCACTGCGTCGAGGCGTACGCCCTGAACAACATCGGCAACGTGCACCGCCAGCGCGGCCGGTACACCGAAGCCGTGCGCTACCACGACAAAGCGAAGGAAGTGGCGGCCAACGTTCCCGACGCCGACCTGCGCACCCAGCTCTACCTCGACCGCGGCGCGACCGCGCTCGCCCGGGGTGCGCACCGGGAGGCGTTGAGCGCCGGAAAGGCCGCCCTCGACCTCGCCGCCGGCGACGGGAACCGCACCTACCAGGCCCGCGCGCACCGCGGTGTCGCGGAAACGCTCCACGCGATGGGCGACCACGAAAGCGCCGTCGAACATTGGACGGCCGCCGAAACGGAATTCGCCGCGCTCGATTTGCCGGAAGCCCGCAAGGTGCGCGACGAACGCGCCGGCTGGGAATGCGCCTGCGGGTCGTGACCGAGCCGGCCGTCCCCCCGCGACGGCCGGTCCGCGCACCTCAGCCGTGCCAGGGGTTGCCGTCGGTGCCCGCCGGCGGCGGCGTGCTGGTGGACGGCGGCGGGGTGCTGCCGTCGCCGTCCGCGTAGGCCGAGGTGGAACCGATCACCGGGACCGCCGCGAGGACGCACAGCGCGAGCAGGGGCCCACCGATTTTGGCCAGCTTTTTGAACATGACGAATCCTTCCGTCGAGTGGTTTCGGATCGGGGATTCCGGCGGAATTTCCGGCCCCGCAACCAGGATTCGTCACCCGGGAAATGCCGACAAGGCGTTTCCTGTTTCCTAGGAGAACAGGAAACAGTCAACCGCACCGAGGATCAGGACTGTGCCCGCGACGACCAGCGCCGTGGTGGCCGACGTCGAGTTCAGCAGCGCGCCCAGGACCGCGACCCCCAAGACCGCGCCGGTCTGCCGGGACGCGTTCAGGGCGCCACCGGCCGTGCCCGCCAGCTCGGGCGGAACCGATCCGACCACCGCCGTCAGCAGGGCCGGGATCGCCAGCGAGACACCGAAACCCAGTAGCGCCAACGCGAGCACCGACGGCGCCGAGAACGCCTGGAGGAACACGCCCGACGCCATGAGCAAAAAGCCGGAAACGGCGGGAACGCGCGGGCCGATCCGGGCCACCAGCCGGCCGGTGAAGATCGGGTTGAACGCCGTCGGGATCGTCAGCGGGAGAAACGCCAGGCCGGTCGAAGACGGCGAATAGCCGCGCGATTCCTGGAAGTACAGCGAGAGCACGAACAACACCCCGGACAGGCCGAAGTTCACGATCGCGCCGGCCAGCAGGCCGTGCGGGAACGCGCGGGCGCGGAACAGGCGGCCGGGCAGCATGGCATCCGGACGGCGCTGGGACCGCACGAACACCGCCGCCGCGGCGGCGGAACCCAGCAGGAGCCACGGACGGCCTTCGACCAGGGCGTACGTCAAGGTCGACAAAGCGATGATCGCCGAGAGCTGGCCGGCGACGTCCGTGCGGCCCGGTTTGGGCGGGGTCGGCGGCGCCGAGCGGGACAGCGCGAGCGCCGCCACGGCCACCGGGACGTTCACCAGGAAGATCGCGCGCCAGCCGAAACCCTGCGTCAGGAGACCGCCCAGCAGCGGTCCCGCGACCAGGCCCGTTCCGCTCAGTGCCGCCCACACGCCCATCGCCTTCGCGCGGGACGCGGGAACCGGGTGGGCCGCCGCGATCAAGGACAGCGAAGACGGCACCAGCAACGCGCCCGCGACACCCAGCGCCACGCGGAGGGCGATCAAGATCGGAGCCGACGGAGAAAGCGCTGACAACGCGGACAGAAGAGCGAACGAAATCAAGCCCGTGAAGAACATTCGGCGGGCCCCGAAGCGGTCGGACCACGCGCCGGCCGTCAGCAGGAATGCCGCGAACGTCAGCGTGTAGGCGTTGGAGATCCATTGCTGCTCGGAAAGCGAAGGGGAAAGCGCGGGAAGCGCGACGGTGACGATCGTCGTGTCCAGCATGACCAGGAAGTAGCCCAGCGAAAGGCCGATGAGGAGTCTTGCCACCCAGCCAGGTTGGACGCTCCGTGACGCCGACGGAAGCAGGGAGTTACGATGGTGGCCATCGGGAACGCCGATGGGGGACCTCATGGAACTGCGCCACCTGCGCACCTTCCGCGTCGTGGCGCGGACGCTCAACTTCACCCGCGCCGCCGCGGAACTGCACTACGCGCAGTCCAGCGTCACCGAACAGATCCAAGCGCTCGAAGCCGAGCTGGGGGCGCCGCTGTTCGCACGCGGAAGGCGTTTACAGCTCACCGCGGCCGGGGAACGCTTGGTGGGGTACGCGGATCAGGTGCTCTCACTCGTCGAAGAAGCGAAAGCCGCCGTCGACGAGGAACGCGGCGAACCCGACGGTGAGCTGGTCATCGGCGCCCTCGAAACCCTGTGCACGCACTGGGTTCCGCCGCTCCTCGCCGCCTACCGGACGCGGTGGCCGCAGGTGCGGATCTCCGTCCGGGAGGGCGGCCGGGGCGAGCTGTACCAAGCCGTGCGAGAGTCCGAAATGGACGTTTGCTTCACGTTCGGGGCCGCGCCGGACGACCCCGCGGTCGCCTGCCGGACGCTCGACGACGAGCCGCTCGTCGTCATCACGCCGCCCGGACACCCGTTGGCGGGCAAGGGAGAAGTCGAGCCCGCCGATCTCCGCGGCATCGGTTTCCTGGCCACCCCGCCGGGCTGCGGTTTCCGGGAGATGCTGGACCGGATCGACGGCCCCGTCGTCGAGACCGAGGTCGGCAGCCTCGCCGCCCTGGGCCGCTGCGTGGCCGCGGGCCTGGGGTGCGGGATCGTGCCCGCGATGGTCGACCACCCGGGCGCGGTCGCCGTCCCGCTGGCCGGGCGGACGACCGCGGTCACCATGACCTGGCGGCGGCGCGACGAGCGCAAACCGAACGTCGCCGCGCTGCTCGGGCTCTGTCCAGCACATCGGAAAGCTCCAGCGTGAACGCTCCTGAGGACGGCCATGACAACGGCTTGACCTGGTTGCCTTCTTCTCAAATCGGCGTGAAGGTGGCAGGCTCCCAACCGACTTGGTCCCCGATCCACATCTGACAACGTTGTCATCCGGGAGGAGCAGCCCCATGGGGTCGCAAAGCAGACGGCTGGTCGCCGCCGTGGCCGTGGGCCTTGTGGTCGCGGCCACGACCCAGGCCACGGCACACGCGGCCGAACAGGTCGACCCGGTGAGCCTGGTCAACCCGTTCGTCGGCACGCAGAACTTCGGCAACACGTTCCCCGGCGCGAGCGCGCCCTTCGGGATGGTGCAGGTCAGCCCCGACACCGGCGGGCAGGGCGGTTACGACTACCTGCAGAACGCGATCTACGGCTTCAGCCAGACGCACCTTTCCGGCGTCGGCTGCGGGGTGATGGGCGAGCTGCCGATCATGCCGACCACCGGCGCCGTGGACAACGTTGACAAGAACGCCTACAAGTCCGAGTACAGCCACGACGACGAGCACGCCGAGCCCGGCTACTACCGCGTCGGCCTCAAGAAGTACGGCGTGAACGCGGAGCTGACGGCGACCGCGCGCACCGGCTGGCAGCGCTACACCTTCCCCTCGACCGGGCAGGCGAACGTCTTGTTCAACACCGGCCAGGCCAACCAGTCCGTCAAGGACTCCGAGATCCACGTCGTCGGCGACCGCACGCTCGAAGGCCGCGTCAAGGCCGGCGGGTTCTGCGCCGGGCACGACGAGCACACCGTCTACTTCACCGCGACGTTCGACCGGCCGTTCAGCTCGTTCGGCACCTGGCGCGGTTCGACGCGCACGCCGGGCAGCCGCGACGCCGCGGGCACCGGTGGCAACGGCGCGTGGGCCAGCTTCGACGCCACCACCGACCACGACGTCGTGCTCAAGGTCGGCCTGTCCTACACCGGTCTCGACGGCGCGCGGAAGAACCTCGCGGCGGAGACGTCGAACTACGACTTCGACGCGACGCGGGCCGCGCTGCACCAGCAGTGGGTGGACAAGCTCGGCGCGATCAAGATCGGCGGCGGCACGACCGAGCGGCAGACGGCGTTCTACACCGCGCTCTACCACGCCCAGCTGCACCCGAACCTGGCCGGCGACACCGACGGCAGCTACACCGGTTTCGACGGCAAGGTGCACACCGCGAGCGGCTACACGCCGTACCAGAACTTCTCGCTGTGGGACACCTACCGGCCGCAGAACCAGCTCCTCGAAATGCTCGAACCGCAGGTCGCGCGGGACGTCGCGCTGTCGGTGGTCGCCATCGGCCGGGACGGCGGGTGGTTGCCGCGCTGGGCGCTGGCCGAGAGCGAAACCAACATCATGACCGGCGACCCGGTGACACCGTTCCTCGTCGAGGCGTGGTCGAAGGGCCTGCTCGCGGGGCACGAAGAAGAGGCATACGCGCTGCTCAAGAAGAACGCGACGAGCACGCCACCCGCCGACTCGCCGTACAACGGCCGCTCGGGCGTCAACTACTACAACGACCGCGGCTACATCCCGAGCGGGCTGACGCTCGGCAAGGACTGCGCGGCCAAGGGCGGCGACAACGACTGCGAGCACCCGGCGTCCGCGACCATGGAGTACTCGGCGGCCGACGCCGCGCTCGCGTTGATGGCCCGTGGCCTGAACCACCAGGCCGACGCGAAGATGTTCGCCGACCGCGGCCAGTGGTACCGGAACCTCTGGGATTCCTCGACGCAGGCGTTCCGCCCGCGCACGACCGAAGGCACCTTCCTCACGCCGTACAACCCGGTCGACGCCGACCACCAGTTCCACGAAGGCGGCGCCTACCAGTACCAGTGGCTCGTCCCGCAGGACCCGAGCGGGCTCGTCTCGCTGATGGGCGGCAAGAAGTCCACGGAGAAGCGGCTCGACTCCTTCTTCGCCTACGACAACCTGCTGAAGGACCCGGCGGGCACCGCGCGCAACGACTGGATCTCCAGCCCGTACGACTACTACGGCAAGGCGACGTACAACCCGAACAACGAGCCCGACCTGCTCGCGCCGTACATGTACCTGTGGGCGGGCGCGCCGGCGAAGACCGCGACCGTCGTCCGCGCGGCGATGACGCTGTTCACCACCGGCCCGGACGGCATGACCGGCAACGACGACCTCGGCACGATGTCCGCCTGGTACGTCTTCTCCTCGCTCGGGCTGTACCCGACGATGAGCGGCGCGAACTTCCTCGCGGTGTCGAGCCCGCAGTTCGAGTCGGCGACCGTCCGGATCGGACAGTACGGCCGTTCGCAGGGCGGCACCCTGACCGTGAACGCGCCGGGTGCGTCCGATGCGAACCGGTACGTGCAGAGCGTTTCGCTGAACGGCCGCAACGTCCGGGAGACGTCGCTGGACTGGTCCGCGGTCGCGCACGGCGGCGTCCTGAACCACACGCTCGGGTCGAAGCCGTCCTCGTGGGGCACCGGGTCGGAGCCGCCGTCGGTGAACAACGCGGCGGGTGACTCGCGGCGGCACGTCGACGCGTCGCTGCGGCAGACGTCGGTGGTGATCCCTGCGGGTGCGGCTCAGCAGGTGCACCTCGACCTGGACGTCCTGGCGCAGAACCCGGCGCTGCAGCCGGTGACGATCTCGGCGACCGCGCCGGCCGGGTGGAAGGTGCAGACGGACAAGCTGAGGCTGATCTGGTCGGGCCGCCTGCCGGTGCAGCAGACCGTGCCGGTCACCGTGACCGTGCCCGCCGGGACCGCGCTCGGCACGTACCCGGTGCAGGTCAAGGTGTCCGGGCCGGGCGCGAACACGGTGTCGAAGTCGGCGACGGTCGAGGTCCGGACGCCGTCGGCGTGCGTCGCCGGCACGTCGTGCGCGGTCGACCTCGGCCGCGACCTCAACCACGACGGCACGGCGACGGTCGCGGCGTCCACGGAAGGCAACTTCGACGGCGGCGGCTGGAGCTACGACGCTTCCCTGCTGCCGCCGGCCGGGCCGGTGACCTGGGACGGCGTCACGTACTCGGCGCCGGACGCGTCGGGGACTTCGCCCAACTTCGTGGAGGCCCGCGGGCAGTCCCTGCTGCTCCCGGCGGGTCAGCACGGCGCGCTGAAGCTGGTCGGGTCGTCGCACAACGGCCCGGTGTCGACGACGCTGACCGCGCACTACACCGACGGCACGAGCACGGACCTCGCGGTGACGTTCGCCGACTGGGCCGGTTCGGGTACGCCGGTGCTGCTGGACATGCCGCACCGCATCAAGGCGGGCAGCGGCGTCGACGGCCCACCGGTGCGGCTGTTCGGCATCTCGGCGGCGCTGGATTCCGCCAAGACCCTGCAGTCGGTGAGCCTGCCGAACGACCCGCGGGTCGAGATCTACGCGCTCACCCTGGCGTGATGGTCCGGTTCGCCGGGTCCGGCCCGGCGAACCGCTCCACCAGGCCAGGGAAGCCGAACACGGGGATCCGGCGGAGGCGAAAAGGAGTCGCTCAGGCGCGGATTTCCGGGGACTGCGGCGGCCGGTCGAGCTTGCGGAACTCGACCCACTGGCGGCTGGCGTCGGCCCAGGTCACCTGGTGCCGGTCGAAGAACTCCTGGAGCCGCTCGCGGCTGAGCTCGGCCGTCGGCGTGCCGACGAGGTAGTAGTCCATCTCGTCGCGGATGCGGTTCAGGTTGTAGCGGGTCTCCTCCATCAGCACCCAGCGCGAGCGCCAGTTGAAGAACGTCTCGAGCCCGCCGAGCACGGTGACGAGCGCGACCATCGGCAGCGCGATCGACGCCCGCGCCGGGATCTCCTGGATGCCCAGCACCACCGTCGACGCCGCGGTGAGCAGCAGCGCGGCCACCCGCACGGCCGACGCGCGGCGCCGGAAGCGGCGCTTGCGGCTGTCGGCCCAGTCCATGTCGGCCGAGACCAGATCGCGGAAGCCGAGCAGCTGGTCGCGCAGCGGCCGGTCCGGGTCGCGGCCGGCGACTTCGAGGAACCCGCGTTCGGAATCGAGGGGGGACGCCATCGCGTCAGGTTGGCCGAGCCTCGGCCCCGGCGGCAAGCGTCAGGCGACGATGCGGGGTTCGGACGCCAGTCTCGACAGCGCGTGCGTGAGCCGGCGGGCGGCGACGTCCCACTCCTCCAGCGCGCTGCCCCGGCCCAGGGCCGCCGTGCGCAGGGAGCGGCGCAGCTCCGGGTCGGCGTACCAGCGGTGCAGGGCGTCGGCCAGAGCGAACGGGTCGTTCGGCTCGACCAGCAGGCCCGGCATCTCGCCGTCGGCGTCTACGCCCAGTGCGTCGTACACCCCGCCGACCTCGGTGGCCAGCACCGGGATGCCGCGGGCCAGCGCCTGCGCGACGAACATCCCGGACGTCGCCGCGCGCGCCGGGATGACCAGCAGGTCCGCGGCGTTGTAGGCGTCGCCGAGGTCCACGGCGCCGCCGGCGAGCGTGATCCGGCCGCCGAGGCCGAGGCGCTCGATCGACCAGCCGAGCTCGTCGACGTACCCCGGGTCCGTCTCCAGTGAGCCGGCCAGGACGCAGGACAGTGCCAGGTGGTCGATCTCGCCGAGGGCCTGGACCAGCAGGTCCTGGCCGTTGCGGCGGGTGACGTCGCCGACGCACAGCAGCCGGGAGACGCCGTCGGCGCCGGCCGCGAGCGGGGCCGCGTCGGTGCCGGGCTTGGCGACGTAGACGCGGCCCGGGTCCAGGTCGTGGCGGTCGATGAGCAGCCGGGCGAGCCACGGGCTGGTCGCGACGACCATCCCGGCCATCCGCAGCGTCTCGCGCTCGCACGCGTCCAGCTCCGCCGCGTGCGACGGGTCGAGGCCGGGCTCGTCGGCGAGGGCCTGGTGCACCAGCACGGCGAGCCGCAGCCGCCGCGCGTGCGGGACGACGATCTCGGGCACGCCGGAGGCGATCACGCCGTCGAGCAGCACCACGGTCCGGTCCGGCAGCGCGGCCAGTGACCTCGCCAGGCGACGCCTCGACGTCGCGTCGGGCGACGGCCAGTCGCCGGCGATCGGCAGCTCCAGCACCGGCTGCCCGACGGCGGGCAGGTTCTGGCACATGCGCTTGTCGTACGTGTCGGTCCCCGGTGGCGCGGCCGGAAGGATGAACACCATCGGGTCGGCAGGCCTCATCGCTCAACCTCCAGCAGGGATCGACGGCGGGACGTCTCATCCGTCACACGCAGCCGGAGGCGGGTCGGTTCAGCCTTGGGAGTCAATCATCCAGGTGTTGTTCACCTGGACCATCGTGAAGGTGTCGGTCTCGGCCTGACCGCCGTTGTAGAGGACGGTCGCCGTGACCCGGTTGGGCCCGACTTCCTTCACGTTGGTCACGTTCACCGACTTGAACCGGCCCCACCAGCTCGTGTACGACTCGTACGTCTGGTGGCGGGACGCCCTGAACTTGTCCGTGAGCAGCTTCCACGCCTCCGCCGGGTTGCTCGGCAGCAGGGCGTAGTAGGCGGACAGGGCCTGGGCGGGGTTCATGGTCGAGGACACCGGCGAGACCGGCGTCGAGGTCGGTGGCGCCGTGGTCGACGGCGGCGCCGAAGGCGAGGAGGACGCCGACGGCGAAGGGGTCACGGACGCGGGAGCCGAGGTCGACGGCTGCTGCACGGGCGGCGGGGCGGCGTTGTCCTGCGGCGGTCTCTGCCGCACGACCAGCAGGATCGCCACGACGACCGCGACGCACAGCAGGGCCGCGCCCGCCCCGACCGCGATCAGGCCCTTGCGCGCGCCCGGCGACACCGAGGCGACCTCGCCGGCCGGCGGCACGGCGACCGTGGCGGGCACGGTCGGCACGGCGGCGGGCTCGGTCTCCGGGATCGTCTCCGCGAGCACCGACGCCCCCGGCTCCGCGTCCGGCAGCAGCGCCCTCAGTTCCCGCTCGACCTCGTCCATCGACGGCCGCTCGGCCGGCTCGGAGGCGAGCATCCGCAGCAGCAGCGGGGTCAGCCGGCCCGCCTTCTCCGGCGGCACGATCTCCCCGCTGGAGGCCCGGTAGAGCAACGCGATCGGGTTGTCGGCGGTGCCGTACGGCGGCTGGCCTTCGACGGCCGCGTAGAGCGTGGCGCCGAGGGAGAAGACGTCGGCGGCGAAGCTCGCGTCCTCGCCGCGGGCCACTTCGGGCGCGAGGAACGCGGGCGTGCCGGCGATCTCACCGGTGGCCGTCAGCTTGACGTCGCCGATCGCGCGGGAGATGCCGAAGTCGGTGATCTTCGCCGTGCCGTCGTCGGACACCAGGATGTTGGCCGGCTTCACGTCGCGGTGCACGATCCCGGCGCGGTGCGCGCCGGCCAGCGCCGAGCTGATCTGCGCGCCGACGCGGACGGCGTCGTCCACCGTCGTCGGCTCCTCGCGGACGAGGACGGCGAAACTCTTGGACGGCAGGTACTCCATGATCAACCACGGCCGGTCCTCTTCCTCGAGGACGGCGAACACGGTGATCGCGTGGGAATGCTGCAGCCGGGCCGCGATCCGCGCTTCGCGCATCGCGCGGTTCTTCGCTTCCTCGGTGCGGTCCTCGTCGTGGTCGTGCGGCAGCAGGAGTTCCTTGATCGCCACGGTGCGGTCGAGCATCTCGTCCTGGGCCCGCCACACCGTGCCCATCGCACCGCCGCCGATCGGCTCGACCAGCCGGTACCGATCGCGGATCCGGCGAGTTTCCACGAGCATCCACCATTCTCGAAGCGTGCGGGCGGGATCCGGCCAGCATGCCAGGATCACCCGCCGACCGGTACCAACGTAACCGAAAACCTTGCGCGGGCAGCGCAATTTCACGCGTGGCGCTGCCCACCATGTACCCCGAAATCCTAACGAACAACCCCATACGCGCGATCAAGCGCATCCACGATCTCGTTGCGCAGCCCCGCACCGACGGCGATCGTCGCCGCCGAACCCACCGTGTGCTCGCTGCCGTCGCGGTCCACGACGGCGCCGCCGGCCTCGCGCACGAGCAGCACGCCGGCCATGGTGTCCCACGGGTTGTTGGACAGGATCAGTGCGGCGTCGAGCTTTCCGTCCGCCACCCACGCGAGGTCGATCGCCGCGGTGCCCAGCATCCGGATCTTCTGCGCCCGCGCGCCGAGGTCCGCGAGGAGCAGCAGCCGCGCGCGGTTCAGGTCCTCGGCGAGCCGCCCGATCGCGAAGTCGCCGACGGCGATCATCGCGTCGGACATTTCCGTCGCCCTCGACGCGCCCACGCGTTCTCCGTTCGCGAAAGCCCCTTCACCGCGCGCGGCCGTGTAGGTGACACCCAAGTACGGCAGGGCGATCGCGGCGACCGTGCTGTGCTCGCCGTCCACCAGGGCCAGGGAAATCCCGCAGAGCGGAATTCCGCGCGCGAAGTTCGCGGTGCCGTCGATCGGGTCGAGCGCCCACCAGCGGCCGGCGCCCTCGCCGGTGCGGCCGCGCTCCTCGCCGAGCACGCCGATCTCCGGTGTCTCGGCGGTGAGGAACTCGCGCAGCGCGTCCTCGACCGCCGTGTCGACGTCGGTCACCAGGTCGCGATCACCTTTCGCGGAAACGGAAAAGCTCGGGCGCGACCGGACGATGGCGGTCGCCTTCGCCACGGCTTCGCGCGCGACGTCGAGTAGTGCGGCATGCTCGCTCATGACTCCAACCTAGTGAAGGGACGTGCCCATGACCGATCTCTTCCCGCTCGCCACCAGCGTCGACGAGCAGGAGCGGGACGCGGCGGTCGCGGTGCTGCCGGTCGGCAGCTTCGAGCAGCACGGCGCGCACCTGCCCCTGGCGACCGACACCGTCATCGCGGCGACGCTCGCCCGCGCGGTCGCCGAGCGGTACCCCGTGCTCCACCTGCCGCCGGTCACGATCTCGTGCTCGCACGAGCACGCGGGGTGGCGCGGCACGGTGAGCGTCTCGGCCCGCACGCTGCACGCCGTGGTCACCGACGTCGCGGACTCGCTGCGCGCCTCCGGTGTCGAGCGGCTCGTGCTGGTCAACGGGCACGGCGGCAACTACGTACTGTCCAATGTGGTCCAGGAGGCCGCCGGCGCGATGGCGTTGTTCCCGGGCGTCGCCGACTGGCAGGCCGCGCACACCGCGGCGGGCCTGCGGACGTCGCTGGACGACGACATGCACGCGGGTGAACTCGAGACGTCGATCCTGCTGCACGCGCACCCGCACCTGGTCCGGCCCGGCTACGAGACGGCCGACCACGTGACCGACCGGGAGCACCTGCTGACCCTGGGCCTGCGGGCGTACACGGAGTCGGGGGTGGTCGGCCGTCCGTCGCTGGCGAGCGCGGCGAAGGGGCACGTCGTGCTGGACACGCTGGTCCAGCGCTTCGCCGGCGTGCTGGAGGCGCTAGGCGCCTGAGAAGACCTGGTCCAGGTGCGGGAGCAGGTGGGCCATCCGCTCGGCCTTGGTCCGCAGGTACCGCAGGTTCTCCGGGTTCGGCGGAACCAGCAGCGGGACCTGCTCGCTGATCCGGATTCCGTAGCGCGTGAGCTGTTCGACCTTCTCCGGGTTGTTGGAGAGCAGCCGCACCGAGCGGATACCGAGGTCGGTCAGGATGCCCGCCGCCGCGTGGTAGTCGCGGGCGTCGACCGGGAGACCCTGTGCCACGTTCGCGTCGACCGTGTCGAGCCCCTCGTCCTGCTGCAGGCGCATCGCCTCGAGCTTCGCGAGCAGGCCGATGCCGCGGCCCTCGTGGCCCTGGACGTACACCAGCACGCCCGAGCCCTCTTCGACGATCCGGTCCAGCGCGGCCGCCAGCTGGTCGCCGCATTCGCAGTGCGTCGAGCCGAAGACGTCGCCGGTCAGGCACTCGCTGTGCACCCGGGTCAGGGCGCCGAGCGGCGAGAGCTCGCCGTACACCAGCGCGACCTGCTCGGTGCCGGTCCGGTCGAGGTAGCCGACCGCGCGGAAGGTCCCGTGCCGGGTCGGGAGCCGGGTCTCGACGACCCGCTCGACCACGGCCCGGTGCGGCAGGTCCCCGAGCACTTCGCTTGCGGTCATGAAGGCAACCCCACTTCCGATTCGATCCCGGTGTCCGAGGTCGCGCGCGGAGCGGGCCGGACAGCGGGGTGCGGAGCGCGGGTCACGCGGAACCCGGCGACGCTCCGGACGAGCAGGACACCGGCCCCGGGCAGGCTCGCGACCAGCGTGAGCACGCCGTAGACGACGGCGACGGTGACACCTTGGGCGGCGCCCAGACCGGCCGCGCCGAAGAGCAGGGCGCAGACGCCCTCGCGCGGGCCGAAGCCGCCGACGTTGAGCGGGAGGCCCATCGCGAGCAGCGCGAGGACCATCAGGGGCACGAGCTGCCCGACCGGCGCGCCGACCCCGGCGACGCGGGCGGCGACGACGAACAGCGCGAGGTGCCCGGCCAGCGTCGCGGCCGACAGGAAGCCCACACCGGGCCAGGTCTCGCGGCTGAACAGGCCGAGCCGCAGGTCGGCGAGGGTGACGGCGAAGCCGCGGCGCACCTTCGACGTGCTGTGGATCCAGCGGCCGCCGAACACGCGCCCGGCCACCAGCGCGGCGACGGCGGCCAGCACGACGGCCACCCCGGCACCCGTGACGACCTCGCGGAACGCGCCGGGCACGACGTCCGGGGCGAAGAGCACCACGCCGACCGCGGACGCGATCAGCACGATCTGCCCGGCGGTGCGCTCCAGGACGACGGCGCGCACGCCGCGCGGCACGTCGCCGGAGTCGCGGCCGTGCTGCACCGCGCGGTGGACGTCGCCGAGGACGCCGGCGGGCAGCACGCCGTTGAGGAACAGCGCGCGGTAGTAGTCGGCGACCGCCCCGCGCAGGGACAACCGGAGGCCGAGCCGGGTGGCGACGATCTGCCAGCGGCCCGCGCTGAACACCGTCGTCGCGAAGCCGATGACGAGGGCGGCGAGCACGCCGGGCGTGCTGATCCGGCCGAGGCCGTCGAGGAAGGCGGCGCTGCCGAGCTGCCAGACGAGGACGCCGAGGATGGCGAACGCACCGAGGATGCGCAGCCACGCGAGTGCGCGCTTCACGCCGCCACCTCCAGGCTCGGCGGCAGGACCAGCAGGTCGCCGTGGTGGATCACCGCGTGCAGCTCGTGCGACTGCGCCATTTCCAGCCGCCGCTGCAGGTAGACGTCGGCGACCGGGCGCAGCTCCGGCAGCTGCTCGACGGCGGCGCCGACCCAGCCTTCGAGCCACTGCCGCTGCAGTTCCGCCTGGTCCGGGCCGAGCCGCCACGCGCTCGGCGCGCGCACCACCGCGGCACCGAGCCGGCCGAACACGGTCGCGGCGACGTCCACGGCGTTCGGGCCGAGCAGCCGGCGGCCGCCGGCGATCCGGCGCTGGTGGGCGTTGAAGGCGGCCGCGATGGCGGGGTCGAGCGGGTCGGCGGGCGAGAGCTCCACCCGGCCGGTCACCGAGAGCATGAGCAGGGCCGCGCAGCCGGCCTCGACGATCGCCGTGGCCAGGGCCGTGACCTCGGCCTTGGTCAGCAGGTCGAGCAGTGCGGACGCGGTGACCAGCGACGTCCCGGCCAGGTCCGCGGCCCGCAGCGCGGTGACGTCGCGCTGCTCGGCGACGACGTCGACCGGGCTGCCGTCCAGCGCGGTGGCCGGGAGGGAGGCGCGGGCGCGGGTCAGCAGTTCGGTGTCGTGGTCGTGCAGGATCCAGTGCTGCGTGCCGGGCAGGCGCGCGGCCAGCCAGCGGCCGAGCGAGCCGGTGCCGCAGCCGAGGTCGCGGACGGTGAAGTCCGCGGGCAGGTACTCCCGCAGGGGTTCGAGGAGTTCGGTGGCGCGGGCCGCGGCGTCGGCCGGTTCGCGCAGGTGGAGCCACTCGGGGGCGAAGGTGGTCATGCCGCCGCCTCCTGCCGCTGCAGGACGTCGGCGATCCGGCGGGCCGTGTCGTCCCAGCCGGTCAGGGTCTCGCGGCGCAGCTTCGCCGACGCGCGCAGCCGGGTCCGCAGCTCGGGTTCGGTGAGCCAGCGGCGCAGGGCCGCGCCGAGCGCCGCGACGTCGTCGCCGGGCACGAGCATGCCGGGGACCGAGCCGTCCGGCGCGACGCCGAGGGTGTCGGGCAGCGCGTCGACGTCGGTGCTCAGCACGGGCACGCCGTGGGCGAGGGCTTCGGTGACGACCATGCCGTACGTCTCGGCGCGCGAAGGCAGCACGAGCAGGTCGGCGGTGTGGTAGGTCGCGTGCAGCGCGGCGCCCGTGCGGGGGCCGGTGAGCGTGAAGCGGGCGCCGAGCCGGTGCTCGCGCAGCCGCTCGACGTACTTCGTCTCGCGCTTGATCCCGCCGACGCAGTCGCAGGTCCAGCGCAGGTCGGCGACGGTTTCGAGGGCCTGGGCGAGCTCGCCCTGGCCCTTGCGCGGGGTCACGTTGGCCACGCAGACCAGCCGGGACACGCCGTCGGTGCCGACGGCCAGCGGCGCCGGGTCGACCCCGGGCGGCACGGCGTGCACGCGGTGCGGCGCGAGGCCGTGGTGCTCGACCAGCCGGCGCGCGGCCCACTCGCTGGTCGCGACGACCGAGCTCGCGGCCCGCAGCGTCTCGCGCTCGAGCGCGTCGAGCTCGGCGGCGAGCGCGGGCGGCAGGCCGGTCTCGTCGGCCAGCGGCAGGTGCACCAGCACCGAGAGCGACAGCCGCCGCGCCTGCGGGACGACGACCTCGGGGACGCCGCAGGCGACCAGGCCGTCGAGCAGCACCGCGGCCCCGGTGGGCAGCGCGGCGAGCAGGTGGCCGAGGACCGAGCGGGCCTCGGTGTCCGGGCGCGGCCAGGTGCCGGAGACGGCGATCTCGTGGACGTCGAGCCCGGCCGCGGCGAGGCGGTCGCACAGGCGGCGGTCGTAGGTGTTGCCCCCGCTCGGGACCGACGCGTCGTCGATGTCCCCCGGAAGGACGACGTGAAGGGAGTTCACAGGGCACGCTCGTAGCTCGCCCACGCCACGTGGGATTCGTGCAGCGATACGGCGATGCCTTCGAGGCCGCGCGCGCCCTCGCCGAGGCGGCCGGCGTGGACGGCGTCGGCGAGGCGGTCGGCGACGACCTTCGCGAGGAACTCGGTGGAGGTGTTGATGCCCTTGAACTGCGGCTCGTCGTCGAGGTTGCGGTAGTTCAGGTCGCTCAGCACCGCCTTGAGCTCTTCCGTGGCCTTGCCGATGTCCACGACGATGTTGTCCTCGTCGAGCTCGGCGCGGCGGAAGGTCGCATCCACCACGAAGGTCGCGCCGTGCAGGCGTTGCGCGGGTCCGAAGACTTCCCCGCGGAAGCTGTGGGCGACCATCACGTGGTCACGGACGGTGATGCTGAACACCAAGGCCTCCGATGCGTTCGGGGTGGACGTGGTTACTGCGGCTGATACATGACACGGAGGCAGAGCGCGGAAAGTTCATTCCCGGCCAGCCTGGGTAGCACCGACGGAAGATCCTCAAACGCGCACTCGGCGGTGACCAGCGCTTCGAAGGCCGGATCGGCGAGCAGGTCCAGGGCCAGCCGGAGCCGCTGGGCGTAGCTCCGGTCGGGCCGGGCGACCGTCCCGACCTGGCTGCTGCGGATCGTCAGCCGCCGCGAATGGAAGTTCTCGCCGAGCGGAACGCGCACCTCGCGGTCGCCGTACCAGGACATCTCGACGACCTGGCCTTCCGGCGCGAGCAGGTCCAGCGCGCGGGCCAGCCCGGCTTCGGACGCGCTCGCGTGCACGACGAGGTCACAGTCACCCAGGGCTCGTTCCGGCGTCGAGAAGCCGACGCCGAAGGCTTCGGCGATCTCCTGCCGCGCGGGGTCGACGTCGACGAGCTGCACACGCGTCGCCGGGAAGTCCCGGAGCAGCTTCGCGACGCTGGCGCCGACCATCCCCGCGCCGATCACCGCGATCCGGTCGCCGAGCCGCGGCCGCGCGTCCCAGACGGCGTTCACCGCCGTCTCGACGGTGCCGGCGAGGATCGCGCGGCCGGGCGGGACGCCGTCCGGCACCGGCGTCACGGCGCTCGCCGGGACGACGTACGCGGTCTGGTGCGGGTAGAGGCAGAAGACCGTCTTGCCCGTCAGCTCGGCCGGCCCCCGTTCGACGACCCCGACGTTGAGGTAGCCGTACTTGACCGGGCCGGGGAACTCGCCCTCCTGGAAGGGCGCGCGCATGACGTCGTGCTGGCTCGCCGGGACACGCCCGCGGAAGACCAGGGTTTCCGTGCCGCGGCTGATGCCGGAGCAGAGCGTCCGGACGAGCACTTCGTCGTCTCCGGGGGTGGGCAGGGTCACCGGCCGGAGCGCGCCTTCGCCGGGACTTTGAACCCAGAACGCCTGTTCCACGTGTTCTCCTCTGCGGGCGACCGGAGGCTGGTGTCGCCGCCACCCTATGAGCAGCCGTGCCGATTCGCGGAGTAAAAGATGATCAAGAACGGACTTCTCCTACGCTCTGTGGTCCCGGTGTGGGCGCTCGCCGCCGGGGCCGGTTTCCTTTCCCCGGTCGCCTGGGCGACCGGGATCGCGTACGGCCTCGCGCTGGTGCTGCTGACGGGCTGGGGCCTGCGGCAGAGCGGCCGCGGGAAGTTCGGCCCGGCGGACTGGATCACGTTCGCCCGGGCTGTCCTGGTGGGCGGCGCGGCCGAGCTCATCGCCGACGGCGGTCACCCGCTCTGGCTGCTGGTCGGGCTGGTCGCGGTCGCGCTGGCGATGGACGGCTTCGACGGCCAGGTCGCCCGCCGCACCGGCACCGCGTCCGAGTTCGGCGCGCGCTTCGACATGGAGGTCGACGCGTTCTTGATCCTGCTGCTCTGCATCCAGGTGTCCCGGACGCTGGGGCTGTGGGTGCTGGCGATCGGCCTGATGCGCTACGCGTTCGTCGCGGCTTCGTGGGCGCTCCCCTGGCTGACCGCTCCGCTGTACCCGAGCATGGCGCGCAAGACGGTCGCCGCCGTCCAGGGCGTGGTGCTGGTGGTCGCGGTCGCGGGGGTGCTGCCGTGGGCGGTGTCGCTCGGCGCGGTGGCCTTGGCCTTGGTGGCACTGGTGTGGTCGTTCGGCCGGGACACCGTCTGGCTGGCCCGCCGGCGCGTCCGGCAGGCCCCGGGCCGGATCGTGGAGATCACGCCGCGGCGCCCGGCGTTCCGGCCGGGCCACAACCAGGCGGCTTAGCCGGACTCCCGGGCGGCCCGGGCCCGGCGCTTGCCCTCGTGCATCGCCAGCACCCGGGCGATCGGGATCGTGTGCCCCTCCTCGACGAGGTCGGCGGGCAGCACGAACGGCTCCGGCATCTCCGCCGTCCACGGGTCGCCGGCGTCGAGCAGCCCCGGGACCGTGGTCACGGTGAAGTCCGCCGGCTTGACGCCGTCGAGGTCGGCCCACCGGACCGGGAACGACACCGGCGCGGCCGGGCGGTTGCGGGGGCTGTAGACCGAGACGACGGTCGCGCCGCCGGCCCGGGTCGAATCCAGGAACACCTTCCCTTCGCGGCGGTCCTTGACGAACTCGGTCGTCCCCAGCGCCGGGTCGATGCGCTCGGCGCGGGCCGCGACCGCGCGGGTCGCCGCCGCGATGTCCTCGATCGACTGCCCCGGCGCCAGCGGCACGAAGACGTGCACGCCCTTGGAGCCACTGGTCTTCACGGCGCCGTCCATGCCGTCCTTGCGCAGGGCTTCGCGCACGAGCTTCGCGGCCCCGATGGCCAGCGAGAACGGGCCGTCCTCGGGCGGGTCGAGGTCGAGGATCAGGTGGGTCGGGTCGTGGCCGGGCTCGCGGTGCAGCGAGGTGTGGAACTCGATCGCCCGCTGGTTGCCGAACCAGATCAGCGTGCGGAGGTCGTTGCACAGCGCGTAGGAGACGTCCCGCTTGGACCGGTCGGCCCAGACGCTCGCCCGCTCCACCCACTCCGGCGTGTACTTCGGCAGGTTCTTCTGCATGAACGGGCCCTGCCCGCGCAGCACCCGCAACACGGTCAGCAGCCGGTCGCGCAGCTCCGGCAGCATCCGCCCGGAGACGGCTTCCAGGTACTCCAGCCACTCGCGCTTGGTCACCCCCGCGCCGGGAAAGACCTCTTGGTCGAGGCTGCTCACCTTGACGCCGTGACGAAGCTCGTCAGTGCCCATCGGCCCACCTTCGCGCCCGCGCGCGAAGCGGTCAACTCACTGCGTGCCCCTCAGACCAGCGGACGTCCGGCGCGCAGCCGGCGGCGCAGGTCCCAGAGGCAGAGGTTGAAGGGGAACCGCCGGACCGCCGCGGGCAGAACGCGGGTGACGCGGCCGAGCGCGGCGAGGAGCGCGTCGAACCGGCGCTGGTCGGCAGTGGTCCACGGCAGGCGCATCTCGTCGCGGAAGCGCTGCGGGAGGAAGCCCGTCGTGACGAACCGGTGGAACCGGCGTCCGGGCGCGGCCAGCACCGGATGCACGAAGCGCAGGTCGACGATGTCGGTGAGGTAGCGGCGGACGGTGTCGTCGACGCTGACCTCGTCGAGCCCCGCGGCCCAGTACGCCTCGAAGGCTTCGCGGTCGGCCGGCCACATCTCGGGGCGGACCTGCAGCGTGGTGCCCAGCTTGGCGGCGTCGCGGTAGAAGGTCGTGGGCTCGCCGCCGACGAAGGCGAGGTAGACGTCTTCGAAGCCCTTGTACAGGCAGGCGGCGACCCACAGCTGGAGGTCGGTGTCGAAGGCGTTGTAGGCGACCGGGCTTTCGGGGCCCGAGTGCACCTGGGCGTGGGCGGCGTTGACCCCGCGCCGGTACGCGGCGCGCTCGGCGTCGGTGCCCATCGCGGCGACGGCGAGGTAGGTGAGCGTGGTCCGCGTCCGCTTCACCGGGTGGCGGAAGAGGTTCCCGCTTTCGACCTTGCTCTCTACAACGCCGTACCCGACGGGCGCGCGGGAGAGCTGCATGATCACGTTCGCGCTGCCGGCCAGCAGGCCGGCCCCGACGACGGCGTCCTGGAGCGCGGTATCGGTCACGCCTCCAGGGAACGACACTGTTGACGACGTGTCAAGAGCGGTGGCTTGCCCGGGCGAACGCGATCAACGCCCGCGCGGCCGGGCTCAACGGCCCGTCCGTCCGCCAGGCCAGGGCCAGCACCCCGCGCAGCCCGGGACCCGCGATCGGCACGACCCGCAGCTCGTCCTGGTGGTAGCGCGCGAGGGACTCCGGCACCACCGCCACGCCGAGCCCGCGCACCGCGAGCTGGACCAGGACGTTCGGGTCGGCCGCCTCGAACGCGATCCGCGGCGTCAGCCCGTCGCGCGCGAACGCGGCGTCCAGCGCGGTGCGCAGGCCCGTCCCCTTCGGCAGCGCCATCAGCGGCAGCTCGGCCAGGTCCGCGATCCCGACGTCCGCGCGGCCGGGCAGGAAACCCGTGGTCACCGCCACGAACGGCTCGTCGATCAGGACCTGCGTCGCGATGCCCTTCGGCGGCTCGGTCGCCAGGCCGACCACGGCGAGGTCGAGCCGGCCCTCCCGCAGGGCCGCGAGCATCGTGTCCGAGTTGGCCTCGGACAGCGTGATCTCCACCGCCGGGTAGCGCTCGTGGAAGCGGGCCAGCAGGTCCGGCAGCTTGACCGGGCCCGCCGACGTCACCGCGCCGATCGCGACCTGGCCGCGGACCAGCCCGGCCAGCTCGTCGACGGCTTCGCGCACGCCCTTCACCGCCGCGAGCGCGGCTCGCGCGTGCGGCAGCGCGGCGGCGCCGACGTCGGTGAGCCGGACCGCGCGGCCCGACCGGTCCAGCAGCTCCTGCCCCAGCTCGCGCTCGAGCCGTTTGACCTGCGCGCTCACGCCGGGCTGCGCGACGTGCAGCCGGTCCGCCGCGCGCGTGAAGTTGCCTTCCTCCGCGACGGCGACGAAGTACGCGAGCTGATGCAGTTCCATAAGCACTGATTCTAGTACGCAGACAATCTAGATCTTGGACTTCTGATCGCGACGGCCCGAAGCTGGAGGCAACGCACGAAGGAGGCAGAGATGAACACCTACCGCCCTGGTCAGGACGGGTACGCCGAAGAGGTCGCCGGTTTCCAGACCTCCGTCGCCACCCACCCCGCGGTGGTGGTCGCCGCGGAGAACGCCGAGGACGTCGCCGCCGCGGTGAAGTACGCCGCCGAGCACGACCTGACGGTCTCGGTCCAGGCCACCGGGCACGGCCTGACCGCCGGCACGGACGGACTGCTCGTCAGCACGCGCCGGATGACGGACGTCGAGATCGACGCCGTCGCGAAGACCGCGCGGGTCGGCGCCGGTGTCCGCTGGGGCGCGGTGATCGAGGCCGCCGCGAAGCACGGGCTGGCGCCGCTGAGCGGCTCGTCGACCGATGTCGGCGTCGTCGGCTACACGCTGAGCGGCGGTTTCGGACTGCTGTCCCGGCGGTTCGGCCGCGCGGCCGACCACGTCCGCGCGATCGACGTCGTGACGCCCGGCGGCGAGCTCCGCACGGTGACGCCGGGGTCGGACCTGTTCCGGGCCCTGCTCGGCGGGCGCGCCGGCTTCGGCATCGTGACGGCGCTGGAGTTCGGGCTGGTCCCGGTGACCGAGCTGTACGGCGGCGGGCTGTACTTCGACGCCGCGGACCTGCCGGCCGTGCTGCGCGCGTGGCGCACGTGGTCGATGACCGCACCCGACGACCTGACGACGTCGATCGCCGTGGTCCCGCTGCCCGACCTGCCGTTCCTGCCGGCGCCGATCCGCGGCAAGCACGTCGCGAACATCCGGATCGCGTACCTGGGCCAGGACGGCGACGCGCTGGTCGCGCCGCTGCGCGCGGCCGCGCCGGTGCTGCTGGACACGCTGAAGCGGCTGCCGTACACGGAGTCGGGGTCGATCGCGAGCGACCCGCCGCACCCGCACCCGTACCACGGGACGAACGCGACGGTGGAGGTCCTGAACGACGGGATGCTGGCGTCGATCGTCGAGCACGCGGGCCCGGGCGCGCCGGTGGAGACGGTGCTGATCATCGACCGGCTCGGCGGCGAGCTCGCCCGCCGGGACACCCTCGGCGTCGGCTGGGACTCGAAGGCGGAGTTCGTCGTGCGGGCGCTGTCCGTGGTCGAGGACGGCGTGGACCCGATCCGGCGCGCGCACGCGAAGCTGTTCGACGCGCTGGCGCCGTGGTCGACGGGCCGGCTGCTGCCGTTCCTCTACGGCGAGCACCCGGCTTCGGACCTGGCGTCGGCGTTCCCCGCCGAGGACGTCGCCTGGCTGGCGCGGTTCAAGGCGGAGTACGACCCCGCGGGGCGGTTCCGCTGACGCGGCTCCCGCCGGCCGCCTCGATCGCGGCCGGCGGGACGGGGTGTCAGCGTTCGAGGACGACGATCGGGATGACCCGCGTGGTCTTCTTCTCGTAGTCGGCGAAGCCCTCGGCGTGCGCGACCATGCCCGCGTAGAGGCGGTCGCGCTCGGCGCGGTCGGCGATCACGGTCGCCGTGGCCTCGAACTTCTCCGTGCCGACCTCGACCGTGACCTTCGGGTTCGCGACGAGGTTGTGGTACCAGGCCGGGTTCTTCGGCGCGCCGCCCATGGACGCGGCGATGACGAGCCGCTCGCCGTCGCGGGTGTAGACGAGGGGCGACAGGCGCGGCTCGCCGCTCTTCGCGCCGATCGTCGTGAGCAGCAGCACGTTCTTGCCCTCGAACATGCCTCCGACAACGCCTTCGTTGGCCCGGAACTCGTCGACGACCTGGTTGTTGAATGCGTTCATGTCGGCTGGTGCGGTCATGGAAACCCCTGTTCTGGCCGGTACGCTCGATCGCGGCCCGAGGTACGCTCGGGAGCACGAGAAGCGTTTGCTTTGAAAACAAAGCTACCGACGGGAGGCTGGCGGTGTCAACGGAGGCCGGTCCGAGCGTCGACGACGCCGTGCGTCAGCTGCTGCTGCTGATGCCCCGGCTGGTCGGCCGCGCGAAGCGGACGCCCGTCCCCGCCGAGCTGAACGGCTGCGCGCTGGCGCCGCGGCACCTGTCCCTGCTGTCGTACCTGCTGTTCGACGGGCCGATGACGGTCACCGAGCTGGCGGGCCGCCTGGAGGTCGCCCCGACGACGGCGAGCCTGATGGTCGGCGACCTGGCCCGCCAGGGCGTGCTGAACCGCGACGAAGACCCGGCGGACCGCCGCCGCACGATCGTGAGCATCACCCCGGACAAGCGCCCGGCGGTCGACGCGTGGCTGGCCCGCGGCGCCAAGGCCTGGACCGACGCCCTGGCCCCGCTGACCCCGTCCGAACGCGGCTTGGTGATCGCGACCCTGGAGGCCTACGAACGCGGCACGTGCGAAGGCCCGGCCTGCTGACCACCGTGTCGACCCTTCAATCACGCGAGATGCCTCCCCAATCACACGAGATGCCTCCCCAATCACACGTGATGCCCGCTCAATCACACGTGAGGCCGGGCCGGAAGGGTCGACACGCGTGATTGGAGGGTCGACACGGCTGGGGCGTCAGTCCTCGGTGCGCTTCTCGCGGGCCAGCTTGCGCTGTGCCTCCGCGCGTTCGCGGCACTTGCGGAGGAACTCCTCGTCGTCGTCGGCGTTGGTGGCCGCGAAGCGGCCCGGGCGGTCGTACTCCGGGTACGCCGGGGCGTTCCGCTCGTACGCGCCGCGGGCCCGCGTCGCCTGCTGCGGCCGGCCCGCGACCAGCCAGACGATCGAGCCGACCAGCGGCACGATCAGGACCAGCAGCAGCCACAGGCCCTTCGGCAGGTTCCGGCAGGACGACTCGTCCGTCGTGATCACGTCGACCAGGCAGAAGATCCACAACCCGAGCGTGACGAAGCCCAGCAGACCATCGAAATACAGCAATTCCCGCGCCTTCCCCAGAAGATGAACGCGGTAAGTCTTAGCAGAACCCGGCGGCCGTTCGGCGCCGGGTCACCCGCAGCACCGAGGGCATCCGGAGATTCGGCGACGACACCCACTCCGGCTCCGGTTCCATCAGGCGAAACCCCTGCAGCGCCTGGAAAACCCCGGTCGCGACGGCGAGCGCGTGCCGCGAACCCGGGCATTCCCGGTAGCCGGCGCCGAACGGCTTACCGGCGAGCGACACCGTGACGTCCGCGCCGTCGACCCGACGCCGGGTGCGCAGCACGGGCTGTTCGGCGGGTTTCCCGGAAAGCCGCGCGAAAATCCCGTTCCCGATCAGGCCGGCCGTGGCGTCGCAGGCCTGGACGAGCAGCCCGATCCGCGCCGCCGTGTGTTCGGACGGGCCGCCGCAGGCCGCGATCAGGCGGCCCAACGCGGCTTCGGCGGCCGCGTCGGGCGTCACGTGCGGGTGGTAAGCGGCCGCCACCGGCGTCACGTCCGCCGAGACGTCCGGCAGGCCGAGCGCCTCAGCGAGCACCCCGACCGGCACCGGCCGCGCGATCACCGCCATCACGTCGACGGTCTCCACCGCCGCCACGATCTCCGAGGTCCGCGAGTAAGCGTTGTCCCGCAACGAATCCGGGTCGACATCGGCGAGCAGTGAGACGGCCAGCGACCGCCGCCGGGCATGGTCGGGACCATTGCTGAACCGGGCGACCGTCGCCCGCAGCCAGGCGACGCCGCCCGCAGGGACGTCGACGGGAACAGGCGGAACCGGAGCGGAAAGCGAAGTCATGCGGCGAAACTAGCCGCGGAAAACGTCGGCGTGGACCGAAGCTAGAGCAACGACGCCGGGAACCACGTCGCCTGCGGACCGCCGCACCGGATCGTCCGCGGAACGTCGTGCTGGAACCACCACGCCTCGGTGACGCGGCCGTCCGGCAGCCGGTACGTCGGCGGGCCGGCGACGCGGGCGAGCCCGGCCGCCTGCAGCGAGCGCGCGCTCGCGAGGTTGCCGACTTCGGCGCCGGCCCGCACGCGCGGCAGGCCGAGGTGGTCGTGCGCGAGCGTCAGGCCGGCCGCGAACAGCACCCGCCCGTGGCCGCGGCCGCGGTAGTCCGGCGCGAGGTAGCCGCCGGTCTCCGGGCCGCCGTCCTCGCCGGTGTGCACGCTGACCAGGCCGACGCAGCGGTTGGCCTCGAGGTCGATCATCACCAGGTCGAGGGACTGCGGATCGGGCGACACCCAGTCCGGGCCGGTACCGGGCACGACGCGCATCGCGTCGGCCCGCGCGCCCCGGGCGACGATCGAGTCGGGCTGCCAGCCGAGCCAGCGCTGCGCGGCCGGGTCGCTGCCGCAGGCGACCGCGGCGGCGTACTCCCACGCGGTCGGCGTCCGGAACAGGAACCGCCCTTCGCGCACGACGTGGCCCTGCCGGTCGCAGGTCCGCTTGGTCATCAGGCGGCCGCGGCGGGTGAGCCGGTCGAAGATCCCCTTGGTGGCTGGCAGCATCGCGGCGAAATCGTAGCGGAGCGATCGCGGCCGGGTTGTTATTGTGGCCCGATGACGGCCGTACCCGAGGCAACCGAGCTGGACGGCTCCGGCCGTGCGGCCCAGCCTCGCCAGCTCATCGTGACGGTGTACGGCCTCTACTCGCGCACCGAAGGCGGCTGGCTTTCGGTCGCCTCCTTGATCGACCTGCTGGCCGCCGTCGGGGTCGACGAGCCCGCCGTGCGCTCGTCGATCTCCCGGCTGAAGCGGCGCGGGATCCTCGAAGCGGTGCGCCGCGGCGCGACGGCCGGGTACGAGCTGTCCGACGACGCGCGCGAAATCCTCCGCGAGGGCGACGAGCGGATCTTCCGCCGCGGCCGCGCGACCCCGGCCGACGGCTGGCTGCTCGCGGTGTTCTCGGTGCCGGAGACCGAGCGGCACAAGCGGCACCTCCTGCGCACCCAGCTCGCGCGGATGGGCTTCGGCACCGCCGCGTCGGGCGTCTGGATCGCGCCGGCCCACCTGCACGCGGCGACCGAGGAGACGCTGACCCGGCTCGGCCTGGCCGGGTACGCCGACCTGTTCCGCGCCGAGCACCTGGCGTTCGGCGACGTCGCCGCGAAGGTCCGCGAGTGGTGGGACCTCGACCGGCTCGACGAGCTGTACACGACGTTCCTCGACGAGCACGGCCCGGCGCTGCGCCGCAGGTCCGTGACCGAAGAGCAGGCCTTCGCCGACTACGTCCGCGTGCTGACCGGCTGGCGGCGGATGCCCTACCTCGACCCCGGCCTGCCCGCGGAGTTCCTGCCCCGCGACTGGTCCGGCATCCGCGCGGCCGAGCTGTTCTTCGAGCTGCATGCACAGCTGGAAAACCCGGCGCGGGCGTACGTCGCGAAGTCGATCAGCTTCGGCTGAGCACCGCGAAGCCCTGGACCTCGACCAAGGCCTCCTCGTCCCACAGCCGGGAGACGCCGATGCCCGCCATCGCCGGGTACTCGGTGCCCGCGAGCCGCTTCCAGACGCCGCCGATCTCGCGCGCGTGGGCGCGGTAGTCCGCCAGGTCGACGATGTAGATCGTCACGCTGCAGAGGTCCGCCGGCGTACCGCCCGCCGCGCGCAGGGACGCCAGCAGGTTGCCGAGCGCCTGCTCGAACTGCTCGACGACGCCGTCGCCGACGATCCGGTTCGACGCGTCCAGCGCGGTCTGCCCGGCGAGGAAGACGACGCGGCCCTCGGCCACCACCGCGTGCGAGAACCCGGACGGCTTGCCCAGCTCCGGCGGGTTGATGCGTTCCATGCGGGACACCGTACGCCATCTTTCGCGTTATTGACGGTCGTAGTCACAACGACATACCCTGGACGGCGTGCGTATCGCGGTCATCGGTGGCGGCCCGGCGGGTCTGTACTTCGCCGCGCTGGCGAAACAGCTCGGTCACACCTCGCCTTTCGGGGGTCCGGGTGGCAAAGCCCCCGGCCCGGGGCGAAGCCCCGGTGGTCACAGTCACGAAATCACCGTCTGGGAGCGCAACGCGCCGGACGACACGTTCGGCTTCGGCGTCGTGTTCTCCGACGAGACGCTCGGCGGCATCGAGCACGCCGACGCGGCGGTGCACGAAGCCATGACGGCCGAGTTCGCGCGCTGGGACGACATCGACGTCCACTACCGCGGCACGGTCACCACCTCGGGCGGCCACGGCTTCGCCGCGATGAGCCGCAAGCGCCTGCTCGGCATCCTGCAGAGCCGCTGCGCCGAACTGGGCGTCGGCCTGCACTTCCGCGAAGAGGCGCCGACGGACCTCTCGGGTTACGACCTCGTCGTCGCGGCCGACGGCGTCAACTCGGCGGTGCGCGCGCGGCACGCCGAGACGTTCCGGCCGAGCGTCGAGACGCGCCGCTGCCGCTACATCTGGCTCGGCACGGACCTCGTCTTCGACGCCTTCAAGTTCTACGTCCTCGAGACCCCGGCCGGGATCATGCAGATCCACGGCTACCCGTACGGCCGCGACGGCAGCACGTTCATCCTCGAGGTGCAGGAGGACGTCTGGCAGCGGACGTTCGGGCCGATCGCGTCAACCGCGCTGAAGCCGGGCGAGAGCGACGAGAAGTCCATCGCGCTGATCCGTGAGCTGTGCGCCGACGTCCTCGGTGGGCACAACGTCATGGCCAACAACTCGAAGTGGGTCTCGTTCGGCACGGTCCGGTGCGAGAGCTGGGTGCACGACAACGTCGTCCTGCTCGGCGATGCGGCGCACACCGCGCACTTCTCAATCGGCTCGGGCACGAAGCTGGCGATGGAGGACGCGCTGGCGCTGGCCGCGTGCCTCCACGAACACGAAGGCGTCACGGAGGCGCTCAAGGCGTACGAGCTGGAACGGCGGCCGGTCGTCCAGTCGACGCAGCGCGCCGCGCAGGCGAGCCTGGAGTGGTTCGAGAACATCGCGCAGTACACCCACCAGGAGCCGCCGCAGTTCGCGTTCAACATCCTCACGCGCAGCCGCCGCGTCACCTACGACAACCTGCGCCTGCGCGATCCGGAGTTCGCCACCGAGCTGGACCACTGGTTCGCGCGGTCGCTCGGGACGACGTCGCGGCCGCCGATGTTCCAGCCGTTCAAGCTCGGTTCGCTTGAACTGCCGAACCGGATCATCGTCTCGCCGATGGACATGTATTCCGCCGTGGACGGTGTTCCGGGCGACTTCCACCTGGTGCACCTGGGAAGCAAGGCTCTCGGCGGCGCCGGGCTGGTGATGACGGAGATGGTCTGCGTCTCCCCCGAGGGCCGGATCACGCCCGGCTGCGGCGGTCTCTACACGGCGGAACAGGAAGCCGCGTGGAAGCGCGTCGTCGACTTCGTGCACACCCAGACGTCCTCGCGCATCGGTGTCCAATTGGGACACTCCGGCCGCAAGGGATCGACGAAGCTGATGTGGGACGGCATCGACGAGCCCCTCCCCTCGGGCAACTGGGAGGTCTGCGGTCCGTCCGCGCTGGCCTACTCCGAGCGGAACCAGGTCCCGCGCGAACTGTCCACAACGGATCTCGACTCGATCCGCGCGGAGTTCGTGGCGTGCGCGGAGGCCGCCGCTCGCGCCGGGTTCGACGTCCTCGAACTGCACTGCGCGCACGGCTACCTGCTGTCTTCCTTCCTTTCACCGCTGACCAACCAGCGGAGTGACGAGTACGGCGGATCACTGGAGAACCGGCTGCGCTTCCCCCTCGAAGTCTTCGACGCGGTGCGTGCCGTCTGGCCCGCCGAACGGCCGATGACCGTCCGCATCTCGGCGACCGACTGGTGCGAGGGCGGCATCGACGCCGATGACGCGGTGGAGATCGCGCGCGCGTTCGCGGCCCACGGCGCCGCGGGCATCGACGTCTCGACGGGCCAGGTCGTCAGCGAGGAACGCCCGCAGTACGGCCGCAGCTACCAGACGCCGTACGCCGACCGGATCCGCAACGAGATCGGCGAGGAGTACGGCACCGCCGTGATCGCGGTCGGCGCGATTTCGTCGTACGACGACGTCAACTCGCTCATCCTGGCCGGCCGCGCGGACCTCTGCGCCCTCGGCCGCACGCACCTCTACGATCCACAGTGGACGCTGCACGCGGCGGCCGAGCAGGACTACCCGATGCCGTGGCCGAAGCCGTTCGCCGCGGGCAGCCGGAAGCCGCAGACCGGCCGCAGCGACGGCCCGGAACCACGGCTCGACCTCGTCCGGTCCGGCCCGGCCGGCACCGCCCATGCCCGCTGGCGACCGGGAGCTCCGGCATGACCTTCACGCTCGATCCGTCCCAGCAGGCCTTCGCCGCGCACGTGCGCCGGCTCGCCGCCGAACAGCTGCTGCCGCTCGCCGAGTCCGGTGTGGCGGGTGCCGTCAACCGGCCTTTGCTCAAGGCGATGGGTGCGCTCGGCCTGCTCGCCCGGCTCTTCCCCGGCGTCGCCGAGGGGAAGCCGTCGAGGCAGGCGGCCGCGACGGACCTGTGCATCCTGCGCGAAAACCTGGCCACGGTGAGCACCGAGGCCGAGACGGCGCTGGCCCTGCAGGGCCTGGGAAGCTACCCGGTCCTGCAGTCCGGGCAGAACGATCAGGTCGCGAAGTGGCTGCCCGCCGTGGCGGCCGGCGACGCGGTGGCGGCGTTCGCGCTGACCGAGCCGGACGCCGGTTCCGACGCCGCCGCGCTGTCGTTGGCCGCGGAACCCGACGGCGACGGCTGGCGCCTCACCGGCGAGAAGATGTGGATCTCGAACGCGCCCGAAGCCGACTTCTACACGGTGTTCGCGCGCACGACGGAAGGCGCGGGTTCCCGCGGGGTCAGCGCGTTCGTCGTCCCCGCAGACCGGCCGGGGCTGGGTGGCGAGCACCTGGACCTGGTGAGCCCGCACCCGATCGGCACGGTCACGTTCGACGGCGTCGAGGTCCGGCGCGAAGAGCTGCTCGGCGAGGAGAACCGCGGCTTCGCGGTCGCGATGCGGACGCTGGACCTGTTCCGCCCGAGCGTCGGCGCGTTCGCCGTCGGGATGGCGCAGTCCGCATTGGACGCCACTGTGGACTACACCGGACAGCGCGAGGCCTTCGGTGGCCCGCTGATCAAGCAGCAGGCGGTCGCGCACGCGCTCGCCGAGATGGCCACGCGCACGGAAGCCGCCCGGCTCCTGGTCTACGCCGCCGCGGGCGCGTACGACGCGGGCGAGCCGAACCTCGGCGGTCGCGCGGCGATGGCGAAGCTGTTCGCGACCGAGGCCGCGCAGTTCGTCGTCGACTCGGCGGTGCAACTGCACGGTGCCCGCGCCTTGCGACGCGGGCACCTGCTCGAACACCTCTACCGCGAAGTCCGGGCGCCTCGGATCTACGAAGGCGCTTCGGAAATCCAGCGGACGATCATCGCGCGCTGGCTCGCTTCCGCGCGGGCCGCCGCTCCAGGATCAGCTGGCTGACGAGCAGCCCGAACGCCAGCCCGCCCCAGGAGGAAAGGGCGCCGACGCTCTGGCTGTAGGCGAGTTCGCTGCCGCCGAAGGTCGTCGCGATCTGCGGTTCCAGCACGATCATCGCGATCGGCGAGATCACGCGGTTGACGATGATCGAGAAGGTCAGCGTGACGCTGCGGATCATCCACTTGCGGTGGTCGCCGAACCGGCGTTCGCGCACCGCCCGCCAGCCGGCGATGGTGCACCCGATCCACAGCACCGCGGCGAGCACGTCGCTGACGCGCGTCACCGGGCCGAACGGGCTCTGCGACCCGATGGTCAGGGCCATCAGCCCGGAGGGCAGCACACCGGCGAAGACGTACGCACGGCCCGCGTAGCGGTGCACCACCGGGTGCGTCCGGCGCAGCCACGGCCAGATCTGCAGCACGGCGCCGATCATCGCGACCGAGCCGAAGACGACGTGCCCGACGAGGAACCAGTAGTGCGCCGGGAACCCCTCGGGCGCCGGGACCCGCGACTGGGCGGGGTCGAGCGCCAGGTACGGCGGCAGCGAGAAGGAAAGAAAGGCGAGCACGAGCAGGGCCAGCGGCCCGATCCACGGCCGCCGCCACCAGGCCGGCCTGGGCGGAGTCGGGGTGGGTCGGAGCTCGGTCGTCGCGGTCATGGTTACCCCCGTGGTCGGTGACCTCTCCGACGCTAGGGGCGGCGAGCGGCCCGGACCATGGTGCGCACCACCACCGGCGCGGTGGGGCAGGCCCCACCTCCATCAGGTGAGCAACGAGCGGGCCACGATGTAGCCGGACGCGCCGTTGACGCCGTGCCCGGGCCAGGTCGCCGCGCCGAGCATCCACAGGCCCGGCACCGGCGTCTCGTGCGACGGCTGCCCCGGCAGCGGCCGGAACAGGTAGCTCTGGGCCAGGTCGTGGCTGCCGCCGAACGGGTCGCCCGGGCCGCAGTTGCGGTTGGCGCGCGCGAGGTCGTCCGGCGCCACGACGTGCATGCCGAGGACGCTGCCCGGCACGTTCGGCGCGTACCGCGCGACCTGCGCCAGGACGCGGTCCGCGAACGCCTGCTTGACGGCCGTGGTCCAGCCGTCGGCCTCGATCTCGCCGGCCGCGTCGCCACGCGGGTGCGTCGGGACGTCGAGCAGCTGCAGCCGCGCGGTGGCCCGGCCCGACGGCGCGCGTGAACTGTCTACATTGGACGGAACGTCGAACGCGATGGTCGGTTCCGCGGGCAGCAGGCCGCGCGTGGCTTCGTTGACCGACCGCGAAAGCGCGTCCAGGCCGCCGCTCAGGTGTGGCTCGCCGGCGCTGTTCAGCCGTTCGTCGGCGAACCGCGGCGGCTCGGACAACGCGAGGTGCAGCACGAAGCACCCCCGGCCGTAGCGGAACCGACCGGCCTGCGCGCGGATCCGCGGCGGCACCGCGGACGGCTCGTCGGCGAGCAGCTCGAGGTACAGCTGGTCGGGGTTGACCGACGCCAGCACCGCCCGCCGCGCGTGGACGACCTCGCCGTCCGCCAGCCGCACGCCGCGGGCCCGGCCGTCCTTGACCAGCACTTTTTCGACGCGCGCTTCCGTGCGCACGGTGCCGCCGTGCCGGGTGACCAGCTCGGCGAGCGCCTGGACGAGCCGTTCGCTGCCGCCCGCGGGTGTCGGCATCCCGGCCGTGCTGAGCGCGACCTGGCACAGCAGCACCCACAGACCGCTGTTGACCTCGTCCGGGCCGCGGCCGAGGTGCAGCGCCCACGGCGCGAGCGCGGCGCGCAGCACGGGCGAGGTGAAGGTCTCGGTCAGCAGGTCCCGCGCGGTCAGCGTGAAGAGGTGCGCGAAGTCGGACAGACCGTGGCGTCCCGAGAAGAGCCGCTTGATCGTCCGCGTGGACTCGGCACTGCTCAGCTCGGCGCCGAGCAGCCCGAACACGGGCTCGACGTGCGGCTCGAAGTCCTTGAGCAGCTTGGCGAACGCCGGGCCGTCGCCGAGCCGCTCCGCCTCGGCGAGGTTCTCCTCCGGGTTCGTGGAAAGCACGGCGCTGCCCTCGGGCGTCGCGACCCCGGACCAGTACCGCGGCTGCCGGTACTCGAGCCCGAGCTCGGCGAGGTCCGGCGCGAGCGCGGCGTACGCCGGACCGGCGGTGAACAGCGGGTGCGCCGACGCGAAGACGTCGTGCTTGAACCCGGGCAGGGTCAGTTCCTCGGTCCGGACGAGCCCGCCGGGCCGGTCGCGCTCCTCCAGCACGAGCACCCGCCAGCCGTCCCGGGCCAGGAAAGCCCCCGCGACGAGCGCGTTGTGCCCGCTCCCGACGATCACCGCGTCCCATGCGTCCATGGTCCCCGATTGTGCGGGTGGTGGGTCCCGGCCACCAGGGACCACGGTCCCACGGTGGCCGGGCACCTGCCGGAGGTCGTCAGCCGCCGCGGACCCGGCGGACGGTGTCGCGGTAGAAGTAGCCGCTCTGCTTGATCGTGCGTTGCTGCGTCTCGTAGTCCACCCGGACCAGGCCGAACCGCTTCGCGTAGCCGTACGCCCATTCGAAGTTGTCCAAAAGGGACCAGGCGAAGTAGCCCCGGACGTCCGCGCCCGCCTGGCGGGCCGCCGCCACCGCGGCGATGTGGGAAGCGAAGTACGCCGTTCGCTGCTCGTCGCGGACGAAGCCCGACGAGTCCGGGTCGTCGTCGAACGCCGAGCCGTTCTCCGTGATGTACATCGGGAGGCCCGGGTAGTCGCGGCCGAGGCGGGTCAGCAGCTCGGTGAACTTCGCCGGCAGGATCTCCCAGCCCATCGCCGTCGTCGGCTCGCCGAACGGCACCACGCGCGACGCCGGGACGCCGTCGTCGTCGACGGTCCGGCCCGTCTCGTCGACGCCCGAGAACTGCTGGCCGAAGTAGTAGTTGACGCCCAGGAAGTCCAGCGGCGTCGAAATGATCGACAGGTCGCCGTCCTGGACCGGCAGCTTCACCCCGCGCGACGCCAGGTCGTCCACCACGTCCGCCGGGTAACGGCCGTGCACCAGCGGGTCCAGGTAGATCCGGACGCCCAGGCCGTCCGCCTGGCGCGCCGCGCGGACGTCCTCGGGCGAGTCCGTCGCCGGGTCGGCCGTGCACATGTTGAGCGTGATGCCGAACTGCGTGTCCGCCGGTGCGGCCTCGCGCATCCGCTGCGTCGCGAGGCCGTGGCCCAGCAGCAGGTGGTGCACCGCGTGCAGCCCCGCCGCGTAGTCACGCCGGCCCGGCGCCATCACGCCGTGGACGTACCCGTGCATCGCCGAGCACCACGGCTCGTTCAGCGTCGTCCAGTGCCGGACCCGGTCGGACAGCCGGTCGAACACCAGCATCGCGTAGTCCGCGAACCGGTAGGCCGTGTCCCGCGCCGGCCAGCCGCCCGCGTCCTCCAGCTCCTGCGGCAGGTCCCAGTGGTACAGCGTCAGCCACGGCGTGATCCCGCGCTCGAGCGTCTCGTCCACCAGCCGCTCGTAGAAGCCGATGCCCGCCTCGTTGACGCCGCCGCGGCCGCGCGGCTGGACCCGGGGCCACGCCACGGAAAACCGGTAGGTGTCCGCGCCCAGCTCGCCGACCAGCGCGACGTCCTCCGGCATCCGGTGGTAGTGGTCGCACGCCACGTCCCCGGTGTCGTTGTTGTCGATCGCCCACGGGACCTGGCAGAAGGTGTCCCAAATGGACGGAGTGCGCCCGTCTTCCGCGACCGCGCCTTCGATCTGGTACGCGGCGGTGGCCACGCCCCAGCGGAAGTCCGGCGGCAGGGTGTCGATCAGCGCCTGCTGTTCGGCGGTCGCGGCTGTGGTCTCGGTCAAGGCAGGTCTCCTCCAAGTGGACCGGATGGCGTTCAGGGAGTGGCGACGGGGTGCAGCCAGCACGCCACTTCGCGCGCCGGGTCGCCGGGCGTGCCGAGCAGCGGCACCCGGTCGTCACACGGCTCGAAAGCCTTGGGGCACCGCGGGTGGAACGCGCAGCCGGCCGGCATCCCCCGCGTGTCCGGGGGCGAACCCGGGATCCCCGCGAGCTCGCGACGCGGACCGCGCAGCGCGGGGAACGAGTTCAGCAGGCCGTGGCTGTACGGGTGCAGCGCGTCCCGGTAGAGGTCGGCCGCCGGCGCCTGCTCGACGATCCGGCCGCCGTACATGATCGCGATCCGGTCCGAAAACTCCACCAGCAGCGAAAGGTCGTGCGTGATGAACAGGACCGAGAAGCCCAGCCGCTCGCGCAGTTCGACGAGCTGGCCGAGGATCTGGCGCTGCATGACGACGTCGAGCGCGGTGGTCGGCTCGTCCATGATGACGACCCGCGGTTCGAGCGCGAGCGCCATCGCGATCATCACGCGCTGGCGCATGCCGCCGGAGAGCTGGTGCGGGTAGGACTCCAGCCGGTCGGCCGAAATCCCGACCAGCTTGAGCAGGTCCCGCGCCCGCGCCACCCGGCCCGCGCGGGTCGACTTCGGCTCGTGCGCCTTGATGACGTCGACCAGCTGCGTGACGACCTTGTGCACCGGGTTCAGCGAGTTCATCGCGCCCTGGAACACAATGGACGTTTCGGCCCAGCGGAAGTCCCGCAGCTGCCTGTCCGTCAGCTTCAGGACGTCGTAGGGCTCGCCGTCGGCGGGGTGGTAGAGCACCTGGCCGCCGCGGATCACGCCCGGCGGCGCGAGCAGCCGCGTCAGCCCGTAGGCCAACGTGGACTTCCCGCTGCCGCTTTCCCCGGCCAGGCCGAGGACTTCGCCGCGGTGCAGCGTCAGGTGCACGTCCCGGACCGCGCGCACGGCCTCGTCGCCGACGCCGTAGTCGACGTCCAGGCCCTTGATCTCCAGGACCGGGTCCATCATGGCTGTTCCTCCCGCCCGAGCACGGGCGTGAAGCCCACGCGCATGCGATGCGTCCGTCCGTCGGCGCCCTTGACGCGTGCCTTGCCGCTGCCGCGCAGGCGCGGGCTGACGAACTCGTCGATGCCGAAGTTGAGCAGGGACAACGCGGTGCCGAGGAGCGCGATCGCCAAGCCGGCGGGCACGAACCACCACCACGCGCCCTGCGCGAGGGCCTGCTGGCTCTGCGCCCAGAACAGGATCGTGCCCCAGTTCCAGTTGGACAGTCCCGAGACGCCGACGAACGCGAGCGTGATCTCCGACATCACGGCGAAGATCACCGTGCCGACGAAGCTCGACGCGATCACCGCGGTCAGGTTCGGCAGGATCTCGAAGAAGATGATCCGCCACGTCGACTCGCCGGTGGCCCGGGCCGCTTCGACGTACTCCCGGCCGCGCAACGAAAGCGTCTGTGCTCTCAGGACTCGCGCGCCCCACGCCCAGGACGTGAACCCGATGATCACCGCCACCAGGTAGTCACCGCCGGTCGGGACCGCGCTGCCGATGATGATGATCAGCGGCAGCGCCGGGATCACCAGGAACACGTTGGACAGCGCGGACAGGCCTTCGCCCGGGGTACCGCCCAGGTACCCGGACGTCACGCCGACGATCACCGCGAGGATCGTCGCCACGATCCCCGCGGTCAGCCCGACGAGCATGACGCTGCGCGTGCCGACCACGACCTGACTGAAGATGTCCTGGCCGAGGTGGGTGGTGCCGAACCAGTGCCGCCCCGAGGGCGACTCCAGCAGGTCGTTGCTGCGGGCCGACGGGTCGTACGGCGCGATCCAGTCCCCGATGACCGCGATCACGACGAAGAAGACGATCACGCCGAGGCCGGTGGCCGTCTTGCCGCCGGTGAGGAAGCGGAAGCGGCGCCGGCGGGCGACCGCGTCGACGGGGAGGGCCTGGGCGGCTTTGACGTCCGCCGCGGGTACGGCCATGTCAGCCCTCCTTCCGGGTGCGCGGGTCGAGCGCGAGGTACGCGACGTCGGCGAACAGGTTCGCCACCAGCACCGACAGCGTGATGATCAGGAAGATGCCCTGCATCAGCGGGTAGTCCTGCGAGCCGACGGCCTGGAACAGCTGGTAGCCGACCCCCGGGTAGGAGAAGACGATCTCCACGAGCAGCGTGCCACCGACGATGAACCCGAGGGCCAGCGCGAAGCCGGACACGCTGGGCAGCAACGCGTTGCGGGCGGCGTACCCGACCATCACCCGGCGTTCGGGCAGGCCCTTGGCGTGCGCGACGGTGACGTAGTCCTCCGACGCGACGGTGACCATCATGTTGCGCATGCCCAGGATCCAGCTGCCCATCGAGCTGATCAGGATGGTGATCGCGGGCAGCAGGCCGTGCTGGATCGCGCTGCCGATGAAGCCGCCGTCCCAGCCGGGCACCAGGCCCGGGTCGAAGCCGCCGGACGACGGGAAGAAGCTCCCCGGCCCGGCCAGCAGCGTCAGCGCGATCAGGCCGAGCCAGAAGTACGGGATCGACGAGAGGAACGTCGTCACCGGGAGCAGGCCGTCGACCCACGAGCCGCGCTTCCAGCCGGCGACCACGCCGAGCCCGGTGCCGAGCGCGAAGCCGATGATCGTGGTGATGCCGACCAGGATGATCGTCCACGGCAGGCTGTCGCTCAGCAGGTCGGACACCGGCGTCGGGAAGAACGTGAACGAGATCCCGAGGTCGCCCCGGAAGAGCTGGCCCCAGTAGTCGAAGTACTGGGAGATCAGGCTTTCGTTCTTGTCGAGTCCGAACAGGACGTACAGCGACTGGATCGCGTCCGCGCTGATCATGCCCTGGTTCTTCGCGATCAGCGACTGGACCGGGTCGCCCGGGATCAGCCGCGGGATGAAGAAGTTGATGGTGACGGCGGCCCACGCCGTGAAGACGTAGAAGACGAGCCGTTGCAGCAGGTACCTCATCGGGCGGCCCCGTCGTACAGCCAGCACGCCGCCCAGTGGCCGGGCGCGTCGTCGACGTCGAACCGCGGCGGCAGGTCGGTCTTGCACCGCTCCATCGCGACCGGGCACCGCGGGTGGAACCGGCAGCCGGACGGCGGGTCGATCAGGCTCGGCGGCTCGCCGGCTCCGCGCTCGGCCGGGACGTCGGCGGGATCGGCGCCCGCGGTCAGCCGGTCCGGGTCGGGCGCGGACTCGATCAGCAGCCGGGTGTACGGGTGCGCCGGCCGCTGCGTGATGGTCTCGCTGTCGCCGCCCTCGACCATGCGGCCCGCGTACATCACCATCGTCTCGTCGGCGAAGTACCGCGCCGACGCGATGTCGTGCGTGATGTAGAGGATCGCGAGGTGCAGGCGCTCCTTGAGGTCCCGCAGCAGGTTCAGCACGCCGAGCCGGATGGAAACGTCCAACATGGACACCGGCTCGTCGGCCAGCAGGGCCTCCGGGTCGGCGCCGAGCGCCCGCGCGATCGCGACGCGCTGGCGCTGCCCGCCCGACAGCTCGTGCGGGAACTTGTCGATGTACCGCTCGGGCGGCGTCATCTGCACGCGCGAAAGCAGGTCGTGCAACGACTTTTCGAGGTCGTCACCCTCGCGGCCGTGGATCTTCAGCGCGCGCGTCAGGTGGTAGCGCACGGTGTGCACGGGGTTCAGCGACGCGAACGGGTCCTGGAAGATCATCTGGACCCGGCGGGCGTAGGCGCGGAAGGCCTTGCCGTGCTTGATGTTCACGGCCTCGCCGTGCAGCCGGATGTCACCGGCGGTCCGCGGGTAGAGCCCCGCGAGCAGCCGCGCGACGGTCGACTTGCCCGACCCCGACTCGCCGACGAGCGCGGTGACGCGGCCCCGCCGGAGCGTCAAGGTGACGTCGTCCACGGCCTGGACGGCGCGTCGCGGGCCGGTGAGCGCCGCGCGCCCGCGCCGTCGTACGGGGAAGTGCTTGGTGAGGCCCGCGGCCTCGAGGACCACGGGGAGGTCCCCCTCCGACCCGACGGCGACGGGGTCGGAGGGGGACTGCTCGGTCGTTGCCACGGACTCCGCCATCGATCAGGCCGCGGGCTTCAGGTGCAGGACGATGTCGAGCGCGTTGCGCAGCGTGGGCTGCGCCGGGCCGTACGGGTTGGCGTCGTCCGGCCAGCCGACCCAGTTCTTCGTGCTGTACTCGCCGCCCGAGTTGGCCGCCGAGGTCGGGACCATCGGCTGCTGGTCGATCATGATCTTCTGCAGCGTCGCCATGGCGGCGGTGCGGGAGGCGTCGTCCTCGGCGTTGGCGTACGTCTCGAGCGCCTTGGTCGCCTCGTCGTTCTTGAAGCGGCCGTAGTTGCCGTTGATGCCACCCTGACCGGTCGGCTTGTAGCGGTTGCCGTCCATCACGTCGCGGTACATGTCGTACGGCGTCGCACCGTCGTTGGTCCAGTGCATCAGGCCCTCGAAGTCACCGGTGTCGACCGACTTCGTCCACGCGTCCTGGTTCATCTTGTCGACTGTGGCGGTGATGCCGATCTGCGCCAGGTTGTCCTTGATGATCTCCAGGTCGGTGATGTAGTCCGACCAGCCCGACGGGACCGTGAGCTTGAGGGTGACCGGCTTGCCGCTCGGGTCCGTCAGCTTGTCGCCGGTGAACTTGTAGCCCGCTCCGGTCAGCAGAGCCTTGGCGCCCGGGACGTCGACCTGGACCGTCTTGCCCTTGTACTCCGGCGCGATGAACGGGTCGCCCGCCGGCGTCGGGATGCCGGTGACCTGGTCGTTCTTCGGGTAGAAGTAGCCGGCCTCGCCCTGGTTGAAGATGTCGTCGCGGTTGATCACCCTGCTGACCGCCTGACGCAGCTTCGCGTCGTTCCACGGCGCCTTCTCGGTGTTGAACCACAGGCCGTGGACGGCCAGCTGCGCGGGGAACCAGAGCTTGTAGTGCTGCGGGTCCTTGCTGGTGTAGACGGCCTTGTAGTTCGGGATGAAGACGAAGCTCCACTCCGAGGCCCCGCTGACGAGCGCGGCGACCTGCGCGTTGTTGTCGGTGTAGGAGGTGTAGCGGATCTCCTTGACCTTCGGCGCTTCCTGCCAGTAGCCGCTGTCGCGCCGGGTAACGATCATCGTCTGCGGCGTGAACGACTTGAGCGTGTACGGGCCGGTGCCGATCGGGTTCTTCACCAGGTCGAGCGCCGGGTCCTTGACCGACTGCCAGACGTGCTTGGGCACGACGAGCGTCTGCAGGATCTTGACCTGGTTGACGAACTGGGAGGTGTCGAACGCCAGCGTCACCTGGTTGCCGGCGGCGGTGACGTCCTTGTACGGCACGGCGTCGATGTTCAGCGCCTTGTTGTCGCGCAGCAGCTGGAACGTGTAGGCGACGTCGTCGCCGGTCATCGGCTGGCCGTCGGAGAACTTGACGCCGTCACGGACGGTCAGGACGAGCTTCTTGTAGTTGTCCGACCAGTCCCACTTCGTCGCGAGCCACGGCTTGCCGGGCTCCTGCGGCTTGACGCGGTTGAGCATGACCAGGGGCTCGTAGATCATCCACCGGTAGCCCATGTTCGACAGGGCGGACGTCTCGAGGAACGGGTTGTTGTTCTCCGACTGCGGGCCGTCGGGCTTGCCCACGTTGAGCACCTGGTCCGGGTTGCCCTGCGCAGCGGTCGAGCTGCCGCCCGAACACGCGGTCAGGCCCCCCAGGGCCATCACTGCCACTAGCGCTGCGACGATGGAGCGCTTGACTCGCATCGGTTCCTCCTGGTCATCGACGACTTCTTGCTGTCGACTGGTAGCGAGGCCCCGACCGCCGGCGACCGAACGACGCCCCGAAGTCAACCCGGGTGACTCGGGTCACGTCAATAACGCGGTGGTAACTTTTTGTGCCTAAGTTTAAGTACTGAAAGAACTGTCGGTCTGGACCTCTGGCCGGAACTACTCCTTGCGGCGCAAGGGTTTCAGCCGGTCCGGCCCCCGCTCGCCAGCAGTTGCGCGATGGGCAGGGTCGCCGCGCCGAGCGCGACCGCCTCGGGCCCGAGCCGCCCGAGGACGACCTCGGTGCGCTCCGCCAGGTAGCCGAGCGCGTGCCGGCCGACCGCGTCGCGCACGGCGGGCAGGATCGCCGGTCCCATGATCGCCCCCGCGGACCCGGAGAGCACGACCCGGTCCGGGCTGAGCAGGTTGATCAGGTTCGCGATGCCGATGCCGAGGTACTCGCCGGTCTCGGCGAGCACGTCGGCGGCGGGCCCCCCGGTCGTCGCTTCGGCCACGATCCGGGCCAGCTCTTCGTCGCTTTCGTCCCCGATGACCGGTTCCTTGCCGACGCGGTCGGCGTAGCGCCGGACGACCGCCTCGGTACCGACGTAGGCCTCCAGGCAGCCGTGGGAGCCGCAGCGGCAGGCCGCGCCGGCCGCCTTGACGACGGTGTGGCCCCACTCGCTGGTGGTGATGTCCGGGTGCGAGCGCCCCGCCGTCGCGACGGCGGCCCCGACGCCGACGCCGAGCAGGACGACGATGGCGCGTTCGGCGCCCCGGCCGGCCCCGCGCCAGGTCTCGACCTGGCCGAGTGTGCGGGCGCGGTTGTCGAGGTGCAACGGCATCTTTCGGGGGGTCCAGGGGGATTTGTCCCCGGGCCGGGGTTCGGGGCCCGGCCCCGGCGGGAACAGCGCTTCGATGTGCGGGTGGATCAGCTCGGCGAAGGCCACGCCGCTCCAGCCGAGCGTCGGCGCGTGCACGATCCCGCCGTCGCGGACCGCGCCGGGCACGCCGATGCCGACGCCGAACACCGCGCCCGGTTCGCCGCCTTCGCACACTTCCGCGATGCCGGTTCGCACCAATCCGGCCACTTCGTCCTGATCGAGGCGGGTCCCGACGAGCGGGTGGCGCACCGTGCCGAGGGTGCCGAGCGCGCAGTCGAACAGGCCGACCTCGACGTGCGTCTCGCTGACGTCCACACCCACGACCTGCCCGAAGTCGGGCCGCACGGCCAGCAGTGTCCGGGGCCGCCCGCCGTCGGATTCGACCGAGCCCGCCTCCGCGACGACGCCGTCCGCGATGAGCTCGGAGACGACGTTGGTAACGGTGGCGGCCGACAATCCCGATTCAGCTACCAGTTCCAGCCTGCTGACGGGCCCGCGGAGGTAGAGGGAGGACAGGAGTGCAGCGCGGTTGTGCCGTCGGAGGTCTCTGGTCGTTTGGCGCACCACCTGGGTCACCTGGGGGATTGTGCCAGACACCACCCGTGCGACCATGAGTTCGGGACTTAGTTCACCACTTAATACATAGCCACAACTTACGGTGATCAGGCATGCTGGTCGTGAGCCGGTAAGAGTTCCAGATGGGTTGCCCATGGCGAGCAAGCGCACCACCGTCCGCGATCTGCGGCGGCACAACCGTTCCCTGCTGCTTTCGAAACTGTACTTCGACGGGCCGCTGTCGCGTCACGAACTCAGCCAGCTCACCGGATTGAGCGCCGCCACGGTCAGCAACGTGACGGCCGAACTGGGCGAAGAACGGCTCATCACCGAGGCAGGCCAGGTCGAATCGGACGGCGGCCGGCCGCGGGTCCTGCTGCGCGTCGACCCGGCGTACGGGCACGTCGCGGGCGTCGACATCGGCGAAACGGGCGTCAAGGTGGAGCTGTTCGACCTGGCGATGAACCGCCTCGCCACGGTCGAGCACCCCCTCCCGAAGGCACCGGACCCGGCGACGGCGGTCGAGCAGGTGACGTCCGGCCTGCGCGAGGTGTTCGCGGACTTCGACGAGGCGAGCGTGCTCGGCGTGGGCATCGGCGTCCCGGGCACGGTCGAGCAGGGCTCGCGGGTGCTGGTCCACGCACCGACGGTGGGCTGGGACGCGGTCCCGCTGGTCTCCCTGCTGCAGGACGCGGGGGTTTCGCTCCCGTTGTTCGTCGACAACGGCGCGAAGACGCAGGGCCAGGCGGAGATGTGGTTCGGCGCGGGCCGCGGCGCCCGCCACGCGGTGATCGCCCTGATCGGCTCGGGCGTCGGAGCCGCGGTCGTCACGGACGGAACGACGTACCGGGGCTCGACGAGCAGCGCGGGCGAGTGGGGCCACACCACGATCGCGTACGGCGGTCAGCAGTGCCGTTGCGGCGCCCTGGGCTGCCTGGAGGCGTACATCGGCGCGGGCGGAGTACTGGCGCGGTACCGCAAGGCGAGGGGCAAGGACGTCCCGGGCGAGGACGAGCAGGCCCGGTTCAAGGCCCTGCTGGAGGCGGCGAGCAAGTCGAAGACGGCAGCCCGGGTCCTGGACGAAACGGCAGGCTACCTGGGCGCGGGGATAGCGAACCTGATCAACTTGTTCAACCCGGAGCGCATAGTGATCGGCGGCTGGGCAGGCTTGGCCCTGGGCGAGCAACTGCTACCCCGCATCCGCACAGCAGCGGGCGAGCACGCGCTGAGGCATCCGTTCAGCCAGACATCGATCCAGCTGGGTTCGCTGGGCCTGGACGCAGTGGCAACAGGAGCGGCAACCCTGCCGGTAGCAGACCTCCTGAACCAGGGCGCGACATCAAGGATCGCAAAACCAGGAGCCCCGGACTCCGACGCGGCCTAGAAGAGCCACGACGGAACCCACACCCCCCCTCCCGCACCCCGATCCGAAGCCAGAACACGGCCGGCAGCACCGGGTCAAGGCACGCTTTCCCGCCTTGACGCGGTCCTGCCGGCCGTAGTCACAATCAGACTTCGGGGTGCCCGGAAGGAGGTGCCCCGGTCAGCGGGAACCACTCACCGTAACCCCCTCACCCTTAATTCGGGTTGAAAAAAAATGACCGCCCGACGGTTGCCCGGCTTGTCTGGACCATGCATACTTTGTTGCCAGGCACAACAAAGCCCGCCGCCGCCCGCACCCCACCCCGCCCCGGAGCGCGAGTGACGGTGAACCGGTCGCGCCTGCCGCCGCCCCGGCATGCGAGGCCACCTCCCCCTCCCCGCGTTCCGTGCTGCGCGCGGAACGCCGTTCCCCTCAACGGTGAGAGAGGCGACAACGATGTCCACCTCGTTCCGCAGAGCCAGAAGAAGAACAGCGGCACTCCTGGCGGCCGGCGCCCTGCTCCTGCTCGGCCAGCAGGTCCTGACCCCCACGGTGGCCGAGGCCGCCGCCACCTTCACCGACGACTTCAACGGCCCCGCCGGGTCGGCCGTCGACGGGTCGAAGTGGCAGCTCGAGACCGGGGACAACGTCAACAACCACGAGCGGCAGTACTACACGTCGGGCACCAACAACGCCCAGCTCGACGGCCTGGGCCACCTCGTGATCACCGCCAAGAAGGAAAACCCGGGCAACTACAACTGCTGGTACGGCCGCTGCGAGTACACCTCCGCGCGGATGAACACGGCGGGCAAGTTCAGCCAGGCCTACGGCCACTTCGAGACCCGCATGAAGCTCCCGCGCGGGCAGGGCATGTGGCCGGCCTTCTGGATGCTCGGCGGCGGCAACTGGCCGACCGACGGCGAGATCGACGTCATGGAGAACGTCGGCTTCGAGCCGAACACCGTCCACGGCACCATCCACGGCCCGGGCTACTCCGGCTCCGGCGGCATCGGCGCGGCCTACAACGGCCCGAACTTCTCCGACGACTTCCACACCTACGCCGTCGACTGGTCGCCCAACCAGATCAAGTGGTACGTCGACGGGAACCTCTACCAGACCCGCACGCCCGCCGACCTCAACGGCAACCGCTGGGTCTACGACCACAACTTCTTCATCATCCTGAACCTCGCCGTCGGCGGGTACTGGCCCGGCGACCCCAACAGCAGCACGCAGTTCCCGCAGCAGCTGGTCGTCGACTACGTGCACGTCACGACCGACACCGGCGGCGGCACCCCGCCGAGCGGGCGGACCGGGCGGATCACCGGCATCGGCGGCAAGTGCGTCGACGTCGCGGGCGCGAACACCGCCAACGGCACGCCCATCCAGATCACCGACTGCAACAACAACGCGGCGCAGAACTGGACGATCGCCAGTGACGGCACGATCCGCGCGCTCGGCAAGTGCATGGACGTCAGCGCCGCGGGCACCGCGGACGGGACACCGGTGCAGCTCTACGACTGCAACGGGACCGTCGCCCAGAAATGGGCGATCTCCGGCGCCAACGACATCGTGAACCCCAACGCGAACAAGTGCCTCGACGCCACCGGCAACTCCAGCGCGAACGGCACCCGGCTGCAGATCTGGACCTGCGCCGGCACGGCCAACCAGAAGTGGACCACGCCCTGATCGATCCCCTCGGGTAGGCGGACCCCGCCCGGTCCGCCTACCCGGCACTCTTTCCTTTCCCCACGAGGAGAATCCCAGTGCGACGAATTCTCGTCGCGCTAATGGGGTGTGCCCTGTTAGCGCTTTCTTCCCTGACCACCGGCTCCGCCCAAGCCGCCGTCGAGGCAGGTCCGTCCGCGAGCCAGCTGCTCGCGAAGACGCAGAACTGCCAGCAGATCTCGAACGGCAAATATTCCTTCGACGAAGGCGGCGCGGCGACCGTGCCCGTCTGCCAGGCCAACGGTGCCGTGTTCTTCACGGCCGACATGGACATCGACTGCGACGGCGTCCGCACCTCGCAGTGCAACGAGCAGACCGACTGCTGCTTCTACCCCGACACCGCGTTCCACACCTCGGCCGACCAGCCGCTGAACGCGGCGCAACTGCCCTACATCGTCCTGCCGCAGCCGACGTCCACCTGGGACTATCGCAACTACGGCATCGACGGCGGTTCCGTCGTGGCGGTGATCTACAACAACCAAGTCACCTACGCCGTGGTCGGTGACACCGGGCCGACGAGCATCATCGGCGAAGCGTCCTACGCGACCGCCGTCAACCTCGGCATCAACCCCGACCCGTCCAATGGCGGCACCGAGGGCCCGGTCACGTACATCGTGTTCCCGAACACGCACGTCAACCCGATCGAGAACCACGCCAACGCGACGAGCCTCGGCGAGCAGGTCGCGACGCAGTTCGCCGGCGGCACCACCACGCCGCCCACCCAGAACGCCGGGCGGATCACCGGCCTCGGCGGCAAGTGCGTCGACGTCGCGGGCGCGAACAACGCGAACGGCACGGCGGTCCAGCTCTACGACTGCAACGGCACGACCGCCCAGCAGTGGACGGTCGGCAGCGACGGCACCGTGAAAGCGCTCGGCAAGTGCCTCGACGTCACCAGTGCCGGCACCGCCAACGGCACGCCGATCCAGCTCTGGGACTGCAACGGCAGCACCGCCCAGAAGTGGTCGGCCAACGGGTCGCGGAACCTCGTGAACGCGGGGTCCGGCAAGTGCCTCGACGCGACCGGCAACTCGAGTGCGAACGGCACCCGCCTCCAGATCTGGACCTGCGGGTCCGGCGCGAACCAGAAGTGGACGCTCCCATGAAGAAACTGCTCACGCTGCTCGGCGTGACCGCGCTCGCCGCGGCCACCTTCGCCGCGCCCGCGCAGGCCGCGGGCGAGACGGTCAACGTCTGGCTCACCACCACCAGCGACTCCGGCGGCCGCCAGGTCACCCGCGGTCTCCAGCAGCAGACCCCGATCACCTTCGCCTCGGGCACCGGTTCCGGCGGCGTGACCATCAACGTCAACGAAGGCACCACGTACCAGCAGTTCGAAGGCGGCGGAGCGTCCTTCACGGACACCGCGGCCTGGCTGATGAACTCCAGCGGCGCGCTGTCGCAGGCCACCCGCGACGACACGATGCGCAAGCTGTTCGACCCGACCAATGGCATCGGGCTGAGCTTCATCCGCAACCCGCTGGGCGCGTCCGACCTGGCGCGCTACAGCTACACCTTCGACGACATGCCGGCCGGCCAGACCGACCCGAACCTGACGCACTTCTCGATCGCCCACGACCAGGCGGACGTGCTGCCGCTGACCAAGCAGGCCAAGCAGCTCAACCCGCAGGCCAAGGTGATGGCGTCGCCGTGGAGCGCGCCGCCCTGGATGAAGGACAACGACAGCTACCTGCTGGGCTGGGTCCAGTCGCAGTACTACCCGGCGTACGCGCAGTACTTCGTCAAGTACCTCCAGGCCTACCAGGCCGCGGGCGTGCCGATCGACTACGTGTCGATGCAGAACGAGCCGACGTGCTGCTCGAGCTACCCGTCGACCAACTGGAACGGCGCCGGGCTGGCGTACTTCGCGAAGAACAACCTGCTGCCGGCCCTGCAGGGCGCCGGACTGTCCACAAAGGTCCTCGCGCTCGACTGGAACTGGGACACCTACGCGTCCTACGGCGCGCCGACGCTGGACGACCCGGCGATCCGCAACCACCCGAACTTCGGCGGCGTCGCCTGGCACGGGTACGGCGGTGACATCGCGCAGCAGACGACGACGCACAACCAGTACCCGAACGTCAACGCCTACTCGACCGAGCACTCCGGGGGCACCTGGATCTCGAACCAGCAGGCCGAGGACATGAACAACATCGTCGACTACACGCGCAACTGGTCGAAGAGCGTCACCAAGTGGAGCCTCGCCGTCGACCAGAACATGGGCCCGCACAACGGCGGCTGCGGCACCTGCACCGGCCTGATCACCGTCCACAACGGAGACTCGCGCAGCGGGCAGGTCGACTACACCGTCGAGTACTACACGATGGGCCACCTGACGAAGTTCGTGAAGCCGGGCGCGTACCGGATCGACTCGAACGACAACTCGACGGTCCGCAACGTCGCCTGGAAGAACCCGGACGGCTCGAAGGCGCTCATCGCGTACAACTCCAGCACGGCCAACCAGAGCGTGCGGGTGAACTGGGGCAACTCGTCGTTCACCTACACGCTGCCCGGCCAGACGTCGGCGACGTTCACCTGGGCCGGCAACCAGGGCAACAGCGGCGGCAAGACCGGCGCCATCACCGGCATCGGCGGCAAGTGCATGGACGTCGCGGGCGCCAACAGCGCCAACGGCACGGCGGTCCAGCTCTACGACTGCAACGGTTCGGGCGCGCAGCAGTGGACGGTCGGCACCGGCGGCACGATCCGCGCGCTGGGCAAGTGCCTCGACGTCACCGGTCAGTCCACCGCGGACGGAGCACAGCTGCAGCTGTGGGACTGCGGCGGGACGGCCAACCAGCGGTGGGCGGCCACCGCGGCCAAGGACATCGTCGGGTCCGGCTCGAACAAGTGCGTCGACGCCACCGGCAACTCGAGTGCGAACGGCACCCGGCTGCAGATCTGGACCTGCACCGGCGCCGCCAACCAGAAGTGGAACGTGCCCGCATGAACAAACGAGCAGCATTCGGGGCCCTGATCGCGGCGTCCGCGATGGTCGCCCTGCCCGGGGCGGCCCAGGCGGCGACCGGCCCGATCACCGGGATCGCCGGCAAGTGCGTCGACGTCAACGCGGCGAGCAGCGCCAACGGCACGGCGATCCAGCTCTACGACTGCAACGGCACCAACGCTCAACAGTGGACGGTCGGGTCCGACGGTTCCCTGCAGGCGCTGGGCAAGTGCCTCGACGTGACGAGCGCGGGGACGGCCGACGGCACGCAGATCCAGCTCTGGGACTGCAACGGCTCCGCCGCACAGAAGTGGACGGCCAACGCGGCGAAGAACCTCGTCAACACCGGTTCGGGCAAATGCCTCGACGCGACCGGGAACTCCAGCGCGAACGGGACGCGGCTGCAGATCTGGACGTGCGCGAGCACGGCCAACCAGCAGTGGACGCTCCCGTCCGGCGGCACCACCCCGCCGCCGTCCGGGCCGGGTGTGATGGCCGTGGCGCCGTACCTCTACAACGGCTGGGGCAACCCGCCGAGCCCGCAGACGATCCAGAACGCCACCGGTGTCAAGTGGTTCACGCTGGCCTTCATCCTGTCCAACGGCTACTGCAACCCGCAGTGGGACGGCGGCCGGGCGCTGACCGGCGGTGTCGACCAGAACACCATCAACGCGGTGCGCGCGGGCGGCGGCGACGTCATCCCGTCGTTCGGCGGCTACTCGGGCAACAAGCTGGAGTCCTCGTGCGGCAGCGCGGGTGAGCTGGCGGCGGGCTACCAGAAGGTGATCAGCGCCTACGGCCTCAAGGCGATCGACATCGACATCGAGGCCGACGCCTACAGCAACCCGACGGTGCAGCAGCGCACGGTCGACGCGCTTAAGACGGTCCGGGCGAACAACCCGGGCATCAAGATCTACGTCACGTTCGGCACCGGGCAGTCCGGACCCGACAACAGCCTGGTGAACCGGGCGGCGCAGTCCGGGCTCACGGTCGACGGCTGGGTCATCATGCCGTTCGACTTCGGCGGCGCCGGCCAGAACATGGGCACGCTCACGCAGCGTGCGGCCGAGGGCCTCAAGAACGTCGTCAAGGCGGCTTACGGCTACGACGACGACACGGCCTACCGGCACATGGGCATCTCGTCGATGAACGGCATCACGGACAACAACGAGACGGTGACCCTGAACGACTTCACGACGATCCTGGGCTACGCGAACCAGCACCACCTGGCCCGGTTGACGTTCTGGTCGGCCAACCGCGACCGCCCCTGCCCGGGCGGCTACCCGAACGACGACACGTGTTCGGGTGTTTCCCAGCAGGCGTGGGACTTCACGAGGATCTTCGCCCGCTACGCCGGCTGACCCCCGAAAGTCCGTGAATGCCACATTGAGGGACTTCAAGTCCCTCAATGTGGCATTCACGGCTTTCAGGAGGTTATCCAGCCGCGACGATGCCCGAACGGGCACTACTCGGACATCGCGGCCCGGGCCGCCTCGGCGCGGTCGGCGTACGCACCGACCAACTGCTCCTCCGCGTCTTCGAGGTACTTCATCAGCAGCTTCTCCGCGCCCGGGCCGTCGCCCGCCTCGAGGCGGTCCAGGATCTCGTGGTTGCGCGGCAGATAACGCTCGTGGAAGCGCCGCGGCTCGGCCATGATGTGGAAGACCAGCCGCAGCTCGGCGGTCAGCCGGCCGACCAGCTCGTTGACGCGCTCGCTGCCCGACAGCGCCGCCAGTTCCTGGTGGAACCAGACGTTCGCGGTGCCGAGGTCCTTCCAGTTCCCGGTGCGCGCGGCCTCGTCGCCGATCTCGACCTTCTCGCGGATCCGGGCGATCGAAGCGGGCCTCGCCGTCACCCCGCGGACCGCCGCGCACTCGATGATCTTGCGGACGCGGTAGATGTCGACGACGTCGTCCACGCTCGGGATGCGGACGAAGACGCCTCGGTTGAGCTCGTGGGCGAGCAGCCGCTCGTGCGTGAGCAGCCGGAACGCCTCGCGGAGCGTGTTGCGCGAGACGCCGAGCGCGTTGCCGATGTCCTGCTCCGACAGGCGCCCGCCGGGCAGGAAGAAGCCCTCCGCGATGCGCTTGCGCAGCACCCCGGCGACCCGCTCGGCCGTGCTCTTGCGGCTGACGAGGCCGCGGTCGGCCTCCAGGCCCGGTGACCCGCTGTCTTCGATGACCACGCTCCGATGATACCCGTCACACTGAGGACGATCCAATTGCCGTCTTGTGGAATTGTTCAACGATCCTTACTGTGTGAGTCACGCCACGATGAGACACTGGCCAGGAGGTGCCCATGACTGCGACAACAGCTACCGAGGCCCGGCCGTTCGACTGGTTCCGAACGCTCGGCAAACGCGGACGGCGCGCCTTCCTGGGCGCGTTCGGCGGCTACGGCCTGGACTCGTTCGACTACCAGACCCTGCCCCTCGGCCTGGCCGCGATCACCGCGTACTTCGGCATTTCGAGCGGTGAAGCCGGCCTGCTCGGCACGACGACGCTGGTCGTGTCGGCCGTCGGCGGTGTCGGCGCGGGGATGCTGGCCGACCGGATCGGCCGCGTCCGCACGCTGCAGCTCACCATCGCGATGTACACGATCTTCACCGTGCTCTGCGGGTTCGCGCCGAACTTCGAGACACTGCTGATCTTCCGCGCCCTGCAGGGCCTGGGCTTCGGTGGTGAGTGGGCGGCCGGTGCCGCGCTGGTCGCCGAGTACTCGCAGGCCCGCTACCGCGGCCGGACCGTGGCGTTCGTGCAGAGCGCCTGGGCGGTCGGCTGGGGCCTCTCGGTGATCGTCTACACCGTCGTGTTCAGCCTGGCGAGCCCCGACCTGGCCTGGCGGATCATGTTCTGGACCGGCGTCATCCCGGCCCTGTTCGTGCTGTGGGTCCGCAAGAGCGTCAAGGACGCGCCGCGCGCCGAAGAACGCCTGAAGGCCGAACGCCCGAAGGGCACGCTCGTCAAGATCTTCAAGGCCGACCTGCTGCGCACGACGTTCTTCGCCGCACTGCTGGCCACCGGCGTCCAGGGTGGTTACTACACGATCTCGACGTGGCTGCCGTCCTACCTGAAGAAGACGCGCGAGCTGACCGTGATCGGCACCGGTGGGTACCTCGCGTTCCTGATCACCGGCGCCTTCGTCGGGTACGTCTGCGGCGGGTACCTCACGGACCTGCTGGGGCGCAAGAAGACCTTCCTGACGTTCGCGCTGCTCTCGGCCGCGCTGATCGTCGCGTACACGCAGATCCCCAAGGGCGCCAACGGGCTCGTGCTCGTCCTCGGTTTCCCGCTCGGCTTCTCGATGTCCGCGATCTTCAGCGGCTTCGGCGCGTACCTCGCCGAGCTGTACCCGACGACGCTGCGCGGGACCGGACAGGGCTTCACGTACAACTTCGGCCGCGCGGTCGGCGCGATCTTCCCGACCGTCGTGGGCTTCCTCGGCGCCGGCGGCGCGATCGTGTTCGGCGCGCTCGGCTACGGCATCGCCGTGCTCGCGCTGCTGGGCCTGCCGGAAACCCGGGGCATCGAACTCGTCGACTGAGGGGGAACTCATGACGACCTTTGACGAACCCGCGACGTTCACCCCCGCGCAGGCGCGCGAGGCGTTCCGCCGCGGCACCGCCCGGCCGACCACCGGCTGGGCCAACGGCTTCACGCAGACCAACCTGATCGCCGTGCCCGAAGACTGGGCCTACGACGTCCTGCTGTTCTGCACCCGCAACCCGCAGGCGTGCCCGGTGCTCGACGTCACCGACCCCGGTGACCCGGCCACCCGGCTCGCCGAGGGCGCGGACCTGCGCACCGACCTGCCGCGCTACCGGATCTGGCAGAACGGCGTGCTGGCCGGCGAGGTGTCGGACGCGACCGGGTTGTGGCGCAGCGACATGGTCGCCTTCTCGATCGGCTGCAGCTTCACCTTCGAGACGGCACTGGCCGCCGAGGGCGTCCCGCTGCGGCACGTCGACCAGGGCCGCAACGTCGCGATGTACGTGACGAACCGGCAGTGCGAGCCCGCCGGGCGGCTGTTCGGGCCGATGGTCGTGTCGATGCGGCAGATCCCGGAGGACCGGGTCGACGACGCCGTCCGGATCACGCGGGCGATGCCGGCCGTCCACGGCGCTCCGGTGCACGTCGGCGATCCGCGCGCGCTGGGGATCGAAGACCTTTCGCGGCCGGACTTCGGGGATCCGGTGGACGCGGAACCCGGTGACGTCCCGGTGTTCTGGGCCTGCGGGGTCACCCCGCAGGCGGCGCTGATGGCGTCCCGGCCCCCGTTCGCGATCACGCACGCGCCGGGGTACATGTTCATCACGGACCGGCTCGACAGCGAATACCGGGTGGACTGAAATGGATCTGAACAGCGATCTCGGCGAGGGCTTCGGCGCCTGGAAGATGGGCGACGACGAAGCCATGCTGGACATCGTGACCAGCGCGAACGTCGCGTGCGGCTTCCACGCCGGCGACCCGTCGGTGATGCGGCGGGTCTGCGACCTGGCGGCCGAACGCGGCGTCGCGATCGGGGCGCACGTCGGGTACCACGACCTGGCCGGGTTCGGCAGGCGCGCGCTCGACATCGCGCCGAACGACCTGGCGAACGAAGTGCTCTACCAGATCGGCGCGCTCGACGCGTTCGCCCGCGCGGCGGGCAGCCGCGTGACGTACGTGAAGCCGCACGGCGCGCTGTACAACACCGCGGCGGTGGACGCCGAGCAGGCCGCCGCGATCGTCGACGGCCTGCGCCGGTACGACCCCGGGCTCGCGCTGCTCTGCCTGCCGAACTCGGAAATGCAGCGGCAGGCGGAAAAGGCGGGCGTGGTGGCGTACGCGGAGGCGTTCGCGGACCGCGCCTACACCGCCGACGGCAAGCTCGTGTCGCGCAAGAAACCGGGCGCGGTGCTGCACGACGCGGACCTGGTGGCCGAGCGCGCGGTCGGGATGGCGACCGGGGGCGTCATCACCGAGGACGGCAGCAAGCTCGACGTCCGCCCGGATTCCCTGTGCGTGCACGGGGACACGCCGGGCGCGGTGGAGCTGGCGCGGCGGATCGAGGCGGCGCTGGCCGAAGCGGGCGTGCAGCTGGGCGCGTTCACCGGATGACCGTGCGGCTGCTCCCGTGCGGCCGCCGCGCGCTGCTCGTGGAACCGGACGACGTGCTCGGGTACCAGGCGGCGCTGGCCCGGTTGTCGGTGGACGGTGTCGAGGAACTGGTCCCGGCGGCCCGGACGCTGCTGGTCCGGTTCGACCCCGCGGTGACGGACGCGGACCGGCTCGGCGCGGTGCTGCGTCAAGTGTCTCCTGTGGATGGTGCGGTGGCGGAGGCGGGCGAGGTGGTGGTCCCGGTGGTGTACGACGGCGAGGACCTGGCCGACGTCGCGGCCGAGGCGGGTCTTTCGGTGGACTCGGTGATTTCCTTGCACAGCGCGGGTTCGTACGTCTCGGCGTTCTGCGGGTTCGCGCCCGGGTTCGCGTACCTGTCCGGATTGGACCCGGCCCTGCACGTCTCCCGGCGCGCGACGCCCCGGACGCGCATCCCCGCGGGGTCGGTCGCGATCGCCGGGGAATACAGCGCGGTCTACCCGAGCGCGTCCCCGGGCGGCTGGCGGCTGCTCGGCCGGACGGACGTGCCGGTGTGGGACGTCGAACGCGACCCGCCGAACCTCCTGCCGCCGGGCACGCGAGTGCGTTTCGAAGCGGTGCCGTCGTGAAGCTCGAAGTCGTGCGGCCGGGGTTCTCGGCGACGGTGCAGGACCTCGGCCGGCCCGGGCACGCGGCGCTCGGCGTCGGCCGGTCCGGTGCCGCCGACCGCGCGTCGTTCGAGCTGGCCAACCGGCTCGTCGGGAACCCCGGCGACGCGGCGGCGCTGGAGGTCACGCTCGGCGGCCTGGTGCTGCGCGCGTCGAGCGTCACGACGGTAGCGGTCACCGGCGCGCTCTGCCCGGTGTCGCCGGGCGGCATGAACGCGCCGATCACGCTGTGGCCGGGCGACGAGCTCGTGCTGGGCACGGCGTCCGCGGGCTTGCGCTGCTACGTCGCGGTGCGCGGCGGGATCGACGTGGCGCCGGTGCTGGGTTCGCGCTCCACCGACACCCTCGGGAAGCTGGGCCCACCTCCGCTGGCCGCCGGGATGCTGCTGCCGGTCGGCGCACCCGGCGCGTTCCCGGTGGCCGACCTCGCGCCGCGTGCGGCATTGCCGGCCGAGCCGGTGCTGCGCGTGACGCCCGGACCGCGGCGCGACTGGTTCGCCGCGCCGGACGAACTGCTGTCCACTGTGTACACGGTGTCGCCGGACTCGGACCGCGTCGGCATCCGGTTCACCGGGCCGCCGCTGTCCCGTGCCCGGTCCGGGGAACTGCCGTCCGAGGCGTGCGTGCCGGGATCGGTGCAGGTACCGCCGTCGGGCCGGCCGATCCTGTTCCACGCCGACGGCCCGACGACGGGCGGCTACCCGGTGATCGCGGTCGTCGACGAGGCCGACCTCGACCTCGCGGCCCAGCTGCGCCCCGGCCAGACCGTGCGGTTCCGCGCCGCCTAGGCCCGGGAGTCCGGCACCCCGGCGTAGTCCGGCAGCTCGACGCCGTTGATCGCCCGTTCGATCAGCGGGGTGAGGACCGCCATGTCGGGCTCCTCGACCGGGCCGCCGTCGCGCATGCGCGCGTGCAGCCGGCCGATCTCCTGGTTGGCCTCGACGTACGAGCGCATCCGCTGCTCGTACCCGGTGAACCCGGCCTTGGGGTCCCACCCGGTGGCGGCGAGTTCGCCGGCCAGCAGGTATGCGCCGACGAGGGCCAGCCCGGTGCCGCCGCCGGACAGCGGCGACGAGCTGAACGCCGCGTCGCCGAGCAGCGCCACCCGCCCGTCCGACCAGCGGTCCAGCACCACCTGGGCGATCTGGTCGAGGTAGAAGTCCGGGGTGTCGTCGAGGTGGGCGAGGATGCGCGGGGTCAGCCAGCCGAAGCCGGCCATGCGCTCGCGCAGCAGGCGCTTCTGGGCTTCGATGTCGCGGTGGTCGACGTCGAACTCGGCCGCGGAGAAGGACAGCATCGCCATCGCCCGGGTGGCGTCCGGGAGGGGCCGCAGGCCGGCGGAGCGCCCGCCCTCCTGGTGGTCGAGCATCCAGCGCTCCAGCCCGAACTCGTTGGGCACGCTGTAGAAGGCCAGCACGGACCCCAGGTGACGGACGAACCGCTCACGCGGCCCGAAGACCATCGCCCGCAGCGACGAATGCAACCCGTCCGCCCCGACCACCAGGTCGAAGCGCCGCCGCCCGCCGCTCGCGAAGACCACGTCGACGCCGTCCTCGTCCTGGGTGAGCTCGGCGATCCGGTCGTCGAAGACGTACTCGACGCCTTCGCGGGTGTCGTCGTACAGCACCCGGGACAGGTCTCCGCGCAGGATCTCGATCTCCGCGATGTACCCGTCGCCGCCGTCGTCCTCCGCGCTGAAGGTCTCGAGGATCCGCCCCTCCGCGTCCACGACGTGCGCGCCGGCGGTCTCGGTCCGGGCCGCGCGCACCGCCGCGTCCAGCCCCATCCGCCGGATGACCTCCCTGGCCACCCCGCGCGCGTCCACCGCCTGCCCGCCGGGGCGCAGCCCGGGCGCCCGCTCCACCACGGTCACCTCGGCTCCCCGCCGGTGCAGCCAGTGGGCCAGCGCGGGCCCCGCGATGCTCGCTCCCGCCACCAGCACCTTGGTTCCGCTCACCGTGTCCCCCTCGTTCTTCGGTCCGGGGTCCGGATCCTACGGCGAGATCCGCACGGCGAGCAGCCAAACGACGTTGGTGGCCGCGATCGCGAGCCACGCGGCCCACGCCGCCGGCGGGACCAGGGCGGTGGTGACGACCCCCAGTGCCACCGTCACCACCACCGGCCAGGCCCGCCGCGCCCGGCGTGGTCCCCGTTCGGCCAGGTAGGCGTCGAGCGCCTCCGCGACCTGGTCGTCGATCTCGTCGCGCACCCGCGGGTCCAGCTCAGACATGGGCCGGCACCGGCGGCCGCGCCGGGAGCGCCACCGTCAGGCACGCCAGCGCCAGCGGAACCTCGAGACCGGCCATGAGCAGGGAAAACACGACGTCGTCGCCGGCTGTCACGACGTCGAACCAGGCGTCGGCGAGCAGCAACGTCGCCGTGGCCGTCGCGGCGAGCGGCGTCCGCGGGTCGCCGCGGCCGAGCAGCCAGGCCGTGACCAGCAGGCCGAACGCCTCCGCCGCGTCGAAGCCCGTCCAGGCCAGTCGCCAATGCTGTGCCGCCACGACGTCCGGCAGCGTCGTCCCCAGTACCGCGATCCACGGCAGCAGGCACAGCCCCGCCGCCCAGAAGAGTCTTTTCATGGTGAACCCCCGTTCGCCGACCACGGTAGCGGATTACAGAGATTCTTTGCAAACAATCTCTGTAGTACGCTGCGAGCATGGTCGAACGTCCCGAACGGCGCGTGCTCACCGGCGCGGATCTCAAAGCCTTCTACAAGGCCCTGGCCAACCCGGTGCGCCGCGACATCCTGTCCTACCTGGGAAAACACGGCGAGGCGAACTCGACGAGCGTCGCCAAGGCCCTCGGCGAAAGCACCGGGACGACCAGCTACCACCTCCGCCGGCTCGCCGACCTCGACCTGATCGCGGAGATCGAAGAGCGCTCGACCGGCCGCGAACGCTGGTGGAAGTCGCTGATGAAGGACATCTACACCCCACCCGGCCTGGAGATGACGCCGGACGAGCGCGAGGCCGCGCGGAAGCTCGGCGCCCTCAAGATGAGCCACGACCTCGGCCTGGTCACCCGGGCGTACGCGGGCTACGACGACGCCGAAGGCTGGAACCAGATCTACCGCGCGGGCCTGACCCTGACGAAGGAGCAGGTGACGTCGTTCGTCGAGGAGTACCAGAACCTGATCTGGAAGTACGTCACCGAACCGGGCCACCACCCACCGGGCTCGCGCGCGCTCGCCGTCCGGCTGATCGTCGTGCCCGAAGAAGAGTCCACAGAGGACTAGAGGCCGGACACGCGCAGCGTGATGTTCAGCCGGCCGGTCAGGCCCAGTGCCGGGTCCGCCGTGCCGGGCAGCGTCTTCGGCACGCCGTGGTACGCCAGGCGCGAGGGGCCGCCGAACACGAACACGTCGCCCGAGCGGAGCTCGACGTCCGTGTACGGCTTGCCGCGCGTCTCCGTGTTGCCGAAGCGGAACACGCACGCGTCGCCGAGGCTGACGGACACCACCGGCGCCAGGCTGCGCTCGTCCTTGTCCTGGTGCAGCCCCATCTTCGCGGCGGCGTCGTAGAAGTTGACCAGCGCGATGTCCGGCTCGTACCCCTCGGCCGGTTCGCCGTACGCGTCGGCGAGCGCGCGGCGGCCGAGGTCGCCGAGCCAGTCCGGGAACGGCAGCACCGGCGTGCCCTCGCCGGTCGTGCGCGAGTAGCCGTACGGGTACCAGTGCCAGCCGAGGCAGACGGACTTCACCGACATCACGCCGCCGTTGGGCAGCCGGGTGTGGCGGTAACCGGACCAGCCGCGGCAGGCCGCGACGAGCTCACGCTGTTCGTCGAAGCCGAGCCAGTCGGGTACGTGCACGGCACCGGGGGCGATCTCGGCGCGCGGCCGCGGCAGGAGGGCGTCCATCACCTCGATTGTGCCGGAGACCCCTGCCGCGCACGTTCGGTGATCATCGAAGGCACGATCCGATGACCGCGGACGGTGACGCCCGCGGCGATGTACCGGCGCAGGAGGCGTCCCAACGGACCAACGGGACGCCCCTGCGACCGGTTCCCCTCGCTTTGGGCCACCATGTTCAGACATTCCCACACCGGATGTCTCATGGCCAGCGTGGATCAGCTACGAAATCGTCACTTGACCACGCCGGGGCAGATCAGTCACGGAACGTCACCACGGTGACGCCCGCCCGCGCCGGCACGGGGTCGTTCATCGCCGCCAGCGCGGCCGGGACGTCGTCGAGGCCGATCCGCTGTCCGATCAGCGCGGCGAGGTCGATCCCGGCCGTCTCGACGACGCGCAGCAGCTCCGGGTACTCGTGGGCCTGCAGCCCGTGGATCCCGACCAGCTCCAGCTCGCCGCCGATGACCCGGTGCATCGGGATCGGCGCGACGCCCTGCGCGGGCGGCATCAGCCCGGCCTGGACGTGCCGGCCGCGCTTGCGGAGGCTGCCTACCGACGCCGCGCAGGTCGACGGCGAGCCGAGGCAGTCGAGCGAGACGTGCGTGCCCCCGCCGGTCAGCTCGCGCACGTGCGCGGCGACGGCTTCGGGGCTCTCGAACGCCGAGGAGTCGACGGTGACGGCGGCCCCGGACTTCTCGGCGAGCGTCAGCGCCGCGGGTGAGACGTCGACCGCGACGACCTTGGCGCCCGCCGCGACAGCGAGCAGCACCGCCGAGATCCCGACGCCGCCGCAGCCGTACACCGAAACCCACTGGCCCGCGGTGACCCGGCCCTGCCGCAGCACCGCGCGGAACGCCGTGCCGAACCGGCAGCCGAGCGCGGCGGCCTCGGCCGAGCCGAGGGAGTCCGGCAGCGCCACCAGGTTCGTCTCGGCGTGCTCGACGGCGACGCGCTCGGCGAACGAACCCCAGTGCGTCGCGCCGGGCTGGAACTCGCGGTCGCAGATCTGCTGGTCGCCGCGGGCGCACTGGGCGCACGTCCCGCACGCGCAGACGAACGGCACGGTGACGCGGGCGCCGAGCTCCCAGCCGCGCACGCCCACGCCGAGCGCGACCACGCGGCCAGCCAGCTCGTGCCCGGCGACGTGCGGCAGCTTCACGGCGGTGTCGTGCCCCTGCCAGGTGTGCCAGTCGCTGCGGCAGACGCCGGTCGCGTCGACCTCGATCACCGCACCACCCGGCGGCGCCACCGGCTCCGGGACGTCCTTGACGACCGGCGGGGCGCCGAACTCCTCCATCACCACGGCTCGCATGGCGCGAGCCTACGTGATCCGCTCAGGTGAGCGGTTTTCCGTTGCTACTGCTCAATTGAGCGGGGGTGGCGTCGGATGAAAGCGCGTTCTGCTCCGCGGCGGGCCGAGGAGCTTGCTGAGCGAGCCGTCCGGCACGTTCAGGATGTCCTCGAGATTCCGCAAGGCTTCCAACGATTCCGGCCGCTCCGGCCGGCACCGCCCGGACTGCCAGTGGCTGAGGGTGGCCAGGCTGACCGTGGTTCCCCTGCCGCGCAAGCGATAGCGGATCCGATCGAGGCCGAGGCCGCGGGCCCTGATCGCCGCGCGCAGGGCGACGTCGAACGGCCCGGCGGCCAGCAGCTGGCTCAGCTCCGCCTGTTCCCCCCGGTCGATGGTGCGTGTTCGCTGACCGGTCATCACAACGCTCCGAAGCACTCCCGAATACGAACATTGGAGCGTAGGCGCAGGTTCGCAAGATCGGAAGGGCACTCACCCACCTGCGAGTTACGCCGCACGCGCCTCTTCGGCGATCGCGGCGAACGGTTCCGCGTAGCCGGAGTTGATCGTGACGTAGGAAATCCCCCACCGCTCCCGCCAGCCGAGAAGCCTTTCCGCCGCTTGACCTGGATCAGCGGGCAGCACGGTGACGGCCCCGGCGGCGGTGAGCTCGGGCACGTCGACCCCGGCCCACCGCGCGATCCCGGGCGACGGCTCGTCCCCGACGGCCACGAGGTTCAGCCCGAGCTCGATGTCCGGCAGCCGCGCCCCGGCGAGCGCCCGGAATCGATCCACAATGGACTGCGCCTCGGCTTCGGTGGTCGTGGGCGCCCAGGTGAAGCTGAGGGTGTCGGCTTCTTGCGCGGCGAGCGCCAGCATTTTCGGTCCCCCGCCGGCGAGAACCAGCGGCGGCCGGTCCGCGGTCTCCTTGAGGACGGCGATCGTCTCCGCCATCCGTGTGATGCGCTCACCCGGTCCGCCGAACTCCCGCCCGAGGCTTTCGGCGTGCGGCCGCGCACCGGGCCGCCCGACCCCGAGCCCGAGCTCGAACCGGCCCCCGGTCTGCTGGTGCAGCGTCCGGGCCTGCCAGTCGAGGGCCTTGGCGTCCCGGAAGGGATCGGCGAGCACGAAGGTGCCGACGGTGAGGTCCAGCGTGACCGCGGCGGCGGCCCCGAGCAGCACGAAGGGATCGGCCCAGCCGACGGGATCGGTGGCGAGCAGGGTGTCGAAGCCAAGCTTCTCGACCCGCTCGGCCTGGGCGGTCCACGAGGTCAGATCACGAGCGTGACCGGCAACGACGCCGAAGCGGAAGGGTTTCATGCGGCCATGGTCTCGGCCGCGAGCGTGTCACCACATCCGCTTCGGGACGTCAGTCGCGCGTACGCCTCCGGGCGTCATCACGGCTCGATCACCTTCCGTAACAACGGAGCCCGCCAATCCGTCTGTGCACACATCCCCGGCAAGGAGAGCGAGACCAGACGATGACCATCGAACCGAACACCGACCAGGCACCGCAGCCCGAGCCCGCTCCGCAGCCTGTGCGGCGAAGTCGCAAGCCGCTCGTCTTCGCTGTCGCAGGCGTCGTCGCCGCTGCGCTGGCCACCGTCGTCGCCGTCGTCCTCATGACGTCGGGCAGCACGTCGGTCAACGGCACCCTGGCCTTGCTGTGCGACATGAAGTGCACCAAGTCCACCGCCGACGGCTATGACGGGTACGGCGACCTCCGGGACGGTTCTCAAGTCACCCTCGTGGACGAGAGCGGCCGGATCGTCGCGAGCACAGAGCTGCACCGAACCCCCGGCGAGGAGACGAAGATCGTCGACGGGATGTGGGTGCGCACGTTCACCTTCGCCTTCACCGACGTGCCCGGCGCGGATCGCTACGGCGTGCACGTCGGCAACAGCAACCGCGGCACCCTGTGGAAGGACGCCGACGAGGCGGAGCGCGTCGGCTTCCAGCTCTCGATCGGCGGCTGACCTGAAGCCGCCTCAGCGCAGGGTGACCGACAAGGCCTGCGCGATCTCCTTGCCGATCGCGTGCGTGGCGGCGTCCGGGGGTGAGCCCACCTTGACCACCATCGGGCCGCCGAACGGCTGGCGCTCGACCACCTCGATGCGTTCGCCCAGGTTGATCGCGTGTTCGGTCAGGTAGCGCAGCAGCTCCGGGTCCGTGTCCCAGACCCGGACGATCTCGCCCACCGCGCCCGGCTCGAGGTCGTCGAGGATGCGGACCGCCAGTTCCTCCACGCTGCCGTCCGCCGCCGGGATCGGGTCGCCGTGGGGGTCGCGGACCGGGTTGCCCAGCTTGGCCGCGATGCGCTCGACCAGCCGGTCCGACACCGCGTGCTCCAGGGCGTCCGCCTCCGCGTGGACCTCGTCCCACGTGTAGCCGAGCTCGGACACCAGGTACGTCTCGATCAGCCGGTGGCGCCGCAGCACCGAGCGCGCGAGCTGCCTGCCGTCGGCGGTGAGCTCGATGCCGCGGTACGGCACGTGGGTGACCAGCCCGAGCTGGGACAGCTTCGTGACCATCCCCGACGCCGAGGACGGGCTGACCTCCAGCCGGCCGGCGAGCGAGGTGTTCGTGACCGCCTCACCGCGTTCGACCAGGCCGTAGATCACCCGGACGTAGTCCTCGACCGACGAGGACCTCCGGACCGAACCATCTCCCATGCCGCATACGATACGGGGCCGGGTTCTTTCTCGTGAAAGTTCACGGCCGCCAGCGGTAGCGGATCCAGCCGGGGACCGGCTCCGCGCCGAGCTGGGCGTAGAACGCCTCGCCCTTTTCGTTGCCCTCCTGCATGTCCCACTCGACGCGCCCGGTCGTGCGGGTGCGCAGCTCGTCGAGCAGCTCGCCGCCGAGGCCGTGGCGCCGGTGCGCGGGCCGGATGAACAGGTCGTCCAGCCAGATCCCCGGCCGGGCCTCCCAGGTCGAGAAGTTCCAGCTGCAGAAGGCGAAGCCGGCGACCGTGCCGGGCTCGCCGGGCGGGGTCGCGATCAGCACCCACGCCTTCGGATCGGCCCCGAACAGGTGACCGCTCATCTCGGCGCGGTCGAGCTTGAGGTCGTGGTTGTCCTCGTAGACGGCGTGCTCCTCGATGAGCGCGCAAATCTCTTCGACGTCTTCGAAGACGGCGTCGCGGACGGGCATCGTGCCTCCCGTTTCTGTCGGTGGTGGTCGTTACGGTCGTGCTCGGAGGTGGTCGATGTCCCCGGAAGAGAAGTTCGATGCGCTGGTCGACGAGTTCACCGGAGAGCCGGGCATCACGCCACCCGGCGCGACCGGCGGCTTCGGGCGCACGGCGCTGCGGGTGAACGGCCGGATCTTCGCGATGTTCGTCCGCGGGCAGCTGGTGCTCAAGCTGCCGAAGGCGCAGGTGGACGAGCTGGTCGAAGGCGGCGACGGCGTGCGGTTCGACGCCAACAAGGGCACCCCGATGAAGGAGTGGCTGGCGCTGGGGAACGACTCGAAGCGGGCTTGGCCCGCGCTCGCGCGCGAAGCGCTCGATTTCGTGGACGGGAGGTGATGCTTCACGACAGCCGGGCCTGGTAACGCAGTTCGCCGCCGACGGCCGTGCCCTGCACGGTCAGGCCGTCCAAAGCGGACTCGTCCAGCGGCGATCCCGAAAGCACCGCGAAGTCGGCGAGCTTCCCGGCCTCCAGGGTGCCCAGATCGCGTTCCGCGAAGGTCGCGTACGCCGAGCCATACGTGTACGCGCGCAACGCCTCCTCGGGCGTCAACGCCTCTTCGGGCGCGAAGGGTGCGCCGGACGCCGTCCGCCGGCGCACCATGTCGGCGAGCGCGAGCAGCGGCGCGCCGTCGACGACTGGGCGGTCCGAGGACGCGGGAAGCACGCAACCCGCGTCGAGGACGCTTCGCAGCCGGTAGCACCAGGGGACGCGGGACTCGCCGAGCGCGGCGCGCATGCCGTCGCCGAGCTCGTTGACGAACCGTCCCTGCGGCGAAGGGAGCAACCCCAGCGAGGCGATCCGAGACAGCTCCGCGGGCTGAAGCACCGCGCAGTGCTCGATGCGGTGCCGGTGGTCCGTACGCGGCGAAGCAGCCAACGCGGCTTCGTACGCGTCGACGACCACGGTGATCGCGCGGTCGCCGATGGCGTGCGTCGCGATCTGCCAGCCCGCGTCGTGCGCGCGACGGATCGTCTCGGCCAGGGCGTCCTCGGGCACCTGGAAGTAGCCGACGTTGCCCGGCTCGCCGTCGAACGGGTCGTGCATCGCGCAGGTGCGCCCGACCAGCGAGCCGTCGGCGAACAGCTTCATCGGGCCGACGCGCAGCCACTCGTCGCCGAGGCCGGTGCGCAGGCCGAGGTCGAGGCCGAAGCCGGCGTCGTCGGGCAGGTCGTGCAGGACGCTCGCGGCGACCATCACCGTGCTGCGCACGCGCAGCACGCCGGTGTCGCGCGCCTCCTGGTAGGCCGCCAGTTCGGCGGGCGTCTCGCCGACCAGCCCGCCGCCGATCCCGGCCTCCTGGACGCTGGTGATGCCCTCGGAGAGGTACCGCTCGGAGGCCCGGCCGAGGCCGCGGACGACGCGCGAAACCGGCGTCGGGTACGTCAGCGGCCGCAGCAGCAGCTGGGCCTGCTCGCGCAGCAGCCCGGTCGGCGAGCCGTCCGGGCCGAGCACGAGGTCGCCGCCGACCGGCACGTTGCCGACGTCGAGCTGGTCGAGGACGGCCGAGTTGACCACGGTCATGTGCCCGGACGTGTGCTTGAGCCGCACGAGCATCCCCGGCGCGGCCCGGTCGAGGCCGTGCCGGTCCGGGTGCCCGCCTGCGAGCTTGTTCTGGTCGTAGCCGCTCCCGACGACCCAGCTGCCGGCGGGCACGGAAGCCGCGCGCGCGGCGACGGCGTCGTAGACCTCGTCGACGCTGCGGCAGTCGCTCAGCGGGACGTCGTCGAGGCCCATCCCGAACCACGCCATGTGGTTGTGCGCGTCGTGGAAGCCGGGCACGACGAAGCCGCCACCGAGGTCGACCCGCGAACGCGCCGAAAGGGCCGTGGCGTCGTCGCCGAGCGCGACCACCCGGCCATGCAGCACGGCCAGCGCATGGGTGCCCCCGGCGCCCGTCCACACCGTGGCGTTCTCGTAGACCGCATCGACCCGCATGGATTCAGAGGCTATCGATCGATCGATCGAACGTCTAGCATCGGCCTCATGCCCACCGTGGACTTCGCCGTCGAGGACGGCATCGCGCAGATCCGGCTGAACCGGCCCGAGCGGCTGAACGCCGTCGCCGCCGTGCTGGTCGACGACTTCCTCGCCGCTCTGGACGCCGCCGCCCGCAGTGACGCCCGCGTCGTCGTGCTGTCCGGCAACGGCCGGGCCTTCTGCGCCGGTCACGACCTCAAGGAACCCACCCCAGCGGGTGACTCGCGGGCGCGCCTGGACCGGCTCCAGGACGTCACGCGGCGGCTGCGCGGGCTGCGCCAGCCGGTGATCGCGGCCGTGCACGGCTACGCGATCGGCGCCGGCGCGGAGTTCGCGCTCGGCTGCGACCTGATCCTGGCCGCCGAGGACGCCGTCTTCGCGTTCCCCGAGGTCTCGCTGGGCCTGAGCGTCACCGGCGCGGCGTCGCGGCTGCTGCCGCTGCTGGTCGGCCCGCTCAAGGCGAAGGAGCTCCTGCTGCTCGGCGAGCGCTTCGACGGCCGCAAGGCCGCCGAGCTGGGCATGGTCAACCTCGCCGTGCCCGCCGAGCAGCTGCGGGCCGAGGCGCACGGCTGGGCGAAGCGGATCGCCGAGCACCCGCCCGCGGCCGCGGCGATGGCGAAGCGCGTCCTCGACGCGAGCACGGACATCGAACCCGCGCTCGAACTCGAGGTCAGCCACGCCCTGATCACCGAAACCTCGGCCGCGGTCGCCGCGTCCACGGAGGCCTTCCGGAGCCGGACGTGACGCCGCTCGCCGACATCGGCACGCTCGCCCAGCTCGTCACGCGGGCCGCGCAGCTGTGGCCGGAGCGCACGGCGTGGGTGTTCGATCACCTGGACCGGAAGTTCACGTTCGCCGAGGTCGACCGCGAAAGCTCACGGATCGCCGCGGCGCTGTCCGAACACGGGATCGGCCCCGGCGACCGGGTCGCGGTGATGCTGCGCAACCAGCCGGAATTCCCGCTGCTGTGGCTGGCCCTGGCGAAGATCGGCGCGATGCTGGTGCCGGTCAACACGAACTACCAGGAGTTCGACGGCGCCCACGTCCTCCGCCACTCCGGCGCGAAACTCGTGGTCGCCGCCGCGGAGTTCGTCGAACTGGTCAACCGGATCGGCGGGATCGAAGTCCTCACCCCGGACCAGCTCCGGACCGGCGCCGAACCGCCGGGCTTCACGCCGGTGCCCGAACTGCCGGTGAACATCCAGTACACCTCGGGCACGACCGGCGCGCCGAAGGGCTGCGTCCTGCCGAACCGGTACTGGACGACCCTCGCCGTCGGCCTGGCCACCGACTTCCCCGCCGTCGGCGAGGACGACGTCATGCTGACCGCGCAGCCGTTCCACTACATCGATCCACAGTGGAACGTCGCGTTGGGGCTGGCCGCCGGCGCCACCCTCGTCGTGCTGGACCGCTTCCACCCCAGCACGTTCTGGGCGAAGGTCCGCGAACACGGCGTCACCTGGTTCTACTGCCTCGGCCTGATGCCGACGCTCCTGCTGCGCCAGGAACCGTCCGACGCCGACCGCGAGCACCGCGTCCGCGCGATCTGCGCGTCCGCGATCCCCCTGGACCTGCACGCCGAACTGGAGGCGCGCTGGGGCGTGCCGTGGTACGAGGCGTTCGGGATGACCGAGACCGGCGGCGACATCCGGATGACGGCCGCGGACCACGACGAGACCGTCGGCACTGGCTGCATCGGCCGGCCGAGCCGCGACCGCGAGGCGATGATCGCCGGCGGCGACGGGAAGCCGCTGCCGCGCGGGGAAACCGGCGAGCTGCTGATCCGCGGGATCGGCCTGATGCACGGCTACCACGAAGACCCCGAAGCGACCGCGAAAGCGTTCGAGAACGGCTGGTTCCACACCGGCGACCTCGCGCGCATGGACGACGCCGGCCGCGTCTACTACGTCGGCCGCACGAAGGACATGATCCGCCGCAGCGGCGAGAACGTCTCCGCCGACGAGGTCGAGCGCGCGCTGCTGCTGCACCCCGCCGTCCGGCTCGCGGCCGTCGTCGCGGTGCCGGACGAACTGCGCGGTGAAGAGATCAAGGCGTACGTCGTGTGCGACGGCGACCGTCCCGAACCGGCCGCGCTCGCCGCGTTCTGCGCGGAAAAGCTGGCCTACTTCAAGGTTCCGCGGTTCTGGGCGTTCGCGGACGAGCTGCCGATGACGCCGTCCGAGCGCGTCGCCAAGGGCGAGCTGCGGAAGGTGGCCGACCCGCGGGCCGGGTCATGGGACGCGAAGGCGGAAGCGTGGTCGTGAGCAGCCGGGAGCGCGTCCGCGCGGCGGCGGTGAAACTGTTCGCCACCAAGGGTTTCCACGGCACCGGCATCCGCGATCTGGCGCAGGAGGCCGAACTTTCCTCGGCGAGCCTGTACCACTACATGGGCACCAAGGAGGATCTGCTCGCGGAGATCATGCACACGGCGCTGAACCGCCTGCTGGACGCCGCCCGCGAAGCGACCGTGGGCAGCGCGGACCCGGTGCACCGGCTGCGCACGCTGGTGGCGCTGCACGTCCTCGCGCACGCCGTCGGCCCGGCGGAAACCCGCGTGGTGGACAACGAAGTCGACGTGCTGTCCCCGGCCGCGCGCGAGCCGGTGGTGGCGCTGCGCGACGCGTACGAACGCCTGTGGGCGACGGCGATCGACGAAGGCGTCGCGGCGGGGGTGTTCCACACCGAGCACCCGGCCGTGACGCGGCTCGCGCTGCTGGAGATGTGCAGCGGCGTGGCCCGGTGGTATTCCCCGAGCGGCCCGCTGGCCCTGGACGCGTTGGCCGAGCACTACGCGGAACTGGCGTCCAGGGCGCTGGGCTGCACTTCGCCGTCCGGCGCCGCCGACTTGCCACGCTGCCGGGAAATCGTCGCGAAAGAGTGGGGCGTGTCCGTTTAGCGGCGCTTTTACCTGTGTACGCCTTGCCCAGACGGCGTGCGTGGGGGACGCTCGAAGGGTGACTGAGGAAACGATCCAACTGGAACTGGACGACTCGGGTCTCGCGCCGGGCCTCCCGGCGCCGGCACACCCCCGCGATCAGGTGCAGGACGTCCCCTATCGCCCCGTCGAGTTCCGTGATGACGATCTCCCCACCGCCCTGGAGCGGTGCTCCGCGTGGCTACGGCAGGCGCAGGAATGGCTGGGCGAGCCGCTCGACGTCCTGGCCATCCACCTCGACTACGACGACCGCAAGGGTTCGCCGTACTACGACGTGAAGCTCCTGTGCAACGAAGAGGACCTCGCCGGCGTCCCGATCGCCATTCGCAACAAGCAGTAAGCAGTACGCAGCCGAACAGCCGTCAAGGCCGCCGGAAAGGCGGCCTTGACGGCTTCACGCTTTTCGGGGTCAGCCCAGCACCCCGCCGACCTTCACGTGCCCCTTGAGCAGGTTGCGCGCGATGGTGCGGCGCTGGATCTCGTCGGTGCCCTCGTAGATGCGCAGCAGCCGCAGCTCGCGGTACCACCGCTCGACCGGCAGCTCCCGCGTGTAGCCCATGCCGCCGTGGATCTGCAGGACGCGGTCGACGATTTCGTTGGCCTTCTGGCCGCCGTACAGCTTCGCCATCGACTGCGCGTGCCGCGAGTCCAGGCCCTGGTCGACCTGCCAGGCGGCGTTGAGCACCAGCCACCGCAGCGCCTCGAGCTCGACGCCGGAGTCGGCGATCATCCACTGGATGGCCTGGCGTTCGGCGATCTTCTGCCCGAACGTCTCGCGTGTGTTGGCGTGCTCGATGGCCATCGAGATCAGCCGCTCGCACGAGCCGATCGCGCGGGCCGGCAGCAGGTAGCGGCCCTGGCCGATCCACTGCATGGCGAGCTCGAACCCGCGGCCTTCTTCGCCGAGGATCTGCGTCTCCGGGACGCGGACGTCCTGGAAGATCAGCGACGCCGGGCCCCACTCGCCCATGGTGTCGATGTACTCGGACTTCCAGCCGGCTTCGCGGTCGACGAGGAAGCAGGTGACGCCGCCGTTCGCGCCCTTCTCCGGGTCGGTGATCGCGAAGACCATCGTGAAGTCGGCTTCGTTGCCGCCGGTGATGAAGGTCTTCTCGCCGTTGATGATCCAGTCGGTGCCGTCCTTGCGGGCGGTGGTCCGGATGGCCTTGGCGTCCGACCCGGCGCCCGGCTCGGTGATCGCGAAGCACGACTTGCGCTCGCCCGAAATGGTCGGCAGCAGGTAGGTCTGCTTCTGCTCTTCGTTGGCGTGGAACAGGATGTTGTCCGCCGAGCCGCCGAACCGGAACGGCACGAAGGTGCGGCCGAGCTCGGCTTCGAGCAGCGCGGCCATCACGGCGGACAGGCCCATGCCGCCGTACTCCTCCGGCGTGAGGACGCCCCAGAAGCCCGACTCCTTGGCCTTGAGCTGGAGGTCCTTGAGCTCCTCGCCGGTCAGGCCGGGCTGGTGCGCGCGCTCGCGCCGGAGGACTTCCTGCTCGAGCGGGATCAGCTCCCGCTGGACGAACGTGCGGACCCAGTCGCGCACTTCACGTTCTTCGGTGCTGAGAGAGAAATCCATCCGAGCTGCTCCTCCGACACTGGCTAAGCGCTTGCTTAGCTCCAGGGTACCTCTTATGAGCCGGATTACCCCAGACCTGTCCCCGGATTCGTGACAACGGCCCGCGCCGCCGGAAGGATCGGGGGCGTGATGGAGATCGTGGTCCGCTGGTCGTCGCCGCTGCCCGCCGAAGAGCGCTTCCTGCGCCTGCTGGACGACGTCGAGCAGGGGCGGTTCGAGGCGTACCGGCAGGACGCGGACAAGCGGCGCTTCCTCACCGGCCGCGTGCTGGCGAAGACGGTCGCGGCGGAGCGCCTCGGCCTGGCCGTGGAGTCGGTGAAGTTCGACGCGACCTGCGAAGACTGCGGAAAACCGCACGGCAGGCCCCGGGTCCCGGGCGCGGACCTGACGCTGTCGATCTCCCACTCGGGCGAGCTGATCGGGGTGGCGGCGACCCCGTCGGTCCCGGTGGGCTTGGACGTCGAAACGGCGGGCCGCCGCGCGGACGACGGACTCATCGAGTACGCGCTGAGCCCCGCCGAGGCCGCGCACCTGACCGGGTTGGGCGCGGAGGAGAAGGCGGCGGCGTTCTTCGTCTACTGGACGCGCAAGGAAGCCGTGATGAAGGCCACGGGCCGCGGGCTGCGCATCCCGTTGAAGAGCATCACGTTCTCCCGCTTCGACGAACGGCCCCGGCTGCTCGCGTCGGACGACGCGGCCCTGGACCCGGCGAAGACCCGCTTGGCCGACCTGAAGGCGGCCGACGGCTACCGCGCGGCGATCGCCGTGCTGACCACCGAGGAGCTGTCGGTGACCGAGGAGCTCTGGGCCCCCTAGACCGGCAGGTCCTCCAGGCCCATCGCCGCCAGCAGCGTCCGGAACTTCGCCGTCGTCTCGTCCAGCTCCGCCTGCGGGTCCGAAGCCGGGACGATCCCACCGCCCGCGTACAGCCGCATCGAGGTCGATGCGATCTCCGCGCAGCGGATCGCTACCGCCCACTCGCCGTCGCCCGCGGCGTCCACCCAGCCGACCGCGCCCGCGTAGTAGTCGCGGTCGAACGGCTCCAGCTCCTGGACCAGCTCGCGCGCGCCGTCGGTCGGGGTGCCGCAGATCGCCGGGGTCGGGTGCAGGGCCGCCGCGAGGTCCAGGGCCGTGATGTCCGGGTCGGCCAGCTCGCCGGTGATCGGGGTGCGCAGGTGCCAGATCGCCGGCGTCGTGACCAGCTCCGGCTCGGCCGGGACGGCCAGGGTCCGGCAGAACGGCCGCAGCGCCTCGACCAGGTAGTCGATCACCACCGCGTGCTCGACCTGGTCCTTGCGGGACGCCCGCAGTGCCTCGCCGTTGGCGCGGTCGGCCACCGGGTCGGCCGAGCGCGGCATCGAGCCCGCGTGCGGGGACGAGAACACCGTGCGGCCCGTACGGCGCAGCAGCAGCTCGGGTGTGGCGCCGACCAGCGACCGCCCGCCGGGCAGCTCGGCCGCGTACGTGAAGTGCCGGGGGTTGCCGACCGCCAGGTTGCGCACGACGCGCTCGGCGGACACCGGTGCGTCGAACTCGAGGTCCAGGGCGCGGGCGAGGACGGCTTTGCGCAGGTCCCGCGCGCCCAGGGCGTCGACAGCCGCCGAGACGGCTGCCATGTGCTGCGCCGGCGACGGCACCGCGTGCACCCGCACGGGCGCCGGCAGGACCTCGCGCGGCAGCGAAGGCGCGCCCTCGGCGCGGTGGACGGTCCGGGGCACGACCAAGTGGCCCGGCACCTTCGTGTCGGGCCCGGTGTCGAACGGGAGGAGGCCGACGGCCAGCGGAGCACCCGTCTCGGCCAGGACGCCGGGGATCGCCGAGGCGAGCCGCCGCGGGTCCGTCTCGGTGACGGTCCGGAGGGTGCCCTGCGCGAGGAGCGCGCGCGAGGCCGTCGTGAACAGGAAGTCGCCACGCTGGTAGCGGGCGGCGAGGTCGAGTGCCGGGGTCGCCGGGTCAGGTGAACTCACCTCACCAGCGTCCCAGGCTTCGGGAGATCCGCGAGGGAAGTGTCGCGAGCGACACTCCCCTCGCGGGAGCTCCTGGTGACGGCTACTTGAGCGCGTCGATGAGCGCCTCGCGCTGGCGCTCGCCCAGGCCGGCGGCCCGCCGGTCCGGGTCGATGCCGGCCTGCTCGAGCAGGGCGGCGACCTTCACCGCGCCGAGGCCGGGGACGGCCTTCAGCAGCTGGGTGACCTTCGTCTTCCCGATGGTCTTGTTCTCCTTGGCCTGCTTGAGCACCTTTTCGATGCTCTCCTTGCCGGACTTGATCGACGCGAGCAGCTCCGAACGCGCCTTGCGAGCCTCGGCGGCCTTGGCCAGGGCCTCGGCGCGCTGCTCCGGAGTCAACGTAGGCAGAGCCAACGTAGTAGTCCTTTCCTCTCAGGTCTCCGCTTTCGCGGCCGACGACTTTTGTGAGTGCTTGCTGCTGCAAGCGCTGCTCAGCCGTCTCTTACCACGGCCCCAGTAAACGCCACCGGCTTCACGGCCGTGCAACCGACACGCACTTATTACCCCCGGAGGTGATACCGGGCAACCCGCTCCGGCCTGCGGAAACGCTCCCAAGAAGCGTCCAGAGTGGCCCGGCTCACCCGGAAGTGAAGCCTCCACTACCCGCTGTTCGAGCGCGTATTTCCTTGTCCATAAGGAAAAGCGTAAGAATTGATGATCATGATCATCGACCGGTCGTCGCCCGATCGCGCGACGACCGTGACCGAACGGAGCCGTTGTTGACCATGCCCGCTTCACCCGATCCGCACTAGAGTCGGCCCAACCCCAGTTCACCGGCGAACAACCCCCGGGAGCGACCATGTTGAGCACCATGCAGGACGGCCAGCTGTCGCTGGCGAACCTGCTCCGCCACGGCACGTCGGTGCACTCGGCGAGCGAAGTCATCACCTGGACCGGTTCAGAAGCCCGGCGCGAGACCTACGGCGACCTCGGCCGCAACGCCGCCCGCCTCGCGAACGCTCTCCGGAGCCTCGGCGTGACCGGCGACCAGCGCGTCGGCACGTTCATGTGGAACAACGCCGAGCACCTGGCCGCCTACCTGGCCGTCCCGGCGATGGGCGCCGTGCTGCACACCCTGAACATCCGGCTGTTCCCCGAGCAGCTGGTCTTCGTCGCCAACCACGCCGAGGACCAGGTCGTCATCGTCGACGGCACGCTCGTCCCGCTCCTGGCGAAGCAGCTGCCGGAGTTCAAGACGGTCCGGCACGTCATCGTGGCCAACGGCGACGCCGCGTCGCTCGAGGCCCCTGCCGGCGTCGAGGTGCACTCCTACAGCGAGCTGCTGGCCGCCCAGCCGGACACCTTCGACTGGCCCGTCGTCGACGAGCGCTCGGCCGCTGCGATGTGTTACACGTCGGGTACGACGGGTGACCCCAAGGGGGTCGCCTACTCGCACCGCTCGATCTGGCTGCACTCGATGCAGGTCTGCATGAGCGACAGCATGAACCTCGCGCAGAGCGACAAGGCGCTGGCCATCGTGCCGCAGTTCCACGCGATGGCGTGGGGCCTGCCGTACGCGGCGCTGATGGTCGGCGCGTCACTGCTGATGCCGGACCGGTTCCTCCAGCCGGCGCCGATCGCGGCGATGCTGGCCGCGGAGAAGCCGACCTTCGCCGGCGCGGTCCCGACCGTCTGGCAGGGCCTGCTCGCCCACCTCGACGCCCACCCGCAGGACATCTCGCACCTGCGCGAGGTCGTCGTCGGCGGGTCGGCGGTGCCGCCGTCGCTGATGCACGCCTTCCAGGAGAAGCACAAGGTCTCGATCCTGCACGCCTGGGGCATGACGGAGACGTCGCCGCTGGGCAGCGTCGCCCGCCCGCCCGCCGGTGCGACCGGCGACGAGGCCTGGCGCTACCGCTACACGCAGGGCCGCTTCCCGGCGGCGGTCACCGCACGACTGATCGACGACGACGGCGCCGTGCTGCCCTGGGACAACGAGGCCGTCGGCGAGCTCGAGGTCCAGGGCCCGTGGATCGCCGGCTCCTACTACGGCGGCGACCAGGTCGACCCGGAGAAGTTCCACGACGGCTGGCTGCGCACCGGCGACGTCGGCAAGATCAGCGCCGACGGCTACCTGACGCTGACCGACCGCGCCAAGGACGTCATCAAGTCCGGCGGCGAGTGGATCTCCTCGGTCGACCTGGAGAACCAGGTCATGGGCCACCCGGCCGTCGCCGAGGCCGCGGTCGTCGGCATCCCCGACGAGAAGTGGGACGAGCGGCCGCTGGTCGCCGTCGTGCTCAAGGAGGGCAAGACCGCCACGCCCGAGGAGCTGCGGGAGTACCTCAGCGACAAGGTCGCGAAGTGGCAGCTGCCGGAGAACTGGACGTTCGTGGACGAAGTGCCCAAGACGAGCGTCGGCAAGTTCGACAAGAAGCGCATCCGCGCGTCCTACTCCGAGGGAAAGCTCGACATCGCACAGCTCTAACGGGTAAATCTCCGGCGAGTCTTCATGCCTCTGAAGGCCGCCATGAGGGAGTCTGACGCCTTCATGGTGGCCTTCAGAGCACGTCGGAGGGGTTCTGGGGATGCAGCGGAACAGGCGGAGTTTTCTCGCGCTCGCGGGAATGGGCGCGCTGGCGACGGCTTGCGGGTCGAACACCGGACGGCAGGGCACGCCGCCGCCGTCGACGGCCTACAGCGCGGGGCCGCCGCCGTCGGACGCGCCGAAGGTCACGCTCCAGCAGTGGTACCACGCGTACGGCGAAGACGGCGTCCAGGAAGCGGTCAAGCGCTACGCCGCGAGCTATCCCGGCGCGACGGTCAACGTGCAGTGGAACCCGGGTGACTACGATTCGAAGATCGTCACCGCGCTGCAGAACAGCAAGGTGCCGGACGTCTTCGAGGCGCAGGTCAAGATCGACTGGGTGCGGCAGAACCAGGTCGTCTCGCTCGACGACGTCATCGCGCCGGTCAAGGGTGACTTCAGCCCGGCCGTGCTCGCCGCGCAGACCGTCGAGGGCAAGGTCTACGGGATCCCGCAGGCCACCGACACGCAGGTGCTCTTCTACCGCAAGAGCCTGCTGCAGGCCGCGGGCGTGCAGCCGCCGCAGACGGTCGACGAGCTGGTCGACGCGGCCGCGAAGCTCACGAAGGACGGCGTCAAGGGGTTCTTCGCGGGCAACGACGGCGGTGTCGGCGTGCTCACCGGGCCGCTGCTGTGGTCGGCCGGCCTCGACTACCTCAAGAACGGCAACCGCGAAGTCGGCTTCGACGACCCGCGCGCGGCGACCGCGCTCGGCAAGCTCCACACGCTGAACTCCAACGGCTCACTGCTGCTCGGCGCGCCGGCGGACTGGTCGGACCCGGGCGCGTTCGTCGACGGCCTCGCCGCGATGCAGTGGACCGGGCTGTGGAACGTGCCGAAGATCCGCGACGCGTTCGACGACGACTTCGGCGTGCTGCCGTTCCCGAAGCTGGACGGCAGCGGCGCGCCGTCGGTCCCGGTCGGCGCGTACGGCGCGATGGTGAACGCCAAGAGCCTGCACGTCGCCGAGGCCAAGGCGTTCGTGAAGTGGCTGTGGATCGACAAGACCGACGACCAGCTGGAGTTCGCCACCAAGTTCGGCTTCCACGTCCCGGCGCGCCAGAGCCTGGTCGCCCAGGCGAGCAGCCTCGCGTCGGGCCCGGCCGCCGACGCCGCCCGGTTCGTCAAGGAGAACGGCCACCTGGTCGGCGGTCCGGTGTGGACACAGCAGGCGAACACGGCGTTGTCCGACGCGGTCGCGAAGATCGCCAAAGAGGGCGCCGACCCGGTCGCGCAGACGAAGACCGCGGTCGAGGTGGCCCAGTCCGAACTGAAGCGCCTGTTCGGATGAGGCGGCGCGATGCGCGCGCGTTCTGGTTGTTCGTCGGGCCGTTCCTGATCGGGCTCGCGCTCTTCGCGTACCTGCCGATCGGCTGGAGCGCGTACCTGTCCTTCTTCGACGCGCGCAACACGGTGACCCCGACGGACTTCGTCGGGCTGGACAACTACGGGCACATGCTCACCGACGAGCCGTTCCTGTCGAGCCTGGGGACGTTCAGCGTGTTCGCGGTGTTCATCGTGCCGCTGACGTTCGCGCTGTCGCTGGCCCTCGCGCTGGGCGTCAACCAGCTCCGGTTCGCGCGGGCGTTCTTCCGGTCGGTGTTCTTCCTGCCGTTCGCGTGCTCGTACGTCGTCGCGTCGCTGATCTGGAAGACGTCGCTGTTCTCGGGTGTCCGCTATGGACTCGCGAACACCGTCCTCGGGCTGTTCGGCGCGGACCCGGTGGCCTGGACCGGGACGGTGGACCCGCCGCTGTACTGGATCGTGCTGGTGACGGCTCGGTTGTGGCTGCAGCTCGGGTTCTACATGATCCTGTTCATCGCGGCCCTGCAACGGATCCCGCGGCACCTCTACGAAGCGGCCTGGCTCGACGGCGCGAAACCGGGCTGGCAGGTCTTCCGCAACGTGACGCTGCCGCAGCTGCGCGCGACGGCCGTGGCGGTGCTGCTGCTCAACCTGATCAACGCGTACCAGGCGTTCGACGAGTTCTACAACATCATGGGCGACTCCCGGGGTTATCCCCCGTTCGCCCGGCCGCCCTTGGTGTACCTGTACTACACGTCGCTCGGCTCGGGCGGCCAGGACCTCGGCCGCGGCAGCGCGGGCGCGGTGATCCTGGCGCTCATCATCGCCTTGGTGACGCTGCTGCAGGGCCGCGTGCTGCGCTTCGGACGTGCGTCGTGAGGGCGTTCTTCCGCTGGACGGCACTGGTCGTCGCGGCGGTGCTGTTCCTGCTGCCGTTCTACCTGCTGGTGCGCAACGGGCTGGCGTCGCGCGCCGAGATCACCGCTCCACAGTGGACGTTCTTTCCATCCACAGTGCACTGGGAGAACTTCGGCAAGCTGTTCTCGCTTTCGGACGTCCCGTTCGCGCGGAGCCTGCTGAATTCCTTGATCGTGGCGGTTTTGCAGACCTTCGGACTGCTGGTGATCTGTTCGCTGGCGGGGTACGGGCTGGCGCGCATCCCGTACCGGCATTCTCGGGGCGTGTTCTACGCCGTGCTGGCGACCCTGATGATTCCGACGTCGGTGACTTTCGTGCCGAGCTTCGTGGTGGTTTCGTCGCTGGGCTGGCTTTCGGACTTCCGCGGGCTGGTGGTTCCCGGGCTGTTCAGCGCGTTCAGCGTTTTCCTGTTCCGGCAGTACTTCCTCGACTTCCCGCGTGAGCTGGAGGAGGCCGGGCGCGTCGACGGCCTGACGCGCTGGGGTGTGTTCTGGCGCATCGTGGTCCCGAATTCGAAGGGTTTCTTCGCGGCCATCGCGGTCATCACGGTGATCGGCAGCTGGAACGCGTTCCTCTGGCCGCTGATCATCGCCCAGTCCCCCGATTCGTGGACGGTTCAGGTGGCTTTGTCGGGATTGCTGACGGCGCAGAACCCGCAGCTGAACCTGCTGTTCCTGGCCGCGGCGGTGTCGATTCTGCCGATCGTGGTGCTGTTCGCCGTTTTGCAGCGCTATCTGGTCCGGGGCGTGACGGAGTCCGGTTTGGGCGGCTCGTAACACGCGGGCGGACGGGGCCGACTTCGGTAGGTCCCGAACGAAGAGGTGCGACATGACCATTCCCGACCCGTACGCGCAGGAACCGCCGGCGCAGCTGCCGGTCCCGATCGAACCGGCGTGGCGGCCGCAGTACCCGGTGTCCGCGCCGGTGCCCGTCCAGCAGCCGTACCCCGGGCCCTACAACGCGATGCCGTACCCGATGCTGCGCACCAGCGGGCTCTGCGTCGCGGGCATGGTGATCGGCATCCTGGCGCTGATCGGGTTCTGGATCCCGTTCGGCGACGTGTTCATGGGCGCGCTCGCGATCGCGTTGTCGTGGGCCGGCATGGTGCAGAGCGCGAAGCCGGGCTACACCGGCCGCGGCATGGGCATCGCCGGCCTCGTCTGCGGCATCCTCGCGATCATCCCGGCGATCATCGTGGTCGTGCTGTTCCTGTCCTTCGGCGTCGCGCTGATCTGAGCGCCCGGATTCACCACGACGTTCGGCGGTACTCCCCTCGCCGCGTCGTGTGACAGGGTGGACTGAATTGTCACGATGAATGTTTTTCATGTTCACCGTGCGTCCACTCCTGTCCGGCACGGTGCTGGGCAACCGAGATGACTGGGGAGCGAACACCATGGCCGAACTCACCCGGCGCACCTTCGCCACCGCGGGCGCCGCCGGTGTCGGACTCCTGCTGTGCACGCCCACCGCGAACGCCCTCGACCGCGCCCTGCGGCTCACGACCGCGCGCTCGGTCACCACCGCCGGCACCACCCTCGAGCAGGTGGCCACCGGCGGCGGCACCGCGACCTACAGCCGGCTGAGCGCGGGTCCGGGCTGGCCGCTGGTCGTCCGCGGCGACCTCGCCACCCCGCAGAACGGCCGCGACGACCGGCGCCGCGCGCTCGGCGCGTTCGTGCAGTTCACCGATCTGCACATCACGGACACCGAGAGCCCCGCGCGATTCGAGTACCTGCACCCCTTCATCGGCTCCGCGCACCGGCCGCAGGAGGTGCTCGGCACCGTCGCCACCAGCGCGCTCGTCGAGCGCGTCAACAGCGTGCGGCAGGGCCCGTTCACCGGACGGCCGTTCGACCTGATGGTCACCACCGGCGACAACACCGACAACCACGAACTGATCGAGCTCGACTGGTTCCTCAAGGTCCTCAACGGCGGCAGCGTCACGCCGAACTCCGGCGACCCGAACGCCTACGAAGGCGTGCAGAACTCGGGCAACCACGAGTTCTGGAACCCGGGCAGGCCGGGCACCGACGACTACTCCGCCAAGGGCTTCCCCCAGATCCCCGGCCTGCTCGAAGCGGGCATCAAGACGTTCACCGCGCCCGGCCTCGACGTCCCGTGGTTCTGCACGTTCGGCAACCACGACGACAGCATCGTCGGCTCGCTGCCGGCGCAGATCCCCGGCATCGACACCTGGTACACCGGCAAGTACAAGGTGATCGGCAAGGACGAGACCTCCGCCAAGAAGCTCGCCGACGCGATCAAGAGCGGCTCCAGCGTCCCGGTCGGCGAACTGTTCGGCGGCAGCGGCACGATCCGCGAGGTGACGCCGGACGCGCGGCGCCGCCCGTTCACCACCGGCGAGTTCGTCCGCGCCCACCTCGACGCGGCCAACACCGGCCCCGGCCCGGCCGGGCACGGCTTCACCAGCGCCAACGCCGACGGCAAGAACGTCTACTACACGTTCCGGATCGCCCCGGGCGTCACCGGGATCAGCCTGGACACGACGACCGACGCCGGGTTCGCCGACGGCTCGATCGGCCTCGCGCAGTACAACTGGGTCGAGGCGACGCTCAAGCGCAACAGCTCGAAGTACTACGACTTCTTCGGCCGCAAGGTCACCCAGACCGTCACCGACGAGCTGATCCTGCTGTTCAGCCACCACACCAGCGGCACGATGGGCAACGTGCTGCCGGACTCGCGGCACCTGCTCGACCCGCGCCTGGACGGCAACGCGTTCGTCGCGCTGCTCAAGCGGTTCCCCAACGTGCTGGCCTGGGTCAACGGCCACACGCACCTCAACAAGATCACCCCGCACGCCGGGAACACCCCGCAGCAGGGCTTCTGGGAGATCAACACCGCATCGCACATCGACTTCCCGCAGCACGCCCGGATCGTCGAGGTCGCCGACAACGCCGACGGCACGTTGTCGCTGTTCACGACCTTGATCGAGGCGGAAGCGCCGTACGCCGTGGACTACGGCGCCCGAACCCCGCAAGCGCTTGCGTCGCTCTACCGCGAGCTGTCCTACAACGACATCCACACCAACCTCGGCCGCGTCGGGGACGCCGTGGACCACAACACCGAGTTGCTGCTCGTCAACCCGCTGAGCTGAGCGCGTTACCCGCGGGGTAATCGCCCTCGGGCGCGGCCGTGCGGCACAGTGACCGCATGACCGATCCCGAGGGCACGCAGCTCTTCCACCGCACCATGCCGTTCTCCGAACGCCTCGGCGTCGAAGTTCTGGAGCACGCGCCCGCGCTCGTCCGCAGCCGGCTGAAGTGGGACGAGAGCCTCTGCACGCTCGGCGGCGCGCTGCACGGCGGCGCGCTCATGGCGCTGGCCGACTCGACCGGCGCCGTCTGCGCGTTCCTCAACCTGCCCGAGGGCGCGCAGGGCACCACGACCGTCGAGTCGAAGACGAACTTCCTGCGTGCCGTGCGTTCGGGCTACGCCGTTGCGTCGTCCAGACCACTGCACGCCGGGCGCAAGTTCGTCGTGGTGGAGACGGAGATCCACGACGACGGCGGCAAGTTGGTCGCGAAAGTGACACAGACGCAGGCCGTGCTCTAGACAGCTGTTTACATACCCGGCCGGACCGGCGAAAATCCCTGCCTACTGGGTGGGTCTATCAGGGAGCCGGGATGCGGGCACGCAAGTTGTTCACCTTATTGTCAGTCGTCGTGTTGACTGCTGTAACCGCACAAGTCGCCGAAGCCGCGCCCGCCCGGCCCGGCGACGACGAAGCGATCGACTACCACGAGTGGAACGGCGGCCGCTTCCACGAAGGCCACTTCGCCGGGCTGGACCTGACGCGCGACGGCCTGCGCATCACGCACCCGGCGGGCACGGTGGAGCACACCGAGCCGGAGCTGGGCACGACGAGAACGTACGAGTACGGCCAGTGGACCTCGCCGGAGTACCGCGAGGGCTTCGGCGCGACGCAGCTGGTCGCGTCCTGGAACGCGAAGACGCCGGAGAAGACCTGGCTGCAGGTCGAAGCGCAGGGCCGGACGTCGGCGGGCGTCGAAACGGCGTGGTACGTCATGGGCCGCTGGGCGAGCGGCGACGGCGACATCCTCCGCACGAGCGTCGACGGGCAGGACGACGCGAACGCCGCGGTGGACGTCGACACGCTGGTCATGAAGACCGGGGTGACGCTCGAGTCGTACCACCTGCGGATCAGCCTCTACCGCGAGAAGGGCTCGCACGCGACGCCGTCGGTGACGTCACTGGGCGCGATGACCTCGGCGGTGCCGGACCGCTTCGACGTCCAGACGACGAAGCCGGGCCGCGCGACCGGGATCGAGCTGAAGGTGCCGGCGTACGCGCAGAACCTCCACAAGGGACAGTTCCCCCAGTACGGCGGGGGCGGCGAGGCGTGGTGCAGCCCGACGTCGACCGAGATGGTGGCGGAGTACTGGGGCAAGAAGCCGTCGGCGGCGGAGATGTCGTGGATCCCGGCGGACTACGTCGACCCGTCGGTGGCGTTCGCGGCGCGCTACACCTACGACCACGCCTACGACGGCACGGGCAACTGGCCGTTCAACACGGCGTACGCGGCGTCGCGCGGGCTGCGCGGGCACATCACGCGGCTGCACTCGCTGAACGAGCTGGAGAACTACATCGCCCGCGGCATCCCGGTGATCACGTCGCAGTCGTTCCTGGCCTCGGAACTGGACGGCGCGGGCTACGGGACGTCGGGGCACATCATGGTGGTCGTCGGCTTCACGAAGGACGGCGACGTGATCGCGAACGACCCGGCGTCCAGCAGCAACGACCGGGTGCGCAACGTGTACAAGCGCGACCAGTTCGAGAAGATCTGGCAGCGGACGAAGCGTTACCGCGCGGACGGCACGGTGGCGAGCGGCCCCGGCGGCGTCGCGTACATCATCACCCCGGCCTGAGTGTCTTGCCGTCCGCTCCCGGATCGTGCGAGCCGGGAGCGGGCGGGAAGGTCCCGGAGGCCCGTGCCAGACTGCCGTCACCATGCGCCCCCTGCTGTTCCTCGACATCGACGGCCCCCTGATCCCGTTCGGCCGCGTTCCGGCGAGTACGCGCAGTTCACGGACGCCGACCTGGGCAATCCCCTGCTGTCCCGGGTCGACCCGGGGCCGCACTGGAAGACCCGGCCGATCGTCGAGCACGCGGCGGGCCGCCCGTTCGCCTGGGTCGACGACGAAACCACCGACGCCGACCGGAGCTGGGTCGCCGAAGTTGCGTAACACGCAACTCGTTGCGCATGAGTCACCGACTCTCACTCATGCGGATGTCGCCATCCCACCGTGATCCGTGGCAAGCTGCGGGCGAACCTGCAGTGCAGCCGGAAGGTGGATTCGCATGCCGTACGAGGTCCAGGGGGTCGTTTCGCGGGCGAAGGGTGAGCCGGTCTCGCTGGAGACCGTGGTCGTCCCGGATCCCGGGCCGGGCGAGGCCGTCGTGAACGTGCAGGCCTGCGGGGTCTGCCACACCGATCTGCACTACCGCGAGGGCGGGATCAACGACGACTTCCCGTTCCTGCTCGGCCACGAGGCCGCCGGCGTCGTCGAGGCGGTCGGCGACGGCGTCACCGATCTCGAGCCCGGCGACTACGTCATCCTCAACTGGCGCGCCGTCTGCGGCACCTGCCGGGCCTGCAAGCGCGGCAAGCCCTGGTACTGCTTCTCCACCTTCAACGCCGCCCAGCCGATGACCCTCACCGACGGCACCAAGCTGTCGCCCGCCCTGGGCATCGGCGCGTTCCTCGAGAAGACACTCGTCCACAGCGGACAGTGCACGAAGGTGAACCGCGAGGCCGAACCCGCGGTCGCGGGGCTGCTCGGCTGCGGGGTGATGGCCGGGCTCGGCGCGGCGATCAACACCGGGGCCGTCACGCGCGGCGACTCGGTCGCGGTCATCGGCTGCGGCGGGGTCGGCGACGCCGCCATCGCGGGCGCGAAGCTGGCCGGCGCCACCACGATCATCGCGATCGACACGGACGACCGGAAGCTCGAGTGGGCGAAGGACTTCGGCGCCACGCACACGGTGAACAGCAGGAACCTGTCCGAGGAGCAGGTCGTCGAGGCCATGCAGGACGCCACGCACTCCTTCGGCCCGGACGTCGTGGTCGACGCCGTCGGCCGCCCGGAGACCTGGCGGCAGGCCTTCTACGGCCGCGACCTGGCCGGCACGGTCGTCCTCGTCGGCGTCCCGACGCCGGACATGCGGCTGAACGACCTTCCCCTGATCGACTTCTTCTCGCGCGGCGGTTCGCTCAAGTCGTCCTGGTACGGCGACTGCCTGCCGAGCCGGGACTTCCCGATGCTCGTCGACCTCTACCTGCAGGGCCGGTTGCCGCTCGACAAGTTCGTCACCGAGCGCATCGGCGTCGACGGCGTGGAGCAGGCCTTCGAGCGCATGCACCGCGGTGACGTCCTCCGCAGCGTGGTGACGTTCTGAACCTCTTCGCCGACGCGGACTACCCGGCCGACCCCTATCCGGGGACCCGGCCGGGCTACTCCTTCGTGCACGAAAACGGCGTCGGCCGGCCGCTGGACACCGCGCCGGACGGCTGGCGCGACAGGCAGGCCGTGCTCGCCTACGGCTCCAACGCGAACCCGTCGAAGATCAGCTGGATGCGTGCCGAACTGGGCCTCGAAGGCCCGGTCGTGGTGGCGCACGCCCGCTGCGACGGCCTCGCCGCGGTGTGGGCGGCCGGCCTGCGCTACCGCGACGGCCAGCGCCCGGCGACGCTCACCGCGCTGCCGGGCGTCGAGGAGCACGCCGTCTGGTTCGTGACGCCGGACCAGCTCGCCGTGCTGGACGTCTGCGAAGGCCGCGGCAACCGCTACCACCTGGTCCGGCTCACCGAGCCGCGCATCACGCTCGAAGACGGCAGCCCGGTGACGGACGTGCTGGCCTACATCGGCGCGGTGCCGATCCGCTACCCGCTGCTGGTCGACGGCAAGCCGGTCCGCACGGCCGACGTCCCGCAGGCGCAGGCCGTCGAGCTCCGGGGCGAGCCCGCCGACGGCCCCGGCGTGGCGTGCGAGGTCGTCGAGCCGCCGGACGGGCGCACCTTTCCCTAGATCAGCTTGCCGGGGTTGAGGATCCCGGTCGGGTCGACCGCGTTCTTCGCCGCGCGCAGCACGTCGACGCCCAGCGCGCCGATCTCCGCCTTCAGGTAGGGCGCGTGGTCGACGCCGACGGCGTGGTGGTGCGAAATCGTGCCCAGGCCGGCGATCGCCTCGCACGCCGCCGCCTTCGCGCGCTGCCACTGGCCGACCGGGTCGGCCTCGTCGCGGGCCGTCAGCACCGTGAAGTACAGCGACGCGCCCGTCTCGTACGCGTGCGAAATGTGGCACATGACGATCGCGCGCCCCAAGGACGCCGTGAGCGCCGCGCGGACGTCGTCCCGCAGCTCGTCCACATTGGACCAATAGGCGGCGGTCTCCAGGGTTTCGACGCAGACCCCGTGGTCCATCAGGGCATCCCGCTGCCGGGGCCCGGCGAACCGCCCGTGCCGCCACGACTCACCGAGCGCCTTGCCGACGCGCACCGCGCCCAGCGCCTTGAGCCGCCGGGCCGTCCGGCTGCGCCGGATCGCGACGTCGTCGGCGGTGCCCTCCCAGCCGACGATCAGGAAGCACGGGTGCGGCACCCCGCGCGCGGCCAGGTACCTGCGCAGCACCGTCGTCTTCAGGCCGGCGTTCAGCGCCAGCGAAACCTCGGTTTCGTCCACATCGGACAGCCGGGTCACGTCGGCGAGCGCGTGGTGCTGCGCGAGGTCGCGGACGGCTTCGCGGCCCGCTTCCCACCCCGGCAGCGCGTAGCCCTCGTACCGCTTGACCGGCGGCGCCGGCCGCACCCGCAGCGACACCTCGGTGATGACGCCGAGGGTCCCTTCGCTGCCGACCGCGAGCTGCCGCAGGTCCGGCCCGGCGGCGGACGCCGGCGCGATCCCGAGCTTCCACTCGCCGCGCGGGGTGGCCAGCCGCACACCCTTGACCATGTCCTCGAAGCGGCCGTAGCCCGACGACGCCTGCCCGGCCGAGCGCGTCGCCGCGAAGCCGCCGATCGTGGCGCGCTCGAACGACTGCGGGATGTGCCCGAGGGTCAGGCCGTGCTCGCCGAGGAGGCGCTCGGCCTCGGGACCGCGGACACCCGCCTGCAGGACGGCGATGCGCGACTCCGCGTCGACCGACACCAGGGCGTCGAGCCGGGCGAGGTCGAGGGCGATGACCGCTGTCTTCTCCCCGCTGAGCGCGGCGACGCCGCCGACCACCGACGTGCCGCCGCCGAAGGGCACGACACCGACGTCGTGCCGGACGCAGACGTCGAGCACGGCCTGGACCTCGTCCGGGTCGGCCGGCAGCACCACCGCGTCGGGCACCGGGAAGCCCACCTCGGGCGACCGGCGGCGCAGCAGGTCGAGGTAGGACAGCCCGGTCGCGCGCGCGAGCCGCTCGGCGTTCTCCACCAGCACGTTCTCCGCGCCGACGACCTCCGACAGCGCCGTGACAGCAGATCCGGCCAGTTTCGGTGACGGTATTTCCACCGGCATTTCGCCCGCGGGGGCAGCACCGGGGGCGATCGGACCGATACGCTGGTCGAGCCACTTCGCGGCCCGGGCGGGCAGCCGGGCGGCGTCGGCGGCTTCCGGGGTCCAGGACCCTCGAAGGCGGTGGTCAATGAGCGCGTTCACCGATACAGTGTGACACATGGACGTGAAACGTCACACCACCCAGACCGCGGGTTCCTCCGCGCTCGCGGACACCCGCAACCGCCAGACGGCGACGCGCGTGGCCGATGACGTGCTGCTCGACGCCGCGCGCTCGTGCGTGCTGGCCGTCGGTGTGCGCCGCACCACACTCGCCGAGATCGCCCGCACCGCCCGGGTCAGCCGGATGACGGTCTACCGCCGCTTCCCGGACGTCCGCAGCGTGCTCGCCGCCCTGATGACCCGCGAGTTCAGCGGGCTCCTGCGCACGGCGAGCGAGCGCGGCGCCGACGCCGCGAACAGCCGCGAGCGGCTTGTGCTCATCGCGTCGGCCGGCGTCCGCGCGCTGGCGGCCGACCCGCTGTTCCGCACGCTGCTCGACGTCGACCCCGAGCTCGTCCTCCCGTACATCGTGGAGCGGCTCGGCGCGACCCAGAAGTTCGCCGAACAGGCCCTCCACCAGCTGCTGGAAGCCGGTCACCGCGACGGTTCGATCCGGCGCGCGCCCGTCGCGGCGCAGTCCCGGTCGGTGCTGCTGGTGGTCCAGTCGTTCGCGTTCTCACTGCGGCCGGCCACGGTGGACGTCGGCGAGGCGGCACTGCTGGCGGAGTTCACGCACGTGCTCGACGCGGCGCTGAAGCCATGACGTCCGGCTCGCTCAACGCGCGGCGACGCGAACGCGAGCTCGCGGAGCTGGCGTCGGGCGAGCGCGTCGACGTCGCGGTGGTCGGCGGCGGTGTGACCGGCACGGGCATCGCCCTGGACGCGGCTTCGCGCGGGCTGTCGGTGGCGCTCGTCGAGGCGCACGACCTCGCGTTCGGGACATCACGCTGGTCGTCGAAGCTCGTGCACGGCGGCCTGCGGTACCTGGCGCACGGCGAGCTCGGCCTGGCCCATGAAAGCGCTGTCGAACGCGGCATCCTGATGACGCGCACGGCACCGCACCTGACCCGCGCGATGCCGCAGCTGTTCCCGTTGTACCCCAGCACTTCCCGGGCCCAGCAGGCGCTCGTGGCGGCCGGCCTCCGCGCGGGCGACGGCCTCCGCCGGGCGGCGCGCACGCCGTCGTCGGTGCTGCCGCGGCCGCGTTCGGTCCCGGCCGCGGAAGCGCTTGCCCTGGCTCCCGGGCTCGCCGTGCCCGGTCTGCGCGGCGCGTTGCTGGCCTACGACGGCGCGTTGGTCGACGACGCCCGGCTGGTGGTTTCCCTGGCGCGCACGGCGGCGTCGTTCGGCGCCCGGATCCTGACCCGCCTGTCCGCGTCGTCCCTTTCGGCGGACCGGGTCCGGGTCCGCGACGGACTTTCGGGCGATTCGTTCGACATCCACGCCCGCCAGGTGATCAACGCGGCGGGCGTCTGGGCGGGCACCCTCACGGGGTCGGTCCGGCTGCGGCCGTCGCTGGGGTCGCACCTGGTGCTGGCGCCGGGGACGGTCCCGATGGGCACGACGTCGGTGAACATCCCCGTGCCGGGCGAGACCAACCGGTTCGTCTTCCTGCTCCCCCAGCCGGACGGCCGCGTCTACCTGGGACTCACCGACGAGCCGGTGCCGGGCTCGATCCCCGACGTGCCTTCGGTGCCCGAGTCCGATGTGGACTTCCTGCTGTCGCTGGCCTCTTCGGTTCTTTCGCGGCCCTTGACGCGAGACGACGTCGCCGGCTCGTACGCGGGCCTGCGGCCGTTGGTCGAGGGCGGCGGCCGGTCGGCGGACCTGTCGCGCAAGCACGCGGTCCTGGCCGGATCGGACGGGCTCCTGACCGTGGTCGGCGGGAAGCTCACGACGTACCGGCGGATGGCGGAGGACGCGGTCGACGCCGCCGTCCGGCTGGCCGGGCTTTCGGCTTCGCCGTGCCGGACGTCCCGGTTGCCCCTGCTGGGCGCGGCTCCCCGGCCGAGTCTGTCCCTTGTGGACGCCGCACCGCGGCTGGTCGCGCGCTACGGAACGGAAGCGCCGCGCGTGGCGGCGTTGGGCGAGCTGGACGAGGAGTTCGCCGCGCCGGTCTTCCCCGGGACGGAGATCACCGCGGCCGAGGTCGTGTGGGCGGTCCGGAACGAGGGCGCCCTGGACGTCGCGGACGTGCTGGAGCGCCGGACCCGGCTGGCGTTGGTCCCGGCCGACGCCGAGGCCGCGAGGCCACGCGTCGCGGAGCTTGTCGACAAGTCGCTCGCCGGGCTCGCCTGAACCGGACCTTGACGTTCTCTTGAGTTGACGTCCCATTGGGTTTTTGCAACAGTACGTTTCATGAGTCCGGTCAGACGCGGCAAAGAGCTGCCGATCTACAACCGGCTGGCCGTGCTTCGCGCCGAGCGCGGGTTGAGCAGGGCCGCGCTCGCGAGCGCCGTCGAGGTCAACCCGCAGACCATCGGCGCGCTCGAGCGGGGGGACCACTATCCGAGCCTGGACCTGGCGTTCCGGATCTGCGCGGTGTTCGACCTGCCGGTCGAAGCGGTGTTCAGCCGCGAGCCGTTCACACCGCTGTCCACCCAGGTCTACCGCGAGGGGGGAGCATGACCGGGCACGAGGAGGGGATGGGGAATGCCTGAGGGGACCCTGGAGATCGACGCGATCTCCAAGCGCTACGGCACGAAGGTCGCGCTGGACGGCGTCTCGTTCGACGTCCGCGCCGGGGAGCTGTTCGGGTTCGTCGGCAGCAACGGCGCCGGCAAGACGACCACGATGCGGATCGCGCTGGGGGTGCTCGCCGCCGACGGCGGGGAAGTCCGCTTCGACGGCCGCCCGGTCACCCACGAGACCCGGACGCACATCGGCTACATGCCGGAGGAGCGCGGGCTCTACCCGAAGATGAAGGTGCTCGACCAGCTCGTCTACCTGGCGGAGCTGCACGGCCTGAGCACGAACGAAGCCCACCGCAACGCCGAGCTCTGGATCGCCCGGCTCGGGCTGGCCGAGCGCCGCAAGGACGAGGTCCAGAAGCTCAGCCTCGGCAACCAGCAACGCGTCCAGCTGGCCGCCGCGCTGGTGCACGACCCGGCCGTGCTGGTGCTCGACGAGCCGTTCTCCGGCCTGGACCCGCTCGCCGTCGACGTCATGAGCGCGGTGCTGCGTGAGAAGGCGGCGGCCGGGGTGCCGGTCGTGTTCTCCAGCCACCAGCTCGACCTCGTCGAGCGGCTGTGCGACCGCGTCGGGATCATCCGCGCCGGCCGGATGGTCGCCGTCGGCACGGTCGCCGAGCTGACCGCGGGGGCGAGCAGCAAGCTCGTCGTGACCGCGCCGGCCGCGCCCGAAGGCTGGGCCGCCGGGCTGCCCGGCGTGCGCGTCGTCGAAAACCACGGTCCCACCACCGTGCTCGACCTCGAACCCAGCGCCGACGACCAGGCCGTGCTCGCCGCGGCCCTGGCGACCGGACCGGTCACCGAGTTCAGCCGCCGTCGCCGGTCGCTGACCGAGCTGTTCCGCGACGCGGTGTCCGACAAGGGGAAACGATGAAGAAGCTGAGTGGCCGCCGGGCCGTCTGGCTCGTGCTGAAGCGCGAGCTCAACACCCGGCTGCGGACGCGTTCGTTCGTGATCGGCACCGCGGTGCTGCTCGTGCTGCTGCTGGGGTACGTCGGCTTCCAGACGGCGCTGGCCGGGTCGGCGGAGAAGAACACCGTCGGCCTGACCGGGCAGGCGACCGGCATCGCGCGGCAGTTGCAGGTCGCGGCGGCCCAGTCCGGGCGGCAGGTCGAGACGGTCACCGTCACCGACCCGGCCGAGGGTCGCCGGCAGGTCGAGAACGGCGACCTCGACGCGCTCGTCTCGGGCAGCGCGGCGAAGCTGACCGCCACCTACAAGTCCTCTTTGGACGACCAGCTGCGCCGGGTGCTCGACCAGGTCGCGCAGCAGCAGGTGCTCGACGGCGTGCTGTCGTCCGCGCAGCTCGAGCCGGCCGACGTGATGGCGCAGGTCGACGGCACGCACGTGCAGGACGACCCGATCTCGCCGGAACCCGCCGACCACACGCAACGGCTGGTCGTCGGGCTGATCGTGGCGTTCCTGCTCTACCTCAGCATCATCACCTACGGGATGATGGTCGCCCAGGGCGTCGTCGAGGAGAAGTCGAGCCGGGTCGTGGAGATCCTGCTCGCCAGCGTGCGGCCGTGGCAGCTGTTGCTGGGCAAGGTGATCGGGCTCGGCCTGGTCGGCCTGACGCAGCTGGTGATCCTCGGCGCGGCCGGGCTGGTCGCGGCCTCGGTCACCGGCGTGTTCACCCTGTCCGGCTTCGCCACCGGGACGCTGCTGTGGGGCCTGCTCTGGTACCTGCTCGGTTTCCTGTTGTACGCCACGATCTACGGCGCGCTCGGCTCGCTGGTCTCGCGGCAGGAGGACACGCAGTCGGTGGTCTCGCCGCTCAACATCATCCTCGTCGTCGGGTTCATCGCCGGGATCAACCTGCTGCTGCAGGACCCGTCGGGCACCGGGACCAAGGTGCTCTCGCTGATCCCGCTGCTGTCGCCGATCCTGATGCCGGCCCGGATCTCGACCGGCGCGGCGGCCGGCTGGGAGATCGGGTTGTCGCTCGGCCTGACCGTCGCGCTGGTCGCGGCCCTGACCTGGCTGGGCGGCAGGATCTACGGCAACAGCGTGCTGCGCATCGGCAGCCGCATCAAGCTGTCGGAGGCCCTGCGCGGCTGACCACTCACGACGTGATCGCGCCGTACCGCTCCAGGGACACCTGGCGCTCGTGGGCGTGGTCGACCATGGGCTCCGGGTAGCCCTCGGGGCGGTCCTTCAGCTTGTGGACCGCCTTGCCCTGGACCGGCCGCAGCTCCGGCACGTACTTGCGGACGTAGTCGCCGTTCGGGTCGAACTTCTCCCCCTGCGTCGTGGGGTTGAAGATCCGGAAGTACGGCGCGGCGTCGGTGCCGCAGCCCGCGACCCACTGCCAGTTCAGCTGGTTGGACGCCAGGTCGCCGTCCACCAGGTGCTTCATGAAGTGCCGCGCGCCCCACCACCACGGCAGGTGCAGGTCCTTCACCAGGAAGCTCGCGACGACCATCCGCACCCGGTTGTGCATCCAGCCCTCGGCGAGCAGCTGCCGCATCCCGGCATCGACGACCGGGTAGCCGGTCCTGCCCGCGCACCACCGCTCGAAGGCGTCGTGGTCGTTGTCGTGCTTCATCTTGTCGAAGCGCGAGTCGTAGTTCTCGCGTGCGGTTTCCGGGCGGTTGAACAGGACGTCGGCGTGGAATTCGCGCCAGCAGATCTCGCTGCGCAGGGATTTCGCGCCGGCGCGGTCGTCGCCTTCCAGGTCGGCCAGGAGCGTCCGCGGGTGGACGCAGCCCCAGCGCAGGTACGGCGAAAGCCGGGTCGTGCCTTCGCGGTCCGGCCGGTCGCGATCCTCGTCGTAGGTTTCGATGCCGTTGTCGAGGAAGGCGTGCCAGACGTCCAGCGCGGCCTGTTCGCCCGGCTCGGGCAGCGTCGCCGGAACCTTGGGCGGCTTGGGGATCTTGAGCGACCGCGGTGGTTCCACCCAGTCCACAAGGGACGGTCCGGTGTCGGCGGGCCCGCGCCAGCCGTGCGCGGTCCAAGCGCGGTGGAACGGCGTGAAGACGCGGTACGGGTCGCCGTCCGGCTTGGTGACGCGGCCGGGCGTGATCGCGTACGGCGAGCCGGTCTCGACCCAGTCGATGTTGTGCTCCGCCAGCGCCTTCGCCACGGAAGCGTCCCGTCGACGGCCATACGGCCCGGTGTCCGCGCTGACGTGCACCGCCGCGGCACCGATCTTCTTCGCCGCCTTCACGACCTCGGCCGCCGGTTCGCCGCGCACGAGCATCAGCCGGCCGCCGAGCTGCTCGTCGAGCTTCTCCAGGCACCCGTAGAGGAACGCCTCCCGCGGCGCGCCACCCGGCTTCAGCAGCGCCTCGTCGAGGACGTACAGCGCGAGGACGTGCTTGCTGTGCTTCGACGCTTCGAGCAGCGCGGCGTGGTCACCCAGCCGCAGGTCGCGGCGGAACCACAGGACGACGGGTGCTTCTTTGGTCACGCGGCCCAACGATAAGCGCCCCGCCGTGCGGGTGCACGGCGGGGCGACTACCAGGGTGAAAACTCAGCGGTCCGGCTCAGCGGTCGGACATGGGGATGTAGTCCCGCGAGTCGTAGCCGGTGTAGATCTGCCGCGGGCGGCCGATCTTGGTGGCCGGGTCCTGGATCATCTCGCGCCAGTGCGCGATCCAGCCCGGGAGCCGGCCGAGCGCGAACAGCACCGTGAAGAACTTCGTCGGGAAGCCCAGCGCCCGGTAGATCAGGCCGGTGTAGAAGTCCACGTTCGGGTACAGCTTGCGCTCGACGAAGTAGTCGTCGGAAAGGGCCGTCTCTTCGAGCTTCTTGGCGATGTCGAGCAGCTGGTCGCCGCCCTTCAGCTTGCCGAGGATCTCGTCGGCGGTGTTCTTGATGATCTTCGCGCGCGGGTCGTAGTTCTTGTAGACCCGGTGCCCGAAGCCCATCAGCTTCACGCCCTTTTCCTTGTTCTTCACGCGCTCGACGAACTTGGCGACGTCGCCGCCGTCCGCCTGGATGCCCTCGAGCATGTCGAGGACCGCCGCGTTCGCGCCGCCGTGCAGCGGGCCGAACAGCGCGTTGATGCCGGCGGAAATCGAGGCGAACAGGTTCGCCTCGGACGAGCCCACCAGGCGCACCGTCGACGTCGAGCAGTTCTGCTCGTGGTCGGCGTGCAGGATGAACAGCAGGTCGAGCGCCTTCGCGATGTCCGGGTCGACCTCGTACGGCTCGGCCGGGAAGCCGAACGTCATCCGCAGGAAGTTCTCGACCAGGCCGAGCGAGTTGTCCGGGTACAGCAGCGGCTGGCCGACGGACTTCTTGTAGGCGTAGGCGGCCAGGGTCGGGACCTTGGCGAGCAGCCGGATGGTGGACAGCTCCACGTTCGGCTCGTCGAACGGGTCGAGCGAGTCCTGGTAGAAGGTCGACAGCGCCGACACCGCGCTGGACAGGACCGGCATCGGGTGCGCGTCACGCGGGAAGCCGCTGAAGAACGCCTTCAGGTCCTCGTGCAGCAGCGTGTGGCGCTGGATCTTCTCGGTGAAGTCGGCCAGCTGGGCCTCGGTGGGCAGCTCGCCGTAGATCAGGAGGTAGGACACCTCGACGAAGGTCGACTTCTCGGCCAGCTGCTCGATCGGGTAACCGCGGTACCGGAGGATCCCGGCGTCACCGTCGATGTAGGCGATGGCGGACGACGCGGCGCCGGTGTTGACGAACCCGGGGTCGTAGGTGATGTACCCCGTCTGCGCCAGCAGCTTCCCCAGTTCGATCCCGGGCGCGCCCTCGACCGGGTGGACGATCTTGAACTCGTGCTCGCCACTCGGCAGGGTCAGCTTCGCGGTTTCGCCGCCGGACTGCCCCGCAGTCGTCGCGTCGGACATGCAAGTCCCTCTCACGTTTCGGCACGGGCCGGCGGCGCCTGCGGGTTCCACAGGTAGCCAAGTGTTCACGCGAGGAAACACTGGCGCCTCGCTGCACACCGCCCCGCTGGGGTATGAAGAATGCCCCTCAACGTTAGTCGAGAAACGTGTGTTCGCGCAGCGGTGGCGTTGCTCCTGGGGGCCCCTTTGGGACCAGGTTCACACGGTGGACGCCATGTCGGCCGACGTGGGCGGCTCGGCCCCGCTGCGCGACACGGTGATCGACGCCGCTTTCGCCGCGTACTCCAGCGCCTCGCGCCACGCGCCGGCGTCGAGGGACGCCAGGTCGGCGGCCTCGTGCGTGTGCAGCCAGGCCAGCAGCGCGCCCTGGACGGTGTCGCCCGCGCCGATCGTGTCGACCACCGTCACCTTCCGCGACGGCACGTGGGCCAGCTCACCCGCGGCGGTGATCACGGCGATCCCGTCGGCGCCCCGGGTGAGCACCACGGCGTCCACACCGGACTCGACCCACGTCTTCGCGGCGGCGACCGGGTCGGCGCCGCCGGTGAGCCAGGCGGCGTCGTCGTCGGAGATCTTGAGCAGCCGGACGTCCGGCAGCCAGGAGGCGAACCGGGCGCGGTAGGCGGCCGGGTCGGTGATGAGCGCCTCGCGGATGTTGGGGTCGAGGACGGTCAGCACGCCGCGGGCGGCCTCGCGCCGCAGCATCGCCTCGTACGCCGACGCGCCGGGCTCGAGGACCATGCCGAGGGTGCCGAGTGAGAGCGCGGTCACGTTCTCCGGCAGCGGTCCCGGGTCCGCGACCAGCCGGTCGGCCGTGCCCTCGACGTAGAACGTGTAGTGCGCGGCGCCCTTCGCGTCGAGGGCGACGACGGCGAGCGTCGTCGGCTCGCCCCCGCGCTGCAGCAGCGCCGTGCCGACGGCCGAGGCGTGCAGGCGCTCGACCATCGCTTCGCCGAAGCGGTCGGTGGAGACGCGGGAAAGGAAGGCCGTCGGCACGCCGAGCCGCCCGGCCGCCAGGGCGACGTTGTACGGCCCGCCGCCCAGGCGCGGCAGCAGCGCGCGCAGCCCACCGTCCACAGTGGAATCCAGGGGGTCGCCGGGAACCAGGTCGACCAGTGCTTCTCCGCCTACGACGATCACGCGGGGAGTTTAGTGGAGTTCAGGCTGACAATTCCTGTCCGCTATTTGTCGAGCCCGCCGAGCAGCAGTTCACCCAGTGCGGTGAACGCTTCGGCGTCGGACACCTCGGCCCGCTGCCCGAGCACCCCGGTCTGGATGCCTTCGATGATCAACCCGGTCATCTCGGCGACGAGCCGGGCGTGGACGTCGCGGAAGACGCCCTCGGCCACGCCCCGGTCGATGAACTGCCGGAGCCGGTTCGCGGCGAACCGGCTGTTGACCTGGTACGCCTCGCGGGCCGGGCCGAACTCGGCGAGGTCGCGCATGAACGACGGGGAAGCCCGGTTCAGGTGTTCGGCGACGCCGGCCAGGTACTCGCCGATGAGCTTGCGGGCGTCGTCGATCCCGGCGATCCGCTCTTCGATCCGCTCCGCGGCCCCGCGGAAGAACCGGGTGACGACCTTGACGGCGAGTTGCTCCTTGCTCGGCGCGAGCGCGTAGAGCGTCGACTTCGAGCAGCGCAGGCGGGCGGCGAGGTCGTCCAGGGTGAACTCGGCGAAGCCCTCGGCGAGGAAGAGCTCTTCGAGCTCGGAGAGCAGCGCGCGCTGGCGAGCGGTCAGCCGGCGGCTGCTTCCGAGGGCGAGGGCCTCGCGGGGGGACATCGGCTCACTATCTCCTACGCAGTCGGTCCGCCCCAGTCCGCTCTATAGTACTCTAGTTGAGCCTAGAGTACTGTTTTCAGTACCGTCATGGAGGACGACGATGCCCGCGGAACGCCTGCTGCCGGATTCGGCCGCCGAGGACCTGATCGCGCTGACCAGGGAGATCGCCCGCGACGAGCTCGCGCCCCGCGCGGCGGCGGCCGAAGAGGCCGAGCAGTTCCCGCGCGAGCAGTTCCGCCTGCTCGGGAAGTCCGGCCTGCTGGGGCTGCCGTACGCGGAGCGCTGGGGCGGCGGCGAGGTGCCGTACGAGGTCTACCTGCAGGTCCTGGAGGAGATCGCGACGGCGTGGATGACGGTCGGCGTCGGCCTGTCGGTGCACACGATGTCCTGCTACGGCCTGGCCGAATGGGGCACGGACGCCCAGCGCGACGAGTGGCTCCCGGACATGCTCGAAGGCTCGCTCCTGGGCGCGTACGCCCTGTCGGAGACGAACGCGGGTTCGGACGCGGCCGCGTTGTCGACCCGCGCGCGGCTCGACGGCACCGACTACGTCGTCAACGGCACGAAGGCGTGGATCACGCACGCGGGCGTGGCGGACTTCTACACGACGATGGTGCGCACCGGCCCGGACGAGATTTCGTGCCTGCTGATCGACTCGTCGACACCCGGCCTCTCGGCGGCGCCGCGCGAGCGCAAGATGGGCCTGACGGGCTCGCCGACGGCCCAGATGATCTTCGACGGCGCCCGCGTCCCGGCATCGCGGCTGCTGGGTTCCGCCGGTGACGGCCTGCGTATCGCCCTGTCGTCACTGAGCTCGGGCCGCCTCGGCATCGCGGCGTGCGCGGTGGGCCTGGCGCAGGCGGCACTGGACGAAGCCGTGACGTACGCGAAGGGCCGCTCGCAGTTCGGCCGTCCGATCATCGACTTCCAGGGGGTGGAATTCCTCCTGGCCGACATGGCGGCGGTGGTGGAGTCGTCCCGGGCCTGCTACCTGGAGGCGGCGCGCCGCCGCGACCGCGGGCTGCCGTTCCAGCGCCAGGCCTCGATCGCCAAGCTGGTGGCCACGGACGGCGCGATGAAGGTGACGACGGACGCGGTCCAGGTCCTCGGCGGCGCCGGGTACACGCGGGACTTCCCGGTGGAGCGGTACATGCGCGAGGCGAAGGTGCCGCAGATCTTCGAAGGCACGAACCAGATCCAGCGGCTGGTCATCGCGCGGGAGCTGAAGAAGGCCTGACCGAGCGGCTCCTGTCACACGTACGGTACAGCTATGGTTACTCCTGGTTACACCAGATGCCGTGAGACAAATCCCGGCAACGTGAGGAGAACCTGTGGCCGCACTTCCCCAGCCGGGCTCCGCTCCCCGATGGGAGATCCCCGATCACCTGCTGACCGTCGAGGAGTACGCGGCGCTCGGTGAAACCGACACAGGTTTCACCGAACTCGTGGAGGGGCGCGTCTTGATGTCCCCCAGTCCCCAGCCCGGACACAACCTCGTGCTGCTCGAGCTGGCTCAGCGACTCGGTCGACAGGTGCCGGGCCACCTCAAGGTTCTTCCTGGTACAGATGTGGATCTCGGCCTGGCCCTGTCCGCCGAACCCGGCTTCTCGCGGCGGCCCGACCTGATGATCGTCGACGAGGCCGGACTTGCTCGTGTTCGTGAGGACAAAGACATGGTCCGGGCGGCAGAGGTGGCCGTTGTCATCGAAGTCGTATCACCGGGCTCGAAGCGCACCGACTACCACGTGAAGCACGACGAGTACGCCGACGCGGGAATCCCGCACTACTGGATCGTCGACATCACCGAACCGATCTCGCTCGTCGCCTGCCACCAAGCCGGTGAGTTCGGGTACCTGGACGCCTCGGCGGTCACCGGCACCTTCACCACCGACGTCCCGTTCCCGGTCAAGATCGGCCTGGACGCCCTGCTCGACTGAGCCGACCTGGTCGAGCGAACGCTGTCCCACCCGCGGGACGGATAGCGTTCTGCGCATGCCCGACCAGCTGTTGTCCCTCGAGGAGTACCGAGCGCTCGGGGAAACCGACCGCGGCTTCACCGAACTGGTCGAAGGCCGCGTGGTGCCCTCGCCCGGCGGCGGGCGGGCGCACAACCTGGCCGCGTGCCGGCTGGCCGGGCAGCTGGAACGGCAGCTGCCGCGCGGGCTCGCGTTCGTCCTCGGCAGCGACCTGGACCTCGGCTTGGCGCCGCCCGGTGAGCCCGGCTTCTCCCGCCGCCCGGACCTGCTGGTCTTCGACCGGGCCGCGCGGGCCGACCCGATCCGCGCCGAGGAGGTGGCGGTGGTCGTCGAGATCGCGACCTCGGGCTCCCGGCGCACCGACTACCGCGTGAAGCACGACGAGTACGCCGACGCCGGGATCCCCCACTACTGGATCGTCGACCTCCGTGAGCCGGTCGCGCTGGTCGCCTGCCGGGGCTACCGGGATGCCCCGGCCGTCACCGGCACCTTCGCGACCCGTGAACCGTTCCCCGTCGAGCTCGACCTGGACGCGCTGCTCTCGTGAAAACGGACGGCACGCCGGAACCGCCCGGTAACCGGCGTGCCGCCCGAAACTCAGCGGGCTTCGCGGTAGCGGCGGTCCTTGGACACGCCCTCGCCCAGGGACTCGTCGAAGTGGTACACCTCGTCGCCGCGGACGAAGACGCGCAGCGCGCGGTTCATCACGTCGAGGGGGTCGCCGGACCACAGCACGACGTCCGCGTCCAAGCCCGGCTTCAGCGAGCCGATCTGCTCGTCCAGACCCAGCATCGACGCCGGGTTGATCGTCAGCGACCGCAGCGCCGTCACCGGGTCGAGGCCGTCCTTCACCGCCAGGGCCGCCTGGTACACCAGGAAGTTGATCGGGATCACCGGGTGGTCCGTCGTGATCGCGATCCGGACGCCGGCGCGGGCCAGGATGCCCGCCGAGCGCAGCGTGCGGTTGCGCAGCTCCACCTTGGACTTCGTGGTGAACAGCGGGCCCAGGATCACCGGGACGTCCCGTTCGGCCAGCAGGTCCGCGATCAGGTGGCCCTCGGTGCCGTGGTTGATCACGAGCTTGTAGCCGAACTCGTCGGCCAGCCGCAGCGCCGTGACGATGTCGTCGGCGCGGTGGACGTGCTGGTCCCAGTACAGCTCGCCGTCGAGGACCTTCGAGAGCGTCTCGAGCGTCAGGTCGACCTCGTGCGGCTTGCCTTCGGACTCCGCGTGCGCGCGCTTCGCCTGGTAGTTGCGGGCCTTGGTGAAGGCCTCGCGCAGGATCGCGGCGACGCCCAGCCGCGTCGAAGGCGTCTGCTTCTTGTCGCCGTACACGCGCTTCGGGTTCTCGCCGAGCGCGCTCTTCACGCTGACCTGCTCCGCGAAGACCATGTCGAGGATGCTGCGGCCCCAGGTCTTGACGCCGATCGTCTGGCCGCCGATCGGGTTGCCCGACCCCGGCTTGATGACGACGCTGGTGACGCCGCCGGCCAGCGCGTCGTCGAAGCCCGGCTCGTAGGGGTCGATGCCGTCGATCGCGCGGAAGCGGGCGCCGTTCGGGTCGGTCATCTCGTTGGTGTCGTTGCCGGCCCACCCCTCGCCGTCCTCGTGCACGCCGAGGTGCGCGTGGGCGTCGATGAAGCCGGGCAGCACCCAGGTGCCGGCCGCGTCGACCAGTTCGGCATCCTCCGGGATGTCGACGTCGGCCTCGGTACCGACCGCGACGATCTTCCCGTCGTCGATCAGCACCGTGCCGCCTTCGATGGGGTCACCGTCGATGGGGAGGACATAGCCCCCGACAATTGCCTTCGCCATAGTTCGCCACGCTAACGAACTGGCGCCGGGCCCTCCACACGGGCCTTCTCCAAGTGCACCAGTTCGTGGTTGTTCTCGGGCGTCCGGTGCGTCTCGCGGTAGCCGTGCTTGGCGTACAGGCGCAGCGGCCCCACGCTCTTCGCGCCCGTGAACAGCCGGAACACCGTCACGGACGGCGGGGCCGACGACTCCGCGAACCGCAGCAGCCCGCCGCCCAGTCCGAAACCCTGGCGGTCCGGCGCCACCACCAGCCGGCCGATCGTGCCGACCGGGCCCGTCACCGTCAGCCGCACCGAGGCGACCAGGCGGCCCGACTCCCGGATGCCCCAAGACAGGCACGACGACAGCGCCGCCTGGGTCTCCTCGAGGGTTTCCAGCAGCGGGGGCAGGTCCCAGTCGTCGTGCGCGCGGGCCTCCGTGACGTACGCGGCGCGTTGCAGCGTCAGCACTTCGCCCGCGTCGGCGACGTCCAGGCGGTTCACCGGACGCGGATGCCCCAGCTGCCCGACCACGACGCCGCCGGCTCCAGGTCGATCAGGTCCGTGCCCGTGTTGAGCGCGTCGGCCGGGCAGGTCATCGGCTCGATCGCCACCGCGCGACCGCGGCCGACCAGGTCGTCCGGCGTGAACACCTGGGCCCAGCGGAAGTCCGGGCCGGTCCACACGACGAGCTGCTTCTCGCCGTGGGCCAGGACGAAGTGGTGCGTGCCGTCGTCGGCCGTCGACAACGCGCCGAACGCCGTGTCCAGGTCGACGCCCGCCAGCACCCGGCCGCCGCGGAAGTCGTACTCCGTGCCCTCGACGTCCTGCTCCTCCGCGTACGGCATCTGCTGGTCGCCGACGTACGGCCGGACGCGGCTCGCGGGCAGCGTCAGGGTCAGCTCGTCGGTCGGGACGTCGCCGACGCGGAAGTACGGGTGCGTGCCGACGCCGACGCCGATCGGCTGCTCGCCCTCGTTGCGGATCTCGTGGGTGATGGTCAGCTCGCGCGGCGCGACCTCGTAGGTCACCGTCGCCCGCAGCGGCACCGGCCAGCCCGGCTGCACCTCGACGTCGACGGCCAGGGTGATCGACGACTCGGCGTGCTCCAGCAGCTCCCATTCGAGGTGGCGGGTCAGGCCGTGGATGGCGTTGCCGCGCGCCTCCTCGGTGATCTCGAGTTGTTGCTCCTCGCCCTGGAACGTCCACTTGCCGGCCTTGGTCCGGTTCGGCCAGGGCAGCAGCACCTGCCCGGCGCCCTTCGGCGGCTTCGCGTCTTCGGGGAACTCCTCGACGTACGGCACTCCGCCGACTTCGAACGCGCGCAGCCCGGCACCGATTTCGGTGACGACGGCGCGTGCGTTGCCGCGGGTGATCTCGAACTGCTGACCGGTCGGGTTGCCCATGCGGACGACCTTACCGAGCATCGAACTCACTAGACCGGTCGTCATAGTTTGGGCTACAGTCGGCGCCATGGTCCGTCGCACCGACACGCGGCAGCGGATGCTCGACACCGCCGCCGACCTGTTCCAGACCCAGGGCTACCACGCCACCGGCCTCACCCAGCTGACGACGGCCGGGGGTGCGCCGAAGGGTTCGCTCTACTTCCACTTCCCCGGCGGCAAGGAACAGCTCGCCGCCGAAGCCGTCCGGCTTTCCGGCGAACGCACCGGAGCCGTGCTCGAAGCCGTCCTGCGCGACGCGCCCGATGCCGCGACGGCCGTCGACCGCGCGGTCGACGCACTGGCGGGTTTCCTGACCGGGTCGGACTTCCAGCGCGGCTGTCCACTCGCGACGGTCGCGCTCGACGCCGCCGCGGAGAGCGTGCCGATCCGGGAAGCCTGCGCCGACGGCTATTCGTCGTGGCACGGGATCCTGCGGGACTACCTTGCCGGGCAGGGTCTTTCCGCCGGACGCGCCGACGAGCTGGCGACCGTCGTGCTCGCCGCGATCGAAGGCGGGCTGCTGCTGGCCCGCACCCGCCGGGACGTCGCGCCGCTGCGCGCCGTCGCCGCCCACCTGCACGCCACCCTCGACCGGGAGCTGTCCTGATGCGCGTCCACCACCTGAACTGCGGCACCATGCGCCCGCTCGGCGGCAAGCTGGTCGACGGCCGGCCGGGCCTGCTCCGGCGCGCCACCATGGTGTGCCACTGCCTGCTGCTCGAGACGGACACCGGGCTCGTGCTCGTCGAGACGGGCATGGGCACGCCCGCCGCCGTCGACCGGAACGCCTGGCTGGGCGCGGGTTTCGTCCGCCAGTCGAACCCGGTCGAAGATCCCGCGGAGACCGCGATCGCGCAGATCCGTGCGCTCGGCTTCGACCCGGCCGACGTCCGCGACATCGTGCTGACCCACCTCGACCTCGACCACGCGGGCGGGCTCATCGACTTCCCGTGGGCGCGCGTGCACGTCTACGCCGAAGAGCTGCGGGCGTTCACCGAGCCGCGCGACGCGGCGGAACGCGGGCGCTACCGCCGGATCCAGTTCGCCCATGGTCCACAGTGGACGTCCTATGCGGACACCGGCGAGCCGTGGTTCGGGTTCGGCGCCGTCCGGCAGCTCGACGGGCTGCCCCCGGAGATCCTGCTGGTCCCGCTCTCCGGGCACACGCGCGGGCACGCGGGCGTCGCCGTCGACACCGGGAGCGGCTGGCTGCTCAACGCCGGCGACTCGTACTTCTTCCACGGGCAGGTCGACGCCGAGCCGCACTGCCCGCCGGGCCTGAAGTGGTTCGAGGGCCGGATGGAGACGGTGAAGGGCGCGCGACTGGACAATCACCGCCGCCTGCGCCAGCTTGTTCAGGAGCACGGCGACGAGGTCACCGTGTTCGCCGCGCACGACGAGACCGACTTCCTCCGGCTGAGCACAAGTGACAACCGGGGGCTTCGCCACCCGGACCCCGGAAAAACGAGCAGGAGCAGGGTATGAAGGTGCACCACCTGAACTGCGGATCGATGCGGCCGGCGGGCGGCAAGCTGCTCGACGGCGAGCCCGGCCTGCTGCGCCGCGCCGAACTGGTCGCGCACTGCCTGCTGGTCGAGACGGGCGACAGCCTCGTGCTGGTCGACACCGGGTTCGGCACCCAGGCCGTGGCGCGCCCCGGCGAGTGGCTGGGCCGCCCGTTCATGGCGATGGTCGGCGCGCGGCTCGCGCAGGCCGAGACGGCCGTCGCGCAGATCCGCGCGCTCGGCCTCGACCCGGCCGACGTCCGGCACATCGTGATGACCCACCTCGACGTCGACCACGCGGGCGGGCTGGCCGACTTCCCGAACGCCGTCGTGCACGTCCGGTCGGAAGAACACCGCGCGGCGACGTCGCCGGCGAACGCGGCCGAGAAGAACCGCTACCGCGCGGCCCAGTTCGCGCACCAGCCGTTGTGGAGCGCGTACGACGAGCTGGGCGAGCCCTGGTTCGGCTTCGAGGCGGTCCGCTCGCTCAAGGGCCTGCCGCCGGAGATCCTGCTGGTCCCGCTCACGGGCCACACGCGCGGGCACACCGGCGTCGCGGTCGACACCGGCGACGGCTGGCTCCTGCACGCGGGCGACGCGTACTTCTTCCACGGCCAGCTCGACCCGGTGAGCCCGCACTGCCCGCCGGGCATGACCGTGTTCCAGAACCTCGTCCAGACGGACCGCAAGGCCCGGCTGGCGAACCTCGAGCGGCTCCACGAACTGGCCCGGGAGCACCAGAACGAAGTCAGGGTGTTCTCGGCGCACAGCCCGGTCGAGCTGGCCGCCCTGCGGCGGTGAGCGTCAGCTCGCTTCGAGGGCCTTCTTGAGCAGCGGCGCCATCTGGTCGGCGGTCATCTTCGCCGGGCCGGTGTAGTTGACCAGCACCGGCGTCCCGGACACCAGCTCCGCGGAAGCGAGCGTCGCCGTCTTCTGCTCCTCGGTGTAGAAGACGGCGCCGTTCGGGAAGCCCTGGATGTCCTGCGCGCCCGGCTTGCCCTTCTTGATCGAGGCCACCATCTCCTGCGGCTTGCCCTGGCGGCCCTCGTAGCGGGTCACGGCCAGCGCGCCGGCCGCCTTGCCGTCGAGCTGGTACTCGCAGCTGCGGGACTTGCCGCCGTTGGCCGAGGTGTCGCGGGACGGGCCCGGGACCGCCTTGAGGTTGTCGAGGAACAGGGCCTTCGAGACGGCATCCGCGGGCAGCAGCACACACGGGTCGAGGTCGGCGGCCGCCGCGGGCTTCGCGCTCGTGCTCGGCTTGGGCGCGGACGACGACGGCGGCGTCTTCGCCGGTTCGGCACCCGAAGAGCAAGCGGTCAAAGCGGCGGAAGCGACCAAAACGACGGCGAGGGTACGCATGCCCGGCACCGTACTCCGAACGGCCTAAGCGGTCGGCGCCCGGTACCGCCAGAACGCCGGGAGCAGGAACATCGACGCGCACACCGAGACGATCACGAGCAGCCCGCCGACGGTCGCGGCGGCCTCGGTGCCGAACGCGGCGGCGCCCCAGCCGTGGACGAGGTCGGCGATCCGCGGGCCGCCGGCGACCACGACGGTGAAGACGCCCTGGAGCCGTCCGCGCATCTCGTCGGTGGTCGCGACCTGCAGGATCGCCATCCGGTAGACCGCGCTGACCATGTCCGCCGCGCCGGCCGCGGCCATGAAGAGGACGGCGAGCCACAGCGAGTGCGCGAGCCCGAACGCCGCCACGGCCGCGCCCCACGCGCAGATCGAGACGACGACCGCGACGCCCTGGCGGTGGATGCGCGTCAGCCAGCCGGAGAAGAGCCCGATCAGCATCGCGCCCGCGGGCAGCGCGGCGTAGAGCCAGCCGAGCGCGGGGCCGCCGCCGGGCGGGTCGCCGAACGTGCGCTCGGCCATCTCCGGGATCAGCGCCCGCGGCATGCCGAAGACCATCGCGATGATGTCGGCGACGAACGACGCGAGCAGCACCTTCTTCGTCGCGAGGTACTTGAAGCCGTCGATGACGTCGCTGAGGCCGGCGCGCCGCGACGGGCCGTTGAGCGGCGGGATCGCCGGCAGCCGCCAGACCGCGATCAGCGTGATCGTGAGGGCGACGACGTCGATCAGGTAGAGCGTCGAGAGGCCGAGGACCGGGATGAGCGCGCCGGCGAGCAGCGGCCCGAAGACCGCGCCGAACGTCGACATCGTCGAGCTCAGGGCATTGGCCGAAGGCAGCAGCTCGGGCGGCACGAGCCGGGCGACGACGGCGCCGCGCGTCGGCATGTTGATCGCGAAGAGCGCCTGGTTGACGGCCAGCAGGCCGAGGACGAGCCACACCGAGCCGAAGTTCAGGAACGCCTGCAGCCACAGCAGCGCGGAGGTGATCGCGACGAGCACGTTGGTGACGACGAGCAGCTTGCGCCGGTCGACGGCGTCGGCGACGGCCCCGCCCCAGAGCCCGAAGATCAGCAGCGGCACGAGCGCGACGAGCCCGGTGAGGCCGACGTAGGCGGAGGACCCGGTGAGGTCGAAGACCTGCTTCGGCACGGCGACCGCGGTCAGCTGGGTCCCGACCGCGGTGACCACAGTGGACAGCCAGAGCCGCCGGAACGCGGGGATCTTCAACGGCCGGGTGTCGACGATGATGCGGCCGAGGAGCTTGCGAACGCCCGAGCGGGGCGGCAAGGTCTCCGGTTCGGAAGTCACAACCGCCGAGCTTAGCCCGGCTAACTATCGCCGGTCGCGTGATTTTCGTCGCCTGCGAACGTGGCCCCCGCCGAAGCGGAGGCCACGTTCGAGAAAGCGGTTACGGCGCGACGCGCTCGATGCTCCAGCCGTCGTCGTTGCGGACGAAGCGGAGCCGGTCGTGCATGCGGTCCTCGCGGCCCTGCCAGAACTCGACCAGGTCCGGGCGGATCCGCCAGCCACCCCAGTGCGGCGGCGCCGGGATCTGCTCGACGTCGGCGAACCGCCGCTCGATCCCGCTCAGCGCGTTGTCCAGCGCCCGGCGGCCGTCGACGACCCGGGACTGCGGCGACGCCCACGCCCCGAGCTGCGAACCCCGCGGCCGCTGGGCCCAGTACTCCGCGGTCTCCTTGACGCCGACCTTCTCGACCTCGCCGCGGACGTGGACCTGGCGGTGCAGCGCGTACCAGGGGAACGTCACCGACGCGTAGCGCGTCGCGGTGAGGTCGTGGCTCTTCGAGGACGTGTAGTTCGTGTAGAACACGACGCCGCGCTCGTCGAGGCCCTTGCACAGGACCGTGCGCGAGGACGGCCGGCCTTCGGCGTCCGCCGTCGCCAGCACCATCGCGTTCGGTTCGGCGATCCCGGCGGCCACCGCCTGGTTCAGCCAGCCCTGCAGCTGGTCGGTCCAGGTGGCCGCCAGCGCGGACTCGTCGAACGCCGCTCCGTCGTACGCGACCCGCATTCCGGGCAGGCGAACTACGGCGTCTTCCACCTGGTCCTCGATCCTCGGCGTCATCGCCAAACCTCCACGCCCGGTCGGGGCATCAGTCGACTTCGGCTCTAGGCACGTTAGGGCCTTCCGAGCTGCGGCGGAACCCACTGAACGGTGACACCCGACACCACCGCCGTGTAACCGCAGTACAACAAGCCGTAACCCGGGCGTTACCCACCGGACCAGGATCGATACAGGACCCGCCTACCTTTCGGCCCGTTCCCCACCACCCCGGAGGCAGGCATGACCGAGACCCTGTCGGACGCGGAAGAAAGCGCTCCGCCGAAACGCCGGTACGCCCCGCTCGCGGCGAACGAGAACCGCGAGGACTACTCACTGCGCTTCGCCGCTCATTCGTTCCGGAAATGGTCACCGTTCGTGGTCGCGACGACGGCGCTGGGCGGCATCGCCTACCTCGCCGACTTCGCCATCGGGGCCAGCATCGTCCTCTCCTACGGCTTCACCTCCGGCGTCCTGGCGATCCTCGCCGCGGCCGTCGTCATCTTCGTGACCGGCGTGCCCATCGCGGCCGCCTGCGCGAAGTCCGGAGTGGACATGGACCTGCTGACCCGCGGAGCCGGCTTCGGCTACTTCGGGTCGACGCTGACGTCGCTCGTCTACGCGAGCTTCACCGTCATCTTCTTCTCGCTCGAAGGCTCGATCATGGGCCAGGCCTTCGAGCTGGCCCTCGGCATCCCGCTGCCCATCGGCTACCTGCTGGCGACGCTGATCGTGCTGCCGTTCGCGCTCTACGGCATGGGCGCGGTCGCGAAGATGCAGACCTGGACGCAGCCGCTGTGGATCGCCGGCCTGGTGCTGCCGTTCGTCGTCGTGCTGGTCCGCGAGCCGGGCAAGTTCGCCGAGTTCGCGCACTTCGGCGGCACCGAAGGCGCGGGGTCCGGGTTCTCCGCGATCGGGTTCGGCCTCGGCATGGGCGTCGCGCTGTCACTGATCGGGCAGATCGGCGAGCAGGCCGACTACCTGCGGTTCATGCCCGAGAAGACAGCGGAGAACAAGCGGTCGTGGTGGGCCGCGGTGCTCGCCGCCGGACCCGGCTGGGTGATCCTCGGCGCCGCGAAGCAGATCGGAGGCGCGCTGCTGGCGTTCCTCGCGCTCGGCGTCGTCGGGAAGACGCACGCGCTCGAGCCGATCGCGCCGTACCTCGAAGCGGTGAAGCCGGCTTTGGGCCCGGTGGCGCTGACGTTCGCCGCGCTGTTCGTCGTCGTCTCGCAGATCAAGATCAACACGACGAACGCGTACTCGGGGTCGCTGTCGTTCGCGAACTTCTTCTCCCGCGTGCTGCACAAGCACCCGGGCCGCGTCTGGTACGTGCTGGTGAACTGCGGGATCGCGCTCGCGCTGATGGAGTTCGGCGCGTTCGCCTTCCTGAACAAGATCCTCGGCTTCTACTCGAACGTCGCGATCGCGTGGATCGGCGCGGTGTGCGCCGACCTGGTGATCGCGAAGCCGCTCGGGCTCTCGCCGCGCTACATCGAGTTCAAGCGGGCCTACCTGCCCAAGATCAACCCCGTCGGGTTCGGCTCGATGGTCGTGGCGTCGGTGGTGTCGATCGTGGCGTACTTCGGCGCGTTCGGGCCGTTCCTCGCCGCGTTCAGCCCGCTGCTGGCGCTGGTGATCGCGATCGTGCTGGTGCCGGCGCTCGCCGCCGTCACCCGCGGCCGGACGTACCTGACCCGACCGAACACGGTCATCGGCCCCGACGCCGACCTGCGCGCGACGCACACCTGCTCGGTCTGCGGCGATCCGTACGAGCTGCCGGACGTCGCGGACTGCGCGAAGCAGGACGGCCCGATCTGCTCGCTGTGCTGCACGCTCGACAACAGCTGTCACGACGTCTGCCAGACGAAGGGTCCGGTCGCGCTCGGCCTCCCGGCGGTTCGCACGCCGTAGTGTCCGTGAAGGCCCTTTGCCGTGGGCAAAGGGCCTTCACGCGAGCCGGCCTCCCCCCGGATCCCCCTCCCGGCTCGACTCCTTCACGTCCGGGAGCGCGCCGGGGTTGCCCGGGATGTCCATGATCTTTTCCGGCCGCATGATGGCGGCCAGCATCAGCGCGCGCAGCTCCGCGCCGACGTCTTCCACCGGCAGCGGCGGCTCGTGCGCCTGCCACTCGCGCAGGAGCCCGGTCCCCGCGCCGACCAGCGCGATCGCGGTGAGCCGGTAGTCGCGCGCCGGCGCGACGCCGTGCTCCGCGGCGCGGGTCGCCTCCGCGGCGATGAAGTTCGCCCAGCGGTCGACCCACACCTGGTGCTGCGCCTCCAGCTCGGTGCTGACGCCGACCGCTTCGACGTAGGTGAGGCGCGGCATCCGCGGGTCCGCGGTGACGGTCGCGATGAAGACGTCCAGCAACGTCGAGATGCGGGTGAGCGCGTCGGCGTCGGCGACCTTGTCGAGCTCGGCGGTGACGTGCTCGAGCGCGAGGCTGTTGATCCGGTCGTGGAGGGTGCGCAGGACGTCCTCCTTGCCGGAGAACTCCTCGTAGAAGTTCCGGGTCGACACCCCGGCGCGGGCGCACACCTCGGTGATCTTCGTGTGCCGGAAGCCGGTGGAGGTGAACAGCTCGAGGCCGGCCGTGAGCAGCCGCTCCCGGCGATCGGCGCGGCGTTGCTCGGGCGCGACGCCGCCGTACGTGCGAGCCACCGGTTGTCTCCTCCTTCTGAGGGATTGCCAGATACTACCGGGCTGGCTATTTTGTGAAAATCTTGATTACCAAAGGGCCGGAGGCAATGGTGCTTCGTCGGTTGCTGGTCGCGGTCACCGTTCTTTTCGCGGTGACGACTCCCGTCGCGCAGGCGGATCCCGGTGTGCTGCTGTCCGCTCAGCCGACGACAGTGTTCCTCGGCCCGTTTCCCGCCCCGGTCAAGGCATGGCACCTCCTGTACCGCTCGACGTCGGCCACCGGCGAGCCGAACGCGGTCTCGGGCACGCTACTGGTCCCGCCGGCGCCGTGGGCGGGTGGTGGCCCCCGGCCACTGATCACGTACGCGGTGGGCACGCACGGGCTCGGCGACCAGTGCGCGCCTTCCCACCTGCTGGCGCAGGGCACCGAGAACGAAAGTGCCTTGCTGGCACAGGCTTTGTCGCGGGGCTGGGCGGTCGTCGTCACGGACTACGAAGGGCTCGGCACGCCGGGCACGCACACGTACGCGGTCGGGCAGTCCGAAGGCCGGGCGGTGCTCGACGCGGCGCGTGCCGCCTCGCGGGTACCCGGCGCCGGGCTGTCGCCGTCGGGCCCGGTCGGCGTTTTCGGTTACTCACAAGGCGGCCAGGCTGCGGCTTTCGCAGCGGAACTGCAAAGTTCCTACGCACCTTCGCTGCACGTCGTCGGTGTCGCGGCGGGCGGGGTGCCGGCGGACCTGAACGCGGTGTTCCGCGCGAACGACGGCGGCGCGGCGTTCGGCCTGGTCCTGGGCGCGGCAACGGGTTTCGCGGCGGCGTACCCCGACGTGCCGTTCGCGTCGATCCTCAACGACCGCGGCCGCGAGGCGGTGGCCCGGGTGTCCCGGGCGTGCACGATCGAACTGGGCGCGGCGGCACCGTTCGCGCACCTGCAGGACTTCGTGACGGTCCCGGACCCGATCCACGAGCCGCACTGGCAAGCGCGGCTCGCCGCGAACCACCTCGGAACGGTGGCGCCGAAAGCCCCGGTGTTCCTCTACCACGGGACGCTGGACGAGCTGACTCCGTTTTCCGTGGGCGAAGGGCTGCGCGACCGCTGGAAGTCGTTGGGCGCGTCGGTGACCTGGCAGGAATTCCCCCTGCTGGAGCACATCGGCGGTGTGTCGGTGGGTGGCCCGATCGCGATGACCTGGCTGGGCACGAAGTTCTGATGCCTCCGCTCGCCGGAGAAGGCGCAGGGGGCCTTCTCCGGCGAGCGGTCAGAACACCTTCAGCGCGGTGACGGCGTCGGGCGCCAGCGAAGTCGTGAGGGTGCCCCCGGCGGCGAGCGGCGTCCGGGACCACCAGTCACCCGAGGCCGGTGGGAGATCGGGGCCGCCGACCACCAGGTCCGTCGCCAGCACCCGGCGGCCCGCCAGCACCGCCAAGCTCCCGTCCAGGTCCGAGCCGATCGACAACGTCTGCCGCAGCACCGGCACCGAACCCCGCGTGACGTGCTGGGACGTCGTCAACGACCCGGGACGCTCGCCCGCGCGGCCCAGCACGAGCACTTCCCGTGTGTGCAGGTGGGCGTCCGACGCCACCTGCGCGCGGAACTCCGCCGTGTGCCGGGCGCGCGACGTGATCACCGTCGGCTCCGGCAGGAACTCCAGCGACCCGCCCGCCTCGACCACGACGTCCACTGTGGACACCGATGGCTCGCCGTGCAGGCCGGGCAGCGCCAAGGTCGCCGCCACGCCGGAGAGCCGCAGCGAAGCGCCCGGGCCGACGTGCACCGTGAGCAGCAGTTCGTCGCCGCCCAGCGGCGAAGTCGCCGAGTTGACGAGGTGCACCACCGCCGTCGAGCCGGACCGGCGGCGCGGGAACAGCGTCAACGGCGCCATCGAACGGAGTTCGCGCAGCACCGTGCGCGTGCCGTCGAAGCACGCCGTCAACCGGGCGTGGGCCTTCACAGCAGGGAACGGACCCAGGCGGCCACGTCCGGCGCGTCCGGGGTGTCCACCAGGGACTGCGTGACGACCGGCAGGTCGCCGCGCATCCGGTGCGCGTCCGACGTCATCACGTCCATGTCCGCGTTCACCAGGTGCGCGATGTCGATCTTGTTGATCACCAGCAGGTCCGCGGTCGTGACGCCGGGGCCGCCCTTGCGCGGCACCTTGTCGCCGCCGGCGACGTCCACCACGAAGATCTGGCTGTCGGCCAGCCCGCGGCTGAACACCGCCGTCAGGTTGTCGCCGCCGCTCTCGATGATCACCAGGTCCAGGCCCGGGAACTTCTCCTCCAGGCGCTCGACCGCGTCCAGGTTCGCGGTGATGTCGTCGCGGATCGCCGTGTGCGGGCACGCTCCCGTTTGGACGGCCTCGATCCGCGCCGGGTCGAGCACCCCCGCGCGGCGCAGGAAGTCCGCGTCCTCGGTCGTGTAGATGTCGTTCGTGACGACCGCGAGGTTCACCTCGTCGCCCAGCGCTCGGCACAGCGCCGCGGTCAGCGCCGTCTTGCCGGAGCCGACCGGGCCGCCGATGCCGATCCGGTACGCGCGGCCCGTCGTGGGCGCCGCGTCGTAGTGGTCGGGTTCGGCGGCCGTCGGGTCGAAGTTGACCTCGTGGAAGTGACCGTGGCCATGGCCTTCAGCTGGCAAAGAGACGCACCTCTTCCTGGTGGTGCCGGGCGTGCGCCTCGGCGAACAGATCCAACGCGGGCGACCCCGGCGACGGCAGCGAGACCGGGTCGTCCCCGGCCACGGCCGCCGCTTCCGCCGCCACCGACCGCAGGTCGAGCCGGGCCACGACCGCGTTGACGGCGAAGGGATCCAGCCCCAGCAACCGCACGGCCGCGCTCGCCGGGCCACTCACCCCGAGGTAGGCGGCGGCCATCGCGGCGTCGTACGGCGACCCGCCCGCGACGCCGACGAGCGCGCCCAGCACGATCGGGTGGTGCGGACGCGGGGTTTCGGCCAGCAACGCGTCCAGTACCGGAGACGGCCAAGCGATCCGGCCCGCCCGCGCGGTCCCCCGGCCCTGCGCCCGCGAAGCTTCGCGCTGCGCGAGCGATGGAGTGCGCGCCTCCAGCTCACTGTCCAAAAGCGACCAGTTCCCGCGGGTGACGGCCGCGTGGGCCGAGGCGGCGGCGAACACCGCCGCCAGGGCACCCGCCGTGCGCAACCGGCCGGACAGGAACCCGGGCAGGTCGCGCACGGACGTCACGAGCCGCCGGGCGACGACTTCCTCCATCCCGCCACTGTGGACGTGCCCGCCGCCGGGGAAGCGGGAGTCCGCGAGGATCAGCGCCGAGAGGTCCATCAGAACAGGAAGTACCGTTGGGCCATCGGCAGTTCCGTCACCGGCTGCGGCTCGACGAGCTCGCCGTCGACGTGCACCGCGAAGCTGTCCGGCTCGACGCGGACGTCCGGCGTGGCGTCGTTGAGGACCATGTCGGCCTTGGTGCGTGCCCGCGTGTTCGCCACGGCGACCAGCGGTCGCGTGATGCCGAACGTCTCGCGCAGGCCGCTGTCCAAAGCGGACGGTGCGACGAAGTGCAGGCTCAGGGCCGCCCCGATGTTCGCGCCGAACATCGGCCGCGCCAGCACCGGCTGCGGTGTCGGGATGGACGCGTTCGCGTCGCCCATCGCCGCCCACGCCGGGAAGCCGCCCTTCAGCACCACGTGCGGGCGGACGCCGAAGAACTTCGGCTCCCACAGGACGAGGTCGGCGAGTTTGCCGACCTCGACCGAGCCGATCTCGGTCTCCATGCCGTGCGCGATGGCCGGGTTGATCGTGTACTTGGCGACGTACCGCCGGGCGCGGAGGTTGTCGGCCGCGCCGTCGCCCGGGAGTGCGCCGCGACGGCGTTTCATCACGTGCGCCGTCTGCCAGGTCCGGATGATCACCTCGCCGATCCGGCCCATCGCCTGCGAGTCCGAGCTCATCATCGAAATGGCGCCCAGGTCGTGCAGGACGTCTTCGGCGGCGATCGTCGACGGCCGGATCCGGCTCTCGGCGAACGCGAGGTCCTCCGGCACCGACGGGTTGAGGTGGTGGCAGACCACCAGCATGTCGAGGTGCTCGTCGAGGGTGTTGGCGGTGTGCGGCCGGGTCGGGTTGGTCGAGGACGGCAGGATGTTCGGCAGCGAGACGACCTCGATGATGTCCGGCGCGTGCCCGCCGCCGGCCCCTTCGGTGTGGTAGGCGTTGATCGAGCGGCCGCCAATGGCGTCCACAGTGGACTCCAGGAACCCGGCTTCGTTCAGGGTGTCGGTGTGGATCGCCACCTGGACGCCCGATTCGTCGGCCACCGTGAGACACGCGTCGATGGCCGCCGGTGTCGTGCCCCAGTCCTCGTGCAGCTTGAAGCCGCCCGCACCGGCGGCGAGCTGCTCGCGCAGCGCCTCCTGCCGGACGGTGTTGCCCTTGCCCAGCAACAGGACGTTGACCGGGTAACCGTCCATGGCGGACAGCATCCGGCCGAGGTTCCACGCGCCGGGCGTCACCGTCGTCGCCTTCGTGCCCTCGTTGGGGCCGGTACCGCCACCGACCAAAGTGGTCAGTCCCGCGGCCAGCGCCGTGTCGACGAGCTGCGGGCAGATGAAGTGGACGTGGCAGTCGATGCCGCCGGCGGTGAGGATCTTGCCGTTACCCGCCAGCACCTCGGTCGACGGCCCGATGACCAGGGCCGGGTCGACACCGTCCATCGTGTCCGGGTTGCCCGCCTTGCCGATGCCGACGATCCGGCCGTCGCGCACGCCGACGTCGGCCTTGACGACACCCCAGTGGTCGAGGATCACCGCGCCCGTGATGATCAGGTCGGGCGCGCCCTCGGCCCGGGTCGCCATGCCCTGGCCCATGGATTCGCGGATGACCTTGCCGCCGCCGAAGAGCACCTCGTCACCGGAGCCGCCGGCACCCATCGAGCGGTCCTCGGTGACCTCGATCAGCAGGTCGGTGTCGGCGAGCCGGATCCGGTCGCCGGTGGTCGGGCCGAACAGCTCGGCGTAGCGCTCGCGGTCGATCTGCGGCATTTCAGAACTCCCCGGAGAATTCGGACCGCAGGCCCGGAACGCGGCGCGCGCCGGCGAGCGGCACGAGATCGACTTCCCGTTCGACACCCGGCTCGAACCGCACCGACGTCCCCGCCGGGACGTCCAGCCGGCGGCCGCGGGCGGCGTCGCGGTCGAACTCGAGGCCGGGGTTGACCGCGGCGAAGTGGTAGTGCGAGCCGACCTGGACCGGCCGGTCGCCGAGGTTGCGCACGAGCAGCGTGACGCGCTCGCGGCCGGGGTTCAGCTCCACCGGCTCGGCACCGGGGATGATTTCGCCAGGATGCATTCGGCTGTCCCTCACACGATCGGGTCATGCACGGTGACGAGCTTGGTGCCGTCCGGGAACGTGGCCTCGACCTGCACGGAGTCGACCATCTCGGGCACGCCGTCGAGGACCTGCGCCCGCGAGAGAACGGTCCGGCCGCTCGCGACCAGCTCGCTGACCGTGCGCCCGTCGCGGGCCCCTTCGAGGACGTGGTCGGTGATCAGCGCCACCGCCTCCGGGTAGTTCAGCTTGACGCCGCGGTCCAGCCGCTTCCGCGCGACGTCGGCCGCCACGTGGATGAGCAGCTTGTCGCGCTCCTGCGGGCTGAGGTGCATGCGCTAGGTCTATCACCCGGACCACGCGGCCGCCCGGTTCGGAAACACAGGTTTTACCTGGGCTTCGTCACACTGAGTGGCGAAAATTCTCCTGTGCGACGGCTCCGGTGACTGAATCGTTCTCGTAATCGTGACCGAAACCACCGCATCTTTCGATTGCCCCCCGGCGATCGAGGGAGCAAGGTCTATCCATCCGTGCGATGGTGCGCGCTTTCCGTGCGCTATTCCGTCCGCGCGACACCACCACCAAGACGGGGAAAAAGCGCACCGAAAGGTTCCGCGAAACAGTGACTACCTCCACGATCAGCAAGCCACAGCCGTCCGGCCAACCCGACGACGGCTTCCGACCGGGTCTGGAGGGCGTCGTCGCCTTCCACACCGAGATCGCCGAACCCGACCGGGACGGCGGTGCGCTGCGCTACCGCGGCGTCGACATCGAAGACCTCGCCGGCAAGGTGACCTTCGGCGACGTATGGGGACTTCTCGTGGACGGCCGGTTCGGCCACGGCCTCCCGCCCGCCGAGCCGTTCCCGCTGCCGGTGCACACCGGCGACGTCCGGGTGGACGTCCAGGCCGCGCTGGCCATGCTCGCGCCGATCTGGGGCTACCGCCCGCTGCTCGACATCACCGACGAAGAGGCCCGTGAGCAGCTGGCCCGCGCCTCGGTTATGGCCCTCTCCTACGTCGCGCAGTCGGCGCGCGGCATCGGCCAGCCCGCCGTGCCGCAGACCCGCGTCGACGAGGCCCACTCGATCACCGAGCGGTTCCTCATCCGCTGGCGCGGCGAGCCGGACCCGGCGCACGTCAAGGCGCTGGACGCCTACTGGGTGTCGGCCGCCGAGCACGGCCTCAACGCCTCGACCTTCACCGCCCGCGTCATCGCCTCGACCGGCGCGGACGTCGCGGCGGCCATGTCGGGTGCCATCGGCGCGATGTCGGGCCCGCTGCACGGCGGCGCCCCGGCGCGCGTGCTGCCGATGATCGAAGAGGTCGAGCGCACCGGTGACCCGGCCGGCCTGGTCAAGGGCATCCTCGACCGCAAGGAACGCCTGATGGGCTTCGGCCACCGCGTCTACCGCGCCGAGGACCCGCGGGCGCGCGTGCTGCGCCGCACCTGCCAGGAGCTCGGCGCCGCCCGCTTCGAGGCGGCCGCCGCGCTGGAGCAGGCCGCGCTGAAGGAGCTGCGCGAGCGGCGCCCGGATCACCCGATCGAGACGAACGTCGAGTTCTGGGCCGCGGTCATCCTGGACTTCGCCCAGGTCCCGCCGCACATGATGCCCGCGATGTTCAGCTCGGCCCGCACCGCCGGCTGGGCCGCGCACATCCTGGAGCAGAAGCGCACCGGACGCCTGGTGCGGCCGTCGGCCAAGTACGTCGGCCCGGAGCCGCGCAGCCCCGAGGACGTCGAGGGCTGGGAACTGGTCACCAAGCACTGACCCCCTCGGAGAGGCCGTCACTTTCCCGGGAAAGTGACGGCCTCTTCGTGTGCGGTGGTCGCGCCGAGCATGGCCGTGAGCTGGTCGACGAGCCAGGTGTCCAGGGTTTCGCGTGGGACGCCGCCCTCCTGCAGCCAGCTCAGCAGCGCGCCCTCGACGACCGCCGTCCAGCAGCGCAGGGTCAGCGACAGCAGCGGTGACGGGTCCTCGACGCCGAGGGCGTCCAGGATCAGGGCCACCGCGCGGTTGCGGACCTCGTCGATCGCCGCGTCCGTCTCCGACGTCGCGATCACGGAACCAGTGCGCAGCAGGGCGATGTACCCCGCGCGGTAGTGGTCGGCGACGTCGATCAGGCCGCGGACGGCCCCCTTCAGGCGCGTTTCCGGCGGGCCTTCCTCGAGCCCGGCCAGGCCGTCGGTGAGCCCGTCGGTGACCGTGCGCAGGGCCTGCACCTGCAGTTCGCGCAGGCTGGAGAAGTACCGGTAGAACAGCGGCCGCGACACCTCGGCGCGCGCGACGATGTCGTCGACGGTGACCAGCTCCGGCGCCCGCGAGCCGAACAGGTCGAGCGCGGCCCGGATGAGGTCGTCGCGGCGGGCCTGCGGCGACATCCGCCGCGGCCGGCTCACGGCGTCAGGTCCAGCTTCGCGGCCTGGCGGAGGAGACCGGGCGTCAGTCGCGAAAGGACCAGCGCGACCTTGGCCTCCGGTGTGGACGGTGCGATCGCGGTGTCCTTGTCCACGGCCCGCAGGATGTCCCTGGCGACGCCTTCCGGACCGAAACCCCGCCGGGCGTACAGCTTCGAGCTTTCCTTCTGCCGGCGCCGTTGCTCCTCTTCGGACACTCCGACGAACCGCGTCGTGTTCGTGATGTTCGTCTTGACGATGCCCGGGCACACCGCGGTGACGCCGATGTGGTGCGCGGCCAGCTCGGCCCGCAGGCAGACGCTCAACGTCAGCACGGCGGACTTCGTCGTCGCATAAGCTGTGAGGATCTTCGACGGCAGATAGGCGGCCGCGGAAGCCAAGTTGACGATCTGGCCGCCTTCGCCGCGCTCGGCCAGCATCGGCGCGAACGCGCGGCAGCCGTGGATCACGCCCCAGAGGTTGACGTCGATGACGCGTTCCCAGTCCTCGACGGACGTGTCGAGGAACGGGCCGGACATGCCGATGCCGGCGTTGTTGACCACGATGTCCGGGACGCCGTGCTCCTTGCGGACCTGCTCGGCGAAGCGGTGCACGGCGTCGCCGTCACTGGAGTCCACTGTGTACTCGCCGAGGCCGTGACTTCCCAGCAGCTTCAGGGTTTCGGCGGCGCTCGCGGGGTCGATGTCGGTGACGATCACGTCGGCGCCCTCGGCCGCGAAGGCGAGCGCGGTGGCGCGGCCGATCCCGCTGCCGGCGCCGGTGACGACGACGAGCTTGTGCTCGAACTTCGTCGCTTTCGCCTGCTTGAGCGCGCGGCTTTCGACGCCGGTTTCGGCGTACTCGATCAGCTCGGCCGCGGCTCCCGCGACCACCGCGGGCTTGGCGCGGGTGACCCAGTGCGTCCCGACGATCCGGCGGATCCGCAGGTCCGGCACCCAGCGCACGACTTCGGTCTGCAGCGGCGTGGTGACGTAGGCGTCGCCGGTCGGGGCCAGGACCTGCACCGGGACGTCGGCGGGGCGCGGCGCCGGGCGGGAGAGGCGGGTGAACATGTTGGCGCGGTAGAGCTCGAGGCCGTGGATGCCGTCTTCTTTGTCCGGCTTCGCGGCGTCGGGTTCCATGCGCTGGATCTGCTTGCCCAGCAGGCCGGTGCGCCAGAGCAGCTGCGGGATGAGCGGGATCTGGAACGCGAGGATGTACCAGGAGTGGAGGAACTGGCTCAAGGCGTTCTTGAGGCGTTTCGGCGTCGGACGGGTGAGTTGCGCGCGGAACCAGGCGCCGGCGTGGTCGAGGCTCGGACCGGAGATGGACGTGTAGGACGCGACCCGCCCGCGCAGCCCGTCCCCGGTGACGGCGTGCCAGGTCTGGATGGACCCCCAGTCGTGCGCGACGAGGTGGACCTTCCCTTCGGGCTGGACGGCGTCGACGACCGCTTTGAGGTCGTCGGCCAGCTGGTCCAGCCGGTAGGACGAGCGTCCCGACGGCTTGTCCGACTGTCCGGCCCCTCGGACGTCGTAGGTGACGACCCGGTGGTCGTCCCGCAACTCGGCGACCACGCCGGCCCACATGGAGCTGTTGTCGGGGTAGCCGTGCACGAGCACGACGGTGGGCCGGTCGTCCCGCCCCTCGACGTGAACGGAGAGGCGGACACCGTCACTGGCGGTCACCCACTTGTGAGACATTCTGTCATGTTAGACAAGTTGTCAATAGCATGGTTCACTCGCGCGGCGGCTGGCGGCCGTCCGGGGTTCATGCATTCGGCGTGTTTTTGCTTGTATGACGGCGTTTTCGTGGTTCCACGGGAAACCACGGCCGGTCTGGGCATGGGTGGCCGTGTCCACCGATCGATGGACACCGGGATTCAGCTGAGCGTTGCTCCCGATCAAGCCGCCGCCGGACCAGGCTGTAACCCATGACCACAGCAGTGAGCGTGCGCGGCTTGCGCAAGCAGTACCCCGGTCACCTCGCGGTGGCCGGCCTCGATCTGGACATCGCCCAGGGTGAGGTCTTCTCCCTGCTCGGCCCGAACGGGGCCGGCAAGACCACGACCGTCGAGATCCTCGAAGGGCACCGGCAGCGCACCGCCGGCGAGGTCAGCGTGCTCGGTGAGGACCCGGGCAGGGCGGGCCGTGCCTGGCGGTCGAAGATCGGGATCGTCCTGCAGACCGCCAACGACGCCGCCGAGCTGAGCGTCGCCGAAACCGTGCGGCACTTCGCGAAGTACTACCCGGACCCGCGGGATCCCGACGAGGTCATCGAGAAGGTCGGGCTCACCGAGAAGGCCAGGGCGCGGGTCAAGTCGCTCTCGGGCGGGCAGCGGCGCCGGGTCGACGTCGCGCTCGGGATCGTCGGGCGGCCCGAACTGCTCTTCCTCGACGAGCCCACCACCGGCTTCGACCCCGAGGCGCGCCGGCAGTTCTGGACGCTGATCAGCGACCTCGCCGCCGAGGGCACCACGATCCTGCTGACGACCCACTACCTCGACGAGGCCGAGGCGCTCGCCGACCGCGTCGCGGTGATCGCGCGCGGGGCGATCGTCGCGCAGGACACGCCGCGGAACCTCGGGGGCCGTGCCGCCGCCGAGGCCACCGTGCGGTGGTCCGACGAACGCGGTGAGCACGCCGAGCGCACCGCGTACCCGACCAAGCTCGTGAACGAGCTCTCTGCTGGGGGTAGGGAGCTCGCCGGGCTGACCGTGACCAGGCCGAGCCTGGAGGACGTCTACCTGGACCTGATCGGAGACAAGGCATGACCACCCTCGCGCTACCCGGCCCGTTGACGTTGGGCCTCGCCCGCGGCGGCACCGAGCTGCGGCAGTTCTTCCGGCACAAGGAACAGGTGGTCTTCACCTTCTCCCTGCCCGCGGTCCTGATGATCCTGCTGGGGTCCATCCTGGACGGTCCGACCGCGCTCGAAGGCGTCACGTCCGGGCAGCTGCTGGCCGCCGGGATGATCGGCTCCGGCATCGTCTCGACGTCGTTCAACAGCATCGCGACCGGCGTCGCCGGCGACCGGGAAACCGGGGCGCTCAAACGGCTTCGCGGCACGCCCATGCCGCCCGCGTCCTACTTCGTCGGCAAGATGGTGCTGGTCGCGGTGTCCAGCCTGGCGCAGACCGTGCTGATGGTCGCCGTCGCCATGCTGCTGTTCGGGCTCCGGCTGCCGACCGCGCCGGACAAGTGGCTGACGCTGGTGTGGGTGTTCGCGCTCGGCATCGTCTCGTGCACGCTGCTCGGCATCGCGATCAGCTCGCTCGCGAAGTCGACGAACGGCGCCGTCGCCATCGTCCAGATGCTGTACCTGGTGCTGCAGTTCATCTCCGGCGTGTTCGTCTCGCCGATCACGAACCTGCCGAAAGTTATGGTGGAGATCGCGTCGTTCTTCCCGTTGAAGTGGATCTGCCAGGGTTTCCGGTCGGTGTTCCTGCCGGACGCCGCGGTGAGGATGGAGATGGCTGGGTCATGGGAGCTCCCGCGGGTGGCGCTGGTGCTGGGGATCTGGTGCGTGGTGGGCGCGGTGCTCGCGCGGCTGAGCTTCAGGTGGACCGACGCGAGGTGAAGGACGCCTGGGACCGGTTCAACTGGCTCTGGGAGATCCTCTTCGCGGTCGCGTACGCGGCCACGACGACGCTGGTGCTGCTGGACGAAGCCGATCCGGTGCGCACCGTCGTCGCGGTCGGGGCGCTCACCGCGCTCGCGCTGACCTACCTGCTGTGGGGGCGGCGGGTGGTGCGCGACGACGGCCACCTCAAGCAGCGGTGGCTGCTGGCGGTGGTCGTCGTCGCGCTGGTCGCGGCCGCGATGTTCGCCGACACGACGTCCAGCTTCATCCTGTTCATGGTGTGCCCGCTGCTGTTCTCGACGCTCGGGTTCCGCCCGGCCGCGGTGCTCACCACGCTGGTGATCCTGCTGAGCCCGCTCTCGGCGATCGCCGCGGACGGGCTGAGGGGGCCGGCGCTGCACATCCTGCTGCCGATGACCGCGATCCTCGTCGTGTTCGGGATCCTGTCCGGCAAGTTCATCCTGCACGTCATCGAAGAAAGCCGGGCTCGGGCCGATCTGATCGACCGGCTCGAGGAAAGCCAGGCCGAGGTCGCCCGGCTTTCCCGCGAGGCGGGCACCGCGGCCGAACGCGAGCGGCTCGCGCGTGAAATCCACGACACGCTCGCCCAGGGCTTCACCAGCATCGTCACCCTCGCCGAAGCCATCGAGTCCGAACTGGACAGCGACCCGGCGGCGGCGCGGCGGCACGTCGAACTCGCGGCCCGGACCGCGCGTGAGAACCTCGCCGAGGCCCGTACGATGGTCGCCGCGCTGGCGCCGGCGGACCTCGCGTCCGGGTCCCTTGTGGACGCCGTCCGCCGCCAGGCCGACCGGCTCGCCGACGAGGCGGGCGTCGCCGTCCGGTACGAAGTGGACGACGCGCTCCCGGCGATCGGCATGGCCGGCGAAGTGGTCCTGCTGCGGGGCGCGCAGGAGGCGCTGAACAACGTCCGGCGGCACGCGGCCGCCTCGTCCGTCTCGGTGCGGCTGTCCGTTGTGGACGACGCCGTGCGGCTGTTCGTGCGCGACGACGGCGTCGGCTTCGACCCCGACGGCGTCAGCGGCTTCGGGCTGCGCGGCATGCGGTCCCGGGCCGAGCAGGTGGGTGGCACACTGAGCGTCCGGAGCGGCCCGAGCGGCACCGAACTCACCCTGGAGGTGCCGGCTTGATCCGCATCATGCTCGTCGACGACCACCCGGTCGTCCGCGAAGGCCTGCGCGGCATGCTCGAAGCCGAACCGGACCTCACGGTCGTCGGCGAGGCGGGTTCGGGCGACGAAGCCGTCGCGCTCGACCGCGTCGCGCAGCCGGACGTCGTGCTGATGGACCTGCGCATGCCGGGCCTCGACGGCGTCGGCGCGACGAAGCGGATCCTGCGCGAGCAGCCGGGCCGCCGGATCGTGGTGCTGACGACGTACGAGACGGACGCCGACATCCTGCGCGCGGTCGAGGCGGGCGCGTCGGGCTACCTGCTGAAGGACGCTTCGCGCGTGGAGCTGGCGAACGCGATCCGCGCGGCGGCGCGCGGCGAGACGGTGCTGGCGCCGTCGGTGGCCGGGAAGCTGGTCAACCGGGTGCGCAACCCGGAGCCGCAGCCCCTTTCGGCCCGGGAGGTCGAGGTGCTGCGGCTGGTCGCGAAGGGCGGAACGAACGCCGACATCGGCCGCGCCCTGCACATCAGCGAGGCCACGGTGAAGACGCACCTGCTGCGGGTGTTCGGCAAGCTCGGCGTGTCGGACCGCACGGCGGCAGTGACCACAGCAATGTCGAAAAACCTCCTGGGCTGACCCGAACCGGGCATCACACGTGATTGCGGGGGCATCACACGTGATTGAGCAGGCATCACACGTGATTGAACGGGCATCACGGCGATGCCTCTCCAATCACGCGTGATGCCTCTCCAATCACGTGTGATGCCTGGTTGCGCACGGCGGTGACGGGCCGGGACCTGCCTGGCCGGGGCCCGGGCGGCAGAATGCCAGGCATGCTTGAGTCGACCCAACACGCCCTGCTCCGCCGGATCGCCCACGAGCAGGCGGCCTGCCGGGCTCCTTCGCTCGTCGCCGCCGTCGTGCGGGACGGGGAGATCGTCTGGTCCGGGGGCCGCGGGCGCGTCGGCGGCGAGCGGCCCGGCACCGACACCCAGTACCGGCTGGGCTCGATCACCAAGACCCTCGTCGCGACGGCCGTCATGCGACTGCGCGACGAAGGCCTGCTCGACCTCAACGACCCGCTCGAAAAGCACGTGCCCGGCACGCCGTTCGGCGCCGCGACCGTCGCGCAGCTGCTGTCGCACACCTCCGGCCTGACGTCGGAGTCGCCCGGGCTCTGGTGGGAGCGCACGCCCGGCGCCGACTGGGACGCGCTGGTCGGCAGCCTCGCCGAAGGCGCCACCAAGCACCGGCCCGGCGCGCGGTTCCACTACTCGAACGTCGGCTACGGCGTGCTCGGCGAGCTCGTCTCGCGCCACCGCGGCAAGGGCTGGCTCTCGGTGCTCGACGAGGAGGTCCTCGGCCCGCTCGGGATGACCCGCACGACGCCGCACCCGGTCGGCGCGCACGCCGACGGCTTCGCCGTGCACCCCTTCGCCGACGTCCTGCTGCCGGAGCCGAGCCCCGACGCCGGCGCGATGGCCCCGGCCGGGCAGCTGTGGTCGACCGCCACCGACCTCGGCCGCTGGACGGCGTTCCTCGGCGGACACGGCGGCGGCGTGCTCGCCCCGGAGACCATCGACGAGATGCGGACCATGGTCACCGTCGACGACACCGACGTCTGGACGACCGGCTTCGGGCTCGGCCTGATGGTCGTGCGCTACCAGGGCCGCCGGCTGGCCGGCCACACCGGCTCGATGCCCGGCTTCCTCGCCGTGACGCTGGTCGACCCGGCCGCGCAGACCGGCGCGCTCGTGCTCACCAACTCGACGTCCGGGGTCGGCATCACCCAGCTCTGCCTCGACCTCATCACCACGACCGACGAGCGGGAGCCGCGCCTGCCCGCCGAGTGGCAGCCCGCCGCCGTCGACCCCGCGCTGCTCCCCCTCACCGGGCTCTGGCACTGGGGTCCGACGCCGTACCACCTGCGCGTCCAGGGCGACGGGCTGCTCCTGCTCGCCCCGGCCGAGGGCGCCGGGCGCAGCTCACGCTTCCGCGCGACCGGCCCGGACACCTACGTCGGCCTCGACGGCTACTACGCCGGCGAGACGCTCGTGGTGGGCCGGGACGCCGAGGGCGTCGCCACGCACCTCGACCTGGCCACGTTCATCTTCACGCGCACGCCGTACGACCCGGCCGCGCCGGTGCCGGGCGGCGTCGACGGCTGGCGCTGACCCGCCGGGCCCCGCTCACACCCCCAGGGCGGGTGAGCGGGGCCCTCAGGCCTGCGCGGCGGTCCCGGCCGAGAAGGCGACGGCGTCGGCGAACCGGCCGGCGATCCGCTTGCCCTCGCCCCAGTCGAAGAGGCCGAACTTGAGGTTCGTCATGACCGTGAGGGTCGAGCCTCCGGCCGCCGGTGCCACGGTCGCGGTGATCTCCTGGCCCCAGCTCAGCATGCTCATCCCGGTCCGGAACGAGACGAACCCGCGGTGCGCGTCGTAGAACGGGCCCTGCCCGCCGATCGCCGCGACGCCGGCCGGGAGCGCGTTCCACAACGCCTCGGGCGGCGCCGGGAAGCTGAGCTGCACTGTCTTCATGACCGGTGAGCCAACCAGGCGCCGTCCGGTGCGGGAACCGTGTTTTTACCCCCACGGCGGCGGTGGCCGATGACCCCGACGGCGTAGCTGCCGCCGTCCGGAAGGCCCGCGACGAGGTACTCCGAGGGCCAGCCGGCCAGCCAGAGCCGGCGTCGGTCCGCCAGTTCGGCGGCGACGTCGGGCGGTGTGACGGGCAGGTGGAACCGGATCCGGACGTCGCCCGGCAGCACCGCCCAGCCGTCCACCGGTTCGCCCGGGCGCACGTCGAACGACGCGGCCGCGACCGGCGTCCAGTGGTCGCTCGCGAGGCACCGGGCCGGGCCGGCCAGGTCCGACCGCCACGCCGCGAGCGCGAGCACGGCCACGCCGCCGGCCACCGGGACGAACCACGGCAGCCAGCCGCCGACCAGCACGATCGCCGCGACCTCGAGCGCGAGCACGAACGCGCCCGCCGTCCACGCCGCCGCGGTGGCGAACCAAAGGCGCCATCGCAACGCCGCGCGCCGGGTCTGCGGCCCCTTCGGCAGGAGACGAGCCAGGCCGTAAGCCGACCCGCCCAGGAAGGTCGCGGCGAACGCCCCGGCGTAGACGATGTCGGCACCGTGCGGCGGGTGCAGCACCAGCGAGAAGACGACCAGGGCGTCGACGAGGAGCAGGCCAGCGACACCGGCCACGACGAGCACCCGGCGCCCCCGCGGCAGCTCACCCGTGAGCCACCACGGCAGCTCACCCGTGAGCCACCACGGCAGCCGCCGGACGAACACGAGCACCAGGGTCACGGCCAGCGCGATCGGCAACGCGATCGTGGTCGTCGTCGTCCAGCCGCCCTCCGCGACCAGGTGCACGACGGCGATCCCGCCCAGGTTCCAGAACAGCCACCACCGCGGCCGCCACGGCTCCTCCACCACTGCCTCCCCTCGCCGAGCCGAGGTGAAACTACCGACAACCCGGGCATGCCGGACAGCGGTTTTCCGAGCCCCGCTCTCACATACCGGACACTGGCGAACCGCCATCACCAGCCGCGTCCCGACCTGAGAGACTGGCCACATGACCGACGCTGAGTTGACCATCCCCGCAGACCTCAAGCCGGCCGACGGCCGCTTCGGCTGCGGACCGTCGAAGGTCCGCGCCGAGCAGCTGAGCGCCCTGGCGGAGTCCGGCTCCACCTACCTCGGCACGTCGCACCGGCAGAAGCCGGTCAAGTCCCTCGTCGGACGCGTCCGCGCGGGCCTGTCCGAGCTGTTCTCCCTGCCCGAGGGCTACGAGGTGATCCTCGGCAACGGCGGCACCACGGCGTTCTGGGACGCGGCCGCGTTCGGCCTGGTCCGCGAGCGCGCGCAGCACTTCACCTACGGCGAGTTCTCCTCGAAGTTCGCGACCGTGACCAAGGGCGCGCCGTTCCTGGCCGACCCGATCGTCACCAAGGCCGAGCCGGGCAGCGCGCCCGAGATCACCTACGAAGCCGGCGCCGACCTGGTCGGCTGGGCGCACAACGAGACGTCGACCGGCGTCGCGGTGCCGGTCCGCCGCCCCGAGGGCTCCGACGGCGCGCTCGTCGCGATCGACGCCACCTCCGGCGCCGGCGGCCTGCCGGTCAAGGCCGAGGACTTCGACGTCTACTACTTCGCGCCGCAGAAGTCGTTCGCCTCGGACGGCGGCCTGTGGGTCGCGCTGGCCTCGCCCGCCGCGGTCGAGCGGATCGGCGAGATCGGCGGCGGCGACCGCTGGATCCCCGAGTTCCTGTCGCTGACCACCGCGCTGGACAACTCCCGCAAGGACCAGACGTACAACACCCCGGCCGTCGCGACGCTGTTCCTGCTCGCCCAGCAGATCGAGTGGATGAACGGCCAGGGCGGCCTCGAGTGGACGACCTCGCGCACGAAGGACTCGTCGTCGCGGCTGTACGAGTGGGCCGAGAAGACGAGCTACACCACGCCGTTCGTGAAGGACCCGGACCTGCGCTCGCAGGTCGTCGGCACGGTGGACTTCAGCGACGACGTCGACGCCGCCGCGGTGGCGAAGGTGCTGCGCGCCAACGGGATCGTCGACACCGAGCCGTACCGCAAGCTGGGCCGCAACCAGCTGCGCGTCGGCCTGTTCCCGGCCATCGACCCGGACGACGTCACGAAGCTCACGCAGAGCGTCGAGTACGTCGTCGAGCGGCTCAGCTGACCTGAGGTTCCTTGGAGGGGACCTTCACCGTCGTTCCGGCGAGGAAGGTCCCCTTCTTCACGCGCAGGCGAGGTGCGGCGAAGGCGGCCACGACCAGCAGGAGCACGCCGAAGAGTTCGTAGGACTCGGTGGCGAGCCACCAGAGGGCGGACGGCGCCGGGCGCGGGGCGAACCACATCGGGCCGACGATGAACAGGGTCAAGCCGGCCACGACGACGACGCCGGACCACCAGCCGACCACGCGGTCCGTGCGCCGGGCGCGGACGCCGTAGTACCCGGCCAGCACCAGGATCGGCACGCACCACGTCCAGTGGTGGGTCCACGAAACCGGCGAGACGAGCAGGCCGCCGAGCGCGCACGCCGTCAGCGCGAGCACCGGCTCCGCGGCCCGCACGATGACCACCGCGACGACCGCCATCCCGGCGAGCGCGGCCAGTACCCAGACGACGTTCCCGGCGGCTACGGACAGCCCCGTGCGCGCGATCAGCCCGCGCAGCGACTGGTTGCCGACGTAGTCGCCGCCGCCGATGCGGCCGGCGTCGAACACCAGCTTCGTCCAGTAGGTCCACGACGCCGACGGCCGGATCACCCACAGCAGGGCGCCGGCCGCGACGAACCCGGCGACGACCCGCAGCGCGGACTTGAAGTCCCGGCGGAAGAGGAAGTACACGACGAACACCGCGGGCGTCAGCTTGATCGCCGCGGCCACGCCGATGAGCAGCCCCTTGGTCCGCTTGCGCTCGCCGGGGAGCAGGACGTCGAGCACCACCAGGACCATGAGCAGCGCGTTGATCTGGCCGAAGCCGAGCGTCGAGCGCACCGGCTCGAGCAGCGCGCCGGCGAGCTGCGCGCCGATCGCGACGAGCGCGGCCACGACCCGGCCGTTGCCCTTCGCCGCGTCGGTGAGCGAGCCGTTGAGCGTCGCGACGTAGAGGTACGCGACGACGCCGGTCGCGACGATCGAGGCGATGCTGACCAGCTTCATCGTCACCGCGAAGGGCAGCAGCGTGCCCGGCCAGAACGTGGCCGCGGCGAACGGCGTGTAGGTGAACGGCAGCAGGATCCGGTGGGTGGTCGGCACCCACGCGTCGTACGGCGTGCCCTGCTCGGCGAGCGCCTTCGCGCCGCCGAGGTAGACCTCCAGGTCGAGGCCGTCGAAGCGCTTCAACACCAGAACGAGGACGACGGCAGCGACTTCGAGCACGGCGAGCCCCGCCCAGATTTTCCGCCCCGACACGCCCTACCCCCACTCAGCACGGTGTTCGACCGGCCGAGATTACCGGGCGCTCAGCAGCAGCTGTGCACCGGCAAGCGCACTGACCTGCCGTTCATGGCGGTCAACGGCCGCTTCGCCGCCTCTTCGACGTCGGCCAGCATCCGGTCCAGCCGCGCCCGGCCGAGCACCCGCCCGGCGGTGACGACGGTGTCGATCCGGTGGACCGCGCGGATGTCGGCGAGCGGGTCCGCGTCGAGCAGGACCAGGTCGGCTTCCTTGCCGGGGGTGATCGTCCCGCTGGTCGCGGACCGGCCGAGGAACCGCGCGGCGTCCCGGGTCACCGCCTGCAGGGCGCTGCGCGGCGACAACCCGGCCTCGACGAGGAAGTCCAGCTCGTCGTGGAGGCTGAACCCCGGGAAGACGTACGGGTTGAGGCAGTCGGTGCCGCCGAGGAGGCCGACCCCGGCGCGGTGCGCTTCGCCGACGAGCCGCAGCTGGTCCTCGAAGTAGACGTCCTGCCGGGCGGCCTGCTCGGGCGTGCCGGGGGCGAGCACCGGGAGGCGGTCGGCCCAGTACTGGGAGATGTCCGGCGACACGTACTTGAGCCGCGGGTCGTGCGCGTAGGTGCTCACGGGCTTGGAGATCACCCGGTTGACGGCGAACGTCGGGCTCAGCCAGCTGTCCTGCGCCTTGAGCGCGGCGAAGTGCCACTCCGCGGCGGCCGGGTCGTAGGCGCGCGCCGCCTGCCGGTCGAGTTCCCGGGCGAGGTCGAAGAAGGCGCGCTTCGCGTTCGGGTCGAACGGCGTCGCGTCGAGGCGGGCGAGGAACTCGTCGCGCCGGCTCGACGTGGCGATCGGCAGGCCGAAGAGGTGTTCGAAGCTGCGCTGCCCGGCGGCCGCGGCGTCGGGGATCCGCAGCCGGTACGGCCAGTGCCCGGCGAACGGCAGGCCGTGGCGCCGGCACTCGTCGGCGATCGCCGCGAAGACGTCCCGCGGCAGGTAGAAGTAGACCTTCACGAAGTCGGAGCCCTGCGCGACGGCGGTCCGGACGGCCGCCCGCCCTTCCTCGGGGGTCGCCAGCTGGGTGACGGGCGGGCCGAGCAGGCTGACCGGGCCGTCGAGGATGGTGCTGCCGAGGACGACCCGCGGGCCGAGCAGCTCGCCGCTGCGGATCTTGGCGCGCGTGGCGCGGTTCTCGTCGTAGCCCAGCATCTCGCGGATGCCGGTGACGCCGTTGGCCAGGAACATCGGCGGCCACAGGTGCTCGTAGTCGAGGCCGTGGGTGTGCATGTCCCAGAGCCCGGGCACGACGAACCGCCCGCGGCCGTCGACGACCTCGGCGCCGGCGCAGGGCGGCAGCGCGGCGGTCGGCCCGACCCAGGCGATCCGGTCCCCGACCAGCACGACCGAGGTGTCCGGCCGGGCCGGGCCGTCGGTCCCGTCGACCACGGTGGCGCCGCGCACGACGACGACCCCGGTCCCGGCCGCGGCGGCCTCCTGGGCGAAGACCGCGGGCGCGACCCCCGCCGCGGCGAGCCCCGCCCCGGCCGTCGCCAGCCACCGGAGGAAGTCACGCCTGTTCGCCTCGACCCGCACCACGGCGATCGCCCCTCTCGGCCTCGGTCCGTCCGACATTCAACTCGGCGGCCGGGGGTTGGGGAATCTTCCACCGTGCTCTGTCGGAGACAACGCACAGCGAGAGGTAGCGCGGGGCGTGCAGCGTGGTAGGCGCCCCGGAGGGTGCGGGCGACGACCCCGCACCCTCCGGGCCGGCGTCAGGCCAGCGCCTGCGTCGGCGCGAGCCGGGCCGCCCGCACGGCCGGATAGGCCCCCGCGATCGCGCCGACCAGCGCCGCGACGCCGACCCCGCCGGCCAGCGCGCCCCACGGCAGCACCGCCGGCCACCCCTGGCTCAGCGCGTAGCCCGCGGTCACCAGCACGCCGACGAGGACCCCGGCGAGCCCGCCGAGCCCCGACAACAACACCGACTCCGCGAGGAACTGCCCGCGGACCTGGCGTTTCGTGGCCCCGAGCGCCCGGCGCAGGCCGATTTCGCGCCGCCGTTCGAGCACCGAGATGACCATGGTGTTGGCGACGCCGACCCCGCCGACCAGCAACGCGACCCCGCCGAGCCCCAGGAACAGCGCGCTGTAGGTCGTGTCCGTCAGCTTCTGCGCGGCCAGCGCGTCCGACGGGCGGCGCACCTCGACCTCGTTCGGCGCCTGCGGGTTCAGCGTCGCGCCCAGCACCGAACGCACACTGTCCACTTGGGACTCCTCGGCCCGCACGTACACAGTGGACGGATGGCCGTCGAACCCGAGCAGCCGCTTCGCGACGTCCCAGCCAACCAGCGCCGAGCGCTCGACCTCCGGCGCCAGGGGCATCGGCGCGAGGATGCCGACCACGGTGAACCACTGCGTGCCGATCAGGACCTGCGGCGGGCGCACGGGGTCGACGTGGTCGATGCCGAGCCGGGCCGCGGCCTGCGAACCGAGCACCGTCACCGGGTAGTCCCGGTTCCCCGGCGCGAGGAAGGCGCCGGCCCGGACCTTCCCGCCGAGCACGCCCAGCAGGTCCGGCTTCGCCGCGTACACGGCGAGCCCGGACGTGTCGTCCGGCGCGATCTTGTCGCTGCGCCGGACGCTCGCGGACGTGTGCCCGGTGCCGCTGGCCGCCTGCACCGGCCCGATCCGCCGGGCCATCGGGACGGCGTCGTCGGGCAGCACGGCGTCCTTCCCGAACAGCGTCTGCCCCGGCCCGGCGGTGAGCAGGTTGGTGCCGAGCGCGGCCAGCCGGTCGTGCAGGGCCTGCGCGCCCGACGCCGGGATCGCCAGCACCGCGACCATCGCCGCGACGCCGATCGCGATGCCCAGCGCGGAAAGCACCGCGCGCACCGGCCGCGTGCGCATGCCGTGGGCGCCGAGCGCGACGACGTCCGGCGGCTTGAGCCGGGCCGGTTCCGGCAGCGTCACGAGGGTCATCGCGCACCGACCAGGCCGGTGTCGAGGCGCAGGCGCCCGTCGAGCAGCTCGATCCGGCGCGGCATGCTCGCGGCGATCTCCCGGTCGTGGGTGATCACGACGATCGTGGTGCCCTCCGCCGACAGCTCGCCGAGCAGCCCGAGCACGGACGCGCCGGTGCCGGTGTCGAGGTTGCCGGTCGGCTCGTCGGCCAGCAGGATCGCCGGGTCGTTGACCACGGCCCGCGCGATCGCGACGCGCTGGCGTTCGCCGCCGGACAGCTCGCCCGGCCGGTGCCACGCCCGGTGCCCCAGCTTGACGCGGTCGAGCGCGGCCAGTGCCCGCCCGCGCCGCTGCCGCCGCGGCACCCCGGCGTAGAGCAGCCCGGTGCACACGTTGTCCACGGCACTCATCCCTTCGTCGAGGAAGAACTGCTGGAACACGAACCCGATCCAGCGCGACCGCAGCGCGGAGACCTTCCGGTCCGACAGTGCCGCGACGTCGTGGCCGTGCAGTTCGACGCGGCCCGACGACGGCCGGTCGAGCGTGCCCATCAGGTGCAGCAGGGTCGACTTCCCCGACCCGGACGGCCCGACGATGGCGACCATCTCGCCGTCTTCGAGGGTCAGCGAGACGCCGTCGAGCGCGGCGACCCCGCCGGGATACGTGCGCTTCACCTCGTGCACGCGCAGCACGGGCGTCACGACGTCGTCACCACCCGCATGCCCGCGGTCAGGCCATTTCCGCTGACTTCGACCTTGCCACCGCTGAACAGTCCCGTTTGGACACCGATGAGCCGCCGTTGCCCGTTCTCGTCGACCTCGACGGCGTACCCGCCTTCGGCGAGCGCGAGCAAGGCGCCGACCGGAACGGCGAGCACACCGGCGTGGACGTCCTTGGTGAACCGGACGCTCGCCGGCGCCGAGTCGAGCGTGCCCCCGGCGGCCGGGTCGTCCAGCTTCACGGTCACCGTGATCTTCGGCTTGCCGTCGTCCTGGCCGGAGGCGTCCTTGCCGTCGACGGCGGTCCGCCCGACATCGGTGATCGTGCCCGGCGTCGTCTTGCCGTTGATCGTCACGGACGCCTTCGCGCCCTGCTGCGCGAGGTCCTGCTTCGCCGCGTCCAGCTTCACCTGCACCGACCGGACGGTCCCAGTCGTCTTGAGCACCTCGCCCTGGGCGGGCGCCCCCGGCTTGGCCGCCAGCGCCGACACGCGGACCTCGCCCGCCGCGAGCACGACGTCACCCTGGCCGAACGCGCCGGTCTGCGCCAGCCCCAGCGACTTCTGCCACTTCTTCAGCGCGGCCGCCGTGGCCGCGGTGAACTTCTTGTCCGGCGTGCCGAAGCCGCCGAACCCGCACGCCTTGAGGTTCTCCTCGAGCTGCTTGACGTCGGCGCCGTCGTCCGCGCCGGTGGCGAGGTCGCGGTAGAACGGCAGGGTCCCGTAGAACAGGGGCACCGGCTTCGCGTCCACTCCGTACACCACCTGGCACCGGGTGATCGTGGCGCCGGCGGCCGGTAGCGACGTGATCGTGCCCGGCTTGCGGCCCTGGACACTCGATTCGTCGCCGTAGCCGAGGGTGCCGTCGGCTTCTTCCTCTTCGCTGAGGTCGGTCTTGACGACCTCGGCCGTTTCGACCGGCGGCGGCGCGGCCTCCTTGACCGGCGTCGCGCTCGAGACGCGCGTCAGGACCACGACGGAGCTGGTGCCGAGCACCACGACGAGGACCGCGCCCGCGACGAACCAGCGCGTCCGGCCGCGACGGCGCGGCTTCAGGTGGGTCACGTCGTTCACTTTCCGGCCTCGCTGCTGACGCTCATGCCGAGCCCGCACGCCTTCGCGGCGGCTTCGAACTTCTTCGGGTCGTCGCCCGGCCCGCCGATCCGCATGGTGCCCTTGCCGCTGGGATCGGGGTCCGGCATGTCGATGCCGTGGTCACGCATGCACTTGGCGTCCTTGCGCATCTTGTCGAGTTCCTCGGCGCTCGGCGGCTTCATCTCGCCGCCGTTGGGCATGAGGTGCTTGCACGCGTTCTGCGCGGCGTCGAGTTTCCCGCTGTCCTTGGCGTCGCCGCCCAGGGTGACCGACATGCCCTTGCCGTCCCCGGCCGGCTTGGGGTCGGGCATGTCGACGCCGTGCTCGCGCATGCACTTGGCGAAGTCGCGCATCTTGTCTTCGTCGCTCTTGCCGCTGTTGTCCGCGGCGGTGGGGCCGCCCGACTTCGGCGGCGTCGAGATCGACGCGACCTTGTCGCCGTCGTCGCCCTTCGCGCCGCAGCCCCCGAGCAGCAACGCCGCCCCGAGCGCCGCGACGAGGATCCGTGTCCGCATGGCTCGCTCCTTTCGTGTCCGGATGGGTGCCAGGTCTACGGACCGGGGGATTCGGGCGCGCTAAGCGACGTCGCTTATGCGGTCCTTATGGCCTGCCTGCGCAGACTGGGCGGGTGCGCGTGCTGGTGGTGGAGGACGAGCGGCTGCTGGCCGACTCGGTGGCCGAGGGGCTGCGGCGGTTCTCGATGGCCGTCGACGTCTGCTACGACGGCGAGCAGGCCCTGGAACGCGTCGGCGTGCACGGCTACGACGTCGTGGTCCTCGACCGCGACCTGCCGAAGGTGCACGGCGACGCCGTCTGCGCCGCCGTGGTCCGGGCGGGCGGCGAGGCGCGCGTGCTGATGCTGACCGCGGCCGCCGACGTCACCGACCGCGTCGCGGGCCTGGGCCTCGGCGCCGACGACTACCTGACGAAGCCGTTCGCGTTCGCCGAGCTCGTCGCCCGGGTGCAGGCGCTGTCGCGGCGCGCGCGGCCCGCGTTGCCGCCCGTGCTGGAGCGCGACGGCGTCGTCCTCGACCTGCCGCGTCACCAGGCCGCCCGCGACGGCCGGTTCCTGCTGCTCTCGCCGAAGGAGTTCGCCGTGCTGGAGGTGCTCATGCGGGCCGAAGGCGCGGTGGTCAGCGCCGAGGACCTGCTGGAGAAGGCGTGGGACGAGCACGCGGACCCGTTCACCAACGCGGTGCGCGTCGCGGTGATGACGTTGCGCCGCAAGCTCGGCGACCCGCCGGTGATCGAGACCGTCCCCGGCGCCGGCTACCGGTTCGGCACGCCGTGAACGCGCTGTCGGTCCGGACGAAGCTGACGGCCTGGTACGGCGGGCTGTTCCTGCTCGCCGGGCTCGTCCTGGTCGTCATCGACTACCTGCTGGTGCAGAGCACGCTGCCGGACCCGGCCCGGGTCGCCTCGACGACGATCGGCTCGGCCGACGCGCTCTACGGCGGCCAAGCCGACACCGTCGCCGGCTCCCCGGGGGTCGCGGTCCGGCTGCTCAGCGGCTCGCTGGCGGACTACCGCTCGTCGACCCTGTCCACTTTGGTCGTCGGCTCGGCGATCGCCCTGGTCGCGACGGCCGCGTTGGCCGTGCTGTTCGGCTGGCTGATGGCGGGCCGCGCGCTGCGGCCCCTGCACGACATCACGTCGACGGCGCGGCGCCTGGAGGCGGGCAAGCTCGACCGCCGGATCAACCTCGACGGCCCGCCCGACGAGCTGAAGGAGCTCGCGGACACGTTCGACGGCATGCTCGACCGGCTCGCGGAGTCGTTCGACAGCCAGAAGCGGTTCGTCGCGAACGCCTCCCACGAGCTGCGGACGCCCCTGGCGGTGCAGCGGACGCTGATCGAGGTGGCGATGGCCGACCCCGAGGTGCCGCCGGAGCTGCGGAAACTGGGCACGCACCTGCTGCACACCAACGAGCGCAGCGAGCGGATGATCGAGGGCCTGCTGGTCCTGGCCCGCACCGACCGCGGCCTGCAGGCCCGCACGCCGGTCCGGCTGGACGAGGTCGCGGCGTCGGTGATCCGGGCGACGGCCGCCCAAGCCGCGTCGGCGGGCGTGACGGTGGAGACGCGCCTGCGCCCGCGCACGGTGGCGGGCGACCCGGTGCTGCTGGAGCGCCTGGTGACGAACCTGGTGGTCAACGCGATCACGTACAACGCGTCGGGCGGCTGGGTGTACGTCGAGGTCCGCGGCGACCCGGCGGTGGAGATCCGGAACTCGGGGCCGGTGGTCCCGCCCGAGGCCGTGCCGACGTTGTTCGAGCCGTTCCGGCGGATCGGTGGCGCGGAGCGGACGGGAGACACGCGCAACGCGGGACTGGGGCTGTCGATCGTCCGCTCGGTGGCGACGGCGCACGGCGGCCACGCGGAGGCCCAGCCCGGCCGGCGCGGCGGCCTCACGGTGACGGTCCGCCTGCCGCCTTCATGATCCACTCGATCGTGACTTTGCGTGTTCGGCGTGTCACAGGTAGGGCGCCGACCTGCGTGACCGATGATGCGGGGGTCGCGAAATGAACAGTGGGCAGTTCTGCACGGACTCGGCGCGCCTCGCACGTCAAGCCGACGCGCCGTTCTAACGTGGGCACCCACAACGGTGAAGCATCGGGGAAGGCGAACAATGCGCACGCTTCGAGTGGTCGGGTTGCACGAGGACGGTAAGTCCATCGTGTGCGAAGACCCGGCGAGCCGTACGCGTTTCCTCCTCCCGGCCGATGAGAGACTGCGCGCGGCGGCGCGGGGGGACATCACCCGCCTCGGCCAGATCGAAATCGAGTTGGAGAGCCAGATGCGGCCACGCGAGATCCAGCAGCGCATCCGCGCCGGCGAGTCCGTCGAGCAGGTGGCGAGCAGCGCCGGCGTCTCGGTGCAGCGCGTCGAGCGGTACGCCTACCCCGTGCTCCTCGAGCGGTCGCGCACCGCCGAGCTCGCGCAGAGCGCCCACCCCGTCCGCGAGGACGGGCCCGACGTCCAGACGCTCGGCGAGGTCGTCGCGTACGGCTTCGGCGTCCGCGGGCACGACTACTCGCAGGCCACCTGGGACTCGTGGAAGGGCGACGACGGCCGCTGGGTCGTCGTGCTGCGGTGGAAGGCCGGCCGCTCCGACAACCGCGCGCACTGGGCGTTCTCGCCGGGCGCGCACGGCGGCACGGTGACGGCGCTGGACGAGAACGCCGAGGTCCTCCTCGACCCGAACGCCTACCGCGCACCCCGCACGGTCCGCGCCCTCGACCCGGCCCGCGACGCGGAGTTCCAGCCGACGCTGGACTCGGTGCCGCCGGAGCACGCGGAGCTGCCGCCGGCCGAGCCGGACCCGGACGACGACACCCGCGAGATCCCCCGCGTCCCGGCGGACCCGGAGGAAGACACCGCGGCCGAGCAGCCGCGGCCGAAGGCCAAGAAGAACCACCCGATCGTGCCGTCCTGGGAGGACGTGCTGCTCGGGGTCCGTTCCCAGCGCGGCTAGTCCACCAGCGCGGCGAGCGTCTTCGGGGCGACCTGGCGGTAGGCCTCGCGCACGATCCGGTCGACCTCGGCCCAGTCGAGGTCGACGTCCAGCCGGACGCCCAGCCACCCGCGGTGCCCGACGTACGCGGGCCGGAAGAACCGCTCCGGCTCGGTGCGCACCAGCTCCTCCTGCGCACCGGGCGGCGCCGGGCACCAGAAGGCGAGCCGGCCGTCGCCGTGGTGGTCGTCGGCGAACATCACGAACGTCTTCTTGCCGCGCACGAACCACGCCGGCGACCCGTGGCTGAGCCGTTCGGTCGCTTCGGGCAGGGCCAGGCACAACTTCCGCAACGCGTCGAGCTGCTCCATCCCGTCAGGCTACGATGTCACGCTGAGGGAGGGATCGATCATGCGGTGTGACGACGGATGATCGCGACGGCCGGCAACACCTTGTACGTCCGGCTGGGCGAGCTGCGGTTCCGCGTGTTCACCGGCACGCCGGTCGTCGAGGTCGCACCCGCGCGGTGGGGCCTGGATCCGATCGTCGTCCGGCAGGCCGCGTTCTCGCGCCGGTACCGCGAAATCCCGGCCGCCCAGGCGGGGACCCTGCGGTTCGAGTTCGCGCCCGGCCTCTTCCCGCGGCACTTCGACCGCGGGCCGGGCACGGACGCCGACCGCGGCCGGCTGGCGAAGCTGCTCATCGGGCAGGACCAGTTCTGGGCGAGCTCGCGACGGCTGCGGCTCGGCCGTGCCGACGTCGGCGCGGTCGCGGCGGCCGCCGGGCTGGCCGTCGTCGCCGAGGTGGCCGACTCGACCGACCGGCTCTGGCTGCTGCGCCGTCCCACGCTGCCCGCCGAAGAGCTGCGGCCGCGCACCCACGGGCCGCGCTTCGGCTTCGCCGCTGTCCAAGGCCTGGTCGCGTTCGTCGCGCTGCTGGCCGTAGTCGCCGGGACCTGGTTCGCGAGCACCTCCGAGCACAAGTGGCCGCTCCTGCTGGTCCCGGTCGGCGTGGTCGTCCCGCTCGGCGCGATCTTTGTCGTCCGCGCCGTCGCCGGCCGGTCACCCCGGATGCCGTGGCTCGACGAGGAGTTCACCGGCGGGTGGCAGGTCGTCGTGCCGCCACCGCCGTCGGTTTCCACCGAACTGCTCGGCGAAGTCGCTTCGCTGTACGGCTACTTCTACGCCGGCCAGTACTCCGCCGGCCGCACCAGCACGAACCTCCTCTTCACGAAGACCCGCCCCGGCTTGACGTTCGGCACGCCGGCGCCGGTGCCGCCGCCCGTCTTCGAGCCCCCGGCCGAGTCGCCCGGGCGGGAGCAGTGGCTGCGGAACAGCCTCGACGGCCAGGACGAGCTGTGGGTCAGCGTCCGGCACGCGAAACTGCCGCCCGCCCGGATCGCCGAGATCGCCGGCACCGAGGGGCTGGTCCCCGTCGCGGAGTTCGCCGACGTCACCGACCACATCCTCGTGCTGCGCCGCCCGTCGGCACCGCGGCCGGCGACTGTGCGGAAGTTCCGGATGTCCTTCGCCGGCTTCATCGCCCCGGCGGTGTGGGCCCTGCTGTGCTTCGGCGGTGGCGGGCTGACGGCCGCGCTCACCGGCGAGGACCGGCTCTTCGAGATCGGCTTCGGCCTGACCGTCCTCGGCGTGCCGCCGCTGCTGTGGGTGCTGCGGATCTTCCCCCGCTCGACGCGCGTCGGCTGGCTTGCGAAGGAGTTCACCGGCAAGCCCGGCGTCACGTTCTTCTCGGGCCAGTTCGACGTCTCACCGGACCTGGTGCGCCAGATCGCCGGCTACCACGGCTACTTCTTCGGCGGCCAGACCGCCACGCGGGCGCAGGGCGCGCTCGTCACGTACGTCCGGCGCCCCTAGAAGGCGATCACCAGCACGCCGATCCACGCGATCACGACGCCGCCCGCCGCGCCGTACGCGGCCCAGCGCAGGATCGGCGTGCGGCGGATCAGCCACAGCGAAGGCGTGATCCCGGCCGTCACGACGACCGAGGCGACCAGGGCGAGCCAGCCGCTCGTCTCGCGGGCCAGCGTCGACGCCAGTGCCAGCATGGCCACCACGACCACGGCCGCGATGAACGCCGAGACCGTCAGGCCGGTCAGCCACGGCGTCGGTTCCCCGGGCGGGCCCGGCGGGCCGAGCACCGTCCGCACGAACCGGCGCCCGGGTTCGTCGGCGCGCGGGGGCGGCTCGACGACGGTGTCGGCGCCGGTCACCGGGTCCACGAACCGCACCGTCGTGCCCATCACCGACGCGAGCCGGCCGGCCAGCTGACGTCCGCGTTGCGAGACGACGGTGGCCGCCTCGGCGCCGGAATCGGCCGCGACCGCCGACGCCACGCGGGCCCATTCGTGCAGCGCCTGCGCCAGGTCGGCGCCGATCGCGAGCTTGTACGGGTCGACCTCGCGCGCGTGTTCCCCTCCGGGTCCGGCCAGCACGGCACGATCACCGCGGATCCGCAGCTCCATGGGGTCCCTTCACCGGCCGACTCCCCGAACACTTAGAGGCACTTTAGTCACCCGGGGCCAGTTCGTAGAAGGCGACAGCGGCGGCCGTCGCGATGTTGAGGGAGTCGACACCCGCCGGCATGGGTATCCGCACCGCGTGATCAGCCGCCGCGAGCGCCGTTTCGGTCAGTCCGGGACCTTCGGCGCCGAACAGCAGGGCCACCCGGCCGGGCGCGTGCTTCCTGAGTTCGCGCAGCGGGATCGAGCCCGGGCGCGGGGTGAACGCCGCGACGGCGAACCCGCGCGCCCGCAGGCCGTCGAGGCCGCCCGGCCACTCTGGAAGGTGCCCGAACGGCACGCGCAGGACGTGCCCCATCGATACGCGAACGCTGCGCCGGTACAGCGGGTCGGAGCAACCGGGGCCGAGCAGCACGCCGCCGACGCCGAGCGCGGCGGCGTTGCGGAAGAGGGCGCCGAGGTTTTCGTGGTCCCCCACCCCCTCCAGCACGGCGATCGTGGCCGCGTTCTCGACGACTTCGGAAACCGTGAGGGGCTCGGGACGGTCGGCGACGGCGAGGATCCCGCGGTTGAGGTGGAACCCGACGACGTCGGCCATCGTCTCCGCGGAAGCGACGTACCGGGGCACGTCGAGGCCCTCGAGTTCGCCCGCCAGTTCGGCGAACCGCCGCTCCACGCCCAGCAACGCCCGTACCGGGTAACGGGACGTGAGCAGCCGGGACACCACGACGGTGCCCTCGGCGATGACGAGTCCCTTGCCGCCCGGGCGGTCCGGGCGGCGGTCCGCAGTGGACAGGTCCCGGAAGTCGTCCACGCGGGGGTCGCCGCGGTCGTCGATGTGGATCACTCCCATCCGCCCAGTCTGTCATCCGCTTGCCGGGCGCCGCACTGGTCCGATCGTCCCGCGAACCTTGGTACGAACGGGTTCATTTTGCTGTCGGTTAACTCGTCGTGACGGAGAGCACCAGTTTGGCCGCTAGCCCGGCATCAGCGGCTGTGTAACGGTTGTCCGCCGGGACCTGAAACACGTCCTAGTTCCACGACGACGCAAAGCAGGGATGGTCATGGGGATGGACCTCGCGGCTCAACCGTTCAACACGCTCGACCGGGGACGGTACCGCCGCAAGGTGCAGCGTTGCCTGGACACGTTGGCCCGCATGCTCACGGACGGCAGTTTTTCGTTCCCCCGCAAGAACATCGGCCTCGAGGTCGAGCTGAACCTGGTCGACCGCGAGCTGCGCCCGTCGATGACGAACACGGCCGTGCTGGAGGCGCTCGACGACCCGTCGTTCACCACGGAGCTGGGCCAGCACAACATCGAGCTGAACGTGCCGCCGCGGCCGCTGGCCGGCGATTCGGCCCTCCACCTCGAAGACGACCTGCGCGCGTACCTCGGCACGGCGGCGGCGAAGGCCCGTGACACCGGGTCGATGCTGGCGATGATCGGCATCCTGCCGACGTTGAAGCACGAGCACTTCGACCAGAAGTGGCTCACCAACAAGGCGCGCTACGCGACGCTGAACGACCAGATCTTCGCCGCCCGCGGCGAACGCACGGTGCTCGCCATGGAAGGCGCGGCCCTGCCGGGCCAGCAACCGGAACGCCTGCGCAGCTACGCCGAATCCATCCTGCCCGAGGCCGCGTGCACGAGCGTGCAGCTGCACTTGCAAGTGGCGCCGGAAGAGTTCGCCGCGCACTGGAACGCGGCGCAGTGCCTGGCCGGCCCGCAGATCGCGCTCGCGTCGAACTCGCCCTTCCTGCTGGGCAAGGCGTTGTGGCACGAGACGCGGATCCCGTTGTTCCTGCAGGCGACCGACACCCGGCCCGAAGAGCTGAAGAACCAGGGCGTGCGGCCGCGGGTGTGGTTCGGCGAGCGCTGGATCACGTCGATCTTCGACCTGTTCGAGGAGAACGTCCGCTACTTCCCCGGCCTGCTCCCGGAAACCGACGCCGAGGACCCGATCGAGGCGCTCGACGCGGGCCAGGCCCCGAAGCTCACCGAACTGCGCATGCACAACGGCACCATCTGGCGGTGGAACCGGCCGGTGTACGACGTCGTCGACGGCCTGCCGCACCTGCGCGTGGAGAACCGGGTGCTGCCGGCCGGGCCGACGGTCGTCGACACGGTGGCGAACGCGGCGTTCTTCTACGGCGCCCAGCGCGCGCTCGCCGAGGCGGAACGCCCGGTGTGGAGCCAGATGTCGTTCCAGGCGGCCGAGGAGAACCTCTACGCGGGCGCGCGCCGCGGGTTCGAGGCGCAGCTGTACTGGCCGGGCATCGGCTGGATCCCGCCGGACGAGCTGGCGCTGCGCGTGCTGCTCCCGCTCGCCCACGAAGGACTGCGCCGATCCGACGTCTCCGACGAAGCGCGGGAGCGCTACCTGGGGATCATCGAGCGCCGCTGCCTCGCGCGGCGGACCGGGGCGACCTGGCAGCGCGACTTCGTCGTGCGCGCGCAGGAACGCGGGCTGGACCGCGAAGAGGCGCTGCACCGGATGCTCGGGCGGTACCTGGAGCTGTCGGAAGCGGGCGAGCCGGTGCACACCTGGCCGCTGGCGGACTGACCGCTAACCTGGACCGATGCCGAAGATCCTCGGTGAGTCGCTGGAGGCGCACCGGCGCGAGGTGCGCGCGCGGGTCTTCGACGTCCTGCGCACCCAGCTCTACGAACGCGGTTTCGACGCGATCACGCTCGCCGGGGTCGCGTCGGCGGCCGGGGTGGGCCGGACCGCGCTGTACAACCACTTCCCCGACAAGGAAAGCCTGCTCGTCGCGTTCGTCGAGGACGAAGCGGCCCAGTACGTCACGCGGCTGACCGAAGCCGTCGAAGCGCAGACCGACCCGGCCGACCAGCTGGCCACGTTCGTCCGGCTGCAGCTGCGCGTGCTGGCCGAGTACCACATGCCGCCGGGCACGGCGCTCGCGTCGGCGCTGGCGCCCGCCGCGTACCGCCGGATCAGCGCCCACGCCGACCCGATCACCGACCGGCTGCGCGCGATCCTCGCCGGCGGCGTCGACCTGGGGCGCTGGCCGGCCGAGGACCCGGACGTCCTGATCCCGATGATCACCGCCGCGCTGGGCAACCGGACGCTGGTCGACGGGCCGCCCGAGCAGCTGGAAGACGTCGTCGAGGCCGCCGTTCGCTTCGTGCTCCGGGCGGTGGGAGCCTCGATTTAGGGTAGCCTAAGCCGAACTTGTGCCCTACGATCTTTCTGACAGCGTGTCAGATCGATCGCCGGGAGGCCTGCCCATGTCGGTGACCACGGACGCCCGCCCGTTCTCGGCGACGCTGCGCGCGTCGACGCTCGAGGTGCACGAGAAGGCGAACTACTCGGAGTACATGCGCGCCCTGCTGGGCGGCGAGCTGTCCCAGGAGGGCTACGCCCAGCTGGCGATCCAGTACTACTACGTCTACGGCGCGATCGAAGCGGCGAGCGACGCGATGGCCGGTCACCCGGTCGGGGGCGAGTTCGTCTTCGACGAGCTGCGGCGGCTGCCCAACCTCGAGCGCGACCTGACCCACCTGGTCGGCCCGGACTGGCGCACGACGATCTCACCGCTGGCCTCGACGCAGGCGTACGCCGAGCGGATCCGCGAAGCGGCTTCGTGGGCGGGCGGGTACGTGGCGCACCACTACACGCGCTACCTCGGCGACATCGCGGGCGGCCAGGCCATCCGCCGCCTGCTGGAGCGCCAGTACGACGTCGCCGAGGCGGGCGCGCTGTTCTACCACTTCGACGGGATCGGCAGCGCGCCCCGCTTCCGCGACCAGTACCGCGCGAAGCTGGACAACGCGCCGTGGGACGAAGCCGAGCGCGCCCGGGTCATCGACGAGACGCTGGTGGCGTTCGAATGCAACGTCGCCGTCTTCGCCGAGCTGGCCACGCGGCTGGACGAGTTCCGTGCCTGATCTCACAGCCCGTTGACCTCCAGTTAAGTCCAGGTAGCAGGCTCGGTTTCGGGCGGCGGACCCTCGGGTACGCCACTCACGAGCCGGTCATCCCAGGCGGTGATCACGATGCGCCCCCGCTCGCCGCGGAGGGGCGTGTGCTACTAGGTTCGGTACCGGAAACTTGTGTCGAAGACAGAAGGAGGGCCAATGGCCCGCTACGAGCTGCCCGATCTCGACTACGACTACGGCGCCCTCGCGCCGCACATCTCCGGCGAGATCAACGAGCTGCACCACAGCAAGCACCACGCGACCTACGTCAAGGGCGCGAACGACACGCTCGACAAGCTCGAAGCCGCCCGCGAAGCGAACGACTTCGGCTCGATCGTCGGCCTGGAGACCACGCTGGCCTTCAACCTGGCCGGCCACGCCAACCACGTCGTGTGGTGGAAGATCCTGTCGCCGGAAGGCGGCGACAAGCCGACCGGCGAGCTGGCCGCGGCGATCGACGAGGCGTTCGGCTCCTTCGACAAGTTCAAGGCGCAGTTCACCGCCGTCTCGACGACGATCCAGGGCAACGGCTGGGGCGCGCTGTCCTGGGACCCGATCGGCAAGACGCTGATCACCCAGCAGCTGCGCGACCACCACAACAACCTGATCCTGCCGACCGTGCCGATCCTGCTGGTCGACGTCTGGGAGCACGCGTTCTACCTGGACTACAAGAACGTGAAGCCGGACTACGTCAAGGCCCTGTGGAACATCTTCAACTGGGCGGAGATCTCCAAGCGCTTCGACAACGCCGTCGCCGGCGGCAACGGCCTGCTGCTGGGCTGAGCCCGTCCGGGAACGGGGTCCTCCTGCACGGGAGGGCCCCGTTTTTCGTCGTCGGCTGAATTCGCTTGACCTCGAGTGCGGTCGAGGTGTTTGGCTGGACGCATGGACGTCGACGCGTATCTGGACCGGCTGGGGGTGCGGCGGCCCGCCGCGGCCGACCTCGCGACCCTGCGCCACCTGCAGGAGCGGCACCTGGCCACGGTGCCGTTCGAAAACCTGAGCATCCACCTGGGCGAGCCGATCGAGCTTCGCGAAGACGCGTTGGCCGACAAGATCGTGCGCCGGCGCCGGGGTGGCTTCTGCTACGAGCTCAACGGACTCTTCGCGGCACTGCTGCGCGAACTCGGGTACCCGGCCTCGCTGCACGCCGCGCAGGTGTACCGCCCGGACGGCACGCTCGGCCCGCCCCTGGACCACGCGGCGATCGTCGTCACCCTGGACGAACCCTGGCTGGTCGACGTCGGCTTCGGCCGGTTCTCCCGGCACCCGCTGCGGCTCACCGGCGTGGACGCCCAGCTCGACCCGGACGGCGAGTTCCTCGTCCTGGACGCGCCCCACGGCGACCTGGACGTCGTGCTGGACGGCAAGCCGCAGTACCGCCTGGAGCGCCGCCCGCGCCCGCTCGCCGACTTCGTCCCGATGGCGTGGTGGCAGGCGACGTCCCCGGAGTCGCACTTCACGAAGTCGCTGACGTGCTCACGCCCGACGTCCCAGGGCCGCGTGACGCTGTCGGGCAGCAAGCTGATCGAGACGGTCGACGGCGTGCGCAACGAGGTCCTGCTGCCGACCGAAGCCGCGATCCGGGCGGCCTACCGCGTCTACTTCGGCCTCCCGCTGTCGCGGCTGCCCACGCCACCGGGTGAGAGTCCCTTGACGAGCGGGGCGCTCAGCCCGACACTCCCCTGAAGTGAACGAAGCCCCGGCCTGGGGTTCCCAGGGCCGGGGCTCCGTCCGTTCCCGAACTGACTGCCGCTCCCACCACGAAGCGGACATGTATGAGGTTAGCCTAACCTCACCTCACGGGCAAGACCCTCCTCACGGAGACCCCGATCTCACTCTTTCGAGTGGCTTCAGCTGTGCGAAACCGCCGGATTCTGTCGGTGCGTGGCGCTACGGTCACTCCGTGAACACGAGGGGGATGTACCCACCGAAGAAAGACCACACGGTGCTGATCGCGCTGTCCGTGCTGGCCGCGGTGAGCCTGCTGTCCACGGCGGCCTGGTTCTTCACGCGGGACTCGCCGGAGCCGGCCCCGCTGCGGCTGCCGGTCTTCTGGCCGTCCCCGGGCGGCGAGCAGGTCCGGCGGGTGCCGATGCCGACCGGAGAGATGGCCGTGGCGCTGCCGAACCGGACGAGCGGCCACGTGCTCTGCGGCGCGGTGCCCGAGCCGACGTGGTCGAGCGTGCTGGGCGGTCCGGTGCTGCGAGAGGTCGACCAGAACGGCCAGTGCCACGTCGTCTCGGCCACCCTCGACGTCTCGGCCACCCTGTGGTCCGACCCGGTGCCTGCGCCTCGTCCGGCCCCCGAGCCGGTGACGGTCGCCGGCCGCGCGGGCACCGTGAGCCCGTACGGCTCCGGCGCGGTCCTCACCGTCCGGCTGAGCGACTCCGCCGAGCAGTGGACGCGCTCGAACCTCCATGTGACCGTGAACCAGGTGGCGGGCGACCGGGCCGAACACGACTACCGCGGGATGGCGCTGTCCCTGGCCGGCACGATGGTCGGCGCGATCACCACGCCGGGACCGGCCCTGCCGGCCACCGGCGAGAACCGCGAGATGACCCCGCCACCCGGCACGGGCATCACCGACGCGCCTTACCCGTTCATCACCTGGCAGCTGTGCACGCAGCTGTCCAAGGCCCTGGGCGTCCCCCTGGACCAGCTGAAACCCGGTGCGTTCGGGTCGTGCGAACGCGAGAACGACGGCACGACCGTCTCGCTCACCTACAACGACGAAGGCAAGAACGCCTTCCCCGACCGGCTCGCGGGGCGCCCCGCCCACGCCGACGGGGCGGGCAACACCGTGGAGATCCGGCTCCTCGACGACTCGCGGCAGATCCTCGAGGTGTCCTGGATCGACCCCGCCAAGCCCGCCGACGCCCTGCGCGACCTGGCCGAGAAGGTGGTGCCGCCGCTACTCGGCCGTTAGACCTTCGCCCGCTTCAGCACGCGAAGCCCGAACCCGCGCTGAACCGGCCACGACACCCCACCCCGCCGGATCAGCACGACCGCACAGACCACCGCGGCGACGGCCGAAACCGCGCCCCCGATGTAGAAGGGAGACCGCCCGCCGAAGGCGTCCGCCATCCAGCCGACCATCGGCCCGCCGATCGGGTTGCCGCCGATGAGGACCAGCACGTACAGGCCCATCACGCGGCCCCGCATCTCGGGGCTGACCGACGTCTGCACCAGCGCGTTCGCCGTGTTGAGGAAGGTCATCGTGGCGAAGCCGAGCGGGATCAGGCCGAGGCCGAACGTCAGGTACGTCGGCATGAACGCCGTGATCAGCTCGAACACGCCGAGGAAGAACGCCGACACCAGCATCAGCCGGACGCGCGGGCGCCCCTTCGTGCCCCGGCGGGCGGACATCACCGCGCCGGTGAAGGTGCCGACCGCGACCAGCGTCGAGAGGAGCCCGTAGCCGTCGGCCGCCGTGTGGAAGACGTTCGCCGCGACGATCGGGAGCGAGCTGAAGTACGTGATGCCGAACGTGCTGACGAACAGCACCAGCACCATGACGGTCATCAGGTCCGAGCGACGCCGGACGTAGCGCAGGCCCTCGGCCAGCTGCCCCTTCTCGCGCGGGACCGCCGCGACGCGGAACAGCTTGTCCGGGTTCATCAGCACCAGCCCGGTGATCACCGCGACCGTGCTGAGCGCGTTCGCGATGAACAGCCAGCCCGTGCCGATCCAGGTGATCGCGAACCCGGCGATCGCCGGGCCGACGATCCGCGCCATGTTGAAGATCGACGAGTTCAGCGCGACGGCGTTGGCGACCTGGTCGCGGCCCACCATCTCGGCGACGAACGACTGCCGCGTCGGCACTTCGAGCGCCGCCGTCACGCCGAGCGTGAAGCACAGGACGTAGACCTGCCACAGCGCGACGATCCCGCTCAGGTCGAGCACGCCGAGGATCACCGCCTGGGTGCAGGCGATGGCCTGGATCCAGGTGAGCAGCCGCCGCTTGTCGACCCGGTCGGCGAGGACGCCGGCCCACAGCGAGAGGAAAAGCGTCGGCGCGAACTGCAGCGCGACCGCGATCCCGAGCGCGATCGGGTTGTTGCCGCTGAGGGTGAACACCAGCCAGTCCTGGGCGATGCGCTGCATCCAGGTGCCGATGTTCGAGATGACCTGGCCGGTGAAGAACAGCCGGTAGTTGCGGACCCGCAGCGAGGCGAACATGCTGCCGCGCTTCGAAGGGGAGGGCGGCGAGGCAGACGGCGGTGAAGCCGTTTCCCGGGTAGCAGTGGTTTGGATCGAACGCTTCGTGTCGCTACCCGTGGCCGTCACCGTGGTTAGTTCCCCGCCATCCTGTCGATTATTTCGGCGGCTTTCGAGAGCACTTCGAGCTCGTCGTCGCCGAGTTCCGCCAATTGCCGGTCCAGCCAGGCCTCCCGCACGGAGATGGCCTTCTGCACGTAGGCCAGTCCGCTCTCGGACAGCTCGACGATGGCCTGCCGGCCATCGGTCGGGTGCGGGCGCCGCTCGACGAACCCCATCTCCTCGAGCGCGGCGATCACCCTCGTCATCGAGGGCGGCTGGACGCCTTCCTTCGCGGCGAGCTGCCCCGGGGTCAGCGCGCCGCACTTGTGCAGGGTGGACAGCGCGGCGACCTGGGTCAGCGTGAGGTCGTCCCCGACGCGCTGTGCCCGCAGCCGGCGGTTGAGCCGGACCACCGCGAGACGCAGACGGCTCGCCAAGGAGCGTTCGTGCGTGTCGCCGGACATATAGTTAGCATACCTTACGAAACTTCAGGCGAACGGGTGATCTCCGTCAACCGCAACCTGGGACACCTCCAGGCGTCCTCTCACGGAGAAACCTGGGGGTTCGATGAACAAGAAGCTGGTGGGCTCGGCCGTGGTCGGCGCGGCGGTCCTGGCGATCGTGGCGGCGCAGCTCCTGAGCGGCGGCGAGGACGCCCCCGCGGCCGCGCCGACCACCACGACGCTCCCGTACCAGCAGACGAAGGAGATCTACGACTTCCCCGCCGAGCCCGGCAGCGAGACCGGCGGCTGGGACTTCGAGATCCCGGTCCCGACCGGCTGGGCCGTCGCCCACGACAAGGACCGCGCGACCTACCGCAGCGGGGAGCTCGTCCTGGAGACCGACCGCGTGCCGATCACGCAGGAGGACACGCTGAGTGCCCTGCAAGCCATCGCGAACGCGAGCCCCCACCCGGGCACCGTCGCGAAGCACGCGGACGTCGGCTACCGGGAGGCCGCCGAATGGGACTACACCTACGTCCGCGACGGCGTGGTCCGGCAGGCGAACCTGGTGGGCGTCGGCGCGGGCGACGTGCTGATCACCATCCGCTACGAAGCTCCCCAGCCGGACTTCCTCGGCCACCTGAACGTGCTGGCGGAAGCCCTCGAGGTCAGCAGCGCCGGCTGATCACTTGAACGCCGCCTGGATCGGCCCGACCGCGAAGTAGGCGATGAAGGCCAGCGCGATCACCCACATCAGCGGGTGCACCTGGCGGGCCTTGCCGGTCGCCGCGCGGATCACGACGTAGCTGACGAAGCCGGCGCCGATGCCGTTGGCGATCGAGTACGTGAACGGCATGACGACGATGGTCAGGAACGCCGGCAACGCGATCGAGTAGTCCGTGAAGTCGATGTCGCGGACCTGCGACATCAGCATCGCGCCGACCACGACGAGCGCCGGCGCGGCCGCCTCGACCGGCACCACCTGGTAGAGCGGCGTCAGGAACATCGCGGCGATGAACAGCACGCCGGTGACGATGTTGGCCAGGCCGGTCCGCGCGCCCTCGGCGATACCGGAGGCCGACTCGACGAACACCGTGTTCGAGCTGGCGGAGCCGAAACCACCGGCCGCGCCCGCGAGGCCCTCGACGAACAGCGCCTTGCCGACGTTGGGCAGCTGGCCGTCCTCCGGCAGCAGGTCGGCCTCCTTCGCGAGGCCGGTCATGGTGCCCATCGCGTCGAAGAAGTCGGCCAGCACCAGCGTGAACACCAGCAGGCAGACGGTGATGATCGGCAGCCGCGTCCAGGCGCCGAACGAGACGTCGCCGACCAGCGACAGGTTCGGCAGGCCGACGACCTGGTCCGGCAGCGCCGGGTAGCCGAGGTTCCAGCCCTTCGGGTTCGTGCCCTGCGACGGCCCGGCCTTGACGATCGCCTCGACGACGATCGCCAGCACGGTCGAGGAGAGGACGCCGATCAGGATCGCGCCCTTGACCTTGCGCACGACCAGGATGCCGGTGATCAGGAGGCCGACGACGAACACCGCGGTCGGCCAGGACGCGATCGAGCCGTTGATGCCCAGGCCCACCGGGACCGTCGTGTGCGCGGCGTCCGGCAGGCGCCGGACGAACCCGGCGTCGACCAGCCCGATCAGGCAGATGAACACCCCGATGCCGACGGCGATCGCGGACTTCAGCGCGGCCGGCACGGCGCGGAACACCGCGGTCCGGAAGCCGGTGAGCACGAGCAGCACGATGATGACGCCCTCGATGACGACCAGGCCCATCGCTTCGGGCCAGGTCATCTGCGGGGCGATGGTGACCGCGACCAGGCTGTTGATGCCCAGGCCGGTGGCGATCGCGAACGGGTAGTTCGCGACCAGGCCCATCAGGATCGTCATGACGCCGGCGACCAGCGCCGTCACCGCGGCGACCTGCGGCACCGGCAGGATGCCGCCGAGCAGGTCCTTGTGCGCGCCCGCGTCGTCGGCCGAGAAACTGCCGATGATCAGCGGGTTCAGCACCACGATGTAGGCCATCGTGACGAACGTGACCAGGCCGCCGCGCAGCTCGCGCGGCACGGTCGAACCCCGTTCGGTGATCTTGAAGAACCGGTCCAGTGTGGACGTCCCGGTACGGGTCGTCTCCTGCTCCGCCATTCGCCTGCCCATTCTGTCGCTGCTGCGGAGTACCCTTCACCACGTGAGTGAACCGATCAATCCACCGGACGTTACGGGTGCGTTGCGGCACACGCCGGAGCTGCCCAAGAGGCTGACCGACCTGACTCCGGTGGTGATCGTAGGCACCACGATCTGGGCTGTCGCGTTGGTGGTGCTGTTCTTCACGACTTCGGGGCTGTGGGTGCAGACGGCACTGTCCGGGTTCGTGCTCGGTTTCATCGGGATGGCGATCATCGGCTGGCAGCGTGCCGCCGCCCGCCGGGGCTCGAAGTCGGCGCAGCGGCTCTGAGGTCTGCCGGCCCTGCTTACGCGAGGAGTGTCCGCGGCGAGGGGTCGTCGAGCAGCGCCGTGATGAGGTGCCGGTCGGGCCACCGCTCGGCCGCCCAGGCGAACGCCCTCGCGAGGCCCTCGGACGTGTCGGCCGCGTGCAGCCGGCCGTCGGACCACCACTGGACGTCGCGTTCGGCGTCCTGGATCCGCACGGTGAGCGGGTCGTGCACGAGGACGCCGCCGCCGGGCAGCCGGATGCCGAGCTGGTCGGCGACGAGCTTCAGCGCGGGCAGCTCGGCCCAGGGCGCGTACTCGCCCTCGCTGACCACCCGGGCTTCTTCCGAGCTGGCGAGCGGCAAGTCGACCAGGAACGAGAGCCGGCCGGGGTCCGCGGGCGCGGCGACGAACCGGTCCGGCTCCAGCGCCCCGGCGACCCACGGCACGTCCAGCACCAGTGCACCGTCCACGACGGACCCGTCGGCGGCCCGCACCGCGTCCGGCGCATCGGGTTCGAACCCGGATTCGACGACCGCGTCGTAGGCCCGCGCGGCGAGTCCCGGCGTGATCCGCCGGTCCCGTTCGCCGAGCCTCGCCAGTACGTCGAACGCCTCATCCACAGTGGACAGACTCAGCCCGGTGCGCACCCCGGCGATCTCGAGAAGTTCCTCGCTCAGGCCGACTTCGGGGACTTCGTCGAAGAGCCCGGCCAGGTCGGCGCCGGGGAGGCGCCACTCGTGGGGCGCGGCCCCGCCGAGCACGGCGTACTGCGAGATCCACCAGCGGGCGTGCCCGTCGGGCGTGCGCAGGGCGTGCCAGGTCTCCGGCCGCGCGGCGAGCAGCCTCAAGGCGGCGGGCCAGGCATCGTCGTCCACGAGATCGAGGTCCCGGATGGCGACGAGCGTCGACGGCGGTTCCGCCAGCGAGTCCCACCAGGCTTCCTCGTCGGGCAGGTCGTGATCGGGCTCGTGCGGCTCGTCGTCGACGACCAGCGCGAAGGAGTCGAGCACGCCCGCGGCCTTGAGCGTCTCGACGGGCCAGTCTCCGGCGAAGTCCTCGTCGAGGACGTCGAGCGCACCGTCCTCTTCGAACACTTCCGCGTCGAAGATGTCCAGCAGCGGCGAGGTGGGAAGCGCGAGTTCGTCGGCACGGCGCCACGAGTCGGTGGCGGGCAGCGCGAGCGCGCCGACCCAGCGCGGGGCGTCGTCCCCGCAGTCCGCGATCAGCCTGAGCACCGCGCCCGCGAGCGTCGTACCGTCCAATCCGGACCTGACGTCGTCGACACTGCGCTCGACGGCGTCGCGGAGCTGATCGGCGTTGAGCAGCTCACGCGCGTCGGCTTGCTTGGCCCCCAACCGTTCCAGCAGCGGGTGCGACGCGGCGGGATGCACGAGCCGCAGCCCTGGAATGTCCACATCGGACAACAGTTCGAGGAGTTCAGCCGACCCTTCGACCAGCAGGCAACCCCTCGCACCGGGCAGCGTACGACCGTCGGAGAGCGGGACAGGCAGACCGTCGAGCCTTTCCGCGGCAAGGGCGTGGGACTCGACAGCCTTCGCCAGTGCGGCGTAGACGTCCCGCCACCAGCCAGGCTCACGAGTGACGCCGGTAAGCGTTTCCAGCACTTCTTCGATGCTGACCACTTGCACGGCAACGGCTTTCAGCACGCCGGCGGGCGCTTCCCCCTTGATCAGCCCAGGAACGACGTCGGCGATCAACGCGGCCAACCCTGGGACGTCGACGTCGAGCACCTTCGCCTGACGGCCCGAGACCTCGCTGTCGTCCTGAGTGGACAGCCAAGGCTCTTTGCTCAGGTTCGCGAGCACTTCGTCCCGCAGCTTGGCATCCACAGTGGACTTGGGAAACCCGGGTTCGGGCACGAGCGCGAACCGCCGTTCCGGCGGCAGCAGCCGAACAAGCCGAACGTACTCGGTGGCGGCGTCTTCCAGGGCTTTGTTCAGCTCGGGCCCAGGCAGCGCACGACGCCGGGAAGGCTCGACGGGAACGGCCGCGAGCAGCCGGGCAGGCAGCGACAGCCCGTCGTCGGTGGGAGTGGGCGCGTGCAGAACGTCCGACCCGAGCGGCTTCGGAACGCCGTCGACATCGACGGGCACGGCCCACACGACGTCACCACGATGAACCAGCCACCTGTTTTCCGTTACCGGCCCCCGAATCTCGACGACATCACCCGCGGCCCGCCGCGTCCAAACGCGACCCTCGATGTCTACTTCGGACAGCCAAGGCAAGGCGAGCAGAAGATCACTGACGTCTTCGGCGAGCTGCTCCAGCAGCGCGCGCCCGTCAACCTCGTCCCGCAACGGGAGTCGAACCTCGGTGTCGAACCCCTCGGGTACGTCGGCATCGACCGGCCAGGGCAGCCGCAGCACGGGAACGTCGCCTTCGATACCGGCGGCTTCTCGGGTCCTTTCGGCGGAAAAGACCACTCCGCCGGTCCGGGAAACGACGCTGGGCGTGTCGGAAACGGTGCGGACAGCGGCAAACCCGACCCCGAACCGCCCGACGGTTGCCCCGGTCTTCCCGGAAGCCCGCAGCGACGCGAGCGAGGCAACCCCACGCGCGTCGAGGGGCGCGCCGGTGTTGGCGAACCGCAGTTCACGGTCCACAAGGGACACCCGCACCTTGGCGGGCGTCCCGGCGGCCATGGCGGCGTCGGCGGCGTTCTGGGCGAGCTCGACGAAGAGCCGATCCCGATAGGCACCGACGCGCAGGTCCCGCTCGACGTTGGTGTCCTCGAGGAGCCGGGTGGGCGAGTCCTGCCAGGCGCGCAGGGTGGCATCCCGGAGCCGCGCGGTGCCGAAGGGATCGGCCCCGTGCGGCTCAGAACCCGCGCTGCCCACGCTCGTCGTCTTCGCCGGCTTCGGACTCACCCGGCGCGGCGGTGCCGGTCTCCGCACCGGCGGCCGACGCCTCGGTGACAACCTCATCGGTGAGCGCGGCGACGGGAACCTCGGCTTCCGCCTCCGCCCCACGCCCGCCTTGCTGCGCGTCGCTCTCGGCGACCACCTCGACGGGAGCCGGCTGGCCCTCGGGCGCAGTCTCTCCTGACTGCACGGCTTCGGCCGACTCGTCGACCACGACACCCACCTGGCCCGAAGCAACCGCATCAGCGGCTTCGGGTTGCGTCGACTCCGGCTGCGCCTCGACCGGCTCGGCAGCAACATCAGCCGCAGGCGACTCGGCATCGGCGGACTCAGCCGCAACCTCCGGCTCGACCTCGGCGGGCGCCAAATCGGCTTCCGCAATCCCGGTCTCCGGCTCGGCCGCCGCCGACTCCGGCTCGACCGCCGCCTCCACAGTCTCCGCGGGCTCCGCCTCCGCGACCTCCGGCTCCGCCTCGGCGACCGCCACCTCGGCGGTCTCCGGCGTTGCGGCCTCCGGCTCCGCCGCCGCCTCCGCGGGCTCCGGCGCTGCCTCCGCTTCCACGGCCTCCGCCTCTGCGGGCTCTGCCTCCGCGACCTCCGGCTCCGGCGCTGCCTCCGCCTCCGCGACCTCCGGCTCCGGCGCTGCCTCCGCCTGCGCGGACTCCGCCTCCGTACCCTCCGTCGCTTCCGCACCCTCCGCCACCGGCTCGAAGTCCAGCAGCGAATCGTCGTACACCAGCTCGGCCACCGGGACCGACGACGTCACCTCGACCTCGACCTCCGAGTGTGCTCCGCAGCCGTACTCCACGTCCACGACGTGACCGTCCGCCGGGGAGATGTCGTTGCTGCACACCCCGAACACCCCGCGCAGCGAACCCGCCAGCGGCACGAAGAACCCGCACGTCCCGCACACATCCGGCGCGCTGCGGGCCATGTCGGAGCGCGGGCCGAACTCGCCCGAGTGCCAGCGGGTTGCCGCGTCCGTGCGGCCGAAGCGGGACAACACGTGCACCCGGCCCAGGCCCGCCTCGTGCGAGACCTCCTCCACCGCCGGGTCGTCCGACTGCAGGTACGCCGGGGCCAGGCGGGGGTCGTTGTCGTCCGTGGGGAAGATGTCGCCGACGCCCAGGTCGCCCGCGCGGACTCGGCGCTCCCACGGCACCCAAGCCGGGGCGATCAGCGCCGACGGGCCCGGCACCAGGACGACCTCGCTCGTCGTCACCGGCTCGTCGTCGCCGGCCAGGGCCACCGTTACCGACCAGCGCCAGCCGCGGTAGCCCGGGACCTGGGCCTCGAACAGGTGACTCGCCGTGACCGCGTCCTCACGGGAGACCCCCACGTGGGCACCGATCTGCTCCTCCGGGGCGTCTTCGAGCACCGCCGCGCGCGCGAACTCCACCGCATCGGCGAGCTTGCGCTGCACGGAACCGTCGTCGAGGGTCAGCAGCAGCGTCATGCGGCCAATTGTGCCGCACGCATCTCCGGCGCCCGTGCCAGGCTGTTCCTCGTGCGCACGCCGATCGTCACCACGCTGCTGCTGGCCGCCGCCCTGGGCGGCTGCGCCGGGGCGCCCGCCCAGGACACCGGCCCCGAGCAGCTCACCGTCCAGGTGGTTTCGACGCTGCCGCACGACCCCGCCGCCTTCACCGAAGGCCTCGAGTTCGCCGGCGACACCCTCTACGAGAGCACCGGCCTCGCCGGCCAGTCGACGCTCACCGCGGGCCCGGCCGGCGGGCCGCCGAAGACCACCGCCACGCTCCCCTCGCCGCTCTTCGGAGAGGGCGTCACCGTCCTCGGCCCGACGCTCTGGCAGCTCACCTGGCAGGACGGCTTCGCCATCGAACGCGACTCGAAAACCCTCGCCGAGCTGCGGCGGGTGCCGTTCCAGGGCGAAGGCTGGGGGCTCTGCCACCAGGCCGGCGGACGTCTGGTCATGAGCAACGGCTCCGCGCAGCTGACCTTCCGCGACCCGAAGACGTTCGCCGTCACCGGCAGCGTCGACGTCGGCCGCGACCAGCTCAACGAGCTCGAGTGCGTCGGCGGCGACGTCTACGCAAACGTTTGGCACACCGACACCATCCTGCGGATCGACGCCGCCACCGGGCACGTCACCGGGAGCATCGACGCAGCTCGGCTCCGTGCCCAGCTGAACGAAACCGGCACCGAAGACGTGCTCAACGGCATCGCGGCCGTTCCGGGCACCGACGAGTTCCTCCTCACCGGCAAGCAGTGGCCGGTCACGTTCCGGGTGAGGTTCGTCCCGAAGCACGACTGAAGCACGGATGAGCAGGCGGAACCGACCCCCGGTAAGGCAGGATTGAGACGTGGCACTCTTCGGCTCCCGCTCCGGCTCCGACGGCCCGCGCCCCGAGCGCGGCCGCAAGTCGAAGCGCCGCTGGACGCCGGAGCCGGGTGGCACGCAGGCCAAGCCCTGGCGGGAGGCGGTCGCGCCGCCGCAGGGCCACACCCGCGTCGAGCACCACAGCCCGCCGCCGCCGACCCGCGTCGAGCACCAGAGCGCGCCGCCGCCGCCCCGCGTCGAACGCCCGGTGCCGCCCCGGCAGCCGCCGCCGCGCGTGCCCAACGCGAACGAGGCGCCGACGGCCGCCGCCCCGATGGGACAGCGGCCGCCGCGTGGCGCGCGCCCCTACCCGCCGCACGACCCGAACCGCACCGACCGGATCCACCGGGAGCCGCCCGGCTTCTACCAGGGTGAACGGCCCGGCAGCGGGGAGTACGAGCACTACGACACCGGTGGCTACGCGGGTGAGCCGCGGCCGCCGGAAGAGGCGCCGCGCGAAGAACCGCGGACGCCGGGCGGCACGCCGAAGCTGCCGAAGAAGATCACCGTCACGCGGGTCGCGGCGATGCGCAGCCGGCAGCTGACCGGCCAGGCCGTCGGCGCCTTCCAGCGCGCGACGAAGGCCGACGGCGCCGAAAAGTCCGGCCTGACCTCGCTGACCTACGCCGTGATGCTGAACTACGCCAGCGACGCGGCGATGGCGATCGCGCTGGCCAACACCCTCTTCTTCGCCGCGACCAGCGGCGAGAGCAAGGGCAAGGTCGCGCTCTACCTGCTCATCACGATCGCGCCGTTCGCGCTGGTCGCGCCCGTGATCGGGCCCGCGCTCGACAAGGTCCAGCGCGGGCGGCGGCTGGCGATGTGCGCGTCGTCGATCGGTCAGGGCCTGATGGCCGTCGTGATGGCGCTGCACTTCGACGACTGGCTGCTCTACCCCGCCGCGCTCGGGATGATGGTGCTGTCCAAGTCGTTCACCGTGCTCAAGGCCGCGGTGACGCCCCGGGTGCTGCCCTCGGAAATCACGCTCTCCAAGACGAACGCCCGGCTGACGACGTTCGGGCTGGTCGCGGCGGGTGTGTTCGGCGCGCTGGCCAGCGGCGTCAACGCCATCTCCGGCTCGGCGGGCGCGCTGTGGTTCACCGCGCTGATCTGCGTCGCCGCCGCCGTCCAGTCCATGCGGATCCCGGCCTGGGTGGAGGCGACCGAGGGCGAGGTCCCGACGTCGCTTTGGGCGCACCCCAAGGAGAAGAAGCGCCGCCAGCCGATGGGGCGCCACATCGTCGTCGCGCTGTGGGGCAACGGCTCGGTGCGCGTGCTCACCGGCTTCCTGATGATGTTCGCCGCGTTCGCCGTCAAGGCGCAGACGGAAGGCAGCGGGCACAGCCCGTTCATGCAGCTGCTGCTGCTCGGCGTGATCGGCGCCGCGGCCGGCGCCGGCGGCTTCCTCGGCAACGCGCTGGGTTCGCGCCTGCACTTCGGCAGCCCGGACCAGGTGATCGTCGGCTGCGTCGCGGGCTGCGTGCTCGCCGCGCTGGTCGCGACGATCCTGCCCGGCCTGGCCACGGCCGCGATCGTCGGCCTGGTCGGCGCGACGGCCAGCGCGCTGGCCAAGATCAGCCTCGACGCCGTCATCCAGGAAGACCTGCCCGAGGAGTCGCGCGCGTCGGCGTTCGGCCGCTCGGAAACCGTGCTGCAGCTGGCCTGGTGCCTCGGCGGTGCGGTCGGCCTGCTGCTGCCGCCGACGTACTGGATCGGCTTCCTGGTGATCACGGTCGTCCTGGTGGTCGGCCTCACGCAGACGTACCTGGTGCGCCGCGGCGGCTCGCTCGTGCCGGGTCTCGGCGGCGACCGGCCGCTGCGTCCCGAACCGACCGGCAGCTTCCCGGCCCAGGGCCTGCCCAGGGACCCGGCACCCCGCCGGTAGGCTCCGGCGCATGCGAAGTTCCCGGGTGGTGGCCCTCCTCGCGGCCGGTGGGTTCACGGTGGCCGGCTGTTCGGCACCCGGCCCGGCGGAGGTCACGTTCTACGCCGACGGCCACACGATCACCACCACGCCCGTGCTGACTTGCGACTACTCGCGGCAGCTCGCGCAGCCGTGCAGCGCGAGCGGCGACACGCGGACGCTGAAGGTCCGCCCGGGCAAGCCCGTGCAGATCTCGGTGCCCGGCGAGGTCGCCGACGCGCCGTGGCAGATCGTCTACGAGTACGTCACGCCGCAGGGCGAGTACAAGCAGAGCGACCCGATCCCGTTCACGTCACTGGACCGCTACGCGTACACGGTCACGCCGCCGACGCCCGCCGACCGCATCTCGGCGGTCGACGTGCAGAAGTACACGGCCGTGCTGAACGCGGGCACCGGCGAATCGGGCCTGCTGCCCAGTGACGTGTGGGGTCTCCGGCTCGAAGCCTGAGGCTCAGGGATCGAGGTCCCGGGCGACCGCGCGCATGATCTCGCCGATCTGCTTGGTGTGCTTGCGGTCCGGGTAGCGGTTGCGCCGCAGGTCCGGCTGCACCTTCAGCTCGAGCAGCTTGATCATGTCCTCGATCAGGCCGTGCAGCTCCTCCGCGGGGCGGCGGCGCGCCTCGGCGACGGACGGCGGCGGGTCGAGCAGCCGGACGGAAAGCGCCTGCGGCCCGCGGCGGCCGTCGGCGACGCCGAACTCCAGGCGTTGCCCGGCTTTGAGCCCCTCGACGCCCTGCGGCAGCGCGGCCTTGCGAATGTAGACGTCGGCGCCACCGTCCTGCGTGACGAACCCGAACCCCTTCTCCGCGTCGTACCACTTGACCTTGCCGGTCGGCACTTCCCTCACCAATCCTTCTGCTGTCCCGCTCACGACGAACGCGCCCGGGGGCGTACCCAGGGCGCGCTCCTGAAAGGGTATCTCGCCACACGCCCTGGGGAGAAGTCGATACTGCCGGATACGCTCTGCTTCATGAGTAAGGCGACGAAGGAGGCCGCCGTGGCCGCCCCCGGCAAACCGTTCCTGATGCGCATCGGCATCGGCTTGTTCGGCATCGGCATGCTCGCCGTGCTGACCGTCTTCATCATGTTCGCCGCCGGCCTGGAGAACCTGCCGATCTGGCTGTCCGTCGCCGCCGGCGTCATCACCCCGCTGGGCCTGCTGCTCGGCCTGATCGCGCTGGTCCGCGAAGCTCGCGCCAAGAACTGAGGGTCTTCTCGAACCAGGCGGGAAACTCCGTCAACGAGTCGAACACCACTTCGGCGCCTTCGCTCAGGAGCAGCGCCCGGTCGCACGGCCCGGTCGTGACGCCGACCGCAACCGCTTTCGCGGCGAGCGCACCCCGGACGTCGCCGGCGTGATCTCCGACATACACCCGCGCGTCGTGCGCCAGGAGGGCCTCCGCCTTCCGCGTCGACCACAGCTCGCCGACGACCTCGTCGACCTCCAGGCCGAGCGCGTCGACGTGCAGTTGCGCGTTGGGCCCGTACTTCCCGGTGACGACGAGCGTGCGCCCGCCCGCGGCCCGGACCGCGCGCAGCGACTCGACCGTGCCCGGCAGCGCGACCGTGCTCGGCACGACCATGTCCGGGTACAGCGCGCGGAACCGGTCCACGAGGCCGGGAATGCGCTCCTCCGGCGCTTCGAAGCCGCGCAGGATGTCGTCGAGCGGCGGGCCGAGGTTGGCCGCGAACGCGTCGCCGTCCAGCGGCAGGCCGGATTCGACGCCGAGCGCGTTCATCGCCGCGGCCATGCCCGGCCGCGCGTCGATCAGTGTCATGTCGAGGTCGAACCCCACCGTGATGCCCACGCTCCACACGGTACTGGCCACCACCGACAGTTTTACACGTCAACCGATCATGTACAGCATCTTGACAGTGGAGCAATCCGTGTCAAGGTGAGTGTGTGACCAGCTTCACCGACCGGACGAAGGCGTCCCTGCGGGTGGCCCTGCTCGACGCCGCCGCCGACCTGCTGCCGGACCGCGGGCACGCGGGCCTGCGGATGGCCGACGTCGCGGCCCGGGCCGGGGTGAGCAGGCAGACGGTCTACAACGAGTTCGGCAGCAAGGCGGCGCTGACCCAGGCGGTGGCGCTGCGCACCGCGTCGGAGTTCCTCGACGGGATCCGGCAGCGGTTCGAAACGGCGGACGGGCTCCTGGCGGGCATCCACCACGCCGTCGTCTACACGATCGAGCACGCGCGGGAGAACCGCCTGGTCGCGGCGGCGCTCGGCACCGAAGCCGGCGAGGACCTGCTGCCCCTGCTCACCACGAAGGGCGAGCCGATCCTCACCGCGGCCGCCGACCTCGCCGCGGAGCAGTACCGGGAGTTCGAACCGGGGCTGTCCGCCGAATCCGCCGCCCTGCTCGCGGAGACCGTCGTGCGGCTTTCGCTGTCGCACCTGGTGCTCCCGACGCACTCGGCCACGGAGGCCGCCGACTCCGTCACCGCCGTGCTGGCACCCGCCATCCGCCAATTCGTCCACAATGGAGTGACACGATGACCGACACCCGCGCCGAGCTGCGCACCGGTTTCTCCTCGCTGCGCAAGGGCGGCCTGAACTGGGACTCGTTCCCGCTGCGGCTGTTCGTCAAGGGCAACAAGAAGTTCTGGAACCCCGCCGACATCGACTTCAGCCGCGAACGCGAAGGCTGGGACACCCTCAACGACGAGCAGAAGCGCAGCACGACGTACCTGGTCGCGCAGTTCATCGCCGGCGAAGAGGCGGTCACCGAGGACATCCAGCCGTTCATGCGGGCGATGTCGGCGACCGGCCGGTTCGGCGACGAGATGTACCTGACGCAGTTCTGCTTCGAAGAAGCCAAGCACACGGAAGTTTTCCGGCGCTGGATGGACGCGGTCGGGCTGACGCAGGACCTCCACCCGTTCGTCGCGGAGAACCCGCACTACCGGAAGTTGTTCTACGAAGAACTGCCGCAGTCGCTGCGCGCGCTGGAGGAGGATCCCAGCCCGCTGAACCAGATCCGCGCGAGCGTGACGTACAACCACGTGATCGAGGGCAGCCTGGCGCTGACGGGCTACTACTCGTGGCAGCTGATCTGCACCCAGCACGACATCCTGCCGGGCATGCAGGAGCTCGTCCGCCGCATCGGCGACGACGAGCGCCGCCACATGGCGTGGGGCACGTTCACCTGCCGGCGGCACGTCGCCGCGGACGACTCCCTGTGGGACGCGGTGCAGCAGCGGATGGGCGAGCTGCTGCCGCACGCGCTCGACATGATCCAGTGGGTGCAGGACCAGTTCGAGGAAATCCCGTTCGACAACGACCCGCAGGAGATCATCCAGTACGCGGCGGACCGCGCCCAGCGCCGCCTGGGCGCGATCGAGTCGGCACGCGGGATGCCGGTGGAGCAGATCGACCTCGACTACTCCCCCGAGCACCTCGAAGAGACCTTCGGCGAAGAAGACGCGAAGGCGATCGCTGAGGCCGCCGCCGCGGTGTCCTGATCCGTGCCACGAAGGGCACCTTCACGGCTACTAAGCCGTGAAGGTGCCCTCGCGGTTTCGATCAGAGGCCGACCGCGCCCAGGGTGCCGCTCAGCACGCCCTGGCCGGCGCCGTCGTCGTGGCTGCCGGTGCTCGAGTGCGTGTCGCTCGAGCCCGCACCGTCCGGGGTGGCCCAGCCGGCGTGCTGGCGGTACTGCGCACCGCCGTCACGGCTGGTCTTGGCCGACGTGTCCCGGTCGGCCGCGCCGTCCTTCGAGGCGACGCCCTCGTGCTGCGAGAACCGGCTGTCGCCGTGCTTGCCGGTCTTCGCCGACGTGTCCTGCGTGGTCACGCCGTCCTTCGAAGCGCTGCCTTCGTGCTGCCCGAACCGGCTGTCGCCGTGGCGGTCCGCGCTCGCCGACGTCCCGCTGGTCGCGGCGCCGCCCGGGCCGGCCGCGGTGGAGTTCTCGTCGAACGAGCTCCCGCCGTGGTTCGTGCCGGCCCGCACCGAGTGCGTCGCGGCGCCGTCCGGTCCGGCCTGGACCTCGGTGCTGCCGAAGCTGTCCGCCGAAGCGATTCCGGCGGCGCCGAAGGTCAGCGGCAGGGCCAGTGCCCCGGCGGCCATGGTGCGGCGGATCGTGCGCATGAAGCTCCCCTTTTCGTTGACGGATACGGGGTTTCGGGTCCGGGACGCTCTCACCGTCCCGGAGCCCGGTTGCCCGCCGCCACGAAGATCATGCGTGCGAAAACCTGTGGTCCACCCCACCGCCGCGGTGACCAATCCGGACCGGACGGGCCACCGAAGCGTCACGCGTGCTTCGTCGACGCCGCCTTCTCCAGCCCGAGCAGGCTGATCGACTTCTCGCGCATCTCGACCTTGCGGACCTTGCCGGTGACCGTCATCGGGAACTCCTCGACGACGTGCACGTACCGCGGGATCTTGTAGCGCGCGAGCTTCCCTTCGCAGAACTCGCGCACCTTCTCCACGGTCAACGGCGAAGCGCCCTCGCGCATCCGGATCCAGGCCATCAGCTCCTCGCCGTACTTCTCGTCCGGGACGCCGATGACCTGTGCGTCGAGGATGTCCGGGTGCGTGTAGAGGAACTCCTCGATCTCACGCGGGTAGAGGTTCTCGCCACCGCGGATGACCATGTCCTTGATGCGGCCGGTGATGTTGACGTAGCCGTCGCCGTCCATGATGGCCAGGTCACCGGTGTGCATCCAGCGCGCCGCGTCGATCGCGTCGGCCGTCTTGTCCGCCTGCTCCCAGTACCCGAGCATCACCGAATAGCCGCGCGTGCACAGCTCGCCCGGTTCGCCGCGCGGCACGGTCAACCCGGTCTCCGGGTCGACGACCTTGACCTCCAGGTGCGGCCCGACGCGCCCGACCGTCGAGACGCGCCGCTCGATCGAGTCGTCCGAGCGCGTCTGCGTCGACACCGGCGACGTTTCGGTCATGCCGTAGCAGATCGACACCTCGCTCATCCCCATCCGGTCGATGACCTGCTTCATCACCTCGACCGGGCACGGCGAGCCGGCCATGATGCCGGTGCGCAGCGACGAAAGGTCGAAGCTCGCGAAGTCCGGGTGGTTGAGCTCGGCGATGAACATCGTCGGCACGCCGTAGAGCGACGTGCACTGCTCCTCCGCGACGGCCTCGAGGGTGGCGCGCGGGTCGAACGCCGGCGCCGGGATCACCATGCAGGAGCCGTGGCTGGTGCACGCGAGGTTGCCCATCACCATGCCGAAGCAGTGGTAGAAGGGCACCGGGATGCAGACCTTGTCGTACTCGGTGTAGCCGCAGAGCTCGCCGACGAAGTAGCCGTTGTTCAGGATGTTGTGGTGGGACAGCGTGGCGCCCTTGGGGAAGCCGGTCGTCCCGGACGTGTACTGGATGTTGATCGGGTCGTCGGCCGAGAGGGCGGCCTGCTTCTCGGCCAGCACCGCGGGGTCGCCCTGCCAGCCCGCGTCCAGCAGCGCCTGCCAGCTCTCGCCGCCGAGGATCACGACGTGCTCCAGCGCGGCGCACTTCTCGCGCACCTCGTCGACCATGGCCGGGTAGTCGGACGTCTTGAACGCGTCCGACGCGACCAGCATCCGGATGCCGGCCTGGTTCAGCACGTACTCCAGCTCGTGCGAGCGGTAGGCCGGGTTGATGTTGACCAGGATCGCCCCGATCTTGGCCGTCGCGTACTGCAGGCACGTCCACTCGGCCCGGTTCGGCGACCAGATCCCGACGCGGTCGCCCTTGCCGATGCCCCGCGCGAGCAGCCCCAGCGCGAGCGCGTTGACTTCGGCGGCCAGCTCCCGGTAGGTCCACCTTCGCCCGGCGTAGCGGTCGACCAGGGCGTCTCGATCACCGAACGCGGCCACCGTCCGATCGAAGTTGTCCCCGATGGTGTCCCCGAGCAGCGGCTTTTCGGAGATCCCCGAGGCGTAGCTCGGCAGGGCGGGCGCGTCAGGCATGGTGCCTCCTGAAGTCGGCGGTGACTGCCGCCGAGTCTAAGAACCGAGGCACCGGGGAGCCAGTTCGGTGAGAAGATGTCCGGCAGGGACGACTGGGGAGGAACCCGATGCGAAGAATCCTGGCTCTGCCTTTCGCGCTCCTGCTGCTCACGCTCGCGGTGGCCGCGCCGGCGACGGCGGCGACCCGGGTGATCGTGCTGCCCGGCGCCAGGTCCGCCGAAGGGATCACCGCCGCCGGTGGCGGTGAGTACTACACCGGCGACCTCGTCGCCGGCACGATCTTCCGCGAAGACCTCGGGCGCGGCACGGCCGAACGCTTCATCGAAGCGCCACCCGGCACCACGGCGGCCGGTGTGGACCTCGACCGGCGCCACGACCTGCTGTTCGTCGCCGGCGGGAACGGCGGCAAGGCCTACGTCTACAACGTCCGCACCAAGACGAAGGTCGCGGACTTCACCTTCGGCGACCCGCGGACCTCCTACGTCAACGACGTCGTCGTGACGCCGCAGGGCGCGTGGTTCACCGACTCGTACCACCCGCAGCTGTTCTTCGTGCCGGACGCGGCCGGCGTGCTCGGCACGCCGCGCACGCTGCCGCTGAGCGGGCCGGGCGCGGGTGGTTCCCCGGGGAACTTCTTCATGAATGACGTCATCGCCACGCCGTCCGGCGACACCCTGCTGGTGGCCGCCACGACACCCGGCAAGGTGTACACGATCGATCCGCGCACGGGAGTCAGCAAGGAGATCGCGGGCGTGAACTCGCCCAGCGTCGTCAGCCTCGTGCTCGAAGGAAACCGGCTCTGGGCGGTACAACTGGACGACAGGATCACCCGGTGGTGCCTCGACGGCGACCTGAGCCACGGCACCGCGGCCGGCACGATCACCGACCCGCTGTTCGACCAGCCGGTCTCGGCGATCAAGGTGGGCAACCGGCTGGCCGTCGTCAACTCCCACATCTACAGCGGCTACCCGCCCACCAGTCCGACCTACGAGGTCCTCGTCGTCGGCGCGTAAGGTTCGAGCGGACTTCGAGGGGGCGATCGATGGCCGGGTTCCGCGACGAGCTGACCCAGCTGCTGCAGGCGCGTTACCCGCTGCTGGTCGTCGAGACGCACGAAGAGCAGCGGGTCCTGCGGGAGATCCGCGCGGTCGCGGAGGACCAGCAGCGGCTGCGGACCCCGCGCCGCGTGTACGTCTGGTCGTCCACCACCGGGCTGGCGCCGGCGGGCGGCCCGCCGATCAACGAGACCCGTGCCGCGTCCGCCGCGCTCGAGCGGGTCTATGGCTGGGGCGAGCCCGCCGTGTTCGTCTTCGCGGACCTGCACCCGTCGCTGGTCTCCGAGGGCGGGCACCGGCCCGACCCCGAGGTCGTCCGCCGGCTGCGGGAGCTCGCCGCCGCGTTCAAGACGCGCCCGGCGCCGCTGAGCCTGATCCTCGTGTCGCCGTCGCTGCCCGTGCCGCCGGAGCTGGAGCACGACGCGACCGTCGTCGACTTCCCGCTGCCCGACGAGCGCCAGATCGGCGAGCTGCTCGACGGCATGGTGGCCGCCCACCGGCAGCACGTCCGGATCAGCATCGACCACGAGGACCGCGACCGGATCATCGCCGCGGCGCGCGGGCTCACGTTGCCGGAAGCCGAAAACGCGTTCGCCAGGGCGCTCGTGGAAGGCGGCGGGCTCGACCCCAGCGACCTCGAGCTGATCCTCGCCGAGAAGCGCCAGGCCGTGCGACGGTCCGGGATGCTCGACATCGTGCCCGCGGAGACGAGCTTCGACGCCGTCGGCGGCCTCGACCGGCTCAAGCGCTGGCTCACCAAGCGCACCGGCACCTGGACGCCCGCGGCGTCGGCGTACAACCTCGCAGCGCCGAAGGGCCTGCTGCTCACCGGCGTCCCCGGCTGCGGCAAGAGCCTGTCCGCCGTGTGCGTGGCGAACATGTGGCGGCTGCCGCTGCTGCGGCTGGACCTGGGCCGCGTCTTCGCCGGGCTCGTCGGGTCCAGCGAGAAGAACATCCGCACGGTCATCCGCACCGCGGAAGGCATCGCGCCCTGCGTGCTCTGGGTCGACGAGATCGAGAAGGGCCTCGCCGGCGCGGGCGGCGGAGGCGACGGCGGCACCGCGCGGCGCGTGTTCGGCACCTTCCTGTCCTGGATGCAGGAGAAGTCGGCGCCGGTGTTCGTGATGGCCACCGCGAACCAGGTCGGCTCACTGCCGCCGGAGTTCCTGCGCAAGGGCCGGTTCGACGAGATCTTCTTCGTCGACCTGCCCTCGGCGCCCGAGCGCGCCGCGATCTGGCGGATCCACTTGCGCCGGCGCGTCACGGACGCGTTCGTGGCGAGCGAACTGCGGCTGGACGACGCGCTGTTCGCCGAGCTCGCCGACGTCAGCGCGGGCTACAGCGGCGCCGAGATCGAGCAGGCCGTGCTGGCCGGGCTCGTCGACGCGTTCGCCGAGAAGCGGCCGCTGCGCCGCGACGACCTGGTGCGCGCGGTGAAGTCGACCGTGCCCCTGTCGGTCACCCAGGCCGACGAGATCCTGGCCATCCGGAACTGGGCGGAGACCCGGGCCGTCGCGGCGACGGACACATCGGTTCCGGTTCCGGAGCCCGCCGCGGCACCGCCCCCGCCGGCCCCGAACGGGAGGACGATCGACGTATGACGCACCGCGTGACCGTCACCATCGGCAAGGACGGCTCGATCAGCGCCGAGACGCACGGCGTGACCGGGTCGAAGTGCCTCGACTACATCCCGCTGCTGGAGGACCTGCTCGGCGCGGAAACCGTGACGTCGGAGTTCACCGAGGACTACCGGCGCACGTCGTCCGGCGTGGAGAACACGGCGTCGCAGCAGCAGTCGCAATGGAACTCCTGAACCTCCACCGGATCGTCGACGTCACCGCCGCCGAGGGCCCCGGCCTGCGGTGCGCGGTGTGGACGCAGGGCTGTTCGGTGCGCTGCCCGGGCTGCTTCAACCCGCAGACGTGGACGACCCGCGGGGGCTCGCTCATGCCTTGGCAGGACCTGGTTTCGCGGGTGCTCGCGATCTCCGGGATCGAGGGCGTCACGCTGCTCGGCGGGGAGCCGTTCGACCAGGCCGGGCCGCTGGGGCTCTTCGCTTCCGCTGTCCGTGCAGCGGGACTTTCGGTGATGACGTTCACCGGGCACGTCCTTGAGGACCTGCCGCCGTCGAAGCTCCTGGACGCCACGGACCTGCTGGTCGACGGGCCGTACCTGGCCGACCGGCCGGAACCGTCCCGGCCCTGGGTCGGCTCGGTCAACCAGCGGTTCCACTTCCTGACCGATCGCTACGACGAAGCGATCTTCCGCACCCCGAACCGCCTGGAGCTGCGGATCGCGCCGGACGGCGAGATCGAGCTGAACGGGTTCGCCACCACCGAAGTACTCGAAGCGCTGCTCGAAGGGGACCACCGATGAGTGTCACGCTCAAGCTGCGTAGCGAGGCGCTCGCGCAGCTCAACGCGGCCACGATCGCCGCGCACACGCAGGCCGGCGTCGTCACCGTCCGGACCCGGATGCGCCACCGCGACCTGCTGGCCCGCGCGCTCACCGGGCTGCGGGCGCAGGTCACCGACGACGGCACCTCGGTCGTCGCCGCGTGGGAGGGCCGGCGGATCACGTTCGGCTACGGCCCCGACGGCGTCCAGGTGGCCCACGTCGACGGCCCCGGCCTCGCCGAGCCGGAAGCCCAGCGGCTGGTGCTCTCGGTCGACGAGGCGTACGCCGCCCAGGTGCAGCAGGCCGTGCTCGCCCGGCTGAAGCAGCGCGCGGCGTCGAACGGGATGGTCGTCGAGTCCGAGCGGGTCAACGCCGACCAGTCGATCAGCGTCACCCTGGCCGCCACGTCGTGACCGAGGTCAGGGTCGGGCTGATCGAGTTCGGCAAGGCGCTCAACGACTCGGTTTCCCTGCCCGGCCTCGGGGAACTGCCCGGCGGGCAGGTGAGCGCCGGGCGCGCGGTGCGAGGCGCGCGAGCGCGGCTGAAGCGCGGCGACCGGATCCTGGCGGACAACCTGCGCCTCGGGATCATGGTGCGGAAGAAGTTCTTCTCCGGCGACGTCGAGCCGGTGACCGACGCCGGGTTCCTCAAGGACGTCTTCGTCGCGGTCGGGCGGCGCGACCTCGGCAACGGCGACGCGCTGGAGCTGTACAGCGACGAGCAGGCCTGGCCCGACCTCAGCCGTCAGGAGGGGCGTTCGCAGGTCGTCGCGCCCGGGTACGACCCGCTGACCGGGTTCCACGTGCAGGTGGTCGTCCGGGAGGGCGTTCTGCGGTTCGGTGCGCTGACCGCGTTGTCGCGGGGCGGCCGGCCGATGCGGGTGCTCGGGTTGTTCGGGCCCGGCCCGGTGGAGGAACTTCCGGCCGGACGGCAGGGCACGGTGCTGCTGGGCTTCCAGTGCGACGCGTCGCCGATGGCGGGTGACGCGCTGACCGCGTTCTTCGAGCCGGCGCACGACCACCTGGAGCGGCGCGAGGGCGTCGCCGTCGTGCACGGGCTGACCGACCTGGGCAACGGCTCGGTGGTGGCGGCGGTGGAGGTCCCGGAGGGGCGCGGTTCGCTGTTCACCGTGGGCACGCGGGCGCGAGTGCTGCGGCCGCTGGGCACGACGTTCAACGAGCGGAGCACGGTCGTGGCGTCCGGCCTGCGGATCCTGTCGCTGGCCACGAACGGGGTGGCGGGCCGGACGAACGGCGGCGCGCGGGCGTTCACCCTCGGGCTGGGGTTCCGCGACCTGCGGCAGAACGACACCATCGAGGCTTATGTGCCGGTGGACGCGCCCGCGCCGGCTCCGCCGCCCGTTTCGGTTCCTCTTGTGGATGTCAACGCGGCTTCGGGGCCGGAGCTGGCGCAGCTGCTTTCGCCGGAGCAGGTGGCCAAGGCCCTCGAGGTGCGGCAGCGGCAGGGCGGGTTCCCGGACGTGGAGGCGTTCGGCGTCGCGATCGGCCTGCAGCCGCACGAAATCGTCCGCCTGCGCAAGCGCGCGACGGCCGGCCGGGTGCCGCTGCGCGAGACCGGGGTGCGGCAGCTCGACATCTGAGCCGGCGGTGGCGGGTCCGCTACGCTTCGAGACGTGCCGGAGGAATTTTCACTGGGCGTGGCTGAGGTCGACACGGCGGTCCGGCGTACCGGTCTCCCGGCGAACTGGCACCCGTTCGAAATCCGCAGCCCGGGCCGCACGATCGCGGAGCACGAGCAGATCGCGGCGGCGTCCTGGGAGTCGATGCGCGCGCGAGGCCTGGCGGGCCCGGACAAACTGGACATCGAGGTGGAGCAGACGCTCCGCGCGTGGACCCAGCCGGACGTGCTGATCATCGTCCGCGCGGCGGAGGAGGGCCGCCAGGTCTTCTACCGAGCGGCGATCGGCCACGGCCTGGGCGTGTTTTCGGAGCAGTCGGGCAAGGAGATCCTGTTCGCCCAGACCCGGCCCGACCGCCTGGTCGACCTGGTGGTGGGCATGCTCCCGGCGTACCGCCCGGTCCCCCTGGCTGAGCTGACGTTCGTCGCACCCCCGTCCCGCCAGGACGCGTCGGCGGCGGCGGAGTTCTCGTCGTGGCCGCTGCACCGCTACGGCACGTTCGAGCTGTCGGTCCGCCGAGATTCCCTCCACCCGGCGGGAACGGTGACGTTCATCGACAACGACGGCGGCCGGTTCCTGATGTTCAGCGAGCCTTTACCAGGCGGCGAGACCCGCGTGCGGTTCACCCCTTCGGATGGTTCTCACCTGCGAACCTGGCTCCACGAGCGTGGCCGGAACCACTGACGCACCGCCATCGTCACTAGTACAGTGCGAGGGACCACGCAGGGTGGTCCCGGACGACTTGGGAGGGGCGTCATGGACGGTTCGCACTTCGGCGCACCAGGCTCGTTCACACCCCCACCAGCAGCCGGGGACGCGGGGTCGAACTTCATCTCCGGGCTGCTCAGCGAGCCGGTGAGTTCGAAGAGCGCACAGCAGGCGAGCGATGCCGGCAACCGCCTCAAGTCCCTCGCCGAGGGCGGCCAGTTCGCGGTCAACGAAGAAGGCTTTCAGGCGTACCTCAAAGCTTGCGACTTCTTCCTCGATGGCTGCGACAGGATGATCGGCGATCTCAACATCCTGGTGAGCAAGGCCCAAATGGGCGGTAGCGATTACGCCAAGGCTGTTGCTGTCTTCAACGTGAAGGTGGCCGACGGCGAAGGGGACTCGCTGCTTCCCAACCTCATGAAGATGCGTGACGGCGTCCGGCAAGCTCGCGAAGCCATGGTGATCGCGCGCAAGAACTATCGTGAAACCGAGGACGCTCACAGCATGACTTTCGCTCAACTGAACAAGGGGCTGCAGGCGCAGTGATCGCAAGACGCATTGCGATAGCGAGCGCTGCGCTGGCTTTCGCTTTCGGCCTCTCCGCCTGCACCGACAAGGTCGGCGGCCAGGCGACGCCAAGCTCGCCTCCGGCGGGAAGCACGGCGCCGGCGACGACCAGCGGAGCAGGCGACCCCGACAATCCGTTCGCGCACCTGAGCCCGTGCACGATCGTCGATCAGGCGCTCGCCGGTCTGGGCTTTCCCAAAGCCGAGCCGACGGTCGCCGACGCGAAAGAAAGCTGTCGCGCCTCCAAACCCTCCTCCGTAAGCACTCAGGGCGCAGATGTCGCGGTCTCCCTGCAGCCTGGGCGGGGCTATCGGGACAACGTCGGAAATCCGAGCCAGGCGAGCGAAGGAAACGTCAACGGACGACCTGCGGTCGAAGAGCGCGATCCGCTGAACGTGACCGGGCAGTGCGGCGTCTGGCTGGAAGTGAAACCCAGCTCTCGTGCGCTCGTCCTGGTCAGCTCGGGTTCCGATACCTCGGCCGCCTGCAAGCTGGTCGAAGACGTCGCCGCGAAGGTAGAGCCACAGCTGCCGAAGACCAACTGAGACGGAGTCGAGCCATGAGCCAGCCGCACCGGGCGCAGCACCGTCAGTCCGAGGGTGACTACTACGCGGCCAATGCGCACAAGCTCCAAGGCAACACGGACGGTCAGCGGCTGACTCAGCAAGCCGCATCGGACTATTCGGTCGCACAGGGGAAGCTCCTTCAAGAAGGGCAGACCTTGCGAGGCGACTCGCCCGCGCCTGGCGAGAACTACGCGAACATGCCACACGAACTGCTGTACGACATGGTCCACAAAGACCTCGACATCGAGGGGATCAACGAGCGCAGCCGGGTGACGAACGTCTACGGCAACTGGCTGGCCGACGCCTCCAACCAGTTCCGCGACGCGGCCACGGCCGCTGGAGGTTCATGGCAGGGGAACGCGGCTTCGGAAGCCAACACCTTCTTCCAGAGCACCGCCGGCCACACCGAGCAGACCGGCAACGCCATGCAGCTCATGTCCAACCACTACTCCCAGCAGTCGGCCGCGGCTTACTACGCCAAGACCAACATGCCCGAGCCCACCGGCTTCAACCAGCAGGCCGAGATGGACAAGGCTCGGCAGCAGTACAACTCCGGTGATCTCGTCGGCATGAACACCACCATGACCGGCATCCAGGCCAAGCAGCAGCAGGCCGACGCCGCGCACCAGCAGGCCGTTCAGGTCCTCCACGGCCTCGACGGCACCTACCACGAGACCGCCAGCTCCCAGCCCACCTACTCGCCGCCGCCGCAGCTGGGGCAGGGGGACTCCACCTCCGTCTCCGGCTTCCACGGCACCAGCGGCACCGGCTTCACCGGCACCCCGACCATCGGCGGCGGCGGTGGCGGAGGCGGTGGCGGCACCAACCTCGTCGGGCCGGGTGGGACCGCGGCCGTGCCGCCGGGGTCGACGCCGCCCGGTGCGCCCTCCTACGTTCAGCCCGGGACCACCAGCGGGGTCGGCGGGACCACCTTCGGCGGCGGCAACACCGGCTTCCGCGGCGCGCCCGCGCCGAGTGCCTTCCCGCGGGTGGGGCCTGACGGGCTCGCCATGCCCGGAACGGCACCCGGTGCCGGTGGCTCCGGCGGCGACATCACGCGCGGCAAGTCCGGCATCGGACGGGCCGGGAGCGGGTTCGCCGGGTCGCGCGTCTCCGGGGGCGGCTACACCGGCGGCCCGAAGGAGGCCGCGGGCGAGAGCGCCAAGACCGGCGGCAAGGTTCCCGGCGAACGGCTCGAGCGTGGTGCCACCGCCGCCGCGGCCGCCAAGGGCAAGGGCGGCGGGGCCGCGGGCGCTGCCGGGGCCGGCGGCAAGAAGAAGGAAGACGACAAGGAGCACAAGAACAAGTACGCCGTCGAGGAAGACGTCTTCGACCTCAAGCCCGAACGCGGTCCGGACGGCGAGAAGCTCGTCAAGCCCGTCATCGGCGAGACGGCCGAAGCTCCGCGGCAGGACCGGCAGGACCTCGGGGAGAACCCGTAAATCTCCCTGATAAATGATCACCACGCCCAGGTCGCGGGCTAGATTGGGGTCATGCGCTTCTTCGTCGTCGACGCCTTCACCGACCGGGCCTTCTCGGGCAACCCCGCCGGGGTCGTCCTGCTGGACGAGCCGGCCGACCCCGGGTGGATGCAGGCCGTCGCCGCCGAGATGAAGCACGCCGAGACCGCCTTCGTCGTGACCACCCAGGAGGGCGCGAAGTCGCTTCGGTGGTTCACCCCCGAGGTCGAGGTCGCGCTGTGCGGCCACGCCACCGTCGCCGTCACCCACGTCCTCGGCGGCGAACAGACCTACACCACCAAGAGCGGCGAGCTGCGCGCCAAGGCCGACGGCGGCTGGGTGGAGCTGGACTTCCCCTCCGACCCGCCGACGCCGACCGAGGACGACCTGTCCGAGATCCTCCCCGGCGTCGAGCTCGAGTACGTCGGACGCGGCGTCGAGAACCTCTTCGCCGTCGTCCCGGACGCGAAGACCGTCGAAAACCTCGAGCCCGACCTCGCGAAGCTCAAGACCACCTGGACCGGGCGGCTGCTGGTCACCGCGAAGGGCGACGACTACGTCAGCCGCTTCTTCGCGCCGGGCGTCGGCATCGACGAAGACCCCGTCACGGGCTCGGCGCACTGCATCCTGTCGCCGTACTGGTCCGGGCAACTGGGGAAGACCGAACTCACCGGCCACCAGATCTCCGCGCGCGGCGGGGTCGTCCGGACGCGCCAGGACGGCGACCGCGTCCACCTCGCCGGCCAGGCCGTCACCGTCGTGAGCGGGGAGCTGCACGTCTGATGCGCACGCTGCTGAACATCATCTGGCTCGTCCTGTGCGGCTTCTGGATGGCCGTGGGCTACCTGGTCGCGGGCGTGATCTGCTGCGTCCTGATCGTGACGATCCCGTTCGGGCTGGCGTCGTTCCGGATCGCGAACTACGCCCTGTGGCCGTTCGGCCGGACGGTCGTCGACCGGCGCGACGCCGGTGTGGGGTCCTTCCTCGGCAACGTCATCTGGTTCCTCTTCGCCGGCCTGTGGCTGGCGATCGGGCACGTCCTGACGGGCGTCGCGCTGTGCGTCACGATCGTCGGCATCCCGCTGGGTGTGGCGAACTTCAAGATGATCCCGGTGTCCCTGATGCCGCTGGGCAAGGAGATCGTCGACGCCCCCTAGGACTCCGGCTCGTACGGCAGCTCCACGACCAGGCAGGGCCCGCCGACGAACAACCCGCCGTCGACACCCAGTGCCTTTCCGCCCGCGTAGAGGAACGGGCCCTCGATCTGCGTGGGGTGGATGCCGAGCTGGTCCGCGATGACGCTGTGGCCGTGCACGATCCGGGACCCGCCGAGCGCGTCCATCAGCTTCTGCGCGTTCTCCTCGCCGTCCGGGCCGCGGAACGCGTAGCGGGTCGTCATGCGGCGCCAGACGTCCCACCACGACTCCAGGTCCGAACCCGCCAGGATCTCGGCCGCGGTTTCGTTGATCTCCTCGACCGTCGACCCCCAGTCGAGGTACTCCAGGGTGTCCGAGTGCAGCAGCAGGTGGTCCGCCGCCAGCGCGGCCAGGGGCCGCGCCGCCAGCCACTCGATGTGCTCGGGCGTCAGCCGGTCCTGGTCCGACAGGAGCCCGCCGTTGATCTCCCAGCTGCGGGCGAAGCTGCGGGGCCCGAAGTCGGACGGCACCGGCTCGTCGCCGAAGTGGTACATCCCCAGCGCCAGGATCTCGTGGTTGCCCAGCAGCGTCTGGACCTGGCCGCCGGCCTCGGCCGCCTGCGCCTCCAGCCGCATCACCAGGTCGATCGCGCCGACGCCGTCCGGCCCGCGGTCGACGAAGTCCCCCAGGAACCAGAGCTGGTCCTCACCACCGGACCAGTTGTCCTCGTCGTCCACCAACCCCTCGGCGCGCAGTGCCTCGACCAGCTCGTCGCGGTGGCCGTGCACGTCGCCGACAACGTACGTGGAGTTGTTCATCCGGTGACGATAAGCCCTGCTCGCACCCGGCCGACCGTCAGCCTTCGCCGAACGGGTCCTGGGTCCGCCCGATCAGGTCGGCGACCGAGTCGATCACCCGGGTGGGCCGGTACGGATAGCGGTCGGCCGACTCCCGGGTGGAGATGCCGGTGAGCACCAGGATGGTCTGCAGCCCGGCTTCGATGCCCGAGTGCACGTCGGTGTCCATCCGGTCGCCGATCATCAGCGTCGACTCCGAGTGCGCGCCCAGCCGGCGCAGCGCCGAGCGCATCATCAGCGGGTTCGGCTTGCCGACGTAGTACGGCGAGCGCCCGGTGGCCTTCTCGATCAGCGCCGCGACGGACCCGGTGGCCGGCATCGAGCCCTCCAGGCTGGGGCCGGTCGCGTCGGGGTTCGTCGCGATGAACTTCGCGCCGCCCTCGATGAGCCGGATCGCGCGGGTGATCGCGCTGAAGCTGTACGTCCGGGTCTCGCCGAGCACGACGTAGTCCGGGTCGCGCTCGGTCAGCACGTAGCCGACCTCGTGCAGCGCCGTCGTCAGGCCCGCTTCGCCGATGACGTACGCCGAGCCGTTCGGCCGCTGGGACGAGAGGAACTTCGCGGTCGCCAGCGCCGACGTCCAGATCGACTCCTCCGGGATGTCGAGCCCGGTGCGCTCGAGCCGGGCCCGCAGGTCTCGCGGGGTGTAGATCGAGTTGTTGGTCAGCACCAGGAAGTCGGTGCCGTTCGCCTTCAGCTCGGCGAGGAACTCGTCGGCCCCCGGGACGAGGTGCTCCTCCTTCACCAGGACGCCGTCCATGTCGGAGAGGTACGTCCACCGGCCTTCGCTCATGCGCGAAACCTATCACGCGCGTGAGCCCCCTGCGGGGCACGCCGAAAAGGGCTACAGTGGGAATTGCCGGTATCGCGAGGGGAGTCGCGTGCCGGCCACCGAGGGGGTTCGGGGGAATATCTTTCGACGTCGCCTGCGTAATCGCCGCGGCGCAATTCGTCCTGCCCCCGGAAACGAAGGGGGAAACCGCATGACCGACATCATCGAGCGTCCGGCGGCCGCCGGGCCGATCACGGGCCCGAACTGGGGACTCACCAAGTTCCTCGACCCACTGCCGGTTCCGCCGCTGTTCCGCGCCCGCGGCCGGGAAACGATCACCATTCCGATGGTGGCGAAGAAGCAGCGACTGCACTCACAATTGCCCGAAAGTGCATTGTGGACGTACGCCGGACATTTCCCGGGGCCGACGATCGAGGTGCGCAGCGGCGAACAGCTGCGGATTTCGTGGTCGAACGAAATCGACGGCGACTTCCCGTTGGTCGCCGTTCAGGGCCCGGTCACCGACGGGCCCACGAGCCGTCCCGGCCGCGAGCTCGACCGGCCCGGCTACTCGATCCTCGACGGCGTCGCCGAGCTGCCCGCGTGGACCGTCGTGCACCTCCACGGCGCCCGCACCAACGCGGGCAACGACGGCTGGGCGCACAACGCGGGCCTGAAGGGCACGTCGCAGCTGACCGAGTACCAGAACCGCCAGCAGGCGATGCCGCTCTGGTACCACGACCACGCCATGGCGATCACGCGCTTCAACGTCCACACCGGTCTCGCCGGGATGTACCTGATCCGCGACGACGAAGAGGACGCCCTCGGCCTGCCGCACGGCGACCGCGAGGTCCCGCTGATCCTCACCGACCGCAACCTCGACACCGACCCGGTGACCGGCGCGCTCACCGGGCAGCTGCTCTACAAGTTCCCGTACGTGCCCAACGGCCCGATGATCCCGTTCTCGGGGCCGTTCAACCTGGTCAACGGCGTGATCTGGCCGCACCTCGACGTCGACGCGCGCTGGTACCGCTTCCGGGTGCTGAACGCGGCGAACTCGCGGTTCTACACGCTGAACCTGGTCGACGAGAACAACACCCCGGTCAACGACGCCGTCCGGCTGATCGGCACCGACGGCGGCCTGCTGCCCGCGCCCGCCGCGCTACCGGGCGCCGGCCTGACCGTCGCGCCGGCCGAGCGGTTCGACGTGCTGATCGACTTCAGCCGCTTCAAGGGGCAGAAGCTCAAGCTGCGCAACGGCGACCCGCGGCTCGGCGGGATCGAGCCCGACCTGATGGAGTTCCGGGTGGACGGCCGCGCGAAGCACGACTCCTTCGAGCTGCCGGAGAAGCTGTCGACGTCGTACGTCCGGCTGGTGCACGGCTCGACCCTGCCGGAGGACCACGACCACGTCTGGGTCGCGCTGCTGCTCGGCAAGGACGGCCACCCCGAGATGTGGGACCTCGAGCAGGTCGAGGCGGACCCGGGCGGCGCGGGGATCATCCAGCTCCAGGACCCGGCGGGCGGGCTGAAGACGTTCCGGATGAACGGGCGGCTCTTCGACGACACCACGGGGATCTTCATCGACCACGACCGGTACGCGGTGTGGAACCTCCTGCACGTCGCCAACGGCGGCCCGGCGCACCCGGTCCACATCCACCTGACGGAGTTCCAGGCGCTGTTCCGGCGGAGCTTCACCACGACGTTCGACCAGGCGTCGGAGCGGACGACGGCGCCGATCAGCGGGTTCACCGACGTCCCGCTGGAGAGGTACGAGGAGGGCTGGAAGGACACGATCATCGTGAACCCCGGCCAGTGGGTGAGCGTCGCCGGGCAGTTCGGCGGGGGCACCGGCGAATTCATGTTCCACTGCCACATCCTCGACCACGAAGACGAGGGCATGATGCGGCCGTTCGTCGTGCACCCGCCGGAGGTGGCGAAGTTCCACGTCCACCCGGGCGGCGGCCACCACCACGACGGCTGATTCAGGAGGCCGCGGCCGGGTGCACGGTCACGGTCGCGGCCTTCACCGACAGCGTCACCGCCGAGCCGGGCTCCAGCGCGAGCTCGGCCACGGCGGCCGGGGTCAGGTCGGCGGTCAGGCCGTGGGCCCAGCCGTCGGCCTCGGCCCGGACGCGGATCACCGGCCCGTGCGGTTCCAGCGCCGCGACGACGGCGTCGGCGGTGTTGCGCGGGCTGCCGCGGTGCTCGCCGTCGTGCGGGTAGACGGCGACGGCGTTCGGCGCGAACACCGCCACCGCGGGCTCGCCCACCACGACGTCCTCGGCCGGGAGGCCGCTCACCACCTCGCCCGACGTCGTCCGCAGGCCGTCGGCGACCGCTGTCCCGGCGACGAGGTTGAGCCCGGCGATCCGCGCGGTGAACGCCGTTCTCGGCGCGGAAAGCACTTCACGGGTCGGGCCGCGTTCGACGATCCGGCCGCCGTTCATCACCGCGACGTGGTCGGCGAGCGCCAGCGCGTCGAGCGGGTCGTGCGTGACGAGCACGGTCGTCGGCCCGGTCTTGAGCACCCGCCGCAGCAGGCCGCGGATCGCGGGCGCGGCGTCGACGTCCAGGGCGGCGAACGGCTCGTCGAGCAGCAGCAGGTCCGGCTCGGCGGCGAGCGCGCGGGCGATCGCCACGCGCTGGGCCTGGCCGCCGGACAGCTGCCCCGGCCGCCGGTCGGCGAGCGCGACGGCGTCCACTTCGGCCAGCCAGTAGAAGGCCCGCTCACGCGCGGCGCGACGGCCCGCGCCGGTCGAGCGCGGCGAGAACGCGACGTTGTCCACCGCCGACAGGTGCGGGAAGAGCAGCGCGTCCTGCGACAGCAGGCCGATCCCCCGCCGGTGCGGGGCCGTGCCGGCCAGCGCGCGGCCCGCCACGGTGATCTCCGCCGACGTCGGCGTGATGAGCCCCGAGAGGCACCCCAGGACCGTCGACTTGCCGGAGCCGTTCGGGCCGAGCAGGGCCAGCACGGTCCCGGTCGGCACGTCCAGGTCGACGTCCAGCGTGAATGAGCCGCGGACGGCCTCGATGCGCGCGGTCAGGCTCACCGCAGGCCGCCTTCCCACGAGCGCGGCCGCGCGACGGCGATGACCAGGACCGCCACGACGATGAGCAGCAGCGAGAGCGCGACGGCGCTGTCGATGTCCACTTCGGCCTGCGTGTAGACCTCGAGCGGCAGGGTGCGCGTGACGTCTTCGAGGCTGCCGGCGAACGTGATCGTCGCGCCGAACTCGCCGAGCGCGCGGGCGAAGCTGAGGACGACGCCGGAGCCGAGCGCGGGCAGCAGCAGCGGGAGCGTGACCCGCCGGAAGACGGTCCACGGGCGCGCACCGAGCGTCGCGGCGACCTGCTCGTAGCGGTCACCGGAACCGCGCAGCGCGCCCTCGAGGCTGACCACCAGGAACGGCATGGCGACGAACGTCTGCGCGATCACCACCGCCGTCGTCGTGAACGGCACCGATTCGCCGGTCAGCGTGGTGATCAGCATGCCGAGGAAGCCCTTGCGGCCGAGCAGGTAGAGCAGCGCGAGGCCGCCGACGACCGGCGGCAGCACCAGCGGCAGCAGCACGATCGAGCGCAGCAGCCGGACCCCGCGGAACCGGGCGCGCGCCAGCACGACGGCCAGCGGCACGCCGAGGAGCACGCAGGCCAGAGTGGACAGCGCGGCCGTGATCAGCGACAACCGCAGCGCGTGCCACGACGACGGCGTGACGATCAGCGACGGCAGCCGCGTCAGGTCCGAGCGGACCAGCAGGCCGACGACCGGCAGCACGACGAGCGCCAGCGCCAGCGTCGCGGGGATGCCCAGGACCCACGGGACGCGCGAACGGCCGGCCGGGACGGATCCCGGCCGGCCGTTCGCGAGCCGCTTACTGCGCAGGGCCGAACCCGACCTTCGTCAGCTCGTTCTTCCCCTCGGTGCCGAGGACGAAGTCGTCGAACTCCTTGGCCAGCGCGGTCTGCCCGCCCTTGACCACGGCGATCGGGTAGTCGTTGATCGCGCCGCTCGCCTCGGGGAAGTCGACCTTGTCGACCTTGCCCGCGGCCGAGGTGGCGTCGGTGACGTACACCAGGCCCGCGTCGGCGTCGCCGGAGGAGACCTTGTTCAGCACCTGCTTGACGTCCTGCTCCTCGCTCTTCGGCTTGAGCGTGACGCCGGTGGCGGTCTCCACCTTCTTGGTGGCCGACCCGCACGGCACCTGCGGCGCGCAGGTGACCACGGTCAGGCCGGGCTTGTTCAAATCGGCGAAGGTCTTGATGCCCTTCGGGTTGCCCGGGGCGACCGCGATGGCGAGCTTGTTGGTCGCGAAGACCGTCGGCTGGCCGTCGATCACGCCACCCTGGACCGCTTTGTCCATGTTGGCCTGGTCGGCCGAGGCGAAGACGTCGGCCTTCGCGCCGTTGGTCAGCTGCTGCACCAGGCCGGACGAGCCCGCGAAGCTGAACTTCACGGTGACGCCGGGGTGCTGGGCCTCGAACTCCTTGCCGAGCGCGGTGAACGACTCGGTGAGGGACGCGGCGGCGAACACGGTGAGCGTGCCGGTGCCGGCGTCGCCGCTGCCCTTGGGCGCGGGCGCGGTGACCGACGACCCGCCGGTCTGCGTGCTGGGCTGGTCCGAGCTGCTGCACGCGCCCGCGAACAGGGCGACGGCCGCCACGGCGAGAGCAAGCTGTGACAAGCGGGGCTTCGCCCCGGGCCGGGGGCTTCGCCACCCGGACCCCCGAAAAGCGAGGTTCTTCATTTACTTCCTTCCGGTGTTTCCACCACGACAGTGGTCGCTTTGACCACCGCGACCGCGAGCACCCCCGGGCGCAGGCCCAGCTCGCGGACGGCTTCCGTACTCATCAGGGACACCACCCGGTGTGCCCCGCACTGCAGTTCCACCTGGGCCATCACCTTGTCGGCGACGACCTCCGTGACCAGCCCGACGAACCTGTTGCGGGCGGAGCGGCCGACGGCGGAGGGGTCCTCGGGGCCGGTGGCCTGGGCCCGGGCGAAGCCCGCGAGCTGGGCGCCGTCGACGACCTTGCGCCCGGCGGCGTCGTCGGTCGCGGTCAGCTGCCCCGCGCGCACCCACCTCCGGACGGTGTCGTCGCTGACGCCGAGCAGGCGCGCGGCCTCGGACAACCGAAATTGCGGCATGGCGCAGACATTATCTCCGCAGTTGAGGAAAAGCTACGCGGGGCGGGAATTGTGCATGATCTCGGCACGCAGCTGTTCGAGCATGACATTCTGATAACGCTCGATGGCTTTTCGCTCGGCCGGGGAGAACTGCGCCAGCGTGTCGCGGAGGGCGTCGAAGGCCGACTGGAAGAGCGGCGCGAAGCGCTCGGCGGCCCCGGGCACGACCTCCACGAGGACCTTGCGGCGGTCCTCCGGGTCGCGGACCCGGCGGACCAGCCCGACCTTCTCCAGCCGGTCGATGACGCCGGTCACAGCACCGGTCGAGAGGCCCGTCAGCTCGGCGATCCGCCCCGCGGTCAACGGTCCGCCCGATTGGATGACCAGGTCGAACGTCTTGTGGTCGGTGCCGGACAAGCCCATCTGCTCGGCGATCCTCGCGTGCCGGAGGACGGTGAGCGTGCTGCCCGCGCGGCCCAATTCCGCGAAGCGGAACAGCTCCTCTTCCGTGACCGCGTAGGTCTTTTCCGTCACAGGCCCTCGTTAGTTCGGCAACTGAACCACTCACTCCGCAAAGTATCCTACTCGGCACGGTGAGATCCCGCCTTCGCGAGATACCCTGTGCGTAATGACGGCAGTGGATCTCGGGTTTCCTCGCGTCCCCGGTACACGAGGGTCTTCTCGCGTGCCCAGGCCCGAGAACCCCGCACTCATCGACACGTTCGGCCGGGTGGCCACCGATCTGCGGGTTTCCCTGACGGATCGGTGCAATCTCCGCTGTACCTACTGCATGCCCGCCGAAGGCCTCGACTGGATGCCGGGCGAGCAGGTGCTGACCGACGACGAGCTGGTCCGGCTGATGCGGATCGCCGTCGAACGGCTCGGCGTCACCGACATCCGGCTCACCGGCGGCGAGCCGCTGCTGCGGCCGGGCCTCGAGGACATCATCGCGCGGGTCACGGCGCTGTCGCCGCGGCCGCGGCTGTCCATGACCACCAACGGGATCGGGCTCGCCAAGCGCGCGTCCGGGCTCGCGACGGCCGGGCTGAACCGGATCAACGTCTCGCTCGACACCGTCGACCCCGAGACGTTCGTGAAGATCACCCGCCGCGACCGGCTTTCGCACGTCGTCGCGGGCCTCGCGGCGGCGCGGGACGCCGGGATGACGCCGGTGAAGGTCAACGCCGTGCTGATCCGCGGGGTCAACGAGGCCGAGGCCGTGCCGCTGCTGAAGTTCTGCCTCGACGAGGGCTACCACCTGCGGTTCATCGAGCAGATGCCGCTGGACGCCCAGCACGGCTGGAACCGCGGCGAGATGATCACCGCGGCGGAGATCCTCTCGATGCTGGAGGCGGAGTTCACGCTCACGCCGTTCCCCGTGGCCCGCGGCGGCGCGCCGGCCGAGCGTTGGCTGGTCGACGGCGGCCCCGGCGACGTCGGCGTGATCGCGTCGGTGACCCGGCCGTTCTGCGCCGCCTGCGAGCGGACGCGCCTGACCGCGGACGGCGCGGTGCGCTCCTGCCTCTTCAGCAACGACGAGACGGACTTGCGCGCTCTCGCGCGCGCGGGCGCGCGCGATGAAGAGATTGCCGACGCCTGGCGCGCGACGATGTGGGGCAAGCTCGCGGGACACGAGATCAACGACGCCGGCTTCGCGCAGCCGATCCGGCCGATGAGCGCGATCGGCGGCTGAGATGACCACTTCGACGATCGTGGTGCGCTACTTCGCGGCGGCGCGGGCCGCGGCGGGCTCGGAAGAAGAGAAGGTGCAGCTGCCTTCGGGCGCGTCGGTCGGCGACGCGGTCGCCGAGCTGCGCCGGCTGCACCCCGCGGACCTCCCGCGAGTCCTCGACGCGGCCAGCTACCTCCTGGACGGCATCGCGGTGCGCGACCTCACCCGCCCCCTGCACGACGGCGCCGAGCTGGACGTCCTCCCGCCCTTCGCCGGCGGCTGACGCCCCCGAACAGCCAACACGCGTGATCCAAGGGTCGACACGACGCGCGGCCGCGGTTCCCCCGTGATGCCCCTCCAATCACGCGTGATGCCCCTCCAATCACGCGTGATGCCTCTCTGATCACGTGTGATGCCCGGCGTGTCGTCCGTGGGGACGCGGGGTGGGTGGTTCGGCGCTCCGGTGGGCGGCTGACCGTTCGGGGACGGCAGGGGACCGCTCGGCGAAGCCGGTTCGCGGTCCTCGGCGTGGCGCGTCACCGGATCCGGGTGTTCGCGAGAAGCTGATCGCGACCGGCCGCAACGCCATCCGGTGACGGGTCCGGCCTGGTCGGTCGCGGTGCGTTGCCCCACCCGGGCACCGGGTGCGGGCGTCGCGACTCCGGCCGTGCGGTCAAACCGCCCGAACAGGTGGGGCTGGTGTGACTCAAGGGGCGCTTGGGGCACAGTTGTCAAGTCTGGCGCACTTCGGAGGCCCGTCATAAGATGCGCGCTTCAATCGCTGAGCGGACGCCGCGAATGGTCCATTCGCTACGCAAAACACGTGATGCAAGCCTCACGATCCGTGTTTTATCTCGGCAAGGAAACGGGCAGATAACGGCCCTCTGACCTGCACAAACACCCGCATCGACAGGGGTTGCGTGCTGTTACTGTGACGTAGGTCACGCCCCGAATAATTTCCGATCACGGCTCTCGTTACGTACCGTCGCTTTTCGGTTGGCCCCGACCAGCCGAGCAAGACCGGGAATCCGTAGCGCCTAGCCCTGTCCGACGGATCCCGGACCCATACCCCGAGCGAAAGCATTTCCGGACAGGGACGAGGGGACGACGAAGACGCGCCGTGCGTCGGACTCGTCTGCCGGCCTGAGACGGCCGGCGCCAGGACCCCGAATCCTGACCCTCAGCACCGGCTCGTAGGCGCAGGGAAACCGAGAAGCATCCAAATGTCTTACCGAGGCAAGCACCGCAAGATGTCCGCTGCCACCCGCACCGTCGCTCGCGTCGCCATCGCGGGCATTGCGGTCGGCGCGCCCCTCGCCATCGCCGCGACCCCCGCGTCGGCGACGAACTGGGACGCCATCGCGCAGTGTGAGAGCGGCGGCAACTGGAGCACCAGCACCGGCAACGGCTACTACGGCGGCCTGCAGTTCACGCAGAGCACCTGGAAGGCCTACGGCGGCACCGGCAGCCCGCAGGGCGCGTCCCGCGAGCAGCAGATCGCCGTGGCCGAGCGCGTTCTGCAGGGCCAGGGCATCGGCGCCTGGCCGGTCTGTGGCAAGAAGGGCGGCGGCTCGTCGGCCCCCAAGGCCACCCACAAGAGCACCACGACCACCAAGAAGTCGACCGCGCCGAAGCAGAGCACCGCCCCGAAGCTGGCGGCGGCTCCGGCGGCGACCGGCGTGGCGAGCTCCAACCCGGCCGGTGACTACACCGTCGTGGCGGGCGACAGCCTGTCCAAGATCGCCAAGCAGTTCAACGTCCAGGGCGGCTACCAGAAGCTGCAGGAGCTGAACGCGAAGTACATCCCGAACGCGGACCTGATCCTCGTCGGCCAGAAGATCGCCACCAAGTGACGATCGCGCGCACTGATGCGTGAGTCCGGCCTCGAGCCGTGACACCCAGGCCCTCCACCGCCGATCCCCCGGGCGGTGGAGGGCTTGTGCGTTGCCCCGCGGTCAGGGCGAGTTGACCCACTCGTCCGTGCCGTCGGTGAAGTGCTGGTGCTTCCAGACCGGCAGGCGGGCCTTGACCTCGTCCACGAGGTCCGAGCACGCCGAGAACGCCTGGCCGCGATGCTCCGCCGCCACGGCGCACGCCAGCGCCACGTCGCCGATCGCCAGGTGCCCGACGCGGTGGCTGACCGCGACCGCCCGGACGCCCGTCCAGCGGGCCGCCAGGTCCGCCACGACGTCCGCGATCACCTGGCTCGCCGAAGGGTGGCCCTCGTAGGTCAGGTCGCGGACGCCCTTGCCGCCGTCGTGGTCGCGGACCACCCCGGCGAACGTCACCACCGCGCCCGCGGCGTCGTCCTCGACCAGGCGGGCGTGCTCCTCCACCGAAAGCGCGTCCTCGGTCACCAGCGCCCGCGCAACGCGCACTGAGGGCGCCGAAGCGGCGGGACGCGGGTGGTCGCCGCCGGCCAGCTGGTCGACCGCGTGGTCCAGGATGCCGTCCAGCACGCCCAGGCCGTCCTTCACGCCGCCGCTGGAGCCCGGGAGGTTGACGACCAGGGTGCGGCCCGCCACGCCCGCCACACCGCGCGAGAGCACCGCTGTGGGCACCTTCGGCAGCCCGGCCGCGCGGATCGCGTCCGCGACGCCCGGCAGCTCGTGGTCCAGGACCGCCCGCGTGACGTCCGGGGTGCGGTCGGTCGGCGAGATGCCGGTGCCGCCCGTCGTGAGCACCACGGCCACCTCGTCGGCCAGCGCGGCCCGCAGCGCCACGCCCACCGGGTCGCCGTCCTCGACGACGACCGGCGCCGGCACGTCGTAGCCGCGGCCGGCCAGCCAGCCGGCGATCACCGGGCCCGTCTTGTCCTCGTACACGCCCTTCGCGGCGCGGTTCGACGCCACGATCACCCGCGCGGTGCGCTTCACGGCCGCTCCCAGGTCCCGGTCTTGCCGCCGTCCTTGCGGAGCAGGCGGACCTCGTCCAACGTCGCCGCCGGGTCGACGGCCTTGATCATGTCGTGCAGGGTCAGCCCGGCCACGGCCACCGCGGTCAGCGCCTCCATCTCGACGCCGGTGACGTCGGTGGTCTTCGCCGTCGCGCGGATGCCGACCTCGGCCTCGCCGAGGGTGAACTCGACCTTGACCCCGGACAGCGCGATCTGGTGGCACAGCGGGATCAGCTCGGGCACCCGTTTCGCGCCCATGATCCCGGCGATCCGGGCCGTGGCCAGCGCGTCGCCCTTGGGGAGGCCGTCGGTGGCCAGCAGCCGGAGCACCTCGGCGGTGGTCCGCACGGTGCCGGCCGCGAGCGCCGTGCGCGCCGTGGCGGTCTTGCCGGAGACGTCGACCATCCGGGCGGCGCCGGTTTCGTCGACGTGGCTGAGTTCACTCACACGCCGAGGCTACTTCCGCCGGCCGCCGCCGGTGACGCTGCCTCGGAACGGGCTCAGCCCCGCTCGGCGCGCACGGCCTTCCGCACGGCTTCGGCGACCGCGGGCGCCACGGCGCTGTCGAACACGCTCGGCACGATGAACGACGCGTTGAGCTTGCCGTTGTCGACGACGTCGGCGATCGCGTCGGCCGCGGCCAGCAGCATCGTGTCGTCGATGTTGTGCGCGTTCGCGTCGAGCAGGCCGCGGAAGACGCCCGGGAAGGCCAGCACGTTGTTGATCTGGTTCGGGAAGTCGCTGCGGCCGGTCGCGACGACCGCGGCGTGCTTCTGCGCTTCCAGCGGGTCGATCTCCGGGTCCGGGTTGGCCAGCGCGAAGACGACGGCGTCGGACTTCATCGTCGCCACCTGCTCGGCGCCGAAGAGGCTGGGCGCGGAGACGCCGATGAAGACGTCCGCGCCGGCCAGCGCCTCGTGCAGGGTGCCGCTGACCTGGTCCTTGTTGGTGTGCGACGCGATCCAGGTCAGGTTGTCGTCGAGGTTGCCGCGCGCGGAGTGGACGATGCCGTCGATGTCCGCGGCGACGATGTCGCCCGGGTTCTTGCGCAGCAGCAGCCGGATGATCGCCGAGCCGGCCGCGCCGACGCCGCTGACCACGATCTTGCAGTCCTCGATGTTCTTCCCGACCACGCGCAGGGCGTTGCGCAGCGCGGCGACGACGACGATCGCGGTGCCGTGCTGGTCGTCGTGGAACACCGGGATGTCGAGCTGCTCGCGAAGCCGTTTCTCGATCTCGAAGCAGCGCGGCGCGGCGATGTCCTCGAGGTTGATGCCCGCGTACACCGGCGCCAGCGCCTTGGCGATCATGATGATCTCCTCGGTGTCCTGGGTGTCCAGGCAGACCGGCCACGCGTCGACGTCGGCGAACTTCTTGAACAGCGCCGCCTTGCCCTCCATCACCGGCAGCGCGGCGGCCGGGCCGATGTTGCCCAGGCCGAGGACCGCGGAGCCGTCGGTGAGCACCGCGACGGTGTTGCGCTTGATGGTCAGCCGGCGCGCGTCCTCGGGGTTGTTCGCGATGGCCTGGCAGACGCGGGCGACGCCCGGGGTGTAGGCGCGGGAGAGGTCGTCACGGTTGCGGAGCGCGACCTTGGGGGTGACCTCGATCTTGCCGCCGAGGTGGATCAGGAACGTCCGGTCGGAGACCTTGCGGACCTTGACGCCGGGCAGCGAGTCGAGCGCCTGCGTGATGTCGTTCGCGTGGTTCTCCGACAGCGCGTTGGCGCTGATGTCGACCACGATCGAGTCGGAGTGGGACTCGACGACGTCGAACGCGGTCAGGACGCCACCGACGCGCCCGACGGCGGTGGTGAGGTCACCGGCCGCGCTGGACGAGGCCGGGGCCTCGACCCGGACGGTGATCGAGTATCCGGGACCGGGAACCGGCATGGCACTTACCCCCGCATGGGAAAGGTCGGGTGGGACGGGTGCGAACCTACTCCCGTGACCGCCCTCACGAGGGGCCGATACCGGTACTGACCAGTAACTCTAGGGTCGGGTGTTGATCTCGGTTTCCGGGTGCACGTAGGGCACCGAGTCGAGCGGGAAGGTCACGTCGCCGAACGGCGAAAGCGCGCCCTGGCGGTCCGACGCGAGCTCGGTCACGGGGTGCTCGCCGGCTTCGCCCGGCCAGGTCGGGTCGACGCCCTTGTGCTTCTTCTCAGCCTTGGCCACAACGTCCTCCACACCGTGCTCGGTTCTGTGACACGCGGGGCTGCGCCCCGGCCGGGGGCTCCGCCACCCGGACCCCCGAAATATGTCGGGGACAGTCTGCCTGAGCCCGGACAGCCTGCCGCAACCGCCCGGTATCCTGGCCTTCTATGCCCGCGACCTCTTTGGCGGACTGGCTGCGCGCGGAGCCCGACGACGCACTGACCGAGCTCCTCCGCACTCGGCGCGACCTGTCGACGCCGCCGCCCTCCGACAGCACGGTGCTGGCCACCCGGGCCGGCACGCCGGGCTCGGTCGCGCGCGCCTGCGAGGATCTGGACACCTTCACCCTGGCCGTCGTCGAGGCGTGCCTGCTGGCCGGGGCCGACCGCGATCCCGTGCCGGTCGAGGACGTGGCGAAGCTGGTCGGCGCCGACATCGCCGTGCCGCTCGCCCGGCTGCGGGCGCGGGCGCTGACCTGGGGGCCGGACGACGCGCTGCGCGTGCCCCCGGCGGCCCGGGAGGCGCTCGGGCCGTTCCCGGCCGGGCTCGGCGCGTCGTCGCCGCCGCTCGCCGGCGAGGACCTCGAGGCGCGGCTCGCGGAGCTTCCCGACGACGAACGCGCCGTCCTGAACGCGCTGGCCGCCGGCCCGCCGATCGGCCGCACCCGCGACGCCGGGCTCGACCTGACGCTCGCGAAGGCCGCGACACCGGTGCAGAAGCTGCTGGCCCGCGGGCTGCTGCTGCGGCGTGACGACCAGACCGTCGAGCTGCCGCGCGAGATCGGCGTCGCGGTGCGCGGCGGGGTCTTCGCGCCCGGTTCGCTGACCGAGCCCGAGCTGCCGGTGCACCCGCACCAGCCGTCCACTTTGGACGAAGCCGCGGCCGGTGAGGCGATGGAGTTCCTGCGCCACACCGAATCCCTGCTGCGCTCGTGGTCCGCCGCGCCGCCACCGGTGCTCAAGTCCGGCGGCCTCGGCGTGCGCGAGCTGAAGAAGCTCGCCAAGGACCTGGAGATCGACGAGACCCAGGCGACGCTGCTGGCGGAGCTCGTCGTCGGCGCCGGGCTCGTCGCGGACAGCGAGACGACGGCGCCGGAGTGGGTGCCGACGACGCTGACCGACTCGTGGCTCGCGTCGCCGACCGCGCAGCGCTGGATGACGCTCGCCCAGGCCTGGCTGGAGCTGCCGCGGCTGCCGGGACTGGCCGGCGGGCGCGACGCCAAGGACAAGCCGATCGCGCCGCTGTCGGAGGACCTGCGCCGCCCGCTGGCGCCGGTCGCGCGGCGGCGGGTGCTGGCGACGCTGGCCGGCCTGCCCGAGGGCGCCGGGGTGAAGAGCGTCGACGAGCTCGTCGCCGTGCTGGCCTGGCGGGCTCCCCGGCGCGGCGGGCGGCTGCGCGACGAGACGGTCCGCTGGACGATGGCCGAGGCCGCCGCGCTGGGGATCGTCGGGCTCGGCGGCGTCACGACGGCGACACGCGCGCTGCTGGCGGACGACCGCCCCGGCGCGGTCGAGGCGATCCTCGACGCGCTGCCCGCGCCGGTGGACCACGTGCTGCTGCAGGCCGACCTCACGGTCGTCGCGCCGGGCCCCCTGGAGCCGGAGCTGGCCGCGGAGATGGACGCGGTCGCGGACGTCGAGTCGGCCGGGCACGCGACCGTCTACCGCATCACCGAGGCGTCGGTGCGGCGGGCGCTGGACACCGGCCGGACGGCCGACGAGCTGCACGCGTTGTTCAAGGCGAAGTCCGCGACGCCGGTGCCGCAGGGCCTGAGCTACCTGGTCGACGACGTCGCGCGGCGGCACGGGCGGCTGCGCGGCGGCGCGGCGGCGTCGTTCCTGCGGTGCGACGACGAGGCGCTGCTGGCGGAGGTGCTGGCCAACCCGGTCGCGGCGGAGCACGACCTGCGGCTCATCGCGCCGACGGTCGTGGTCAGCCCGGACCCGCTGCACGAGGTCCTCGCGGGACTGCGGGCGGCCGGGTTCGCGCCGGCGGCCGAGGGCCCGGACGGCCGGGTCGTCGACATCCGGCCGGGCGGGCGGCGGCTGCCCGCGAAGGCCAGGGCGGCCCGGCGCAGCCCGGGTGAGCAGGCGGTGCTCACGCCCGACCAGGCGGCGCGGATCGTGTCGAACCTGCGAGCCGGGGACGCGGCTTCGGCCCGGCGTCGCGGGTCGGCCGTGCGGGCGCCCGTCGGCGGCGGGGCGGACACGTCGGCGACGCTGGAGCTGCTGTCGCGGGCGACGCTCGAACGCCGTGAGGTGTGGATCGGGTTCGTCGACTCCCGCGGCACGGCCAGCCAGCGCGTGGTCCGGCCGGTGCGCGTCGGGGGCGGGATCCTCGAAGGCGACAACAACGAGCGGTACTCCCTGCACCGCATCACGTCCGCCGCGATCGTCGAGGACTAGAGCGCGCGCAGGCCCGCCAGCACCCGCTCCATGAACTCCCGCGACGAGCGGTCGCCGAGGATCAGCTCGGTCTGGTGGATCAGCACCAGACCGATGTCCGACATGTCGCCGACCAGGACCTTCACCACGCCCAGCGGCAGCCTCAGGTGGGCGGCGATCTCCGCGACCGACCGGGTGTCCAGGCACAGGTCGCAGATCCGGCGGTGCTCGACCGACCGCACGCCGCGGTACCGGCGGCCGTCGTCGGACGTCGAGACCAGGGCCTCCAGCGCCAGGTTGTGGTCCGAGCGCGTGCGGCCGCCCGTTCGCGTGTACGGCCGCACCCGCGACCCCGTCGAGGCCGGCGGGGCCGGGCTCGCGACCCGCGCCGGCTCGTAAGCCGGTTCTTCCCACGGCTCCGGCTGCGGGATCCAGCGGGTCTCCGGGTCCGGCGGGGGCGTCCAGTTCGTCCGGGGGTCGACCGGCGGCGCCCACGACTGCGGCGGGGCGTGCCGGGGCGACGGCGGCCGGGGCGGGGCCGGGGGCCGGGGCGCCGGCGGACGGGCGCCGCGCGGCGGCGTCCACGCCGGCTCCAGGGCCGGAGGCTCCGGGGCGAACCGCTCCTCGTCCTGCCATTCGGGCGCGGCCGGGTCGTAGCCGTCCTCCGGCCCGCCCGGCGGCTCCCACTCGCGCGCCGCGGTCTCGTAGTCCTCCGGGACGTACCCGTCGCCGTCCGACGGACCCCACTCGCGCGTGTCCTCGTCCGTGTAGCCCTGCGGGTCCGGCTGGGGCCGGGCCGGCCTGCGCTTCGGCATGATCATCGACAGCGTCGACATGTCGAACTTGCTGGGCGAATCGAAACCCTCGCGCTCGGTGCCCCGGTGCAGTGCGTCCCAGCCGCTGGAGTCCGGATCGTCGAATCCCGAAATCCTCATCTCGTCCTACCCACGCACGCCGCCCTGGAGCTGGGCGCGCAGTTCGGGGGTGATCTGCTGGCCGACCCGCTCGACGAGCAACGTCATCTCGTACGCGACCGTCCCGATGTCGCACGTCGGCGCGGCCAGCACCGCCAGCGACGAACCGTCCGAAACGGACATCAGGAACAGGTAACCGCGCTCCATTTCCACCACGGTCTGGTTGACGCCGCCCGCCTCGAAGCAGCGCGCGGCCCCCTGCGTCAGGCTGATCAGCCCGGACGCGACGGCGGACAGCTGCTCGGCGCGTTCCTGGGGCAGCCCTTCCGACGGCGCCAGGAGCAGCCCGTCGGCGGACACCAGAACGGCGTGCGCGGCGCCGGGTACCCGGCGCACGAAGTCCGTGATGAGCCAGCCGAACGAACCCTGGCCGGAAGCCGTCACTACTGCCCCTCCTTGCTCCTGCGGCGCCGCACGCCGCACCCCGGAGTGGCCGGCACAGCCGGTCGACGACGCCAAAGTAGAGCGTATTCGCCGCGCCGACGGTGTCGAGTACACCTCCGGCGGACCGCTGCGCACCCTACGTGTGCGGTCGGCCGCGCTCCGCGCCGGGCCAGTCCGGTCGGCACGGGCGAAGCGCACCCCGCGAGCCGCGACGGCGTCGTGTCCGCGCAGGTCAGCGCGGTGGCCGGCGGAGCGGGCCGTCACCGGTACCGAACGGCGGCCCGTGTTCCGTCCACCGGACGGCGGCGAGGCTCCCCGAAGTGGGTGAAGCACGCGGAGTTCACTCCAACGGCCGCACCTGGTCCGCGAAGCCATGGCCTCAGCCCGCGCGCAACGCCGTATCGTGCGCGATCGCGTGCTGGACGACCGAGATCAGCACCTGCTTGGCGGAGTCGCGCTCGCGCGCGTCGCACGCCATGATCGGGACCGACGGCGCGATGGTGAGCGCGTGCCGGACGTCCTCGATCTGGTGGTGCAGGAGCCGGTCGAAGCAGTTGATGGCCACGACGTAGGGCAGCTTCCGGTTCTCGAAGAAGTCGATCGACGGGAACGCGTCGGCGAGCCGCCGCGTGTCCACCAGCACGACCGCCCCGATGGCGCCGACCGCGAGGTCGTCCCACATGAACCAGAACCGGTGCTGACCGGGCGTGCCGAACACGTACAGCACCAGGTCCGAGTCCAGCGAGATGCGCCCGAAGTCCATCGCCACGGTAGTGGTGGTCTTGTTGGGCGTGGCCGAGGTGTCGTCGTGTCCGACGCTGGCCTCGGTCATCATGGCCTCGGTGGTCAGCGGGTCGATCTCGGAGATCGCCCCGACCAAAGTTGTCTTCCCCGAACCGAACCCGCCGGCGACCACGATCTTGGCCGACGAGGTCGGACCCGTCACCTGCGGCGCGTTCGCGTCGGAGTCAAATTCTCCGAAGCCCACTGAGCACCCTTTCCATGAACTCGATACTCGGGCGGTCGCCCACGGTCGGGCTGCTGGAGTGCACCAGCACCAGCCCGAGGCCCGCCACGTCACCAATCAACACCCGCACCACGCCGAGCGGCAGCCGCAGCAGCGCCGCCACCTCGGCCACCGACCGGGTGTCGAGGCACAGGTCGCAGATCGACCGGTGCTCGGGCACCCGGACCCGGTCGAGCATCCGGCCCTGTTCGCTGGTCGAGATCAGCGCCTCGATCGCCAGGTCCAGCGTCGCCTTCGTCCGGCCGCGGGTCCGGAAGTACGGCCGGACCAGGCCGGACGTCTCCATCTCCGTCGGCGCCGGCGCGTCGACGTACTCCTGGTGGGCCTGCTGCGGCAGCGCCGCCGCGAGCTCACCGGAGTCCGGCCCCGCCGAATAGTCGCGATCGCGGCCGTTGCTGTACGCGGCGAACTCCGCCGCGTCGTACAGCGGCCCGCTCGAACCGCCGAACAGCTCCGCACCGGGGCCACCGAGCAGCCGGTCGCGGTATTCGCCGCTCCCGGGCTGGATCGGCCGGATCGGCTCCTGACCCGCGTTGCTGTCCGTCAGCCAGTTCGGGGGTTCGCGCACGGGGTCGTTGTCGGACGCCTGCACGCGACGCGACCGCCACTCGCGGTCGACCCGTTCCCGGAACGACTGCCAGTCCTCGCGGCCGTCGTCCGGTTGTTCGGACCACCCGCCGGAGAAGTCGTCACCGAGCCGGCCATCGCCCCTCAAGCGCCCGTCGTCCACGGCTCTCTCCTCGGTTCCCGGGTCCTCAGCGGCGGACCGCTGCTCCCTGCAGTTGCGCCCGCATCTCCGGGGTCAGCTGCTGGCCGACCCGCTCCACCAGCAGGGTCATCTCATAGACAACCAGGCCGATGTCACTTTCCGGCGAACCGAGCACCGCCAGACAGGAACCGTCGGAAACCGACATGAGGAAGAGGAAGCCGTTGGCCATCTCGACCACGGTCTGCGCGACCGGACCACCTTCGAACACCTTGGCCGCGCCGCGCGCGAGGCTGGTCAGCCCCGACGCCACGGCGGCCAGCTGGTCGGCCCGGTCCTTCGGCAGCCCGCGAGAGGCCGCCAGGAGCAGGCCGTCCGCCGAGACCACGACCGCGTGGGCCGCGCCGGGCACCCGGTGCACGAAATCCGTGATCAGCCAAGCGAAGCTGCCGGCACTACCCGCCTTCGCCTGCGCCTGGCCGTTCGGCTGCGCGGCGCCACCCGGCTGCATTGCACCCGCCCGTGTCACTTTCACTCCTCACTGCTGTCTGTGGTGTTGCCACTCACCGGAACCTCTTCATGCTCCTTCAGCGCATGACGTCCGGAGGTGTAGCCACGCTGGAAGCTTGCCATCCGGCTCCGCGCGGCGGACGCCGAGCGGGTGATCGCACCCGTTCCGGGCATACCCGCACCCGCGTCCGCGAAGTGGCTCTGAGCCGGTGCCTCCGCCGTTGCGGGGCTGCTGATCGACCCCGGCACCAGGTAGGCGTTCGGGACGCGCTTGGGCAGCCCGGCCGGGGTGATCTCCTCGTTCTTGGACTCCAGCAGCGACTGCGCCGCGCTCCAGCCGTCGTCGGAGGCGCTGTGCCAGCCGTCGTCGGCGGGGAGCAGGGGGTGCCGCGTCGCCGCGGTCGGCTGCAGCTCGTCCGCCGGCCGCTCGCGGTGCTCGGCCACCGGCGCGGCCGGTGCCAGCGGCTCGTCGGAGCCGGTGAGCGGAGGCAGGTTCGGGTCCTCGCCTTCGCCCTGCGGAGGCACCGGGTCGGCCGCCGAGTCGTCGCCCTCACTGAACCAGCGTGACAGCACCGACTGGTAGATGGGCAGCCGCCGGGTGGGTACATCGTCTTCGAGCGCCGACGGGCCGTTGTCCGCCGCGGGTGGCGGCGGCGGGGGCGGCTCCTCCGGCGGGACGAACTTCGGCTCGCGCTTCGGCAGCACCAGCGGCGCGAACTGCGTGTCGCCGGCGTGGGAGCTGGCTCCGTCGCCGTTCGACGACGGGGCCAGCGGCGCGAGGTCTTCGGCGGTCGGCCAGGCCGGCGTCTCCGGCTTCGGCAGCTCGGGCGACAGGAACGGGCCCGCCGCGCGGCCGCCGCTGACCAGGTCGTCCAGGCTGATCGGCTGGTCGAGCGGGACCAGCCCGCCCTGGTTCGCCACCGGCTCGTGCGCCGGCGGGGCCGGGGGCGGCGGAGGCGGCGGGGCCGAGGGCGGCACCGGCGTGTGCGCCTGCGTCTGGTCCCAGTCGGTGCGCGCGGCCGGGATCGGGATGCTCGGCATCGACATCGACGTCTCGGACCGGTTGGCCGGCGGCGGGGTCTGCCGCGCCATGCCCGGGCGGAGCTGGGTGAGCAGCTCGGCCGGGACGACGACGCGGGCGATCACGCCGCCCTCGATGTCCTCGTTCTCGCGCAGCCGGACCTCGATGCCGTGCCGCTTGGCCAGCCGCGAGACCACGTACAGGCCCATCCGCCGGGTCACGGACACGTCCAGGTCCGGCGGCTCGGCGAGCCGGCCGTTGACCTCGGCCAGCCGCTCCTCGCTCATGCCGACACCGTGGTCGGTGACCTGGATGGCGAGGGCCTTCCGGCGGGTCACCACGGCCCGGACGATGACCTTCGTCTCCGGCTCGGAGAAGTAGGTCGCGTTGTCGAGCAGCTCCGCGAGGACGTGCACGAGGTCGTGGATCGCGAGCCCCTGGACCGCGACGTCGGGCACGATGCCGACCTCGATCCGGGCGTACTGCTCGATCTCGGACACCGCGGCGCCGATGACGTCGGCGGCGGGCACCGGCTTGGGCACCGACTTCGCCAGGCCGGCGCCGGAGAGCACCAGCAGGGACTCACCGTTGCGCCGGAGCCGGGTGGCCAGGTGGTCGAGCTCGAACAGGCTCGCCAAGTGGTCCGGGTCCTGCTCGTCGGCTTCCAGGCGGTCGATGACGCCGAGCTGGCGTTCCACCAGCCGCTGCGACCGCCGGGAGAGGTTCACGAAGATGCCGTTGACGTTCTCGCGCAGGAGGGCCTGCTCGGCGGCCATCTTGACGGCCTGCTCGTGGACGATGTCGAACGACCGCGCGACCTCGCCGATCTCGTCGCGGGAGGTGACGGGCACCGGCGTGACGGCCTTCTTGGAGGCGCCGACCGGGTCCGGGTCGTCCAGGATCGACTGCACCGTCTCCGGCAGCCGCGTGTACGCGACGTCCAGCGCGCTCTTCCGCAGCACCCGCAGCGGGCGCAGCATCAGGCGGGCGACGACGAGCATCAGCGCGATCGCGGCGGCCAGCGCGGCGAGCACCACGGCACCGCCGACCCAGGCCGAGTTGACCGCCGCCGTGGCGAGGTCGTCGGCGCGGGTCTTCAGCTGGGCCAGCAGGTTCGACTCGACGGCGTGCAGCTTGTCCGCCGACACCGTGCTGTCCTTGCTGAGCGCCGTCGTGTCGATGCTCGGCGCCTGCCCCAGCTGGGCGAAGGAGAACGCGGCGGTCTGGATCCGGCGGCGGTCGTCGACCTCCGGGCCGGAGTAGGTGTCGTTGTAGAGCTGCCGCTGGTCGTCGTCGGCGTTCGCGAGGAAGGCGATGACGGAGGCGTCCGCGCTGGAGGCCGACGCGCGCGTCTGGTCCAGGAGGTCGCCGGGGAAGCTGCCGCGGAAGGCGGCGATCTGCAGCTCGGCGTCGGAGCGGGTGGTGAACTCCTTGGCCTCGCTGATCGCCTGCGTGCTCGTGCCCAGCCGCAGCACGTCCCGGTCGGTGACCGCGGTGGTCACCTCGCGGCCGAGCTCGATGAGCGAGTCGAGGATGCCCGAATAGGCGGTCAGCACCGTGATGTCGGGCAGGCCGTTCTGGGCGTTGAACGCCGCGCGCAGCGGCCGCAGGGCGTCGAGGCGCTGGAGACCGCGGGTGTAGCGGTCCTTCGTCGCCTGGTCGTCGAAGCTCAGGGTCGCCGCCGCGTTGCGCAGGTCGGTGACCTCGCGGTCGACCTTGGCGATCTGCGCGTCCAGCCCGGTCTGCAGGAGCTGGTTCGAGGACGAGATCCGGGCGACGGCCAGCGAGCGCTCGTTCTGCAGCTCGTGCACGACTGTGGTGACCTTGACCGCGAACGCGACCTGGTCCGCCGTGTGCTGGAACTCCGTCGCGTTGCGGGCGTCGTCGACCACGCGCAGTGCCCCCAGCACCGCGGCGGTCAGGGTCGGGATGATCAGGACCGCGGCCAGCTTGGACCGCAGCCGCCAGTCACGCATGCCGGAAAAGAACCCGGCCTTCCGGCCCGGATCGTCTCCGGGCAGCCGCGCAGGGGCCCCTCCCACCCCCGCGGTGTCTTCATTCGGCACCGCCGCACCACCATCGTCGTTCGTGCTCGTAAAGCCCTGGTCGGTCCAGCGCCCGCCAGGGCGCATCGCGTTGTCCTCAGCCACTCGTCTGCACGCTCCCGGCGCTCCGGCTCACCGGCCGGTCGGTAGGAGCCCAGCGCGAGACGGTACCCGTACGGGTGAAAAGATCGTCTTCAGTGTCGGCCTTCGGGGTTCCTGAACCCCGTCCGGCCGGACGGAATCGGTTCAGCTCGAGCATCACGGTCGGGTCCCTGCGCTGGTCGTGCATGGTCTGTTCGGTCGTTCTAACCCACCGGCGCGGCGGCTGAGCCCGGCCCGGAAGTGGTCTCTGCGAGGAAGCTTCTCTCAGGAAAAGCACAGCGTGCCCTGGTAGACCGAACTGGGTCGTCTTGATCGGCCATCCAGGCACTCTCTCTCACTACATCGGAGGTTGATACCTCCCCGCAGGTGCAGAGGGTAGCGAACGGCCGGGGAAGATGTAACCCTCCCGACAAGGACGTGCACGATGTTGCACAGCGTTCGCTCAGTCGGCTCACAGCTGGACATACCGGATTCCGGAACTGCGTCTTACGCTGGGTGAACGCTTACGGCGAGTGGAGCAGTGGGTCTAGACCAGAGGCCTAAAGAGTGACGTGCGCCACCCTCCTGGGTATTGATTCCACCCGTTGTGAGCAAGCTGTCACGTTCTCTACAGTGACCCGCGTGGCTCCGGAGAATGAGTCACGCACTCCCATCGGATTCGGTTCACGAACCGTCACTTTCTTCAAGGAGCAGGCCTTGCTTGGAAATGCCATGAGCAGTGGCCGGGTTCGCACTCGCCGCGCCGCGCTCGGGCTCGCCCTCGCCGTCGCCGCTGTCACCGCCGCCAGCGGCTGCAGCGCGCTCGGATCGGACAGCTCGAACGCCTCGTCGAACGGGGGCGGCCTGGAGAAGTCGAAGATCAAGGTCTCCATCATGCCGACCACGGACCTGGCACCGTTCTGGCTGGCCATGGACGGCGGCTACTTCAAGGCCGAGGGTCTCGAGGTCGAGCAGATCGTCGCGCCGAGCGGTCAGGCGTCGATGACGAAGGCGATCTCCGGCGAGGCCGACATCGCCCTCTCGACCTACACGCCGTTCTTCGTCGCCAAGAGCACCGGCGCCGCGGACGTGCAGCTGGTCGCCGACGGCACGTCGGTGAACGCGAAGAGCAACGCCATCGTCACGGTGCCGAACTCGCCGGTGAAGACGGTCAACGACCTCCAGGGCAAGCGCATCGCCATCACCGCCAAGAACACCGCGTCCGACATCCTCACCAAGTCGGTCATGAAGGACCACGGCGTCGACTTCAGCAAGGTCAACTGGGTGCCGATGCCGCTGCCGAACATGGCGGCCGCCCTGCAGCAGGGCCAGGTCGACGCGGCGTACATGCCGGAGCCGCAGCTCTCGCAGGCGGCGAAGATCGCCGGCGCGACGCCGGTCATCGACATCAACACCGGCGCCAGCCAGGACTTCCCCCTGACCGGCTACGGCGCGGCGACCAAGTGGGTGCAGGCGAACCCGAAGACCCTCGCGGCCTTCCAGCGCGCCATGAAGAAGGCCACCGTCGACGCGATCAACGACCGCTCGAAGGTCGAGCCGCTGCTCGTCAAGTACGCGAAGATCGACGAAGACACGGCCAAGCTGCTGACCCTGCCCGGCTACGGCTCCACGCTGGACGCCCGGCGCCTCCAGCGGGTCCCCGACCTGCTGCTGCAGATGGGCGTCATCACCAGCAAGGTCGACGCCGCGCCGATGATCGCCCCGCAGGCGACCAGCTGACGTGACGCTGAAGTGACAAAGCTTCTCCGCGGCCTGGCCGGCCTGGTCGGCTTCCTCCTGCTCTGGGAGGTCGTCGTCCAGGTCGGCCTGGTCAGTAAAACCTTCATCCCGCCGCCGAGCGTCGTCCTGGTCACCGTCGGGCACCTGCTCGGCGACCCCGAATTCGTCCGCGACGTCATCGCGACCATGCTCGCCTGGCTGATCGCCATCGCGATCGCCATCGCGATCGGCGTGCCGGCCGGGCTGCTGCTGGGCAGCATCCCGGTGTTGCGCACCGCCACCGCCGCGATCGTCGAGTTCCTCCGCCCGATCCCGGTCACCGCGCTGGTGCCGCTGGTGCTGCTGGTGATCGGCTCCGGCCCGGACGCGAAGATCACCCTCGCGGTGTACGCGTCGCTGTGGCCCATCATGTTCAACACCATCTACGGCATGGGCGAGATCGACCCGGTGCTGATGGAGACCGCGCGCGCGTGCGGGACCAGCCGGTTCCGCATCCTGTCGTCGGTCGCGCTGCCGCAGACCGCGCCGTTCGTCTTCACCGGCGTCCGGCTGTCGGCGACCATCGCCCTGATCGCCGTCGTCAGCGTGGAGTTCCTGGCCGGGTCCGAAGTCGGGCTCGGCAGCTTCATCCTCGTCTCCAGCACCGGCTCGGTCCGGTTCGACCTGGTCCTGGCCGGTACCGTGGTGGCCGGGGTGCTCGGCTACCTCATCAACGAGGGGCTCGAACAGCTCGGCAAGCGGCTGTTCCGCTGGAGCAGCGTCGACCGGGAGGCGATCGCGTGAGCACGGCGACTCTTTCCGGGCGGGTGGGCCGCCGGGCCGCCCGCGGCGCCGCCACCGTCGCGCGCAACTGGCTGCTCTTCGCGATCCTCGTGGTCGTCTGGGAGTTCGCCGCCCGGGCCGGCGGCAGCAAGTTCTTCCCGCCGCCCACGGAGATCGCGACCTCGGCCGCAAAGCTGTGGTTCACCGGGCCCGCGTCACACCTCTTCCTCACCGACGCGGTGTTCGACAACGTGTTCCCCAGCCTCGGCCGGATGCTCGGCGGCTGGGTGCTGGCCGCGGTCGTCGGCGTCGCGCTGGGCGTGCTCGTCGGCCGGTCGGCGAAGGCGATGGACTACCTCGGCCCGCTGTTCGCGTTCTTCCGCTCGATCCCGCCGCCCACGCTGATCCCGGTGTTCGCGGTGCTGTTCGGGCTGAGCTCGGGCATGCAGATCGGGTCGATCATCTTCGGCGCGGTGTGGCCGGTGCTGCTCAACGCGGTCGACGGCGTCCGCTCGGTCGACCAGGTGAAGGTGGAGACCTCGCGGTCCTTCCGCACGCCGAAGCGGTACTGGGTCACGATGGTGGTCCTGCCCGCGGCGGCGCCGAAGATCTTCGCCGGGCTGCGCGTGAGCCTGTCGATCTCGCTGCTGCTGATGGTGGTTTCCGAGCTGGTCGGCGCCTACAACGGCATCGGCCGGTCGCTGCTGAACGCCCAGCAGGACTTCGACTTCCCGACCATGTGGTCGTGGCTGGTGCTCCTGGGCATCCTCGGCTACGTCTTCAACACGATCTTCCTGGCCGCGGAACGGCGGGTGCTGGCCTGGCAGCCGGCCCGCCTGGGCCGCGACTGACGCTGGAAAGGCCTCTCCCCATGTCAACCATGCTCGAAGTGTCCGGCCTCAGCCACACCTACGGCACGGGCGCCAAGGCGCACACCGCGGTGAACGAGCTGACGTTCACCGTCGAGGCCGGGCAGCTGGCCAGCATCGTCGGCCCCTCGGGCTGCGGGAAGTCGACGCTGCTGCGCTGCATCGCCGGGCTGACCAAGTCCACCGCGGGCACGGTCAGCCTGCACGGCGACCGCGTCGACGGCGTGCCGGACGACCTCGCCGTCGTGTTCCAGGACTACAGCCGCTCGCTGTTCCCGTGGCTTTCAGTGCAGAAGAACGTCGAGTTCCCCCTGCGCTGGCGGCCGATCTCGAAGTCCGAGCGGCGGAAGCGGGCGGCCGAAGCGCTCGAGCACGTCGGGCTTTCCGGCGTCGGCGCGAAGTACCCGTGGCAGCTGTCCGGCGGCATGCAGCAGCGGGTGTCGATCGCCCGCGCGCTGGCCAGCCGGCCCGCGCTGCTGCTGATGGACGAGCCGTTCGCGTCGGTCGACGCGCAGACGCGCTTCGAGCTCGAGGACCTGACCCGCCGCGTGCAGCGCGAGCAGGGCAGCACGATCCTCGTCGTCACGCACGACATCGACGAGAGCGTCTACCTGTCCGACCGCGTGCTGGTGCTGTCGAAGTCGCCGGCGTCGATCGTGGCGGACCTGCCCGTGGCGCTGCCGGCCGAACGCGACCAGATCACCACCCGCGAGTCGGCGGAGTTCGTGACGCTGCGCGCCGAAGTGGCCCGGCTGCTGCACGGCGGGACCGCCGCTCCGGAAGCGGCCACGGCCGCGTCCGACGCCGCGGAGTGGGAGCTGGCCGAGCAGGCCAAGGCCGTGACGGAGACCAAGACCGGGAGCTGATTTTCGTTCAGAGGGGGGACCATGAAGAGGGCGCTACTGGCCGGGCTGACGGCCTTGCTGCTGGCGGGGTGCGGGGCGTTGGGCGGCTCTTCTTCGGAGCCGTCGGCGTCCCAAGGTTCCGTGGAGAAGCCGAAGATCCGGGTGTCGATGATGTCGACCATCGACACCGCCCCCTTCTGGCTGGCCAAGGACGGCGGGTACTTCCAGCGTGAAGGCCTCGACGTCTCGACGACCGACGCGGCCACCGGGCAGGCTTCGCTGACGAAGCTGCTCGGCGGCGAGGCCGACATCGCGTACTCGAGCTACACGCCGTTCTTCGTGGCGCAGAGCAAGGGAACCGCGGACATCCGGCTGGTCGCGGACGCGTCGTCGGCCGGCCCGAAGTCGACCGGCGTGGTCGCGCTGCCGTCGTCCGGGATCCGGTCGGTGGCCGACCTCGCGGGCAAGCGGATCGGCATCTCGGCGCCGAACACGATCGCGGACACGCTGACGAAGTCGGTGCTGGCGGACAACCACGTCGACGCGTCGGGCGTCAAGTGGGTCCCGATCCCGCTGCCGAACACGGTTTCGGCGCTGAAGAACGGCGACATCGACGCCGGCTTCCTGACCGAGCCGTTCATCACGCTGGCTTCGCGCACGGCCGGGGCGGTGCTGGTGGCCGACACGGGCACGGGGTCCACAGTGGACTTCCCGACGGCGGGCTACGGCGCGCTGGGATCGTTCGTCTCGTCGTCACCCCGCACGCTGGCGGCGTTCCAGCGCGCGATGGCCGCGGCGACGCGCGACGCCTCGGCGGACCGCAAGAAGATCGAGCCGCTGATGGTGAAGTACGCGAAGATCGACGCCGACACGGCCACGCGCACGGGCCTGCTGACACTGAAGTCCACTTTGGACGCGAAGCAGCTGCAGCGGGTGCCGGACCTGCTGCTCAAGACGGGCGTGCTGGCGAAACCGGTCGACGTCTCGGCGATGGTGGCGCGCTAGCCGCGTCTGCCACCGGTCAGTACAGCGTCGTGTCCGAGGGGGCGACCCGGATGTGCACCAGCGTCGGGCGCGCGTCCGCCAGTGCCGCCGTCAGGCCGGGGACCAGGCCCGACGGCTCGGTGATCGTCACGCCCTGGCAGCCCATGCTCGCCGCCAGGGCCGCGAAGTCGATGCCGCCCAGTGCCGTTCCCGGGATCTTCTTGCCGCCGATCGCGTCACCGAGGATGCGGACCGCCGCGTACTCCGTGTTGTCCAGGATCAGGATCGTCACCGGGAGGTCCTGGCGCGCGGCCGTCCAGAGGGCCTGGATGCCGTACATGCTGGAGCCGTCGCCGACCACGCCGACGACCTTGCGGTCCGGGCTCGCCAGCGCCGCGCCGACCGCGCCCGGGACGCCGTAGCCGAGCGTGCCGCTGGCCATCGTCAGGAAGCCCGTGTCGGTCGAGGTGATCGGCAGGTGGTCGTGCAGGACGCCGCGGTGGCTCGGGGTCTCTTCGACGACGATCGCGTTGTCCGGCAGCAGGTCCGCGAGCGTCGAGTAGACGAATTCACCGGTCAGCTTGTCGCCGCCCGGCTTCGCGGGCCGCTGGAGCGGCGCCGGGGCCGGGCGGGTGCTGCGCGGGACCGCGTTCAGCAGCGCGCGGACGGCGTGCTTCGGCGTGACCCGGATGCCGGTGCCTTCGAAGGCGCGGGCGAGGATCTGCTCGTCGTCGCTGATGACGAACAGCGGCGGCAGCGGAGCTTCGTCGCGCCCGCGGTCGACGTGGTAGGTGAAGGCCGGCGCCCCGAGCACGACGACGAGGTCGTGCTGCGCCAGCTTGTCCGAGACGGCGCCGCGTTCGGGGTCGAGGAACCCCTGGAACAGCGGGTGGTCCTCGGGGAACGAGCAGCGGTAGGACATCGGCGCGACCCACACGCCGGCGCTGAGGCGCTCGGCGAGGGCGACGGTCTCCACGACGGCGGCGTCGTGGTCGACGGCTCCCCCGACGACGATCGCCGGCCGTTCGGCGGCCTCGAGCGCCGCGGCGAGCTCCTCGATCGCCTCGGGATCCGGTGCGAAACCCCGGATCCGCGGCCGGGAGATGGCGGGCCGTTCGGTGGTGACGGTCCAGTCGTCGGCCGGCACGGAGACGAAGACCGGCCCGGACGGCGCCTGCGTCGCGACGTGGTAGGCCCGGGAAAGCGCGGCCGGGACGTCTTCGGCGGTGGCCGGCTCGACCGACCACTTCACGTACGGCTTGGGGAAGTCGGGCGCGTCCGTGGCGCCGAGGAAGGGATCGTGCGGCAGGAGCGCGCGGTTCTGCTGCCCGGCGACGATGATCAGCGGCGTCCGGTTGCGGTAGGCGTTGAAGAGGCTGCCGAGGCCGTGCCCGACGCCGCCCGCGGAGTGCAGGTTCACGAGCACGGCCTGGCGCGTGACCTGCGAGTAGGCGTCGGCCATCGCCACGACGGCGGCTTCCTGGAGGCCGAGGACGTAGTCGAAGTCGTCCGGCCAGTCGGTGAGGAAGGGGACCTCGGTGGTGCCGGGGTTGCCGAACACCTTGGTGAGGCCGAGTTCGCGGAGGAGTTCGCGGGTGGCGTCCAGCACCGTGCGCTTGATCATGGCACCAGGCTAACGCTTAGCCCTGCGAAAGAAACCCCTTCGGGCGGCGGATCACGCCGCCGCCCGAAGGGGTCAAGTGGATCAGCCGATCAGGCCCGAGAGGCCGCTGCCCTTGAACGAGCCCCAGCCGGTGACCTGGTCGTACCCGGTTCCCGCGGTGAAGCCGGTCGTGCCGTGCAGGGTGTTGTTGCCGGTCGTCACGTCGTGGAAGCCCGTGCCGTACGACGACCCGTTGCCGATCGAGTAGAACTTCGGGTTCAGGTTGCCGAGACCGCCGCCGTGGACCTGGTTCTGCAGCGTGGCGAACGCCGCCCACAGCGGGGCCGCGCCCGACGTGCCCCACACCGTCTGCCACGCGCCCGCGGTGTAGATGTAGTAGCCCGAACCGCTCGCCGCGTCCGCGGAGACGTCCGGGACCTTGCGGTAGGTCGGGCTCTGCGAGGACTGCCACGACGGCGCGGTGAACACCGTCGAGATGCCGCCGCCGGTCGAGCCGTTCGACGCGCCGTCGTTCCACGCCTTCTCGCTGCTGTAGGCGTTCGACGACGTCACCGTCAGCTGCGTGCCGCCGACGCCGGTCACGTTCGGGCTGGACGCCGGGAAGTCCACGGCCTTGGCCGTCGACCCGGTCTGGCGGTAGCAGTCGGTGGTGCCGTCGTCGCCCGCGGCCGCGAAGTAGGAGATGCCCTCCGCGGTGCCGGTCGCGATCGCGTTGCTGACGCTCTTGGCCGCGCTCGAACCCTCGGCGGATTCGCAGGCGCCCCAGGAGATCGAGACGACGTTGACCGTGTGGTCCGACGCGATCTTCTGGTACATCGCCAGCTCGCCGGCGCTGGTGTTCGGCGCCTCGTACACGTAGTCGTTCGCCGCGGCGGCGAGCGCGTGCACGACCTCGATGTCGAGCTCGACCTCGATCTGGCCGTTGCCCGGGCTCGAGTCGTAGTTCTGGCCGCTCACCGGGACGGTCGTGACCGAGCCCGCCGAAAGGCCGTACGTGCTGTCGTACTTGGTGATGTTCGACTTCTGGTAGCCGTCGAACTCGACGAAGCCGACCTTGACGCCGCTGCCGGTCGCCGACAGGCCGCTGGTGCCGTAGGCGGTCTTGAGGACGGGCGGCGTGACGGCCTTGACGACGTTGGGCTTCGCGACGGCGGTGGTGTGCGTCCGCAGCGCGTGGTTGTCGAGGCCGACGACGTTGCCGACGACGTCCGAAACCCCGGCGGGCACGGCCGGCGCCGCGTCGTTGGCGAAGAAGGTCCGGCCGGAGGCCTGGTCGTGGTAGGTGCCGATCCGGGTGCGGAACGCCGATTCCAGCTGGGCCGCCGAGCCGGTGAACGTGACGGCCTGGCGGTTGCCGGAAACCTCGATCCCGGTGAGCCCGGCTTTCCCGAGGAATGAGACGGCCTTGTCGACATCGGCTTGCGTCGGGCCGAACTCGGCATTGAACTGCGCCGGGGTCAGAAAGTGGTGGTATTGCGGTGAAGCCGGGTTCTGCACGTCGGCGAGGAACTTTTCCAGCGCCTGCTGGTTGTGCAGTTTCAGCGACAGTGCCGCGGTGATCGGCTGCCCGGCCGCGACGTCGCCGGTGCGGGCGCTGTTGACGAGCGGAGCGGCACTGTCGGCCAGCGTGACCAGGGGTTCCGACGCCGCGGCGGCCGGGACGGCCACGGCGAGGCCGAGCAACGCAGGCAGCGGCACGGCGGCCGCGACGAGCTTGCGCAAGCGCATGGGGAATTTCCTCTCGGCGGTGGGGACCGGGCCTGCGCGCTTCAATACTCGCCGCAGGTTGCCGAGAAGCATAAGAAGCCGCGAACGCGCCGAGGAACCTACTTTTGGCTGCCCTTTCGCGGTTCCCATTTTCGTTTTCCGAACGTTTTACCTTTTCATGGTCGTTCGATTATCGTCCGTATTGTCCGAGATCGTCGATGCGGTCGACGATCTCCTGCGCGTCCGCGCTGCCGGAAAACCGCCGCGCGGCCGCCGACAGCGAGTGCAGCCGCTGCCGGGCCCGCGGCGACCGCAGGGCGCCGACCAGTTCGATCGCCTCCTCGCCGACCGCGGTGGCGACGTCCAGGTCGCCGTCGAGGGCGTGCACGGTGGCCAGCCAGATCAGGGTCAGCGACCGGCTGCGCGCCATTCCCCGCGGGTACCCGGCGATCGCCTCGGTGAGGGCAGGGATGCCGTCGCGGCCGTGCCGGATGTCGACCATCTGGGCCAGTTCGGCGTGCACCGTGCCGACCATCGCCGCCATGTCGGTGGTCCCGAAGAACGCCGCCCACGGCGACGGTTCCCGCCCCTCGGACTCCGCGAACTCCTGCCGGGCGCGGCGCAGGTAGGTCAGTGCCCCGGTGACGTCGGCCTTCTTGGCGAACGCCCACGCCTGGTTCGCCGAGAGGATCGCCTGCGCGAGCTTCGAGTGCGCCAGCAGGGCCGCGTCCCGGCCCTGCTCGAACTCCGTCAGCGCCGCGTCGACGGCCCCGTAGTGCAGGTGCAGCCGCCCGACGCGGTACCGGATGTTCGCCTGGAGATCGTCGTTCCCTGCCTGGACGGCGAGCTCCAGCGCCCGCTCGAACGCGGCCAGCGCGGCGTTCGGCCGGTCCTGGTCGAAGTTCGTCCACCCGGCGAGGTTGTAGATGTCGGCGACGGCCGTGAAGAGCCGCGCCAGGACGACGGTCTTGGCCGCCCCTTCCAGCAACGCCGCGGCGGCGGGCAGGCGCGCCTCGACGGCCGCCCGGCAGGCGCCGCCGCCGTAGCGGTAGTCCAGGCCCCTGAGCTCCGCGACGACGTCCTCGAGCCGCCGCACGTCGGCGAGACCCACGCGGGTTCCCCGCGGTTCGCCCCGCCCTTCACTGCCGGTCATGGCAGCCCTCCGTCCGTTGAGGGCTGCCGGCACGGGCAGCCCCCGGTTATTCCCCACCGGGCCAGGCCGGAGCGCGGTCCTTCGAGGGACTGGCGCCGGGCAGCACCCCGGCGGCGGTCAGCACCACACCCGTGGCCGTTTCCGCGATCTTGACGGCGGCCAGCAGGCCCGTGAGGGCGAGCGAGCCGCCGAGCCCCAGTTTGGCGAACTCGTCTTCGGAGGTTTCGGTTCCGCGTTGACGCGGTATCGTGCTGGTCACGATTCAGCCTTCCGGCTTGTTCCGGACGCACTCGGGCGATATCCGCGGGGAATCAACCGCTCCCACGTGACAGAAATCCACCGGATGGTCGACATCCTGGTTTCCTGATGACTTCTCATCGAATTGACCGCGAACCGAATACGCGCGCCCACAGCGCCGCCTCCCGTGCTGGCCGAACAATTCTTGAGACCATCCGGGTGAACGGCGACCGTGCCCGTCGCACCGAGCCCACCCCGACGGAAACGCCACCGTTTCACGACTTCTCGACCACGATAGCCAGCAGCTGCCGAGCCTTCAGCCGCCAAGCAGCCCAACAACGATAACGCACGTGCAGGTGCACAACCGACGGCGAACGGGCATTCGCAAGCCCCGAATGCAATTTCAGGATAACGATTCAAAAGCCGGTAATACTGGTATGACCGGCCGGCGGATCACGCAATTGCCCGCCGGCCGGCTGCGGATTTGGAAACGGGAGCGCCGTACTCCGTACGACTTCCGCAGCCCCTCAGGATTTGACGAGCTCCACCCAGGTGCGCACCGTTTCGGCGGCCACCGGCGCCTGCCAGCCACCGGGCCGGACGGCGCTTCCGACATGGAACCCGCGCACCCCGCCCGCGCGCAAGAGGTGCACCTGCTGCGCGCGCAGCCCGCCGCCGACGAGCAGTTCCGGCCCGCTTTCGCGCTGTGCCAGGCGCTGTAGCACGGAAAGCCCACTGCCTACACCGTTCGGGTGGCCGGCCGCGAGCACGGTGTCACACCCGATCGCGGCCAGCTGGTCGTACGCGCGCAACGGGTCCCGCGTGCGGTCGATCGCGCGGTGGAACGTCCACGGCAGCCCGTCGATCTCCTTGATGAGCGCCTCGCAGGCGTCCAGGTCGATCTCGCTGTCGACGGTGAGGAAGCCGAAGACGAACTCGCGCGCACCCGCGTCGACCAGCCGGGCGGTGTCCGCGCGCAGCCCCTCGAGGTCGCCGACGGCGAAGGAACCGTTGTCCCGCAGCATGACCCGCACCGGGAGGTCGGTCGCCGAAAGCACGTCACGCAGCGTCTCGACCGACGGCGTGAGGCCGTCCTGCGCCATGTCCGTCACCAGTTCGAGGCGGTCGGCCCCGCCCGCCTGCGCGCCTTCGGCGTCCGCCGCGTCCAGCGCGATCACTTCCAGCAGGGGCGTCTTCGAGCTCATGCCTCATCCGTTTCACTGGTTCCGGGTGTCGTCTCCCCTCGCGTGCCGCCCTCGCCGGAAGCCGCCTTGAAGGCTCGTCATCCGCTCGCGTACCGCTTCCGGGGAAAGAGAGAGTATCGGCCGCTGCTCCGGCACCGCTCCGGGGCTCGCCGCGGAATCCGCGGGCTGCAGGAACGGCCAGGTGTCCTCGGCGCCGTCCTCCTGCTCCAGTTCGGCCGGGGTCGGCCACTCGTAGGCGGGCTCGATCGCGGCCGGCGGCGTGACGGGCCGGATCTGCGGCTCGGTGTCCTCGTCGTCTGGCCCCACCCCGGCACTTTCCCGGGAAAGCTCCGCCCCCAGGCGGTCGCTTTCCCGGGAAAGCGGCGGCGGAGGGGGCGGGGGCGGCGGCGCGGCGAGCGCGTGGCGCGGCTCGGGTTCGGCCGGCCGCGGCTCCTCCGCGACCGGGCGCGGCTCGACGGCCTTGCGCGCCGCCTCGGGCGCCGCCGACGCGTCGAACCAGCGCGACAGGACGTCGCGGTAGGCGGGCATCCGCTCGGTCGGCGCGTCGAGGTCCAGGTGCGAGTCGTCGTCCGCGGTCGGCCACTCCGGCGCGTGCTCGCGGGCCACCACGGGGGCCCGGCGCGGCGGCCCGGCCTCGATCGACGGCGGCGAAAGCTCCTCCGGCTCCGGGTCGGGCTCGGGTTCCGGCGGCGTGAGCGGGGCCAGCGGTGCCAGCAGCTCGGGTTCCGGGGCCGCGGCCGGCTCGGCGGGCGGGGGCGGCGCGGGCATCGGCGGCAGCTCGACGATCAGGCCGGCGGGCACCAGCACGGTCGCGACGAGCCCGCCGTCCCGGCCCGCGCTCAGGCGGACGTCGATCCGGTGCCGGGTGGCCAGCGTCGCGACCACGAACAGGCCCATCCGGCGCGAGACTTCGACGTCGACGTCCGGCGGGTGCGCGAGCCGCGCGTTGGTGCGGTCGATCTCGGCCTGCGGCATGCCGGCGCCGTGGTCGACGATCTCGATCTCCCAGTCGCCGTCGTGGGTCTCGGCACTGGACACGGTGACGGTCTCGTCGCCGGAGTAGCTCGTCGCGTTCTCCAGCAGCTCCGAAACGACGTGCACCAGGTCGTTGACGGCCTCCCCGCGCACCGCGACCTGCGGCGCCGGGCCGAGCTCGATGCGCTGGTAGTGCTCGACCTCGGAGAGCGCGGCACCGATGATCTCGTCGGCCGAGACGGCGCCCGCGTCCTCCCGCGCCGAGTCGTGGCCGGACAGGACCAGCAGGTTTTCGCTGTTGCGCCGCATCCGCGTCGCCAGGTGGTCGAGCTCGAACAGCCCGGCCAGGGTGTCCGGGTCCTGCTCGTCGGCTTCCATCCGGTCGAGCACCGACAGCTGCCGCTCGACGAGGTCCTGGCTGCGCTGGGACAGGTTGACGAACATCGCGTTGACGTTTTCGCGCAGCATCGCCTGCTCGCCGGCCAGGCGGACGGCTTCGCCGTGCACCGCGTCGAACGCGCGGGCCACCTGGCCGACCTCTTCGCGGGTGAACACCGGCACCGGCGCGACCGCCAGTCGTTTCCGCAGGTTCTCCGGCGCGGGCTCGGGGTCGGTGAGCAGGTTCTGCACGGCGGCGGGCAGCCGGTGTTCGGCCACTTCCAGCGCCGTCCGGCGCAGGATCCGCAGGGGGCGCAGCAGGGACCGCGCGATGACGACCGACAGCACGCCCGCGACGAGCAGTACGCCGAGCACGACCCCGCCGTCCCAGATCGCCGCCGTGCGCGCCTGCGCCGCAAGGGCGTCCGTGCGTTCCTGCAGCTGGACCAGCAGGGCTTGCTGCACTTGGTGGGCGAGGTTCACGGTGTGCGTCGCCGAGACGTCCCACTGGTTCGGGTCGAGACCGGAGAGGTTCTGGCCGTTTTCGGTGCGGGTCAGCGCCGACTCGACCATGTCGTTGCCGATGTCGACGACCAGGCCGATCACGGTGTCGTCGAACATGCGCTGCTGGTCGGGCGTCGCGAAGGTGCGGTAGTCGTTGCGCGCGGCGGCGAGCTCCGCTTCGGCGCCGAGCAACGCGCGCGTGCGGTCGCGGTTGAGGCTGCCCGCGGCGAGCGCCTCGGCCAGCACCGCGCGCTTGACCGACATCTGGTCCTTGATCCGGGCGAGCGCGTTGCCGGCCAGGCGCAGCCGCGCGAGCTCCGGGTCCGAGACGTCGGCGGCGGCCGAGTCGCTGATGTCGAGCAGGCCGGAGATCAGCTCGCTGTAGGAGCGCAGCACGGCGTCGGCGGGGAACGCCGAGTGCTCCGCGGAGAACCGGAGGCCGCCGAGCACGCGCAGGCGGTCGTCGGTCTGCTGCAGGCTTTCCCCGGCCTTCGCGTCCAGCCGGGGTCTACTGTCGGCGAGGGTCCGTTCGAACGTGCCGATCGCCTGGTCGACGCGTTTGCGCTGACCGGTGAGGTCGGCCGTGTCGCCCTGGCGGTCCTGGGCGACGAACCGGACGGTGAGGTCGCGCTCGCGCTGGAGCTCGTGGATGGCTTCGGCGACCGTGCTGTCGACGCGGCCGCGGGTGGCGAACTCCGCGAGCTGCCGCGCGTCACGGAGGTCCGAGCTGATCCGCAGGCCGACGAGGGCGATCACCGCGAGCGCGGGGATGAGGAGGACGGCGAAGAGCTTCGTGCCCAGACGCCAGTTGCGGAGCCGCCAGCGGCCGCCGGCCGGACGTGGGTCCGCCGCGTCGCCGCCCTTGCGGGGACGCTGATCGCGACGGGTCACCTGGTTTCCTTTTCCGCCGCGGGAGGGAACCCGCGGATCCGACGACACCTCGAACCTACTGGACGGTAGCCCGCCCGATGAAGATCCGAAAGCCGCGCTGGCACGATACGGCCCTGCCCGCGATCGTATGGGGCGCGGACCATACGATCCAGCACGAGAACCAGATTCTCGCGGTAGGTGAAGGTTCATGATCAGACGCGGACTGACGATTCCGCTGGTGGCGGCGTTGCTGACGACCGCGGGCTGCAGCCTGTTCGGATCCGGATCGCCGGCCTCGCCACCGCCATTGGAACGGACCACTCTGCGTGTCGGTGTGGGCAACGCCATCGACACGGCCCCGCTGCGGATCGCCGTCGCGGCCGGGAAGTTCGGCGCCGCGGGCCTGAACGTCCAGCTCGTCGAGCTCGGCGCGGACGACGGGCTGGCCAAGCTGGCGGCCGGCGACCTCGACGTCACCTTCGCCTCCGACATCGCGGTCTTCCGCGCCGCGGCGGGCGGGACGGCCCTGCAGCTGCAGGGCGAGGCCTACACGTCCGGCCCGAACACCATGGCCCTGGTCACCCTGCCCGGCTCCGACTACACCGTGCCGACGACGAAGAAGTCCCCCGACATCGCGGTGAACATGCTCGACGACGTCGGCGCCCTGGCCGCGCGCTCGGTACTCGGCACCGCGGGCGTCGACGTGGCGAAGATCAAGTTCAAGCAGGTCGCGTTCGACCGGATGCCGCAGGCCCTGCAGGCGGGCGACGCGGACGCGGCGCTGATGATCGAGCCGTACATCACGCGCGCGGAGAAGGACCTCGGCGCGCACATCCTGGCCGACGGCGCCCGCGGCGCGACGCTCGACTTCCCGCTGTCGTCCTACTCGTCGGCCAAGCCGTTCGCCCAGGCCAACCCGCGCACGCTGGCGGCGTTCCGCACGGCGCTGGGCGCGGCCCAGCAGAGCGCGACGGACCCGGCGGTGGTCCGCGACGCGCTCCCGAAGTTCTCCGACATCGACACGACGACGGCGGCCCTCATCTCGCTGGGCTCGTACCCGACGTCGCTGAACGGCATCCGGCTGCAGCGCGTCGCCGACCTGATGCACAACTCGGGCCAGCTGGCCGACCGCCTCGACGTCCAGAGCCTGCTGCCGGACCAGAACAGTTACTGACTCCGGCTAGATGCTCTCGCCCGGCGGCGTCAGGCACACCGCGCGCGTCGGCGGGCCGGCGTAGTACCGGATGTCGTCGGCCTTTCCGCAGGTGCCGGGATCGTGCGGGCCGGTGATGACCTGGACGCGTTCCGTCGCCGCCGGGTCGGTGCAGCTCACCTTGGCGACCTTGACCTCGTCGTCGGCGTCGCGCAGGCAGTCGCCGGTGCTGACGTTCAGCGCCAGGCAGAGCGTCCGCCCGGCCGCGATCTTGAACCGCACGTACCCGTTGGAGGCGCAGGTCGAGGACCCGCTGTAGCTCTGTTCGACCTGGTAGGCGGCGCTGTCCGAGCCGCAGCCGACGCGGTGGTAGGCGATCTTGTCGCCGCTTTCCCGCGACAGGTACACGCAGTCACCGCTCCCGGGCGGGCCGGCGCGATCGGCCCAGTAGATGCTCAGCGCGCCCAGCGAACCCAGGGCCAGCGCCAGGACGACGCACGCCGCGAGGGTGATCTTCACCTTCGTGGTGAACCAGTGCGGGATGGGCTGCCGACCGGGCACCGGTGCGGACGGGGCCGCGTGGTCCGGCGACCGGAACGGGTTGTCGTCGAACGGTGGTGTGGTCAACGTGCCCTCCAGTGATCCCCTCGGCACCTCGTCCCACGAGCGAGGCACGTATAACAGTAGTTGTGACTGATGGCCCGCTGATCGTCCAGTCCGACAAGACCGTGCTCCTGGAGGTCGACCACCCCCAGGCCGATGACGCGCGCGTCGCGATCGCGCCGTTCGCCGAGCTCGAACGCGCCCCGGAGCACGTCCACACCTACCGGATCACGCCCCTGGCGTTGTGGAACGCGCGTGCCGCGGGGCACGACGCCGAGCAGGTCGTCGACGCCCTGACGACGTATTCGCGCTTCCCCGTGCCGCAGCCGCTGCTGATCGACGTCGTCGACGTGATGGGCCGGTTCGGCCGGCTGCAGATCGCGAACCACCCGGCGCACGGCCTGGTCATGTCGACCACCGACCGCGCGGTGCTCACCGAGGTCGTCCGGAACAAGAAGATCAGCCCGATGCTCGGCGCGCGGATCGACGAGGACACCGTCATCGTCCACCCGAGCGAGCGCGGGCGGCTCAAGCAGGCGCTGCTGAAGGTCGGCTGGCCCGCCGAAGACCTCGCCGGGTACGTCGACGGCGAAGCGCACCCGATCGCGCTCGACGAGCGCGACTGGCACCTGCGCGACTACCAGCGGATGGCCGCGGAGGCGTTCTGGGCGGGTGGCTCGGGCGTAGTCGTGCTGCCGTGCGGCGCGGGCAAGACGCTGGTCGGCGCGGCCGCCATGGCGAAGGCGCAGGCCACGACGCTGATCCTGGTGACGAACACGGTCGCCGGGCGGCAGTGGAAGCGCGAGCTGATCGCGCGGACGTCGCTGACCGAGGAGGAGATCGGCGAGTACTCCGGCGAGAAGAAGGAGATCCGGCCGGTCACCATCGCGACGTACCAGGTGATCACGCGCAAGACCAAGGGCGAGTACCGGCACCTGGAGCTGTTCGACTCGCGCGACTGGGGCCTGGTCGTCTACGACGAGGTGCACCTGCTGCCGGCGCCGGTGTTCCGGATGACGGCGGACCTGCAGTCCCGCCGCCGCCTCGGCCTCACCGCGACGCTGGTGCGCGAGGACGGCCGCGAAGGCGACGTCTTCTCGCTGATCGGGCCGAAGCGCTACGACGTGCCGTGGCGCGACATCGAGGCGCAGGGCTGGATCGCGCCGGCGGAGTGCACCGAGGTCCGCGTGACGCTGACCGACGCCGAACGCCTGGAGTACGCCACGGCCGAGGCCGACGAGCGCTACAAGCTGGCGGCGACGGCGCAGACCAAGACCCCGGTGATCAAGTCCATTGTGGAGCGTCACGCGGGCGAGCCGACCCTGGTGATCGGCGCCTACCTCGACCAGCTGGAGATGCTGGGCGACGAGCTGGACGCCCCGGTGATCCAGGGTGCGACGAAGAACAAGGAGCGCGAAGAGCTCTTCGACAAGTTCCGCCGCGGCGAGATCCGCACGCTGGTCGTGTCGAAGGTCGCGAACTTCTCGATCGACCTGCCCGAGGCGTCGGTGGCGATCCAGATCTCGGGCACGTTCGGCTCACGCCAGGAAGAAGCCCAGCGCCTGGGCCGCCTCCTGCGCCCCAAGGGCGATGGCCGTCAGGCGCACTTCTACTCGATCGTCTCGCGCGACACGGTCGACACGGAGTACGCGGCGCACCGGCAGCGTTTCCTGGCGGAGCAGGGGTACGCGTACCACATCGTCGACGCGGACGACCTGCTCCGGCCGCTCTAGCCGGGTCCTTGCCGCCGCTCCCTCGCCGCCACGTCACGATCGCGGGCGAGGCTTGCCGATCCGCGGCTTCATCGCGGCCACGCCCAGCCCGCTCAACGCGGCCTGCTCCGGCGCGCTAACCCCTTCGGCCCAGCGGATCGTCACAGGAACAACTTCCGCCACAGCCGTTTCAGAAACGGCTCTGACCTGCGGATTTGCGGATTCACTCGAACGGATGAGCGGCCCGAACTCTGGAAATTGTCAGACCCTCGAACTACTGTTCGACATGCACCAGCCGAACACAAGTTCGAGGGGACGTCCATGACGATCGCACCGCTCCGCCCCGGTACGCCCGCGCCGCCGGTCCAGACCCTGCCACCGGGGTCGTGGCACGGCCGGCTGTGGGTGTCCGACCTGCCGCTGACCCGGCCCGAGCGCTACCTCGGCTGCGTGGCCGAGTTCGAGCGGTCGGGGCTGTGGCCGGTGCTGATCCCGCACGACCAGCGCTTCGCGGCGAACGGCGAGGACTGGATCGACGACCGCGGCCGCCTGGCCCCGGCCGGCCACCGGGTCGCGACGGCCGACGCGGCGGGCGCGCTGGACCGCTGGTGGGACGCGTCGTGCTGCGACGGCGCCTGCCTGCGGCCGTTCGGCGCGCGCTTCCCGGGGCTGGCCAAGCGCAGCCCGCGCAGGTCCGACCCGCTGGCGGAGGCGGGCAACACGGGCTCGATCCTGGCGACGCGCGCCCCGCACCGGCTCGGCCTGGTCCAGACCGAGCGGCCGGCCGACATCCCAGCCCTGCTGGGCTGGACGGGCATGATCAAGTACACCGACCAGGTGGCCGAGCTGTCGGCGGTGCTGCGCAGCTGGGAGGAGCGCTTCGGCGCGACGCTGGTGGTGCTGGGGTTCGACACGCTGGAGCTGTCGGTGTCGGCGCCCCCGCGCAACCAGGCCCGGGCGCTGTCGGTCGCGGCGGAGCACCGGGCGTTCAGCCTGCCCACCTTCGCGGGACAGCCCGGAAACCTGCGCGAGTACGCGTCGGATCTGGTGCAGTCGCGGGTCTGGCGGTTCTCCTGGGCGTGAGGAACGGGGTCCGGCGGCCGGAGCGGGGGTTCCCCGTGCGCAAGGGAATCGCCGCACCCACCCCCTGGGTGTGGCCGGCCGGAGGCCACCCGTGAGCAAGCGCTTCAAGGGCCCCGTCAGACGGGCGTCCGCGAATCTGGGTCGGCTGTCCCGTCCGGCGGTCCACCCGTCCGGACGGCGGCCTCGCGGCCGCGTTTGTCCCCGCCCGGGAGCGGGCATCACCCACCGCGGGAAGGCGGTGAGCACGATCGCCGAGATCCGGATCGGCACGTCGGGGTGGCGTTATCCGCCGTGGCGCGGGGAGTTCTACCCGGCGGGACTCGCGCAGCGGCGGGAGCTCGAATACCTGTCGCGGCGGATGAACGCGGTCGAAATCAACGGCTCGTTCTACTCGCTGCAGCGCCCGGAACGGTTCCGCGCCTGGTTCGACGAGACCCCGGCGGACTTCCTCTTCGCGGTGAAGGGCGGCCGCTTCATCACGCACATGAAGCAGCTGCGCGACGTCGAGACGGCGCTCGCGAACTTCTACGCCTCCGGCGTGCTGGCGCTCGGCGCGAAGCTGGGCCCGTTCCTCTGGCAGCTGCCGCCGAGACTGACGTTCGACCCCGACCGCCTCGCGACGTTCTTCGCCCTGCTGCCCCGCACGACGACCGACGCGGCCCACCTCGCGGCCAAGCACGACGACAAGCTGAAGGGAACGCCTCATCTCCAGGCCGGCCCGCGGAAGCGGCTGCGGCACGCGCTGGAGGTCCGGCACCCGAGTTTCGCGCAGCCCGCGGCGGCGGCGCTGCTGCGCAAGCACGGGATCGCGTTGGTCGTCGCGGACACCGCGGGCCGGTGGCCGCTCATCGAAGAGCAGACGGCGGACTTCTCGTACGTCCGCCTCCACGGCGACGAGGAGCTGTACGTGAGCGGCTATTCGGACCGGGCGCTGCGTGCCTGGGCCGACAAGATCCGCGCCTGGCACGAAGACGGCACCCGGGACGTCCACGTCTACTTCGACAACGACGTGAAGGTCGAGGCACCCCGCAACGCGGAGACCCTGGCCGGCCTGCTCGGCGTGGCCCCGCCGACCGGACAGTGAGCGGACAGTGAGCGCGATCGGGTTGGGTGACAAGGCGGGCCGGACCGGCTTGCGTGCTGTCGCTGGGGGTCGGCACGCGGGCGGTCCGCCCTTCCGCCCCCGACGCCGCGGTCAGCCCGCGCCCACCAGGGCCGCCAGTTTCGAGCGCACGTCGTCCGCGTCCGGGTGGCCCAGCTCCGTCAGCAGCCGGACCGAGCGCAGCCAGCACTCCCGCGCCAGGCCGCGATCCCCGTGCCGCAGGTGGATCGTGCCGAGCTGGGCCAGCACGTCCGCGGCCTCGTACTGCTCGCCCATCGCGAAGAACATCTCGACCGAGTCGCGGATGCACGCGATGCCCTCGTCCACGCGGCCCAGCCCCACCAGCGCCAGGCCGCGCGTGTGCACCGTGAACCGCGTGTCCACCGGCTCGCCGTCCGGGCCCAGCACCGCCAGCGCCGCGTCGGCGAGGCGCAGGGCCTGCTCGTGGTCGCCCATCGAGGTGCAGATGTCGCCCAGCGCCCGCAGCACGCTCGCCTCGAGCGCCCCCAGCCCCAGCTCGCGGACGATCTCCAGCGCCTGCATCCCGTGCTCGTAGGCCCAGGCGTAGTCGTCGAGGTTGTGCGCCGCCATCGCCAGGTTGTACTGCGCCCGCGCCTCGCCCTCGCGCGCGCCGAGGTCGCGCTGGATCGCGAGCACCTGCTCCAGGTAGCGCCGCGACTCGTCGTACTGCCGCGCGACGCCGTTGACCACGCCGAGCCCGCTCAGGATGCCCGCCTCGCCCGGCCGGTGGCCGCTCGCGCGCGCCGCCTCGAGCGCCACGGCGAACACCGAACGCCAGTCGTCGAGCCGCGAGCGCGTGACGAAGTAGCTCTGCAGCAGCCAAGCCAGCTTCCAGCAGACGTCGTCACGCCGGCGCCGCGCCAGGTGGACCGCGGCGATCAGGTTGCCGGACTCCTCGCCGAACCAGGCCAGCGCCTCGTGGTACTCGGAGAACGCCAGACCACCGGCGAGGTCGTCGAGCTCCAGCAGCCGGTAGTAGCGCTCCGGCCGCATCCGCCGGGACGCGTTCAGCGCCGACGCCAGGTACCAGTCCAGCAGCCGGTCCAACGCGGCGTCGCGCTGCGAAGGCGTGTCGACCCGCGAAGCGACTTCGCCGGCGTACGCCCGGATGAGGTCGTGGAACTGGTAGCGCCCCGGCCGCGGCTGTGCGAGCAGGTGCGCGGCGGCGAGGGTCTCCAGCATCGGCCGGGTCGTCGCGAGGTCCAGCCCGGCGACCGCGGCGGCCGCCGGCGCGGTGAAGTCGACGCCGGTGGGCAGCCCGAGCAGGCGCAGCAACCGTGCCGTCGACGGCTCCAAAGCCTGGTACGAGTACGAAAACACCGAGCGGATGTTCGTGCCTTCGCCGTCGGCGAGGTCGAACGAGCCGAGCAGGTCGCTGTCGAGCGAGTCGACGAACTCGTCGAGCGGCAGGTCGGGGAACTGCGCGGCCCGGACCGCGAGGATCCGGATGGCCAGCGGCAGCCCGCCGCAGTAGCGCACGAACCGCTCGGTCGCCGCCGGGTCGCGCGCGACGCGCTCGATACCGATCGTGGACGCGAGCAGCTCGACCGCGTCCTCCTCGCCGAGCTCCTCCAGCGCGATCCGCCGCGCGCCGTGCGTCGCGACCAGCGCGCGCAGCTGCCAGCGGCTGGTGATCACGACCAGGCAGCCCGGCCCCGGCAGCAGCGGGCGCACCTGCTCGGTGCGGTTGGCGTTGTCGAGCAGGACGAGCAGCCGCCGCCCCGCGCTGTGCGTGCGCCAGCTCGCGGCGCGGCCGTCGAGGTCGTCCGGGATCTGGTCGCAGGGCACGCCGAGCGCGGTCAGCACCGCCTCCAGCGCGGCCGCCGGCTCGACCGGCTCGCCGGGCCCATAGCCGCGCAGGTTGACGTAGACCTGCCCGCCGGGGAACCGGTCGGCGACCTCGTGCGCGAAGTGCACGGCCAAGGTCGTCTTGCCGATGCCGCCCATGCCCTCGACGGACGCGATCGGCGTCGACGTATCGGCCTCGATCGCCTCCGGCAACAGCGCGTGCAACGCCTTGAGGTCGCACTCGCGCCCGGAGAAGGTCGGCAGGTCGGCGGGCAGCTGGTGCGGCACCTGCGGCTCGACGCCGAGCCGGTAGCGCGCCAGCCGCGCGCCGCCGGCCGGGTCGTCGGCGGCGGCTCCGGTCAGGATCGCCTGACGGGTGCGCTGCAGCGAGAGCCCGGGGTCCAGCCCGAGCTCCTCGGCCAGGACCCCGCTGATCCGGCGGTAGACGTCGAGCGCCTCGGCCTGGCGGCCCGACCGGTAGAGCGCGACCATCAGCTGCTCGTGCAACCGCTCCCGCAGCGGGTTTTCCCTGGTCAGCCGGGCCAGTTCGGGCACGACGGTGCCGTATTCGCCGACGTCGAGCAGGGCGTCCGCCCACTGCTCGCGCACGCGCAGCCGTTCTTCGGCCAGCTGGCCGACCTCGTCGCGGTGCAGGGCGTCCGACTCGACGTTCAGCAGCGCCGGGCCCCGCCACTGCGCGAGCGCCCCGGCGAAGTGCGCGGCCGCCTGGCGGCTCTCGCCGCGGTCCATCGCGGCCTTGCCGCGGGTGGCGAGACCGCGGAACCGGGCGAGGTCGAGCAGGTCGTCGTCGAGCTCGATCAGGTAGCCGCCGCTCTCGGTGCGGATCGCGACCTGGTCGCCCAGCGCCCGGCGCAGGCGCAGCACATACGTCTGGAGCGCGCCCTTCGAGCGGCGGCGATCGTCGTCCCAGAGCCAGCGGCCCAGCTCGTCGACCGGCACGACCCGGTTCGCGCGCAGCAGCAGCCCGGCCAGCACGATCAACGGCCGGCTCCCCCCGAGCGGCACCGGGTGGCCATCGGCCGTGACCTCGGCCGGACCCAGCACGCGGAAGTCGAGGACCACGGGGTCATTCTGACGGGAACCGCACTGATCGGCAGCCGTTTGCCGAAGGTCGGGATGGCATGATCGGCGACGATGAAGGTCTACGCGATCCCCCTGCGCAACCGGTTCCGCGGCATCACGGTCCGGGAAGGCGTGCTGCTCGGCGGCCCGGCGGGCTGGGGCGAGTTCTGCCCGTTCGCCGACTACTCGGACGCCGAAAGCGTGCCCTGGCTGCAGGCGGCACTGGAAGCGAGCGAGGCCGGCTGGCCGGCGCCGGTCCGCGACCGGGTCGAGGTGAACACGACCGTGCCGGTGGTCTCGCCGGAGAAGGCGTACGAGCTGGTGCGAGCCTCCGGCTGCCGCACGGCGAAGGTGAAGGTCGCGGACCCGAGGTCGTCGATCGCGGACGACTGCGACCGCGTGGCGGCGGTCCGCGACGCGCTCGGCCCGGCGGGCGCGATCCGCGTGGACGCGAACATGGCCTGGGACGTCGACACGGCGGTCCGCGCGATCACGGACCTCGACAAGGCGGCGGGCGGCCTGGAGTACGCGGAGCAGCCCTGCCCGACGATCGACGACCTGGCGGCGGTCCGCCGGCGGGTGCGGGTCCGCATCGCGGCCGACGAGTCGATCCGCCGGGCCGAGGATCCGTTGAAGGTGGCGGTCGCGGGCGCGGCGGACATCGCGGTGCTGAAGGTGGCGCCGCTGGGCGGGGTCCGCCGGGCCCTGGAGGTCGCGGAGGCGTGCGGGCTGCCGTGCGTGGTGTCATCGGCGGTGGAGACGAGCGTGGGCTTGGCGGCCGGCCTGGCACTGGCGGGCGCGTTGCCGTCGTTGGACTTCGCGTGCGGACTGGGCACGATCTCGTTGCTGGAGGGCGACGTCTGCGCGGACTCACTGTCCCCTGTGGACGGCCACCTGCCGGTGCTGCGCCAAGCACCCGAGCCCACGGACGCATACCCGGCACCGCCCGACGTCGAAGCGGCGTGGACGGCCCGGCTCGACCGGGTGCGCGGCTTGTCGTGAGTGGTCACGCCGCCTGCCAGGCCTGACCGTAGGCGCGCACCAGCCACTGGTCGGCCCAGGCGCGGTCCGGGTGTTCCGGCAGCGGCGACGCGCCCCGGACCAGCCGGTCGAGCCGGTCTCGAGCTCCGCCGCTGCTGCCACCGCCTCCTGCTGCGTGCTTCCCGCGCCGCAGGTCGCGCAGCCAGGACAGCCACGGCTCGGCGATCGGGCCGTGCAGGCCGGACCGACCTGACAGCGCAGGATCGTCCCCCGCTCGGCGATCGCGGCGAACTCGGGCATGTCGTGTTTCACGGTCCGAAGTTGGACCGGCGCGCCCGGGTGCGGGCACCTGGTTTTCCCGGAGGCGGAGTTCAGGGTCGGGGTCCGGGCCGTTCCCGATGTGGCGGGACCCCGGCCGGAGCCACTATTGAGCCATGACGAACAGCGTGTACACCCCGGAAACCACCAAGAAGCTCCGCCGCAGCAAGACCGACAAGATGCTCACCGGCGTCTGCGGCGGCTGGGCGACCTACCTCGGCATCGACGCCAGCGTGCTGCGCATCGGCATGGTCGCCGCCGTGTTCCTTTCCGTCGGCATCGCCATCCCGGTCTACGTCGCCGCCGCCATCCTGACGCCGGAAGAGGACTCCTGACGCGGGCGGGCGCCGGCTCGCAGGGGGAGCCGGTGCCCGCCGGACGACGGGGATGTGACGCGGGCGTCGGGGGACGCTCGCGCGGGGGTACGAGAACGGCCCGGACGCCAAGGGGACGTCCGGGCCGTTCGGCCTACTGTGCTGCGCTGAGCGGCGCAAAACCCGGACGCGAATCCCGTTCGAGGGGTTAGGGTTCGCGGTCGTGGATCAAGGGAGCAGGACGGCCGCGAAGGTCGTCGTCGGGATCCTCGGCGGGCTCTACCTGATCGCCGGGCTGGGGCTGACCGCCTTCTCCGCTTTCTTCGCGCTCGCCTTCGACGACACCGGCAGCGCGACCGTCACCAAGACCGTGCTCTACACCGCCGCGGCCCTGGCCATCTGGATCCTGCTCACCGGGATCGGCGCCATCGTCGTCGCGCTGGAGGCGGAAGAAGCGAGCACCGCCTGGCTCGGGGGCCTCGGCGTGCTCGCGCTCGGCGTCGTCATCCTCGGCGCCTACGCGGTCTGGTTCTTCACGAAGCCATGAGCTGTGTGCACAAAGAGAAAGCCCGGCCCGCCGAAGCGGACCGGGCTTTCCGGGAAAGCGACCGGACTCAGAAGTCCATGCCACCCATGCCACCGGACGGGTCGGCGGGAGCGGCCGAAGCCTTCTCCGGCTTGTCCGCCACGACGGCCTCGGTGGTCAGGAACAGCGCCGCGATGGACGCGGCGTTCTGCAGCGCGGACCGGGTGACCTTCGTCGGGTCCGGCACGCCGGCGGCGAGCAGGTCCTCGTAGACACCCGTGGCGGCGTTGAGGCCGTGACCCTGCGGCAGGCCCTTGACCTTCTCCACCACGACGCCGCCCTCGAGGCCGGCGTTGATCGCGATCTGCTTGAGCGGGGCCTCGACGGCCACCTTGACGATGTTGGCGCCAGTGGCCTCGTCGCCCTCGAGCTTCAGGCCCGCGAACGCGGCTTCGGCGGCCTGGATCAGGGCCACGCCACCACCGGCGACGATGCCCTCTTCCACGGCGGCCTTCGCGTTGCGCACCGCGTCCTCGATGCGGTGCTTGCGCTCCTTGAGCTCGACCTCGGTCGCGGCGCCGGCCTTGATGACGGCCACGCCGCCGGCCAGCTTCGCGAGCCGCTCCTGCAGCTTCTCGCGGTCGTAGTCCGAGTCCGAGTTGTCGATCTCGGCGCGGATCTGGTTGACGCGACCCTGGATCTGGTCGGCGTCGCCCGCACCCTCGACGATGGTCGTCTCGTCCTTGGTGATGACGGCCTTGCGGGCCTTGCCCAGCAGGGACAGGTCCGCGTTCTCCAGCTTGAGGCCGACGTCCTCGGAGATGACCTGGCCACCGGTCAGGATCGCGATGTCCTGCAGGATCGCCTTGCGGCGGTCACCGAAGCCCGGGGCCTTGACGGCGACGGACTTGAAGGTGCCGCGCATCTTGTTGACGATGAGGGTGGCCAGGGCCTCGCCCTCGACGTCCTCGGCGATGATCAGCAGCGGCTTGCCGGACTGGATGACCTTCTCCAGCAGCGGCAGCACGTCCTTGACGGTGGAGATCTTGGAACCGAAGAGGAGGATGTACGGGTCCTCCAGCTCGGCTTCCTGACGCTCCGGGTCGGTCACGAAGTAACCGGAGATGTAGCCCTTGTCGAAGCGCATGCCCTCGGTGAGCTCGAGCTCGAGGCCGAAGGTGTTGCTCTCCTCGACGGTGACGACGCCTTCCTTGCCGACCTTGTCCAGCGCCTCGGCGATCAGCTCGCCGATGGTGCGGTCAGCGGCCGAGATCGAGGCGGTAGCAGCGATCTGCTCCTTGGTCTCGATCTGGACGGCGGCCTTGTGCAGCTGCTCGGTGACGGCCTCGACGGCCGCCTCGATGCCACGCTTGAGGGAGATGGGGTCGGCGCCGGCGGCGACGTTGCGCAGCCCCTCGCGGACGAGGGCCTGGGCGAGCACGGTGGCGGTGGTGGTGCCGTCACCCGCGACGTCGTCGGTCTTCTTGGCGACCTCCTTGACGAGCTCGGCCCCGATCTTCTCCCACGGGTCCTCGAGCTCGATCTCCTTGGCGATGGAGACACCGTCGTTGGTGATGGTCGGCGCGCCCCACTTCTTCTCGAGCACGACGTTCCGGCCCCGCGGGCCGAGGGTCACCTTGACGGCTTCGGCGAGGGTGTTCAAGCCGCGCTCAAGACCGCGGCGGGCGTCCTCGTCGAACGCGATCAGTTTGGCCATTGCGGTGTGGTCCTCCGGTATTGGGCGCCACCGCCACGTGGTCTACAGCGGCGGCGGCAGGACTCTTCCTCGGCCAGGCTCGGTGCCCGCGACGGACGACTGGACCCGGGTGGGGGTCAGCCTCACCGTCCCGACCTTTGGCACTCGACGGCGTCGAGTGCCAAGACCGTGTTTAGCACTCTCCGGGTGAGAGTGCAAGAAGACCTGCTCAGCGCCGCACGGATTCAGCTGCTCGGCTTGATGGAGATCGACGGCGGCGGCGTCTTCAGCGACGACGTCGGGTTGCTCTGCGAGTCACCGGGGCCGACCGGGATGTTGGGGGCCGTGGTCTGGCCGCCACCGCCGCCGCTGTCGCCGCCGCCGAACAGGAAGATCGCGCCCACGACCAGGCCGGCCACCACGACGAGGCCGAGCACGATGAAGATCCACTTCTTGCCACCGCCGCTCTTCGGCTGGTGGAACGCGCCCGCGCCACCGGCGGGCATCGGCGGGCGCAGCCGCATCGGGTCCTGGCCGTAGCCGGGCGGCGGGCCCTGCGGCGGCATGCCCGGCTGCTGCGGGTAGCCGTAACCCTGCGGGGGCATGCCCTGCGGCGGCATCCCCGGCTGCTGCTGCGGGTAGCCGTACCCCGGCGGCGGACCCTGCGGGGGCATCCCCGGCGGCGGCCCCTGCGGACCGCCGGGACCTTGCGGGCCCTGGCCGTAGCCGGGCTGCTGCTGTCCTCCGTACGGATGCACGGGGGCCCCCTCTCCCTGCGGTGCGCTGTTCTGGTGCGGCCCCTGTTGTACCTGACCGGAGCGCTGCGGCGCGGGGATTCCACCCGAATTGGACCCCGGCGGACCCGGTGGGGTGTCCGACACCGCGAGGGGGCCGAGCGCGCGGCGGGCGGCCGCGATCATCTCGACGCAACTGGGGTAGCGGTCCGCGGGGTTCTTCGCCATCCCCTTCCGGATGACCTCGTCGATCGCCGGCGGCAGCGCGACGGCGCGGGAGATCGCCGGCGGGTCGCCGTTGAGGTGGCCCTTGATCACCGTCGGCACGTCGCCCTTGAACGGCGGGCTGCCGGTGAGGCAGGCGTAGAGGACGCACGTCAGCGCGTACTGGTCGGTCCGCCCGTCCAGCGGCTCGCCGCGCAGGTGCTCGGGCGCCGCGTACGTCGGCGAGCCGAGGAAGTCACCGCCGCGCGTCCGGTGGCCCGTCGCGCCGCGGCGGGTCAGCCCGAAGTCGGCGACGTAGACGTGCTCGCGCGACGTCTCCTTCTTCGTCACGAGCACGTTGGCCGGCTTGACGTCGAGGTGGACCAGACCACGGTTGTGCAGGGTGTCGAGGGCGTCCGCGACCTGGTCGAGCATGGTCAGGGTGCGCGCGGGCGCGATCGGGCCGCCCGCGATCAGGCCGGCGAGATCGCCGCCGTCGACCATGCGCATGGCGATGTAGAGCATGCCGTCGAGCTCGCCGAAGTCGTACAGCGGGACGACGTTGGCGTGGTCGATCGCGGACGTGTTGCGCGCCTCGTCGACGAACCGCTCGCGGAACTCGGCGTCGGCCCCGAGGTGGTCACCGATGACCTTCAGCGCCACCTTGCGGCCGAGACGCACGTCCGTGGCCTTGTAGGTCACGCTCATGCCGCCCTTGCCGAGCACCCCGTCGATGCGGTAGTTGCCCAGCCGGCGACCGGTGAGGTCCCCCGACACATCGCCTGTCACGCCCGGCAGCCTAACGTCCCAGGTTCGCAGGCTGCCGGGGGTTCGCCAATCGGGTGATGAAGGTCCTCAGGAGACCTTGCGGACGTCCGCCGCCTGACTCCGCCCGTCACGCCCGGACTGGACTTCGAACTCGACGCGGTCGCCTTCGTCCAAAGTGCGGAATCCTTCGGCCTGGATGGCCGAATAGTGGACGAACACGTCCGGACCGTCGGTGGATTCGATGAACCCGTAGCCCTTTTCCGAGTTGAACCATTTGACGGTGCCGACAGCCACGGCGCCCTCCCTCAGCACAAAGGATCCGCTGGCCCGAGCGGATGCCAGCGGCGGAAGTGCCAATCACGCTACCGGAATTACCGCCCTCGGCAATGGGCAATTCGTTTGAAGATCACGCTGAAGAAAGGCGTCTGTTCCGCGCTTGCACGAGCACCGTCCCGGGCCCCGCGAAGTCGACCGCGAGCCCTTCTCCGGTGCGCAGCGACTGCGGGCCGCCGGGGTCGAGCGCCCGCAGCCGGCACTGCACCGTGTCCGGGTACGCCAGGAGGTAGTCCGGCCGGACCGTGACCAGCTCGCCCTGGCCGAGCTCGAACGCGTCCACCGGGCCGGGCGCGGCCAGCACGAGCGGCCCGGTCCCGCTGTAGTGCTCGAGGAACCCCGAGTCGGCGCCGAAGAGCTGCTGCAGCGGCGCCCAGCCCGGGTCGGTCCGCGCCGACGACGGCCGCACCAGCACGGCTTCGCGGTGCACCGACCAGCCCGTGCCGCCGCCGAGTTCGAGCGGGTAGACGTCACCGGGGCTCAGCGGCGCGAAGTCGATCCAGCCGCCGTCGGACGGGGCGGTGTACACCGCCGTCGACGCCTTGCTCGCGCGGACGCCGCGGCCCATCGCCGTCTCGGTCACGCCGAACCGGCTGGCGAGCAGCGTCTCGGGCGCGGCCTGCACGGACTCGCCCGGGTCGAGCAGGACGCGGGCGACGCCGAAGCCGGGGGTGTGCCGGGTCTGGACGCGCATGGTCAGCGGTTGCTCGGCACGTGGGACAGGATCCACGAGATCAGCGCGGCCGGGTTCCGCGTCTGGGTCATCACCTGGCCGGGGCCGGCGAAGTCGAACACCAGGCCCTCGCCGGTGCTCATGGTGTGGAAGAGGCGCTCGGAGACCCGGCGCGTCTGGTACTGGACGGTGTCGGCGAACGCGACGACGTGCCCGGTGTCGATGGTGACGACCTCGCCCGGCTGCAGGGTGATGGTCTCGATCGCGCCGTAGCAGCTGACCAGGACCTGGCCCTGCCCGGAGGCGTGGGTGAGGAAGCCGCCCTCGCCGCCGAAGAGGTTCTTGAAGCCGCCCCACTTCGTCTCGGTCTGCACGCCGTGCGAGGAGGCGAGCCAGTTGCCGCGGGTGATGCACCAGCCGGTGCGGCCGTCGAGCTGGACCATCTGGATGTCACCGGGCAGGTTGTCGGCGACGTCGACCCAGCCGCCGTTCTGCGGGGCGGTGAAGGTGGAGATGAACCACGACTCGCCGCCCGCGGCCGAGCGGACGAAGCTCTTGAGGATGCCGCCTTCCGAGCGGCCCTCGGCCTGCACGCCGTAGCTCGTGGCCATCATCGCCCCGGACTGGACCTGGCACGGTTCGCCCGGCGCGAGCATGAGCCGCGCGACGGCGAACGAAGGCTGCTGACGGACCTGGACCTGCATGCGTACTCCCCGTTTGCGTGCTCGTGACGGGCCGGGCGAGGCTCATTCGGACGTCGCCCGGCGCGAGGCAACCGTAGCCGTGTCCCCGCGGCGAAGTGCGCCGGGCTGATCCGAATGAGCCTCGGTCTTGCACACCCCCCGAAGACGGGGAGGATGGTCCGGTGATCTCCGTCGACGACTACCGCGACCGGGTTGCCGCGCTCCTCGGCACCTCCCCCGCGGCCGCCCTGCCCCTCGCCGCCGCGGCCGGCCTCGTCCTGGCCGAGGACGTGCGGGCCGGCGTGTCCCTCCCGCCCTTCGACAACTCGGCGATGGACGGCTACGCGGTCCGCGCCGCCGACGTGGCCGCGGTGCCGGTGACCCTGCCGGTGGCCGACGACATCCCGGCGGGCCGCGTCGACGTCCGGCCGCTCGAACCGGGCACTGCCCAGCGGATCATGACCGGCGCGCCGCTGCCGCCCGGCGCGGACGCGGTCGTCATGGTCGAGGACACCGACGGCGGCACCGAGACCGTGACGATCACCGCCGCCGCCACGGAAGACGCGCACATCCGGCGCTCGGGCGAGGACGTCCGCGAGGGCACCGTCGCGCTGCCCGCAGGGACCGTCCTCGGCCCTTCGCAGCTCGGCTTGGCGGCCGCCGTCGGGCTCGCCGAGGTGCGGGTCCACCGGCCGCTGCGGGTGCTGGTCGCGTCCACCGGCACCGAGCTGGTCGACGCGCCCGCCCCGCTGCGGCACGGCCAGATCTACGAGTCCAACAGCGTCACCCTCGCGGCGGCTATCCGCGGCCTCGGCTGCGAGGTCGAGGTGGTCCGCAGCGTCGTCGACGACGTCGAGGAGTTCCGCAAGGTCATCGAGCCGAAGCTGGCCGACGCCGACCTCCTGGTCACCTCCGGCGGCGTCAGCGCGGGCGCGTACGAGGTGGTGAAGGACGCCCTGACCGGCCAGGGCGTCGAATTCACGAAGATCGCGATGCAGCCCGGCGGCCCGCAGGGCAGCGGCCGCTGGCAGGGCGTGCCGGTGGTGGCGCTGCCCGGCAACCCGGTCAGCGTGCTCGTGTCGTTCGAGGCGTTCCTGCGCCCGGCGCTGCTGACCGCGCTGGGCCACACCGACGTCACGCGGCGGCGGGTGCGGGCCCGGCTGCTCGAGGCGATGCCCTCACCGGCCGGGCGCCGCCAGTACCGCCGCGGCGTGTTCACCCCGTCCGACGGGGAGGTCACCGGGGTGGTCGGGCCGCGCGGCGGGCCCGGCTCGCACCTGCTGGCCGCGTTCACGCAGGCCAACTGCCTGATCGTGCTGCCGGAGGACGTCACTTCGGCAGCGGAAGGGCAAGAGGTGGACGTGCTGCTGCTGTGAGCGGGAAGTCGCGCTCCTTCGCCAGCGGCACGAGCATCCCGAGCGCGAGGACCAGCACGCCGGACATCACCCAGAGCGTCTCGCGGACGCCGATCGCCTCGCCCAGCACGCCGCCGAGGACCCCGGCCAGCGGGATCGTGCCGTAGTTGACGATCGACGCGCTCGAGGTGATCCGGCCGAACAGCTCGGGCGGGCAGTAGCGCTGCCGGAACGTCGTGGTCAGCACGTTCGAGGCGACCACGCCGGCGCAGACGCCGAACTCAGCGACGACGAACAGCGCGAGTCCCCAGCCCGGGCCGCTCAGCGGGCCGAGCAGCAGCATCGGCGCCGCGAAGACCTCGCACAGCAGGAACGCGCGGGCGGTGCCGAAGCGCGCGCCGAGCCGGCCCGCGACCGCCGCGCCGAGCACCCCGCCGGCCGCGGCCAGCGCCAGGACCAGCCCGACCAGGCCGGGTGCGGCGCCGAGCGTGCGGGACAGGAAGACGATCTGGATGGCCTGGTACCCGGTCAGGGCGAGGTTCGAGACCGCGCCGAACGTCATGAGCGTGCGCAGGTAGCGGTCGCCGAGGGCGAACCGGAGTCCTTCGGCGATCTGGCTGCGCAACGGCGTGCGCGGCACCGGGACCACGGTTTCGCGGACCCGGATCGCCCGCACGCACAACACCGAGACGCCGAAGCTGACCGCGTCGGCCAGCACCCCGCTGACCGGGCCGAACGCCTGCGCCAGCAACCCGGCCAGGCCGGGCCCGCCGACCTGCGTCGCGGACTCGCTGCCCTGCAGCTTGGCGTTGGCTTCGAGGAGGTCGCCCTCGCCGACCAGCGCGGGGAGGTACGCGCGGTAGGCGAGGCTGAAGAAGACCTTGGCGACGCCGCCGAGCAGGGCCGCGGCGATCAGGTACGGCATGGTCAGCGCCCCGAAGGCGGCGGCGAGCGGCACGCTGCCGAACACCGCCATCGACACCGCGTTGCAGGTCAGCATCACCGGGCGCTTCGCGAGCCGGTCGACCCAGGCGCCGGCGGGCAGGCCGATCACCAGCCACGGCACCCAGGCCACCGCCGTCAGCAGCGCGACCTGGAACGTGCTCGCGCCCAGCGTGACCACCGCGACCAGCGGCAACGCCGTGCTCGCGACCATGCTGCCGAGCATGCTCGTGGTCTCGCCGGTCCAGAGCAGCCGGAAGTCCCTGTTCCCCCAGAGCCCCTTCACGGCTTGCCCAGCGAAGCCCGCGCGGCGAAGAAGACGGCGTGCCGCTCGACGCCGTCACCCGGTTCGGTGCGGTTTTCGAAGTCGGCCAGCAGGAGCAGGACCCGTTCGTTCAGCTCTTCCAGCTCGGCGGCGGACAGCCGCATCCAGGTGTCCGTGCTGAACGCGACGCCGCGCCACTGCGGCGGGTAGGTCTCACGGGTCGCGATCCATTCGCGCGCGATCGCCGTCTGGTGGTCGAGGGTCAGCACCTCGGCGGCCTCGGCGATCGGGTCGTCCGGGAAGTCCGCGGACGCCCACCGCAGGGTCTTCACGCTGCGCTTCCACCAGCGTTCCCGCTGGTCACGAGCCAGTTCGGGGGCCTCCTCGACCAGCTTGGCCGCAGCCAGCACCTTCATGTGGTGGCTGATGTTCCCGACCGCCTGGTCGGTCTTGCCCGCCAGCATCGACGCCGTCGCCGGGCCGTCCAGGTGGAGCAGCTCCATCAGCCGTCGCCGCAGCGGGTGCGACACCGCCGCCAGCACCTTCGAATCCCGGATGTCCCGGACCTCGTCGCTCATGACGCACAAGAGTAGTTGTACAACAACTCTTGTGCAATGACTCTTGTACGTCCTGCTCGCGTAAGCTCGCGCCATGGGTTTCGTCGCATGGGTGATCTTCGGTGCGATCGTCGGCTGGGCCGCGAACCTGGTCGTCGGCGGCCGGGACCGGCGCCGGCAAGGCTGCCTGGTCAGCGTGCTGGTCGGCGTGGTCGGCGCGGCCCTGGGCGGGCTGCTCTACCGGCTCGCCACCGGGCAGGCGAAGACGTTCGACTTCGACTTCCCGAGCTTCGGCGTGGCCGTCCTCGGCGCCGTCGTGCTGCTGGCGATCCTGCGGCTCGTCAGCGGTCTCGGCCGTCGTCCGAGTGACCGTTTGTAACTTTTGCCGGACAAGCCGTGATCAGAACCGCTCCGGCGGGTAAAATGTGTCCTCACGCGCACTACCCGGTGGCCGGGTGCCTGCGCCGTCGGGGGGCGCATGCACCCGGCCTCTCTTCTTCGCCTCGATGACGACGTCGACGGCGCGCGCCGGGTCCACGAGGGAAGGCAGCGGCACTTCGTCGATCTCCGCGCGCCACGCGCCGAAGAGCTCGTCGAGGCGAGCGTCGGCGGGGTCGCGGTGGTCGGTCATCGTCCCTCTCCCAGTCGGGTGGGGAGCGCTCTCGGCAGCGCCCCGAACGGCATCAACTACTCAGTGTTGTCGTCGAATTCGACCTTGTGTTACCGGGATGTGGCCGCTCCCACCCGGAGCGGGGACACCCTCGCGAGGGAGCCGACCAGGGGCGCACGGAGACCGCCGCCCGGTGCAGCGGTAGCGTGGTGACGCCCATCCGCGGCCGCCGGACCCGGCGCCGACCCGTCCTTCCGACACGAAACCAGGGGACCCGACCATGAGCGGCACCCGGCCGGAGCCCGCCGGCAACCCAGTCGCGCACGCCGTCCAGCTCGCCCGCGAGACGCTGCCGCCGATGCACAAGGCCGGCCGTCCGTTCGTGGCGGGCGGAGTGGCCGCGACGCTGCTCGCCGGCCGGTTCTCCAAGGGCCTGGGCGTCTTCGGGGCCCTCGCGACCGCGGCGATGGCCGCGTTCTTCCGCGAGCCGAAGCGGGTGGCGCCGCCGCGCGACGACGTCGCGCTGGCCTCGGCCGACGGTCTCGTGTCGCTGATCGAGGAAGCCGTCCCGCCGGCCGAGCTCGGCCTGCCCGCCGAGCCGCGGATGCGCGTTTCGGTGTTCCTCTCGGTGTTCGACGTGCACGTCCAGCGCGTTCCGGCGACCGGCGTGATCGAGCGCGTCGCCTACCGCCCGGGCAAGTTCCTCTCCGCCGACCTCGACAAGGCCAGCGAAGACAACGAACGCAACTCCGTGCTCATGCGCACCGAAGACGGCCACGAGCTCGTCGTGGTGCAGATCGCCGGGCTGGTCGCGCGCCGCATCCTCTGCGAGATCCGCGAGGGCGACAAGGTCGGCGCCGGCGCGACGTACGGCATCATCCGCTTCGGCTCCCGGGTCGACCTCTACCTCCCGCCGGGTTCGCGCGTGCTGGTCGCGAAGGGCCAGCGCACGGTCGGCGGCGAGACCGTGATCGCGGAACTCCCCGCCTCGCCTGCGAAGGGCTGATTCGATGGTCCGCGTGACCACCCCCGGCGTGCGGCTGCTGCCGAACGCCATCACGGTGCTGGCGCTGTGCTCGGGCCTGTCGGCCGTGCAGTTCGCGCTGACGAAGAACTACGCGATGGCCATCGCCGCGATCGGCATCGCGGCGGTGCTCGACAGCCTCGACGGCCGGATCGCCCGCCTGCTCGACGCGACGTCGAAGATGGGCGCCGAGCTGGACTCGCTGTCCGACGGCATCTCGTTCGGCGTCGCCCCGGCCCTGGTCATCTACGTGTGGCAGACCGGCGCCGACCGGATCGGCTGGGTGGCGTCGCTGGTCTTCGCCGTCTGCATGATCCTGCGGCTGGCGCGGTTCAACACGCTGCTCGACGACACCGAGCAGCCGGCGTACGCGAGCGAGTTCTTCGTCGGCGTTCCGGCGCCGGCGGGCGGCCTGCTCGGCATGCTGCCGCTGGTCGCGGAGCTGCAGTGGGGCGAGGGCTGGTGGTCTTCGCAGTACGTCGTGTGGGCGTGGACGATCGCCATCGCGGCCCTGCTGATCAGCCGCATCCCGACGCTGTCGCTGAAGACGGTCAAGGTGCCGGCGAAGGCGATCGCGCCGATGCTCATCGCGGTGGCCCTGCTGGCCGCGGCGATCATCCAGTTCCCGCTGGTGGCGCTGGTGATCGCGATGCTCCTGTACCTGGCGCACATCCCGTACTCGGTGTACCGGCACCGCTGGCTGGCGGCGCACCCCGAGGCCTGGACGGTCCCGCCGCGCGAGCGCCGCGCGATCCGCCGGGCCCGCTCCCAGCGCCGTCTCGGCCTCCGGCCGCCGCTGCGCCGCCGGGTCGCGGGCGCGGCCATGCGCGCGGTCCGCCTCCCCCGCAACGGCGAGACGGTCCGCACCCCCCGCGGCAGCCAAAACGGCCAAGGCCCCCGCCGCCGCTCCTGGCGCCAGATCGGCCTGCGCCGCAAGTAGCCGTGTCGACCCTCCAATCACGCGTGATGCCTCTCCAATCACGCGAGATGCCCCTCGAGTCACACGAGATGCCTCTCCAATCACACGAGATGCCTCTCCGGTCACGCGAGTCGCCCGGCCGGGTACGCGAGTCCGCCGTCTCGGTCCGGCGATCACCCGTGATCCAGGCGGCATCACCCGTGATCCGGCGGGCATCACACGTGATGCGGGAGGCATCACGCGTGATTGGAGGGGCATCACGCGTGATTGGGGAGTCGACACGTGTGATTGGGGGGACGACACGGCTTTCCGCTCCTGCCGGGCCGTCGGATCGCTAGGGTGAACGGCGTGAGCCACCCGCAGATCACGCTGACCGTCCGGCACACGCCGTCGGCGCTGGACACCCGCCGCGGCGTCGTCCGGCTGCACCCCGAAGTCCTCGACGCGCTCGGCCTGCGGGCCTGGGATGCCGTGCACCTCACCGGCGCCCGGGTCAGCGCCGCGCTCGCGGCGCCCACCGACGAGGCCGACGTGCCCGGGATCCTGCTCACCGACGACGTCACCATGTCGAACCTCGGCGTCTCCGAGGGCTCCGAGGTCGTCGTCGCGCCCGCGGACGTCGCCGCGGCGAAGACGGTCACCGTCGCCGGGTCGCGGCTGGCCAGTGTCTCGGTCAGCCCGCACATGCTGCGGCTCGCCCTGATCGGCAAGGTCCTCACCGTCGGTGACGCCGTTTCGCTGCTGCCGCAGGACCTCGCGCCGACGCCGGGGTCCGACCCGGCCGGCCTGCGCGGCCAGCTGTCCCGCGCGATCGGCGCGACCTGGACGAACGAGCTGCTCACCGTCACCGCGACCGAGCCGGCCGGCACGGTGGCGGTCGGACCGTCCACAGTGGTCGTCTGGCGCGACGGCGCCCGGCCGGCGCCCGAGCCCGCGCAGCCCCGGACGGCGACCGCGCTGGTGCGCACCTCGGCGGTCACCGCGGCCGAGGAGTGGATCGACGCCGAGATCGTCGAGGACGACGTCGCCGTGGTCGAGGAGACCGCCGAACCCGCGGTCCCGCTGGCCGACCTGATCGGCGCCGAGGCGACCGCGCGCAAGCTCGCCGAGTGGTTCGACCTGGCGTTCCACCGCCCCGAACTGCTGGCCCGCCTCGGCGCGCCCGCGCACCTGGGCGTCCTGCTGTCCGGTCCCGAAGGCGTCGGCAAGGCGACGCTCGTGCGGTCGGTGGCGAAGGAAGCGGACATCCGCGTGGTGCCGGTGGCCGCGCCGAACCTCGCGGTGCTCGACCCGAACGTCGCGGTCGCGCGCCTGCGCGAAGCCGTCCGCGGCGGCGAGGGCCCCACTGTGCTGCTGCTGACCGACGTCGACGCGCTGCTGCCCGCGGCCACGCCGCCGCCGGTCGCGACTGTCGTGCTGGAAGAGCTGCGGACGGCCCTGCGGCGGGAGCGCTTCGCCGTCGTCGCGACAACGGCCCGTGCGGAGTCGGCCGACCCGCGGCTGCGCGCCGCCGACCTGCTCGACCGCGAGCTCAGCCTCGCCCTCCCGGACGCGAAGACGCGCCGCGAGCTGCTGAACGTCCTGCTCCGCGACGTCCCGCTCGACACGGGCATCGACTGCGGCGTCCTCGCCGAGAAGACGCCGGGGTTCGTCGCGGCGGACCTGATCGCCCTGCGCCGGGACGCGGCGCTGCGGGCGGCCCTGCGCCAGCGGGAGGCCGACGAGCCGCGCATCTCGCAGCAGGACCTGCTGGACGCGCTCGCGACCGTCCGGCCGGTGTCGATGTCCACATCGGACAACCTGGCCACCGGCGGCCTGACCCTCGACGACGTCGGGAACATGGTCGACGTCAAGCAGTCCCTCACCGAAGCCGTGCTGTGGCCGCTGAGGTACCCGGACTCGTTCGCGCGGCTCGGCGTCGAACCGCCGCGCGGCGTGCTGCTCTACGGGCCGCCCGGCGGCGGCAAGACGTTCCTGGTGCGGGCGCTGGCCGGCACCGGCGCGCTGAACGTCTTCGCGGTCAAGGGCGCCGAGCTGATGGACAAGTGGGTCGGCGAGTCCGAACGCGCCGTGCGAGAGCTGTTCCGCCGGGCCGCGGAGGCCGCGCCGTCGCTGATCTTCCTCGACGAGATCGACGCGCTGGCCCCGCGCCGCGGCCAGTCGTCCGACTCCGGTGTCGCCGACCGCGTGGTCGCGGCGCTGCTGACCGAGCTCGACGGCGTCGAGCCGATGCGCGAGGTCGTCGTGCTGGGCGCGACGAACCGGCCGGAGCTGGTCGACCCGGCCCTGCTGCGGCCCGGACGGCTGGAGCGCCGCGTCTACGTCCCGCCGCCGGACGCCGAGGCCCGCGCCGCGATCCTGACGGCCACCTCGAAGAACACGCCGCTCGCGTCCGATGTGGACCTCGCCCGGGTGGCGTCCACTCTGGACGGCTACTCGGCGGCCGACTGCGCGGCGCTGATCCGCGAGGCGGCGCTGACGGCGATGCGCGAGTCCCTGGAGGCCCGCGAAGTCACGGCAGCGCACCTGGAGACGGCGCGCAAGACGGTCCGCCCCAGCCTCGACCCGGTGCAGCTCGCGGCGCTGGAGTCCTACGCGAAGACCCAGGCCGGGGACTGAACCGTCAGCTGCCCTTGTGGCCGGACTGGTAGTTGTTGGTCACGATGACGATCACGCCCGGGCTCGCGCTCTGGATGCCCTCGAAGCGGGGTTCAGCCTTGAAGCCGAACTCCTGCGCGAGCTGCTTGGCCGCGGCTTCCTCGTCGGTGCCCGGGCGGAAGTACGCCGTGGTCGCCGGGATGATGCCCTGCGAGTAGTTGCTGACCTCGGTGACGTTCCAGCCCGCGCCGGCGAAGTCGTCCTTCGCGCGCGCCGCGAGGCCCTTGATCGTCGAGTTGTTGAAGACCCGGACGGTCACCCACTTGTTGGACGCCTGCTGGTCACCGGGCTGGCCCGGCTGGCCGGGCTGCCCCGGCTGGCCCGAGGTCGGCTGCCCGGGCGTCGGCGACGGCGGCGTCGGCGAAGTCGGGTTCGTCGAGGTCGACGGCGGAGGCGTCGAAGAGGTGCCCGAAGGCGGCTGCGACCCGCTGGTGGTGCCCGGCTGCGTCGACGTGCCGCTCGGCCCGGCCTCGTTGGACCCGTTGCCCCCGCTCAGCGCGGAGATCCCGCCGATCACCGCCGCGATGATGGCGACGCCGACCAGGGCGACGCCCGCGGCCTTCATCGGCCGGGACATTCCCGAAAACACGCTCATTTCAGCTCGATCCCCAGTCGCCGGGCGCCTCGCTTGCGCTGGCGGGCGGCGCGGGTCTTGCGCAGCCGCTTCACCAGCATCGGGTCGGCTTCGCTCGCCTCCGGCTTCTCCAGCAGCTTGTTGAGCAGCTGGTAATAGCGCGTGGCGGACAAGTCGAAGCGTTCGCGGATGGCGTTCTCCTTCGCCCCGGCGTGCCGCCACCACTGGCGCTCGAAGGCGAGGATCTCGACCTCGCGTTCGGTCAGGCCGGGCACGGGCTTCGGCGGCGACGGCTGCGGCTCAGCCATCGACTCCGCGGCGTCCATCCGAGTCCCTCTCAATCGGGCGTCATGGCGAATCAGACCTAGCTCTTCCGCGGGCGCCATTCAACCACGGAAGCGCACGCCGACGTGGGCATCCGCGTCGGCGCGTCACGGTCTGATGCAGGTCTACCAGAGGGGTCCGACTAAACTGCGTGGTCGTGACCATCCACCCCATCGTTATCGCCGGCGAACCCGTGCTGCACCAGCCGACCCGGGAGATCACCGAGTTCGACGAGAAGCTGCGCACGCTCGTCGACGACATGTTCGAGACGATGTACGCCGCCGAGGGCGTCGGCCTCGCGGCGAACCAGATCGGGCTCGGCCTGCGGGTGTTCGTCTACGACTGCCCGGACGACGAGGGCGTGCGGCACAAGGGCGTCGTGGTCAACCCGAAGCTCGAGACCTCGGAGATCCCGGAGACGATGCCGGACCCGGACGACGACTGGGAGGGCTGCCTGTCGGCGCCCGGCGAGTCGTACCCGACGGGCCGCGCGAAGTGGGCGAAGGTGACCGGCTCGGACGTCGAGGGGAATCCGATCGAGGTCGAGGGCACCGGCTACTTCGCGCGCTGCCTGCAGCACGAGACCGACCACCTGGACGGGTACCTCTACCTCGACCGCCTGGTCGGCCGCCACGCGCGCGCGGCGAAGAAGATGCTGAAGTCGAACAAGTGGGGCGTCCCGGGCAACTCCTGGCTGCCGCCGAAGACCCCCGAGGACGACGGCGCCGTCATCTGACCGCTCCGAAGGGCCCCTCGCGATCGAGGGGCCCTTCGGCGTTCAGCAGCCGAGGAAGTGGCAGCGGACCACCTGCGGCGTCTCCAGGGTCGAGCCTGCCTTGACGTCCCAGGCCAGCCGGACGTACTGCGCGTGCGTCCAGGCCAGCGGGGTCGCCGACGTGGTCGGCGTGCCGGCCGGGAAGCCGGTCTGGCCGGACGGCGGATTCTCGTCCCACACCTGCTCGGGCATGGTCTCCGCCGAGCTGCTCACCCGGCCGAGGTCACGCAGCCGCCGCGCGGCCGACGCCGGGTCGCCGAGCGTCAGTTCGTACTCGCCGCGCTCGCCGGCGAGCAGCGGCCACAGCCGGCCGAACGTCGTGCGGCTCCCGGCCGGGAACGTGTAGTCCCACGGCGAACCGTCGGCCTGCTCGCCGTAGCCGTCCTTCGTGTACCGGTGCCAGAACTGCCCGGTCGGCGTCGTGAACGCGATGTCCTTGTCCGTGACGCGGACGCTGTTCCTGATCACCGGGTCGTCGGCGCGGTAGACGCCGAGCCGGACCAGGTCGAGGAAGCCCGCGTCGGTGACCGCGCGCTGGTCCATCGTGACGCTCGAGTTGCCGAGGTTGTACGTCGTCCCGGCGTTGGCGTTCGCGTCCTTGGTGAGGCGGACGAAGTACGGGTCCTTCGACAGCGGCCCGTTCGTGGTGATCGTCTGCTTCGGCAGGTCGGCCTTCATCTTGTCGGCCGCGGCCAGGTACCGGGCGGCGTCGGCGGACGCGCCGTTGTGCGAAGCGATGTCCGCGGCGCAGACGAGCCCGGCGATCACCGAGGCGATGGTCGACGGGGACCAGCCGTCCTGCTCCTCCCAGCGCTCCTGCTGGGTGTACGGCGACGCCTGCCCGTTCGGGCCCCGGTACCCGATGATGAAGTCGGCGGCCTTGCGCACGCCGGGCCACAGATCGGTCCGGCCGAGCTGCTGGGCCAGCACGATCGGGAACGCGGTCTCGTCGAGCTGGACCGACGTCCAGTACGGGACGCCGTCGACGCGGCTGTTCTGCGGCAGGTGCCCGTCGGCCTGCTGCTGCGTGCCGAACATGTACGACACCGCGCGGTTCGCCGCGGCCCGGTCGCCGCCGGCGGCCAGGCCGGTCGCGATCTGGTAAAGGTCACGCGGCCAGACCAGGTGGTAGGTGCCGGACGGCGACCACTCCGGGTCGTTGTTCCCGAACCGCCACGGCATGCTCGGCGACGCGATGAAGGCACCCGGGTGGTGCTTGTCCTCGCTGGCGGCGAGGGTCAGCATCGACGCCTTGTACAGGTCGCGCTCGGCGTCGGTCTTCAGCGACGACGGCGGCTTGCTCACCCCGCGCAGGTACTGCTCCCAGCCGCGGTCGTACGCGCGGGTGATGTCGCGGACCCCGCGTCGCTGCGACGCCTGCGCGCTCTTCACCGCGTCGGCGGCCTTCGCGCCCATGCCGAGCGCGAGCGTGACGTGCCGGTTCCGGACGCCGTCGGCGGTCGTCTGCCCGGTCAGCACGACGTTGCCCTTGGCGGCGGTGTCGTACTGCGCGAGCTTGAAGGTCTTCGTGAGCTGTGTGTTCCCGTCGGACACGCCCGCGTAGCCGACGCTCGTCTTCGTGAAAGCGGGCTTCGCGGTCAGTGCAGCGGCGTTCGTCGCGTCCTGCGCGGTGACGGCGTCGCCCTGGCGCGCGGCCGAGTCGTCGGAGCCGTCGTTGGTGAGGTCCGGGTCGGCGACCGCGTAGAGCTGGTAGGGCCGCCCGGTGAGCGACTGGAAGTCGACGTCGACCAGCACGGTCGTGGCGGCCGGGTCGGTGACGTAGGTCTTGGTGAGGCGCCAGCGGTGCTGGTCGTCGGTACTGGTCTGCTCGTAGGTCAGGCTGTCGGCGTCGGCGCGCCGGACCTGCTGGGACTTGGCGGTGTAGTCGGCGACGGCGAAGCTGCGGCCGTCCGTGACGACGAAGTTCGCCGACCGGACGCTCGGCGTCGACAGGTCCGGGTAGTACACCTCGGACATCTGGCCGCCCTGGAGCGTGAACCAGACGTTGCTCGAGCGGTCGTGAGCCGTGCCGAAGCCGGTCTTGTTCGCGGGCAGCCAGCTCGGATGGGCTCCGGGAGCACCGGGAGCCTCACCCTGGGCCTCCGCGGTCGCCGGGATCAGGCCGGTGACCAGCAGCCCGGCGAGGGCGCCGAACATGAGTTTTCGCATATCAACCCCACAGAAGATCGCTTCTGCACCGTTACAGAAGCGCTTTGGGAGTCTGCCGCCGAATCTTCACCGGCGCATGGTCCGAACCGGTGAACCACTGACCGTCACTGGTCCGGTCGGCGGTTCACGGACAGCGAACCCGCGCCCACCTCGTTCGGGCGCACACTTGTAGTACCTGCAACGGTGTAATCGAGGTGCATCCATGGACGAGGCGATGGACGCCTATTCGCGCGCGGTCAGCACCGTCGCCAAGACCGTCACCCCGCACGTCGCCGGGGTGCAGCTCGCACGCGGCGGCGGCTCGGCCGTCGTCTTCGCCGACGACGGCCACCTGCTCACCAACGCCCACGTCGTCGGCGACCACCGCCGCGGCGTCGCGACCTTCGCCGACGGCAGCGAACTTCCCTTCGACGTCGTCGGCGCCGATCCGCTGTCGGACCTCGCCGTGCTGCGGGCGCGTGGCGAGACGCCGTCGGCCGCCCAGCTCGGCGACGCCGACCAGCTCGTCGTCGGGCAGCTCGTCGTGGCCATCGGGAGCCCGCTCGGGTTCTCCGGCACCGTCACGGCGGGTGTCGTCAGCGCGCTCGGCCGGGCGCTGCCGGTGCGGCAGGGGCGCACCACCCGCGTGATCGAGGACGTCATCCAGACCGACGCGGCGCTCAACCCGGGCAACTCCGGCGGCGCGCTCGCCGACTCGGCCGGCCGCGTGGTCGGCGTCAACACCGCGGTCGCCGGCGTCGGGCTCGGGCTCGCCGTGCCGATCAACGCGACCACCCGGCGGATCATCGACACGCTCGTCGTCGAGGGCCGGGTGCGGCGCGCGTACCTCGGTGTCGTCGGCGTGCCCGCGCCGCTGCCGGACGACGTCGCCGAGCGCACCGGCCAGGCGGCCGGGCTGCGGGTCCACGAGGTGGTCGCGGGCGGGCCCGCCGACCGCGCCGGGCTGCACGCGGGCGATCTCGTCCTGACCGTCGGGCGCGCCCGCATCTCGGACGCCCAGGGCATCCAGCGGCAGCTGTTCGCGGAGGTGATCGGCACCGCACTGCCGATCACCGTGCTGCGCAACGGAGCCATGGTCGACGTGTACGCGACCCCCGCCGAGTTGGTCGGGTGAGGTGAGCGGACTTGAGTATGCGCTCCCGGCGTGGCATGGTCGGGGGCACAACACCAACGCGGGAGCTCGCGCCATGGCGGGCTGAGAGGGTGACTTGCTTCGGGCAGGCGTCACCGACCGCATGAACCTGACCGGGTAATGCCGGCGTAGGGAGTGAAAGTCGTTGACGACGCTGGAAAACAAGCACGTCTCCGTCACCACGGGTCCGATCACCGGATCGCACAAGACGTACCACCAGACCGAATCCGGATTGCGGGTTCCGGCGCGCCGGATCGATCTGTCCAACGGCGAGCACTTCGACGTCTACGACACCTCGGGCCCGTACACCGACCCTGACGTGTCGATCGACGTCCACAGTGGACTGCACCGGCTGCGCGCCGGGTGGGCCGACGGCCGGGAGCACAACACCCAGCTCGGGTGGGCGAAACAGGGTGTCATCACGCGGGAGATGGAGTACATCGCCGCCCGCGAACGGGTTGCGCCGGAGTTCGTGCGCGACGAGGTCGCGAGCGGGCGCGCGGTGATCCCGGTCAACCGCAGGCACCCCGAGTCCGAGCCGATGATCATCGGCAAGAACTTCCTGGTGAAGATCAACGCCAACATGGGCAACTCGGCCGTCTGGTCGTCGGTCGAGGAAGAGGTCGACAAGATGGTGTGGGCGACCCGCTGGGGTGCCGACACGATCATGGACCTTTCGACGGGCAAGCGGATCCACGAGACGCGCGAGTGGATCATCCGCAACTCGCCGGTCCCGGTCGGCACGGTGCCGATCTACCAGGCCCTGGAAAAGGTCGACGGGGAACCGGAAAAGCTGTCGTGGGAGATCTACCGCGACACCATCGTCGAGCAGTGCGAACAGGGCGTCGACTACGTCACGGTGCACGCCGGTGTGCTGCTGCGCTACATCCCGCTGACCGCGCGGCGCGTCACCGGGATCGTCAGCCGCGGCGGGTCGATCATGGCCGCGTGGTGCCTGGCGCACCACCAAGAGTCCTTTTTGTACACCCACTTCGAAGAGCTCTGCGAAATCCTGCGGCAGTACGACGTCACGTTCTCCCTCGGCGACGGCCTGCGTCCCGGCTCGATCGCCGACGCCAACGACCGCGCCCAGTTCGCCGAGCTGGAAACCCTCGGCGAGCTGACGCACATCGCGCGGTCGCACGACGTCCAGGTGATGATCGAAGGCCCCGGCCACGTGCCGATGCACAAGATCAAGGAGAACGTCGAACTGGAAGAGAAGCTCTGCGGCGAGGCACCTTTCTACACGCTCGGGCCACTCGCGACGGACATCGCGCCGGCGTACGACCACATCACGTCGGCCATCGGCGCGGCCCAGATCGGCTGGTACGGCACGGCGATGCTGTGCTACGTCACGCCGAAGGAGCACCTGGGCCTGCCGAACCGCGACGACGTCAAGACCGGCGTGATCACGTACAAGATCGCCGCGCACGCAGCCGACCTGGCCAAGGGGCACAAGTACGCGCAGGAGTGGGACGACGAGCTGTCGAAGGCCCGCTTCGAGTTCCGCTGGAACGACCAGTTCAACCTGTCGCTGGACCCCGACACCGCGCGGTCGTTCCACGACGAGACGCTGCCCGCCGAGCCGGCCAAGACCGCGCACTTCTGCTCGATGTGCGGTCCGAAGTTCTGCTCGATGCGGATCACGCAGGACGTCCGCAAGTACGCCGAGGAACACGGTCTGTCCACTGTGGAAGCCATCGAGGCCGGGATGGCTTCGAAGTCGGCGGAGTTCACCGAGTCCGGCGGCAAGGTCTACCTGCCCGTGGTGCAGCCGTGACACCGCCCACCGCCCTCACCATCGCCGGATCCGACTCCGGCGGTGGTGCGGGCATCCAGGCGGACCTGAGGACGTTCTTCGCGCACGGCGTCCACGGGCTCGTCGCGCTGACCGCGGTCACCGTGCAGAACTCCCTGGGCGTGCAAGGCTTCACGGAGATCCCCGCCGACGTCGTCACCGCGCAGATCAAGGCGGTGGCGTCCGACATGGGCGTCAACGCGGCCAAGACCGGGATGCTGGCTTCGGCCGAGATCATCCGCGCGGTGGCGAAAACCCTGGACGAGGTCGAGGTCGGCCCGTTCGTGGTCGACCCGGTGGCGGCGTCGATGACCGGGCACGCCCTGCTGCGCGAGGACGCCCTGGAGGCGATCCGCACGGAGCTGTTCCCCCGCGCGACCTTGATCACGCCGAACCTGGACGAGGTCCGGCTGCTGACCGGCGTTTCCGTCGTCGACCCGGCCTCCCAGCGCGCTGCCGCCGAGGCCCTGCTGGGCTTCGGCTCCCGGTGGGTCTTGGTCAAGGGCGGCCACATGGAAGGCACGGCCGAGTGCGTCGACCTGCTTTCCGACGGCCGCGAATTCATCTCGCTGAGCGGCCCCCGCTACGAGACGGAAAACACCCACGGCGGCGGCGACACCCTGGCGTCGGCGATCACGTCGTCGCTGGCGAAGGGCGCCTCCGTACCGGACGCGGTGGCGGCGGGCAAGAAGTTCATCGAGCGCTGCGTGGCGGAGGCCTACCCCCTGGGCGCAGGCGTCGGCCCGGTCTCCCCGTTCTGGGTCCTGCCGCAGTCGTCGTGAGCGTCCGGCGACACGCCGCGAGCCATCAGCGGACCGGCTGCAGCTCCCGGCCGTCGTAGGTCTCGCGGGCCGCGCGGATGCGGTCGAAGTTCGCCTGGGACCACGCGCTCAGCGCGATCAGGTGCGCGCCCACCTCCGCGCCCATGTCCGTCAGCGCGTATTCGACTGTCGGCGGCGTTGTCGGGTACACGGTGCGCGTGAGGAAACCATCGCGTTCCAGCTGGCGGAGGTTCTGCGTCAGCATCTTCTGGCTGATGCCGTCGACGGCGCGGCGCAGTTCGCCGAACCGGTGCGGGCCGCGGGCCAGCGCGCCCAGCATCAGCGCCGTCCACTTGTTGGCCAGCAGGTCCAGCACGTCCCGGCAGGGACAGCTCCGGAGATAGACGTCCCAGGGTCCGTCCTGGTCACAGGTGGTTTCCATCAGGTACCTACTTCACTCGGAAGTGCCTTCTAGCGAAAAGTGACGAACGCTCCGAGTATAGGAGAACCCGAAGAGAAGGAGTGTGGAGATGCGCATCGTGACCCAGCAGGCACTCGGCGGGCCGGAGGTGCTGAGCGTCACCGAAGCACCGCGGCCGGAACCCGGGCCGACGGAGGTCCTGGTGCGGGTGAAGGCCGCCGGCATCAACCCCGTCGACTGGAAGGTGCGGGCCGGCGGCGGGTTCCTCGGTGAGCCGCCGTTCACCGTCGGCTGGGACGTCGCCGGGGTCGTCGAGGAGGCCGGCTTCGGCGCGACCGGTGTCCGGGAGGGTGACGAAGTCCTCGGCATGCCGTGGTTCCCGCGCCCGGCCGGCGCCTACGCGGAGTACGTCACCGCGCCCTCGCGGCACTTCGTGCGCAAGCCCGCCGCGCTGTCGTTCGCCGAGGCCGCCGCGCTGCCGCTGGCCGGGCTCACCGCCTGGCAGGGCCTGGTCGACGTCGCGAACGTCCGGGAGGGACAGCGCGTGTTCGTCGACGCCGCCGCGGGCGGGGTCGGCCACCTCGCCGTCCAGATCGCCAAGGCGCGCGGCGCCTACGTGATCGGCACGGCCAGTGCGGGCAAGCACGGCTTCCTGCGCGAACTCGGCGTCGACGAGCCGATCGACTACCACGACCCGGAAGCGACGACGTCCGATGTGGACGTCTACTTCGGACTCGTCGGCGAGGAGAGCGACCTGCGCTGGCTGCCCGCGATCAAGGCGGGCGGGCTGTTGATCGGCGTGCCCAGCGGCGTCGCCGAACGCGTGGCGCAGCAGGCCGCCGAACGCGGTGTCCGGGTGGAACGGATCCTCGTGGAGCCGGACCGCGGCGGGCTGGCCGGCCTCGTCGAGCTGATCGAGGCCGGCCGCCTGAAGGTCCGCGTCGAGCAGACCTTCCCGCTGGAAGAAGCCGCCAAGGCGCACGAGCTGGGTGAGTCCGGCCGGGTGTCCGGCAAGCTCGTGCTGACGGTCTAACCCCGGGCGAGCACCTGCGGCAGCACCGTCGTGAGCCCGGTCCAGTCGGCCGTGACCACCGACGCGTGCTGCTTCGCCAGGTCGGCGACGCGCTGGTTGGCCTGGTCGACCGTCGGGTTGTGGGCGTCGATGGCCGGCGCGACGTTCTGCGCGTCGGTCATCACCAGGTAGTAGTGGTTGGCGTCGTACCACCACGGCCCGGTCTGCGTCACCCACGCGTTCGCGTCGCCGTCGAACACGACGAACCACGGCTTGAGGTCGGCGGTGTACTTGTCCCGCGGGTCACCGCCGGCCGCGCCGTGCACGGTCGGGAAGATGTTCGCGTCGCCCAGCTTGCCCGCGTTCTTGAGGCCCAGCAGGTACTGCGCGTACTCGACATCGGTGTGCAGCGTGTCGGTCGGGTTCCCCTCCTCGACCGTGCCCGGGATGATCTCGGTGATCACCCGGCCCCGCAGCGCGTCCACCGACGGCCAGTTGTCCGCTTTGGCCGCGTCGTCGAGCGTGGCGTAGCTGCCGAGCAGCTCGGCCGGGCGGAACGCGACGCTGCCGAGGTGCGCCTTGAACGTGGCGTCGAGCAGGGCGGGGCCCATGCCGGTGTTGGCCGAGAAGCCCGTCTTCATCTCCAGCTTGAGCGTGATCGGCGTGTGGCCCGGGTGCGCGGCCAGCCAGATCCGGATGTCGTCGAGGCAGTACTCGAGGTTCTTGTTCGTCCCGCCGCTGTAGAGCTGCGACGCCGAGGTGGCCGCGACGCAGTTGTTGTTGTTCCCCAACGGGTTCGAGTGGCTGACCTTCCACTCGTGGGTGAAGAAGTCCGGCCAGACGTCCAGCTCGATCAGGGACGAGCCGGCGTCGAGCGCCTGCGCCAGGTAGCCGTAGGCCGCCGGGTCGTACGTGTTGTGCACGCCGACGGTCGTGACGTGGGACAGCTTCGGGCTGTCCGCGTGCGCCGCCGTCGCCCCCGAGAGCGCGAGCGCCGCCGTGAGGATTGCCACCGAGAAGAGCTTCATCCAGGCTCCTTCGAACGTGAGTAACGTTCACAATGTCCCACCGTGGTTGACTGTTGATGAAGCAAAAGAGGCTGATTGGCCTAGACCAGAAGTCGGGAAACCACCATGACGACGAGCCTGCCGACCGCGTTGACCATCGCCGGGTCGGACTCCGGTGGCGCCGCCGGGCTGCAGGCGGACCTGCGCACGTTCCTGACCTGCGGCGTGCACGGCCTGGTCGCGGTCACGGCCGTCACGGTCCAGAACACCCTCGGCGTGCACGACCGCGCCGACCTGCCGCCGCACATCGTGGCCGGCCAGATCGAGGCCGTCGCGTCGGACATGGGCGTGGGCGCGGCGAAAACGGGCATGCTGGCCTCGGCCGGGATCATCCACGCGGTCGCGGCGGCGTGCGACAACGCGGACATCGGACGCGACGAGAAGATCCCGTTCGTCGTCGACCCGGTGGCGGCGTCGATGCACGGCCATCCGCTGTTCGACGAAGCGGGCCTGCACGCCCTGCGCGACGAACTGCTCCCGCGCGCGACGGTCCTGACGCCGAACCTCGACGAGGTCCGCCTGCTCACCGGCATGACCGTGAAGGACCGCGAAGGCATGCACACCGCGGCCGTGGTGCTGCACCGGATGGGCCCCCGGTACGTCCTGGTGAAGAGCGGCCACCTGCAGGCGGACCCCGAGTGCGTGGACCTGCTGTTCGACGGCTCGACGTTCGTGGAGCTGCCCGGCAGGCGCTACTCGACGCCGCACACGCACGGCGCGGGCGACACGATGGCGTCGGCGCTCACCGCCGGGCTCGCGAAGGGCATGTCCGTGGTCGAGGCGGCCCGCTACGGCAAGTGGTTCGTCTCGCACGCCGTCGAGCACGCGTACCCGATGGGCGCCAAGGTCGGGCCGGTCTCGGCCTTCTGGCGGCTGGCACCCGAAGAACGCTGAGCACCGGCCCGGTTACCATCCCTGCGTTTACTGATCCTTGACTCACGCGGGGGGCGGCCTTGACCGGACGCGAGCGGGTGGCGAAGGTCCTCGAAGACCGCCGCTTCCAGAACTTCATCATCGCCGTGATCGTGTTCAACGCGGTCACGCTCGGCATGGAGACGTCGACGTCGCTGATGGACGGCTTCGGCGGGCTCCTGCACACCCTCGACCACATCGCGCTCGGCGTCTTCGTCGCCGAGCTGCTGGCGAAGTTCTACGCCTACCGCGGCGGGTTCTTCCGCGACCACTGGAACGTCTTCGACCTGCTGGTCGTCGGCATCGCGGTGATCCCGGCGACCGGGCCGTTCGCCGTCCTGCGGTCGCTGCGCGTGCTCCGCGTGCTGCGGCTGATCTCGGTCGTGCCGTCGATGCGCAAGGTCGTCTCCGGGCTGCTCGCCGCGATTCCCGGGATGGCTTCGATCGCCGCGCTGCTCGCGCTGATCATCTTCGTCGCGGGCGTCATGGCGACGAAGCTGTTCGGCGTCATCGACCCGGGCGACTTCGGCGACCTCGGCACGTCGTTGTTCACGCTGTTCCAGGTGATGACCGGCGAAGCGTGGCCGGACATCGCGAAGACGATCATGGAACAGGCGCCGATGGCCTGGATCTTCTTCGTCGTCTACATCCTGGTGTCCAGCTTCGCGGTGCTGAACCTCTTCATCGCCGTCGTGGTCAGCGGCATGGAAGACGAGCTGCGCCAGGACCTCCGCGAGGAAGAGGCGAAGCAGGCCGAAGCACAGGCCGCGGCCAACCAGGAGATCCTCGACGAGCTGCGCGCCGTCCGCGCCGAACTCGCCGAGCTGCGCCGGGAGCGGGTCCCCTAATCAGCCCTCGTCGGCGATCAGGGCTTCGAGTGCCGGGAGCGCCGCCGTCAGCGCTTCGCGGTGCTCAGGCGTCAAGCGGTCGAGGCGCCGGTTCAGCTCCTGGACCCGCGTCGACCGGACGCCGGACACCAGCCGCTCGCCTTCTTCGGTCGCCTTCGCGAGCCAGGCGCGCCGGTCGACCGGGTCGGACTCGCGGCTGACGTACCCCGCTTCGACCAGCGACGCGATGATCCGCGACATGGTCGCCGCGGCGACGCCCTCCTTCGCGGCGAGGTCGCCGAGGCGCAGCTGACCGGAGATCACCAGCGTCGCGAGGGCCGAGATGGCGCCGTGGCCCGGCCCGGGCACGCCGGCCTGGCGCAACGACCGGGACAGCCTGCCGACGGCGAGGTACAACCTGCCCGAGGTGTCCTGAACCGATGTGGTCACGGCTGGCTCCTTCTGCCCTGGCCCCGCCGCGGATGCGCCGGAAAGTGCCGTCCACCTTACGGGCTCGCCGTGCACGTTCGGCGTTAAGGCACCCTGGTTCACCGGGGTGGACTCGAAGCCTGCGCCCAGAACCGCTGCGGTACGCGGCCGGCGCTGCGCGCGAGGTGACCGGCGACGACGGCCGATCGCATCGCCGACGCCATCCGTTCGGGGTCCGCCGCCCGGGTGACGGCCGTCGAGAGCAGGACGGCGTCGCAGCCGAGCTCCATCGCCAGCGTCGCGTCGGACGCCGTGCCGATCCCGGCGTCCAGGATCACCGGCACGCCCGCCCGCGAGACGATCAGCTCGATGTTGTGCGGGTTCCGGATGCCGAGGCCGGTGCCGATCGGCGCGCCCAGCGGCATCACCGCGGCGCAGCCGGCCTCCTCCAGGCGCAGGGCCAGCACCGGGTCGTCGTTCGTGTAGGCGAACACGGTGAACCCGTCGGCGGTCAGCCGTTCGGCGGCGTCGAGGGTCTCGAACGGGTCCGGCAGCAACGTCCGGTCATCGGCGTGCACCTCGAGCTTGACCAGGTCGGTGCCGAGGGCCTCCCGCGCGAGCTGCGCGGTGAGCACGGCTTCGGCGGCCGTGCGGCAGCCCGCGGTGTTCGGCAGCAGCTCGATCCCGAGCTTGGTGAGCAGTTCGAGGACACCGGAGCCGCCCTCGGCGTCCGCGCGGCGCATCGCGACCGTGGTCAGCTCGGTGCCGGACGCGACCAGCGCGCGTTCGAGCACGGCGAGGTTGGCCGCGCCGCCGGTGCCGATGATCAGCCGGGACGTCAGCTTGCAGGGGCCGATGACCAGCGGTTCCGTCTCCATTTCAGCCTCCCTGGACGGCGGTGAGCACGTCGACGCCCGCGCCCTTCGGCACGGCCGTGGTGGCCCAGTCGGTGCGGCGGACGACGACGCCGTCGACCGCGACGGCGATGCCGGGCCGCTGCCCGCCGGACGCGTCGAGGACGTCGGCGACGGTCGCGCCGTCCGGGAACTCCGTCCACCGGCCGTTGAGCTTGATCTCCATCACACGTGCTCCTTCTGGTGCAGGCGGTCGGGCGAAGCCGCTTCGACGCCTTCGGGCGGCTTCTCGCCTTCGAGCCACGCGACCACGGCGTCCGCGGTCACGGGGGCCATGAGCAGGCCGTTGCGGTGGTGCCCGGTCGCGGCGAAGACGCCGTCGTCCAGGACGCCGATGTACGGCAGCACGTCCCGGCTGCCGGCCCGCAGGCCCGCGGCGGTCTCGACCAGCTCGTACTCGGTGATCGCGGGGAACACCCGTTCGGCGCCCTCGATCAGCTCGCGGACCCCGCGGGCGGTGACGGCCTGGTCGAAGCCCGCTTCGTACTGCGTCGCGCCGAGGACGAGCTCCTGGTCGCCGCGCGGCACGAGGTAGATCGGGTGCCCCTCGACGACGGCGCGAACCGTGCGTTTCGGCGGCGGGAGGCAGCCGCGCCGGGGCCGGAGCCGGAGGATTTCGCCCTTGAGCGGGCGGACCGCCCCGGCGAGCCGCGGGTGCAGCCGCCCGGTCCACGCGCCCGCCGCGAGCACGACGGCGTCCGCGTCCGGCGGGGCGGCCACGCGTTCCCGGACGAACCGCACATCGCGTTCCTGACAGGCCGCGTACAGCGCGTTGAGCAGTTTCCGGTTGTCCACGGCCAGGTCGCCGGGCACGTGGAGTCCACTTCGGACGGATCCGGTGCCGGGTTCGAGCCGCCGGGCTTCCCGGCCGGTGAGCCGTTCGGCCGTGCGGCCCAGCGCGTGCAGGTGACCGGCGAGGATGTCGAGGTACCCCGCGTCGGCGCTGTCGAAGGCGACGACCAGCGTCCCGTGCTCGGCCAGGCCGGGGTCGACGCCCTCTTGCGCGAGGTCGCGCGCGAAGCCGGGCCAACGGCGCAGGGACTCCTCGCCGAGGCTGAGGACGTCCTCCTCGCCCGGCCAGGCCTCGGTGACCGGGGCGAGCATGCCGCCGGCCAGCCACGACGCGCCGCCGCGGACGGGTTCGGGGTCGTAGAGGGTGACGCTTCGGCCGGTTCGCGCCGCGCGCCACGCGGCGGACAGCCCGATCACGCCGCCGCCGACCACTGCCAGGTTGTTCGTCATGGGATCACGCTCCCTGCGCCGGCATGACCCGGATCAGGTTCCACGGTCGGAGCGGCAGCTCCCTCTCAGCCCGTGCCCCGGGCTCCCGTGCGGACCCGTCCACCCTACGTGCCGTTGGTCGATAATCCAACCGCGGTCACGGCCGGATGGCTTTCACGGCAACGGCACCGGGTCTTGGCCGGACCGTCCGCCGGCGGGGTACGGTCGCCGCCATGCCCGCCCTCTCCGGTGACAAGATCCGCGCCCGGCTCGACGCCGCTCGCCTGTACCTCTGCACGGACGCCCGCACGGCCCGCGGCGACCTGGCCGCGTTCGCCGACGCGGCGCTGGCCGGCGGCGTCGACATCATCCAGTTGCGCGACAAGACCGGCGGCTCGCCGCTCGAGGCCGCGGCCGAGATCGCGGCGCTGGAGGTGCTGGCCGAGGCCTGCGCGCGGCACGGGGCGCTGCTGTCGGTGAACGACCGGGCGGACGTGGCGCTGGCGGTCGGCGCGGACGTCCTCCACCTGGGCCAGGACGACATCCCGGTGCCGCTGGCCCGGCGGATCCTGGGCGAGGACGTCGTCATCGGCCGCTCGACGCACTCGGTGGCGCAGGCCACCGCGGCCGCGGCCGAACCGGGCGTGGACTACTTCTGCACGGGTCCCTGCTGGCCGACGCCGACGAAGCCGGGCCGCTCGGCGCCGGGCCTGGACCTGGTCCGCTCGACCGCCGCATCGACGCCCGGCCGGCCCTGGTTCGCGATCGGCGGCATCGACGCCGGCCGGCTGCCCTCGGTCCTCGAAGCGGGCGCGTCGCGGATCGTGGTCGTCCGGGCGATCACCGAGGCCGAGGACCCCGAGTCCGCCGCCCGCGAACTGCGCGCCCGCCTCCCCTGACGGTTACGGGGTCGGGGTGGTCGCCGCGCCCTGGCTGGTGGGCGGGGCCGAGGTCGTCGGCTGCTGGGCCGTCGTGCTCGGGGTCGTCGGCGTCGGCGAGCTGCTCGGCGTGCTCGACGTCGTCGGCGCGGTGGGCGTCGTCGTCTCCGTCGTCGTGGTCCGGGTGGGCGACTCCTGCGTGTCGTCCGTCGGAGCCGTCGGCGTGGTCGACGGGGTCTTGTCGGTCTGGCCGCCGCCGTTGCCGAAGATCTTGCCGATGCCCGCGCCCGTCCCGCCGGCCACCTTGCCGCCGGTCGCCGCCTCCACGCCGACGATCGCCAGGATCGCCACCGCGAACGCCACCACGCTCGTGCCGATGACCAGCGGCCAGCGCAGCTTCCGCAGCCGCGACGGCTGCTCCTCGAGCGGGCCGTCCGGCTTCGGCAGCCGGACCGTCGGCTGCTCGGTGATGGGCACGGCCGACGGCAGCGGCTGGTCGGTGATCTCGTTGATCGCGATGACCTGCCCCCGGCGCCGGATGCCGGACGTCGCCAGCTGCCGCGCCTTGAGCGCGGCGTCCTTCGTGCGCTGCAGCGAGCGCAGGTAGATCTCGCCGCCGACCGTCGTGATCACACTCGCCACGCCCGCCCCGGCCACCGTGCCGGCGACGCCGAGCGTCGACCCGAGCAGCGCCGCCGTCACCGCCGCGAGCGCCGCCGCCAGCACCTGCGCGATGCGCAGGCCCGACTTCTGTTCCTTCTCCCCTGAAGGCTGTTCCGTCTCCTTGCTCATGATCCCGATCCGCTAGAAAGTCTTCTCCCCGTTCCCAACGTGTAAGGCGCGCGAGGAACTCCCCGCGTTGCCGGAGCGTGAGCAGCACCACTCCCACTGTCCACAATAGACAGTACGGGCCGAACACTTTCTTGACATACTCGGCACATGGAACTGGTGACGATCTCCGACATCGAAGCCGCGGCGAAGCGCGTCCAGGGGGTCGCCGTGCGCACACCCCTGTTGCGCCAAACGTGGGATCCTCGCGAAAACCTCTGGCTCAAACCCGAAAGCCTCCAACCGGTCGGTGCGTTCAAGGTGCGCGGCGCGTACAACGCGATCGCCACCCTCGACGACGAACGGCGTACCCGCGGTGTCATCGCTTACTCCAGCGGCAACCACGCGCAAGCGGTCGCGTACGCCGCGCAGCGGTTCGGCGTGCCCGCCGTGATCGTCGTACCGGACATCGCACCGCGGATCAAGGTCGAGGCCACCCGCTCCTACGGCGCCGAAGTGATCGAGGTGCCGATCGGCGAGCACGAGGGCAAAGCGCACGAACTGGCCACCGAACGCGGCCTGACCCTCATCGCGCCCTTCGACGACGCGGCCGTCATCGCCGGGCAGGGCACCGCGGGGCTCGAGATCGCCGAGGACCTCCCGGACGTCGAGGTCGTGCTCGTGCCGGTCAGCGGCGGCGGGCTGGCCGGCGGGGTCGGTGCCGCGGTCAAGGCGCGCTGCCCGCGCGCCCGCGTGATCGGGGTCGAGCCCGCGCTGGCCGGCGACACGGCCGAGGGGCTGCGGCTGGGCCGCCGCGCCGACTGGCCGCAGGCCGACCGCGCCCGCACGATCGCCGACGGCCTGCGCGCGCAGCCGTCCGAGCTGACCTTCGCCCACCTGCGGGAAGTCGTCGACGACATGATCACGGTCACCGAGGACGAGATCCGCGAGGCCGTGCGCACCCTCGCCCGCAAGGCCCGGCTGGTCGCCGAACCGAGCGGCGCGGTGACGACGGCGGCGTACCTGTTCCACACCGGCGAGCTGCCGGCCGGCCGCACGGTCGCGATCGTCTCCGGCGGCAACGCCGACCCGGCGGTGTTCGCGGAGATCCTCGCGGGCTGAACCGGCGCTAGTCGCCGGCCACCGGGGTCCCGCGGCGGACGTGGGTCGGCGGGCCCTCGACGCCGCAGTGGTAGCACTCGCCCAGGTGCGGGCACTCGTCCGAATCCGGCGGCGCGGGCTCGGCCGGGGGCGCCAGGACGCCGTTGTGGATGCCCAGCGCGATCAGCCCGCCGGCGATCGCCAGGACCGCGCAGATGACCAGCGCCATCCGCCAGCCCGCGGTCAGCGCCACCGGGTCCGCGTACGCCTCGCCGGTCAGCCCCGCCGCCGCGGGCAGCACCGCGACCGCCAGGAGACCGCCCGAGCGGGCGATCGCGTTGTTGACGCCGGACGCCACCCCGGCGTACCGGTCCGGGGCCGCGGCGAGCACCGTCGCGGTCACCGGGGCCACCACCGTCGCCAGCCCGAGCCCGAACACGACGACCGCGGGCAGCACCGCGCCCAGGTAGGACGCGCCGGGCGCGATGCGCAACATCAGCAACATCCCGATGCCGACGACGATCGGGCCGGCCACCAGCTGCGCCCGCGGGCCGATGCGCTGGGCCAGCGCCCCCGACCGCCCCGACAGCAGCAGCATGATCACCGTCAGCGGCAGCCCGGCCAGGCCGGACGCCGTCGGCGAGTAGTGCAGCGACACCTGCAGCTGCATGACCAGCAGCATCATCACGCCGCCGAGCGCCGCGTACATGGCGAAGGTCAGCGCGTTGGCCAGGGTGAACGTCCGGTCGCGGAACAGCGACGGCGGCACCAGCGGCTCGCGCGAGCGGTGCTGGACGACGACGAACGCGGTCAGGCCCGCGATCCCGAGCAGGCCCGCGACCAGCACGACCGGGTCGCCGATGCCCCGCACCGGCGCCTCCACCAGGGCGCCGGTGACGCCGGCGAGGCCGAGCGCACCGAGTGCGGCGGCGCCGAAGTCCGGGTGCCCGGTCGCGTCCGGGTCGCGGGACTCGGGCACGAACTTCCGCGCCATCAGCACGACGACCAGCGCGATCGGGACGTTGATCAGGAACGCGAGCCGCCACGACCAGACCTGGACGAGGAAGCCGCCGAGCAGCGGGCCGGCGGCGGCCGCGATGCCGCCGAGGCCGGACCAGGCGCCGATCGCGCGGGCGCGCGCGTCGTGCGCGAAGGACGACTGGAGGATCGCGAGCGACCCGGGCGTCAGCAGGGCGCCGCCGATGCCCTGCAGGATCCGCATCGCGACGAGCATCTCGGTCGACACCGCGGCGGCGCACAGCCCGGAGGCGACGCCGAACCAGACGACGCCGACGAGGTACACGCGGCGCCGGCCGTACCGGTCGCCGAGCGAGCCGGCGACGAGGATGAGCGCGGCGAGCGCCAGCAGGTAGCCGTCGAGGATCCACTGCAGCCCGGCGACGGACGCGTTGAGCTCGGCGCCGATGCGGGGCAGGGCGACGTTGACGATGGTGCCGTCGAGCATCGCCATGCCCGACCCGAGGATCGTGGTGGCCAGCACCCCGCGCGCGGCGTGCGTCCCCCAGCGGATCCCGGTGTCTTCAGTGGCTGTCACCCTGCCACTTCACCCCGGCCGGAGATCGCCGTCAACAACTCAGGGCATCAGCGTGGTGACGAACTTGTACCGGTCGCCGCGGTAGACCGACCGCGCGAACTCGACCGGCTTGCCGTCGGTGGCGAACGAGTGCCGGGTCAGCCGCAGCACCGGCATGCCGACGTCGGCGCCGAGCATCTCCGCCTCTTCCGGACCCGCGAGCGACGTCTCGATCGACTCCTCGGCGCGTTCGAGTTCGACGCCGAAGTGCTCGCGCAGAACGGCGTACAACGAACCGCCGGCCGAGATGTGCTTGCGCAGCCCGCGAAACCGGCCGGCCGGCAGGTGCGAGGTTTCCAGTGCCATCGGCTGCGAGTCCGCCAGTCGAAGCCGTCGAAGGCGAAGAATTTTCGCACCCGTCCGGATTCCGAGCAGTTTCGCGAGGTCGCCCTCGGCCGGCAGCTCTTCGAGCTCGAGGAGCTTCGAAGACGGCTTCAGACCCTGCCGGCGCATGTCCTCGGTGTAGGACGACAGCTGCAGCCGCTGGGCGAGCTTCGGCTCGGCCGCGAAGGTGCCTTTCCCCTGCACGCGGTGCAGGCGGCCCTCGGCGGTCAGGTCGGCCAGCGCCTGGCGCACGGTGGTGCGGGAGACCGTGAACTCCCCGGCGAGCGCGCGTTCGGTCGGGATCGGCGACCCCGGCGGCAGCACGTCCAGGAGGTCGAGGAGGTGCTGTTTCAGCGCCCAGTACTTGGGCTCGCGCTGCCCGCGGATCCCGGCGACGGCGCCCGCCTCGCCCGTGGTGGTGGTCTCCAACATGCCCGACTCCCTATGTCTTCCCTCATTGCGCGCCACGTCCCCGTAAGAAACGTACCCTTTTCCCCAAACCCGCCGCCCTACTAACATTGGTCTAGACCTGACCGACGCCGCCTGAGTCCGGTACATAATGCCGGAGGTGGAGAGGAAAATGATGACCGAACAACGGCCCGGCGAGCACATGGCCGCGGAGATCGCCCAGCAGCCGGACGTCCTGGCGGGACTGGTCGAGCGTCAGGCGGAAATCGCCGGGGTGGCGGAAAAGATCTCACAACGGCCCCCGCGCTTCGCTTTGCTCGCCGCGCGTGGATCGAGTGACCACGCAGCGTTGTATGCGAAGTACCTGATCGAGGTACTTCTCGGCCTTCCGGCTGGTCTTGTCTCCCCGTCCACGGCGACGCTGTACGGCGCGCGGCCCGATCTGCGGGACGTGCTGTTCGTCACGGTCAGCCAGAGCGGTGGTTCGCCCGACCTGATCGAGGTCACCGAGACGGCGCGGCGCCAGGGCGCGCTGACGGTGTCCGTGACCAATACGCCCGATTCGCCGTTGCGCGCGGCGTCCGAGCTCGGCGTCGACATCGGCGCGGGCGTCGAGAAGGCCGTCGCGGCGACCAAGACGTACTCCGCGACGCTGATGGCGCTGTACCTGCTGATCGACGCCGTGCGCGGCGGCAAGGCGGCCGACGCCGAGAAGATCGGCGAACTGGCGCAGCAGACGCTCGACGGGGCCGCCGAGGGCGTGCAGCGCGCCGTCGACCGGTACCGCTTCGTCAACCGCGTGCTGACCACGGCCCGCGGCTACTCGTACGCCACCGCGCTCGAGGCGTCGCTGAAGCTGGCCGAGACCAGCTACCTCGCGGCCCGCGCGTACAGCGGCGCGGACCTGCTGCACGGCCCGGTCGCGGCCGTCGACGACCAGACCGCGGTGCTCGCGGTGACCAGCGCCGGGCACGGCGCGGAGGCGATGCGCGAGGTCATCGACGCCGTCGGCAAGCGCGGCGCGGACGTCGTGGCGGTCGGTTCGGCCTCGGCGGCGGCCCCCGCCGCGCTGCGCATCGACGTTCCCCAGACCGTCGAGGAGCTGGCGCCGATCCTGGAGATCCTGCCGATCCAGCGGATCGCGCTCGGCCTGTCGCTCGCCCGCGGCGGCGACCCGGACAGCCCGCGCGGCCTGCTGAAGGTGACCAAGACGCGGTGAGCTTCGCGGTCGGCGTCGACGCCGGCGGCACGTCGACCAGGGCCGCCCTGGTCGACGCCGCCGGCGCCGTTCTGGGCACCGGGCGCGGTGAAGGCGCCAACCCCAACGCGCACACGCCCGGGGTCGCCGCGGGCCGGATCGCCGAGGCGATCACCGCCGCGCTGGGCGGGCACGACCCGGGCGCCGTGCGGGCGTGCGTCGTCGGCATGGCCGGGGTCAGCAAGCTGAGCGACCCGGCGGTGGCCGCGGTCTTCGACGCGGCGTGGGCGCGGATCGGGCTCACCGGCACCGTGCGCGTGGTGGCCGACGCCGAAGTGGCGTACGCGTCCGCGACGTCGGCGCCGGACGGGACGGTGCTCGTCGCCGGCACCGGCTCGATCGCGGGCCGGATCCGCAAGCGGCGCTTGGCCGGCACCGCCGGCGGCTACGGCTGGCTGCTGGGCGACGAAGGGTCCGCGTTCTGGCTCGGGCGCGAGGCCGTCCGATCCACTTTGGAGGCTCTGGGCCGCGGGCTGCCGCTCGACGGGCTCCCGTCGGCGGTGCTGGCCGCCGCGCTCGGACCGTCCGGTTTGGACGTCCGGACGGACGCCGAACGGCTCGTCGCGTCCCGCGCGCTGATCACCGCGGCCAACGCCGAGGCGCCGGTCCGGCTGGCCCGGTTCGCGCCGTTGGTGAGCGCGGCGCACGACGCGGGAGAGCCCGCGGCGAGCGGGATAGTCGCCCGGGCGGCCGAGCTTCTGGTCGCCAACGCCCTCGCCGCGCGCGAGCCCGGCGAGGCGGGCCCGGTCGTGCTCGTCGGCTCGGTGCTCACCGGGACCAGCCCGGTCGGCACCCTGGTCCGCCGTGGGTTGTCCGGCCTCGAGGTGCTGACCAGCTCCGATGGGGTCCTCGGGGCGGCCTGGCTCGCCGCCGTCGACGCCTTCGGCGAAGGGGTGGTTAGACCAGTATTTCCCTAAACCGGGCGCGAAATCGCCAAAACATCGACTGAACCCGGGTGTTCCGGGTAACGTAGGCAGTGGCCCCCGGACCCTCCCCCCTCGCCGGGGGCCGCCTTATGTCCTGGGTACGTCGTCCGGGCCGTCCGGGGCCAGGCGCAGTCCGGGGTGTTCCGGCGGCAGCGCCCGGTACAGCACCCAGCCGCTCACCGCGACGGTCAGCGCGACCAACGGCCACGAGAGCACCGTCCGGGCCACGCCGAGCGCGATCACCTGGCCGGACCACCACAGCAGGCCGTAGACGACGACGCGCAGCGTGTACTGGCCGAACACCCACACCCAGCTGGCGCGCGAGTACGCCTTCAGCAGCACCGGGTCGCGGCGCCAGCGCGTCTTCTGGCCCAGCAGCAGGCCGACGACGACGCCGAGCAGCGGCCACCGGACCACGATGCTGGCCGCCCACAGCAGGGCGCTGGCCACATTGGACATCAGCTGCAGCAGGAAGAAGTCCTGGGCGCGCCCGGTGTGCAGGGCGATCAGCGCGGCCGCGACGACGGCGGCCAGGCTGACCACGAGCGCGCGGACCTTCCCGCCGCGGACCATCCGGTAGACACCGAGCGCGACGGCGACCGCGATGGCCGCGCCGGCACCCCACGCGATCGACTGCCCGGCCGCCAGCCAGCCGACGACGAAGCCGACGGGCGGGATGCTGGCGTCGAGCGCGCCCCGGCGGCCGCCGAGGATCTGCGTGAGCGACTCACGGGGTTCTGCGGACACGTGTCCAGCCTGCCGGATCGCGGCGCGAGCGCTCCAAGCAGGGAGATTTTCGCCACATCGGATGTGGTATTCGCCTTCGAGTGTGCTGTCTCACGGCATGCCGAAGGTGAAGACTGCGTAATAGAGAGGCGGGGAAGGCCGACAAGATAAGACACTGTGACCGCGAGCTGAACACCGGTGGGACACAGATGGTTAGTTGGGGTGTACAACTACATGTCGGGGAGTGTCGGCCGCAGGACGGGAAGGGGACCCAACGTGTACGGATTCGACAGCTATGTGGCGATCGGTGACAGCTTCACCGAGGGGCTGAACGACGAGCTGCCGGACGGTTCGTTCCGCGGCTGGGCCGACCGCCTCGCGGAGATCCTCGCGGCCGGGCGGGCCGGCTTCCAGTACGCGAACCTGTCCCTGCGGGGCAAGATGCTCGACGAGATCATGGACGAGCAGCTCCCGATCGCGCTCGACCTGAAGCCCGACCTGGTCACGCTCTGCGCGGGCGGCAACGACATCATCGTCCCGGGGGCGGACGTGGACGCGGTGGCGGAGCGCTTCGAAGAGGGCGTCGCGAAGCTGCGCGAGGCGGGGATCCCGGTGCTGATCTTCAACGGGCCGGACACGAAGGTCCTCTCGGTCATGTCGGTCCTGCGCGGCAAGGTGGCGATCTACAACGCGCACCTGTGGGCGATCGCGGAGCGCCACGGCGCCCGGATGGTCGACCTGTGGACGATGGCCCCGCTGCACGACCGCCGCGCCTGGAGCGACGACCGCCTGCACTTCTCCCCGGACGCCCACCGGCGCATCGCGCTGAAGTCGGCGGAGGTCCTGGGCGTCCCGGTGGCGAGCGACTGGCGCGAGCCGTGGCCGTCGGAAGACCACCCGTACCGGTGGATCGACTCGCGCCGCTCGGACCTGACGTGGACGAAGGTGCACCTGCTGCCCTGGATCCGCCGCCAGCTGCGCGGCGAGTCCATGGGGGACGGCCTGTCGCCCAAGCGGCCGCAGCTGTCCCCGCTGGTCCCGCTCGACGTGCTCGAGGTGCCCGACAGCGCCCAGCAGGCCAGCTGACGGGCGTTCGCCCCACGGTCCGTACCCGGGCGATCACCGGGTCGCCAGTTGTCCCCATGTCGACACGCCTGGGGACAACTTGTGGACCACCACCCTTCTCCGGCTCGCCAACCCGCCGGACCCGGCTTACGCTCCCCTTATGCCCGGTGGTCGTCGCTGGATCCTCGTGGTCCCGATCGCGGTGCTGGTCACGGCGCTGCTCGCGGGGGTCGTCACCTGGGCTCAGGGCGGCAACATCCAGCGCGACCTCACCTCCGACGCCCAGGCCGCGCTCGCCGGGGCCGGGCTGACCAAGGGGAACGTCAGCTTCGACGGCCGGGACGCCACCCTCAGCGGCTTCCCGCCCGACCAGGCGCTCCGGGCCCTCGAGGTCGTCCAGAAGGTCGACGGCGTCCGCGCCGCCCAGCTCGACGGGGACGTCACCCCGGTGGCCCCCAGCAGCCCGCCGCCGAGCACGACGCCGCCCGAGAGCAGCAGCCCGCCGCCGACCACCACCGCCACCGCGCCCCCGCCGCCCACCGACAAGGCCGGCGTGCAGGCCGAGATCGACCGGATGCTCGCCGAGACGCCGATCACCTTCGTGCCGGACACCGCCCGGCTGACACCCGAAGGCGAGCAGGCCGCCGTCGCCGTCGCGGTCGCGATCGCCAAGTCGCCGGAGACCTTCCGGTACCGCGTCACCGGCCACGCCGCCCTCGGGTCGGGCAGTGCGAGCGGCGCGCTGAAGCTCTCCCGGGACCGCGCCAGGGCCGTCGTGCGGATCCTCACCACCAACGGGCTGACGGCCGAGCGCCTGACCGCACGGGGGCTGGGCGACACCCGGCCGTCCGGCGGCGAAGAGGACCGGCGCGTCGAGATCACGGTCGTTTGAGGGGTGAGTGAGCAGATGGTGTGGCTGTTCGGGCAGATCTGGCTGTGGCTGATCATCGCCTTCCTCCTCGGCGCGCTCACGTCGTGGCTCGTCCTGCGCACCGCACAGCGCCCGAAAGCCGAACCGGTGCCCGAAGACCACTACTACGACGAGCCGGAGCCCGAGCCGGAGCAGCTGGCGGCCGAGCAGACCCAGTTCATCCCGGCCGCCTGGGCGCAGCACGAGACCGATCGCCCCCAGGCCGTCCACGACGACGACGGACCCGAACCCGCGGGCCACCGCGAAGGGCACTTGCCGATGCCGCCGCAGCACGCCCTGCAGGCCGAGGACTGGCCCACCGAAGAGGAGCCGGCCTGGCCCGGAACCGACGACCTGCCGGAGGCCACTCCCCAGTGGCCGCACCAGCCTGGGCGCGGTGGCTGACACCCATCCTGGTAAGTTCGGCTACGCACTGTGAGCGAAGGCCGAGGAGGGGGTGGCGTGGCGCTCCCCCATTGGACGTCGCAGCAGGTCCTGCCGCCGGGCCGCCACGCCTGCGATCTGGCCGACGTCTACGAGCGGCTCGTGTTCGACGCCCCGTACCAGAACGAGCGCGAGATCCTCTTCAGCGCGCTCAACAGCTACCTCGGCGTGGCCCGGCGGATCATGCCGTCCGGGCGGGCCTGGGTCGGTGGCGAGCTCATCACCCGCGGCGCGCACCCGCCGCGCGGCCTCGACGTCGTCCTCATCCCGGACGAGTGGGGCGCGCTCAAGCGCCTCGACGACGCCGGCCGCTCGGCCCTGTACGGCCTGCTGACGCTGCGCGGCGTGATCGTCGGGCAGCCCGCGATGTACCTCGATCAGGTTCAGCCGGTCGGGGGGATGCTGGACGGCTTCCTGTGCCGCCCGGGCGACGAAGACGTCTGGGCCGAGGTGTGGGCCGAAGGCGGCAGGGGCTACCCGGAGATGATCTGGTGAAGAACGAGTTCCGGCGCATCGCCGACGAGATCCCCGGCGGCACGTGGCTCGACGACCTGGCGCGCGCCTCGGCGATGGCGGCCAACGCCAAGTTCGAGCGGACGTCCCGCTCGCCGCTGCTGCACGTCTCGGTGATCGGCGAGCAGACCATCGACGCGTACACGTTCTCGGACATCAGCCGCGCGCTGCAGGACGCGACGGCCAAGATCGGGCACATCATCCGGAACCCGTCCGGCGAGGTCACCCAGGTCCAGCAGGCCGACCGCGACAAGGCGCCGCTGATCCAGCGCGGCCAGGCGGGCAACGCGATCTTCTTCGGCTTCCCGGAGCTCGACGTCACCGACGACGCGCTGATCGTGGACGGCATCGAGACGCTGTCCGAGCGCGCGGTCAAGGAGCTGTGCGACTTCCTGCCGGCGAACGGCTCCGACGACGGCGCGCTCGACGCCGTGCTGCTGCAGCGCGACACGGTCCGCAACGCGGTGAGCGACATCGTCAACGCCGTGGCGAAGAACGCGGGCATCGGGATGGCGCTGACGCCGACGTCCGGCGAGCAGGTCACCCGCAGCATGACCACCGAGCAGGCCCGGATCCTGCAGGGCAGCCTCCGCGAGTCGCGCGAGGCCGTCGGGTACGAGACGGTGCGCGGGCGGCTCGACGGCGTCCGCACCCGGCGCCGGATCTTCTACCTCGACCGCGAGCCGGGCGGGACGATCCAGGGCGCGGTGGCGCCGGACCTGCTCGACCAGATCAAGGAGAACCTCGACCGCCCGGTGACCGCCCGGCTGCGCGTCGTCCGCACGACGACGATCGACGGGCGCCGCGGTCGTCCCGTTTTCGAGCTTCTCGAAATCACTCCCGAAGTGAGCCTTTTCGACTGAGAAGTCCGGTATACGACTTTCGCCGTGGGCGACCCTGCCGACACCCGTCGTAGGCCCCACGGCGGTACTGGGATGTCCGTACGGTATTTACGATACCGGCTGCGAGGTCGACGAACCGGCCACGGAACAGTGGGAACTCCGATATTCTTCCCATTGATCACCGGGCCACACCCTGCGCACGTTGTCAGGAAATACCGATACCTGGCACAAAATGGTGGGACAATGACTTTTTCCAGAATGTAACAATTTCGTCTGCGGGCACTCTTATGGGTTAACGTCGTCGCACTCCCACCCGAAGGGGTCCGCATGATGACCGACCCGCAGTACCCGCCGCCGACCGCCGCGCGCCACGGAAGGCCCGCGCCACCGGTGACGGCCACGGAGCGTCGTCAAGCCAACGCGAAACCCGGCCGGAACATCCTGGCGATCATCGGCCTGCTGCTCGGCGTGGCCGCCCTGGTCGTCACGTTCGTCCCGGACTTCGGGTACGTCGCGTGGCCCCTCGCCGGGATCGGCCTGGTCCTGGCGATCGCCGGATTGGTCCAGGTCAAGAAGGGCACCGTGGGCGACCGCGGGCTGGCGGTCACCGCGCTCGTGGCGACGATCGCGGCCCTGCTGACGACGGCCGGGATGCTGCTCTACTCGACCTTCTTCGGCGGCGGCGAGGCCGGGCTGCACCTGCCTTCGGTCGCCGGCGACAAGCACTCCGTGACGTTCCAGGTGACCTCGGCGGGCGGCGCGACCGTGCGCTACGGCAGCCTTTCCGACCAGCGCACGGAAAACGCGCCCGCGAGCACCGACGCGTGGGAAGGCCAGGCGTCCTACAACAATGGTTCGTACCTGTTGACGCTGACCGCGGACACCCGCAATTCGAACGTGAACAACGAAATCAGCTGCGCCATTCTGGTCGACGGCAAGAAGGTCGCGGAAAACAGCGGGACGACGATCGCGCTCTGCACGGCGAACGTGGGCTGAGCCTGGCGACCGGCCGGCCTACCCCCACGTCGGCCGGCCGGGCCGCCACGAGCCGCTCCTGGCGGCTCCCGGCCCCGGCGGGAGTTTTCCCGCGCGGGGCCCGGCGCCGGCGTCTCAGCCTGCCCCTCCCCTAGGGCTCAGCCGGCACCACCGAACCTACGCGGACGTAGCCCGGCGACACTAAGAATCCACTAAGGATCGACCCCGGTTCCGGGCCGTTTCCGCCTCACCGGGACACGGACGTGCGGAATTGGCCGCGCCGAAGCCGGGCCGTGACACATTCGCAACCGGTGGACTCTTCACAAATCTTGATCACCGGCGCCGAGTTGTCGCAGTTCGAATGCGCGGGGAAATCCCGGCTACAGTTCGGCGAGCTCGGTCCGGACCTCGCCGACCAGCTTCGGGTGCACCCGTTCGTAAATGCGCACGGACAACGCCAGCTGTTCCCGCGCGCCGTCGAGATCGCCCCGGGCCCGCAGGACCCGGCCCAGCGTCAGCCGCAGCGCGCCCTCGCGGACCACGAACTCGCGGCTGATGGCGAGGTCGATCGCCTCCCAGACGTGCTGCTGCGCCGCCTCGAGGTCGCCCGCCCGCAGGCAGAGCTCGGCCAGCTTGTCGAGCGAGACGACGAGCCGGTCGTCGTCGCCGGCTTCGCGGTCGATCGCCAGGCCCGCGAGCTGGTGGGCGATCGCCTCGGGCAGCCGGCCGGCCCGCTTCTCCGCCTGCGCGCAGCTGCCGAGCGCCAGGCCGCGGAGCGTGCCGTCCGGCGCCTCCTCGACGGCCTTCGCCAGCCTGTCGATGGCCTTCTCGTGCTCGCCGAGCCGGCTCAGCGCGCGGCCCAGGTGCAGGTCCACCGACGTGACCAGCCGCGGGTCGGCGGATCCGGCGGCGAGGTCCAGCGCCCGTTCGGCGTCGGCGAGACCGGCCCCGGGCAGCTCGAAGGTCAGCGCGATCTCGCACCGCGCGAGCCGCAGCCAGCACTGCCCTTCGACGTCGTCCGCGGCTTCGGCGGCGGCGACGCCGAGGTCGGCCATCCGCGTCCACTCGTCCAGCAGCGGGCACGCGACGCGGTAGCTGTGCCCGATCCGGGCCAGCCGCCAGACGTCGTCGTGGCGGCCCGCGGCGTACGCGGCGTCGAGGACCGCCAGGAGGTTCGGCCACTCGGCCGCGAACCAGTCCTGCGCTTCGGCGAAGCCCGGTAGCGGCGGCATGGCCTCTTCGCCGAGCACGCCGTCGAAGGTGAGCGGATCGGCGACGGGCCCCAGCCGGCGCCGGGCCCGGTCGGCCACCGCCTGGTAGTAGCGGACGGTCCAGCCGAGCGCCTCGTCGCGCTCCTTCTCACCCAGCTCCTGCTCGGCGAGTTCGCGCAGGTAGAGCCAGACGAGGTCGTGCGGGACGAAGACGTCGCGAGCGGTCTCGGCGATCAGGTTGTGCGCGGCCAGCGCGCGCAGCCGCCGCCGGGCCTCGGCCACCGGGATCTGCGCGACGGCGGCCATCAGGTGCGGCCCGACCATCACCCCCGGCACCGCGCCCAGCTGCAGGAACGTCTCCGCGACCTCGCCGGGCAGCCCCCGGAAGGAGACGTCGAACGCGGCGCGCACACCGTCGTCGGCGCCGTCGACCTGCAGCCCCGCCAGCCGCGTCCGCTCGTTGCCGAGCTCGTCGACCAGCTCCTCGGCGGTGCGCTGCGCGCTCGCCGAAAGCCGCGCGCCCGCGATGCGGAGGGCGAGCGGGAGGTAGCCGCAGAGCCGCGCGAGGGCGTGGTTGAGCTCGGCCGGGCCGGCGAGCTCCTCGATCAGCTGGACGGCGTCCTCGGGCGCGAGCGTGCCGAGCACGCGCTGCTGGGCCGCGTTCGACACGGCGAGCCCGTCGAGGCGCGAGCGGCTGGTCACCACGGTCATCGTCCGCGCGCTCGGCGGCAGCAGCGGGCGCACCTGCTCGGCCGTGCGGGCGTCGTCGAGCAGCACGAGCATCCGCCGTCCCGCGATCAGCGACCGGTAGAGCGCGACGCGTTCGTGCAGCAGCTCGGGGATCTTCGCGGTCTCGACGCCGAGGCCGAGCAGGAACTGGGTGAGCAGCTCGGCCGGCTCCAGCGGCGGGTGGTGCGGGTCGAAACCGCGCAGCGAAGCGAACAGGACGCCGTCCGGGAACCGCGCCGCGACGCGATGGGCCCACCACACGACGAGCGTGCTCTTGCCGACCCCGGCGGTCCCGGTGACCACTGCGATGGTCGTCTGGCCCGCCTCGGCCCGGGTGACCAGGCCGTCGAGCCAGGCCAGCTCGTCGGCGCGCCCGGCCAGGCGGGGCACCGCGGCGGGCAGCTGCGAGATCGGCTCCCCGGGGGCGGCACTTTCCCGGGAATGTGCCGCCCCCACGGGGGAGTTTTCCCGGGAGAGTGCCGGGAGGTCGTCGTTGAGCACCCGCTCGTGCAGCCAGCGGAGCTCGGCACCGGGCTCGACGCCCAGGGTGCGGAGGGTGGCGCGGGAGACGGTCCGGTACAGCTCGAGCGCGTCCCCGCGGCGCCCGGCGTGGTAGAGCGCGCGCATCAGCTGCCCGGCGGTCCGCTCGGCGAGCGGATCGGCCCGCACGATCGGGCTCAGCTCGACGATCAGCTCGGCGTGCCGGCCGAGGTCGAGGTCGGCGTCGACGCGCGCGCCGTGCACGGCGCGGCGGAGGTCTTCGAGTTCGGGGGCCCGCAGCGAGTCGGGCACGCCGCCCAGCGCCGGCCCCTGCCACAGCGCGAGCGCCTCGGCCAAGAGCGTGGCCGCGGTTTCCGGCCCGGCCACGGAAGCCCGGTCCAGCAGGGTGCGCGCCCGGTGGACGTCGACGCGGTCCGGCTCGACCTCCAGGCGGTAGCCCGGCGGGGTGGTCAGGATGCTCGGGCCGCCGATCTCGCGGAGGATCCGCCGCAGGTGCGAGACGTTGCCGTGGACGATGGTCCGGGCCGTCGCGGGCGGGTCGTGGCCCCAGAGCGCGTCGATGATCTCGTCGAGCCCGACGACCTTGCCGGGCTTGAGCGCGAGGAGGGCGAGCAGCCCGCGGACGCCGGGGCCGCCGATGGGCACGGCGACGTCGCCGTCGAACAGCTGGACGGGCCCGAGCAGCTGGAACCGGCATTCGGCCATGCTCGCGCCCACCTCCCCTGGGTCGTCCGCGGCGTCTCCCTCGCCGGGAGAGTCAACCTACCTTGGTCACCGGCTGTCGAGCAGGCCCGGTACCAGGAGTTTTGGGTTCCTGCGGATTCCGCAGCGGGACCCGGACCCCGGTGCGGCTTCCACGGGGCCGGACATGACACGACCCCGCACCATCGGTCCCGAGCCGCTGGTGCGGGGTCGTGCGGTGCTGCCCCGGGGCTTCGCCCCGGGCCGGCGGCTCCGCCACCCGGAGCCCCCGGAAAGCACCTGGAACTCCCGGCCGGGCCGCCAGGGGGCGCGGTCCGCCCGTCGTCCACGCTGACGGCCGGGCGGGTGGGCTCACCCCGAGCGAAGCACCCGCCGCCGGTCGTCCGCGAGGACGTCTGTTGCGCGGGCCACACGCCCACGCGGTGGCGACACGGTAACAAAGCGCACCGAGTCGGTCACCGCGGGGCCGTGCACCCGCGCGTTCGCGGGGGCTGCTTCACCGCGAGATCGGCGTCGAGTCGCGGCCGGCGATGAACGCCGGCCGCGGCACGCTCGCCGCGTAGGGCTCCTCCAGGGCGTTCTCCACGCTGTTGAACACCAGGAAGATGTTCGAGCGCGGGTACGGGGTGATGTTGTTCCCGGAGCCGTGCATGATGTTCGAGTCGAACCACAGGGCCGAACCGGCCTGCCCGGTGAACTGGTCGATGCCGTGCTCGGCCGCCATCTTCGTGATGTCGTCCTCGCTCGGCACGCCCACCCGCTGGTCCTTGAGCGAGGCCTTGTAGTTCTCGTCCGGCGTCTCGCCGGCGCACTGGACGAACGTCCGGTGCGAACCCGGCATGATCATCAGACCGCCGTTGAACGGGTAGTTGTCCGTCAGCGCGATGGAGCAGCTGACCGCGCGCGGCGACGGCATGCCGTCCTCCGCGTGCCAGGTTTCGAAGTCCGAATGCCAGTAGAACCCGGTGCCCTTGAACCCCGGCATGTAGTTGACGCGGCTCTGGTGGACGTACACCTCGGAGCCGAGCAGCTGCCGGGCCCGGTCCAGCACGCGCGGGTCGCGCACCAGCTCGGCGATCAGGCCCGAAATCTCGTGGACGTCGAAGATCGACCGGACCTCACCGGTCTTCGCCTCGGTGATCACGCGCTCGTCCCTGGCGAGCTCCCCGTCGGAGGACAGCCGCACCAGCTCCTGCCAGTACGCCTGGACCTCGCCCACGGAGAGCAGGTCCTCGACCACGGTGTAGCCGTTGGTCTCGTGGTTGGCCAGTGTGGCGGCGTCGATCGGGCCGTCGGCTTCGGTACCCCACACCGTGGGGTGCACGCGCGGCAGGTGGGCCGGCGTACCGGTGATCCGGGTCGGGTAACTGTCGTCGACCCGGGTGTCCGTGAGCGTCACGGGCTTCGCCTCCTGTTTCCTTTCTCCGGTTCCTTACTCGGTGACCAGCGGGTACACGCCGTTCTCGTCGTGGACCTCGCGACCGGTCACGGGCGGGTTGAAGACGCAGACGCACTTGATCTCGGTCTTCGGCCGGACCTGGTGCTTGTCGTGGTCGTTGAGCAGGTACAGGGTGCCGGGCTTGAGCTCGTACACCTTGCCGGTGGCCAGATCTTCGATTTCGCCCTCACCGGAGGTGATGAACACGGCCTCGATGTGGTTGGCGTACCAGAAGTCGTTGACCGTCCCCGCGTACAGCGTGGTCTCGTGCACCGAGAAGCCGACGCCCTCCTTGGCCAGGATGATGCGTTTGCTGCGCCAGTTCGGGGTCTTGATGTCGGCGTCGGTGTCGGTGATCTCGTCGAGCGTGCGGACGAGCACGTCGTACTCCCTTACTTGGTCAGGACGGCCTTCACGGACTCGTCGATGATCGACAGGCCCTGCGTCAGCTCGTCGTCGGTCAGGGTCAACGGCGGCAACAGCTTCATGACTTCGCCGTCGGGCCCCGAGGTTTCCATCAGCAGGCCGCGCGCGAACGCTTCCGCGCAGATGCGCCCGGCCAGGTCACCGTTCTGGAACTCGATGCCGCGGGCCAGGCCGCGGCCCTTGGCGAGCAGGTTCGCGTCCGGGTAGGACTCGACGATGCCCGAGAACGCGGCGGCGATGCGCTCGCCCTTCGCGGTGGTCGACTTCTCGAGCTCGTCGTCGCTCCAGTAGACGTCGATCGCTTCCTTCGCGGTGACGAACGCGGGGCTGATGCCGCGGAAGGTGCCGTTGTGCTCGCCCGGCTCCCAGACGTCGAGCTCCGGCTTGATCAGCGTCAGCGCCATCGGGATGCCGTAGCCGCCGATGGACTTCGACAGGCAGACGATGTCCGGCTGGATCCCGGCGTCCTCGAAGCTGAAGAACGGGCCGGTGCGGCCGCAGCCCATCTGGACGTCGTCGAGGATCAGCAGGATGCCGTGGCGCTTGCAGAGGTCGCCGAGGGCCTTGAGCCACTCGACGCGGGCGGCGTTGATGCCGCCTTCGCCCTGGACGCCTTCGACGATCACGGCGGCGGGCTCGTTCAGGCCGCTGCCCGAGTCTTCCAGGAGCTTCTCGAAGTAGAAGAAGTCCGGGTAGTCGCCGTCGAAGTAGTTGTCGTACGGCATCGGGGTGGCGTGCACCAGCGGGACGCCGGCGCCGCCGCGCTTCATCGAGTTGCCGGTGACCGACAGCGCGCCCAGCGTCATGCCGTGGAAGGCGTTGGTGAAGTTGATGACCGACTCCTTGCCGGTCACCTTGCGCGCCAGCTTCAGCGCCGCTTCGACGGCGTTCGCGCCGCCCGGCCCGGGGAAGACGACCTTGTAGCCGTACCCGCGCGGGTCGAGGATCTTGTCGCGGAAGGTCTGCAGGAAGTCGCGCTTGGCCACGGTGAACATGTCCAGCGCGTGGGTGACGCCGTCACGCTGGATGTAGTCGATCAGCGCCTGCTTCAGCTTCGGGTTGTTGTGCCCGTAGTTCAGCGCGCCGGCGCCCGCGAAGAAGTCCAGATAGGGCTTTCCGCTCTCGTCGTACAGCCAGCTGCCCTGGGCGCGGTCGAACACGACCGGCCACCCGCGGCTGTAGCTGCGGACCTCTGATTCGAGCTCTTCGAAGATGCTCATGACGTTTCTTTTCTCCTACTCGCCCGGATCTTTGCGTGCTGTGAGCGGACCGATGCGGTAAAGCTCTTCGGCCAGGTGCCCGGCTTCGGGGAAATCTTCCCCGGCGAACAGCACCGTGGTTTCCACCGTGGCGTTCCAGCGCTTCGCGAACGACGTGAACAGCCGGATGGACGCCTCGTTGTCCGGGGTGATGGTGGTCTCGAGGTAACGCACCCCGTTGTCGACCAGGCGGTCGTACAGGGCGTCGAGCAGCTTCCCTGCCAGGCCCTTCCCGCGCTGGGACGCGTCGACCGCGACTTGCCAGACGAACCCGACGTCGGGCTCCCCCGGCCGGCGGTAGCCGGTCACGAATCCGACCGCCCTGCCGTCCTCGCGCGCGACCACCGAGGTCTCGGCGAAATCGCGGCACCACAGCATGTATGCGTACGGCGAGTTGAGATCGAGCTTGGCGGAATCACGCGCGATTCGCCACAGCTCCGCGCCGTCCGCCTTGGTCGGGGATTCGATCAAGTGCGTTACGGACATACTCAGGAAACGTAACAGAGAATTTTCGGCCCGCCAGCGATCTGGCTCACGACCCCCGCAATGACCTGCGGCGACGCGGAGTACCCGGTGAGGAGTCCCACAAACATGTTTGATGTGGACGGTTCGTGGGCATACGCGCGCCTGGGTCGCGCGCCGGTGGTTCGCGACCTACCGGCACCATGAACCTTCGCGGCCGTGATCGCAAGGCGACGGGCCGTATTCCGCACGAGTCCGCACGAGCGGCGCCCCCGGCCGGACGGCCGGCGGCCGCGGCGCCCCTCGACGGCGAAGGTGTCCGGTCAGGCTCCGCGGCGGTGGCGGACGCGGCGCCAGATCCCGCTCACCGGCATCACGACGGCGGGCAGGATCAGGAAGGCGGCCACCACGAGCCACCAGACCGCGCCCTCGCCCCGGCGCCAGCCCGCCACCACGCTGCCGAGCCAGCCGAAGAACGGCTGCGCGAGCGGCGGCAGGAACGAGGCCAGCAGGAGCGCGGCGACGACGAGCACCCCCAGCAGCGCGAACAGCCGTCGCGCGGGGTGCCCCATGGTCAGCAGCGCCGTGGCCAGGTAGACGACCGCGCCGGCCAGCACCGGGAGGCCGATCCACTGCAGGATCGCGCCGCCGCTGTCGCCGATCACCAGGCCGGCCAGCAGCGCCAGCACGCCCGCGGCCAGCGAGCCCGGTGTGCCCAGCCTGGACGCGCTCTGCGTGACCTTCGCCGTGCTCCTGGCCACCGTCCGCAGGATGCCCGCGACCGTCTTCGGCCAGCCGCCGGGCAGGCGGAACGCCACCACGCCCGCGTTGACCGTCGCGGCGCCGAGCTTGACCAGCGTCCGCGTCAGCTGGGCCGTGCCCTGCTCACCCGCGAGCTTCTCCGCCGACACCTGGCACGCCTGGAACACGCTCTGGGCGGCGGCCGCGCCGGCGATCGGCTGCGCGGCCCGCGCGCGGAACCCGGCCGACGCCCGGCCGCTGCACCCGCCGGTCTTGACGTCCGCGGCCGCCTGCGTCGCGACGACCGGAAGTTCTTCCGCGGCGATCTCGGCCTGGCGTGTGCGGGCCAGCACCATCGCCGTGACCGGCATGCTGACCGGGCGTGTGGTGGCGAAGTCCACGGACTCGAGCTTCGCGTTCAGCCCGAGGAACGCGAGTTCGGCGTCGAGCTGGCCGGTCAGCTGCTGCACCTCGGCCGGCTCGGCGTTGTCGTCGCGATCGGGCAGGCGCCAGAGCGGCGTGAGGAGTTCGACGAGCTCGGTCCGGAACGCCTCGGGTCCGATGAGGTCGCGCAGGGTTTCCAGGCGCTGCGGGTCGAGCAGGCACTGCACCAGCCAGCCGGCGCCGTCGACGCGGCCCCACATCCAGTCGCTGGCCCGCCACGACGCCTTGTAGAACGCGCCGAAGTAGTCGGCCTGCATCCCGGTCAGCTTGTCCCACGACCGGCGGCGCTTCAGGTCCAGCAGCGTCCGCGAATCGGCGCTGACCTGCACGAGCTCGACGCGCTGGTCGACCGACGGTGCCTGCGCGAGCAGCCCCCGCGTCGCGACGTGCAGGGCCAGCAGCCGGGCTTGGACGACGTCGTCGGGCGAGCCGGGGTCGAGCCACTCCAGCAGCGTCTTGACCGTGGTGTCGGCCGGTTCCGGCGCGGCGTCGGCCAGCGCCTGGAACGTCGGCGCCGCGGCGCGCACCGCCGCCACGACCATCGGCCAGGCCTGCGCCACCTCGTCGGAGCGGCCGAGCCCGGCCCACTCCTCGGCGAGCTCGCGGATCCAGACGTCCAGAGTGCTACTGGCGCCGGGCCCGTCGTGCGCCGCGACCCACTGCGCGAGCCGGACGCCGCGCGCGGACTTCTGCCGCGCGGTGTGCAGCCCGGCCCGCGCGTCGTTGAGGGCCTTGGCCTGCGCGGGGTCGGGGCCGAGCCGAAACGCGGCGTTGATCAGCTGCAGCCCGGTCGCGACGGCGTCGTCGAGCGCGCTCGTCCGGTACGCGACGAGGTCGGGCACGGCCATGGTGGCCGCCGGCGGCTCGGGCGGGATGCCGCTGCTCAGCCCGCCGACGGCGACCGCGCGCAGCTGCTGCGACATCCCCGAGGCCCACTCGCGGTCTTCGGTGTCCACATCGGACAGTGCGTACCGGCGGGTGGCGACGCGGACCAGCTCGGCCGCGTCCTCGGCCGTCCGCCGCTCCAGGTAGGCGGTGGCGATGCGCCGGTCGATCAGGCAGTCGGGCCCGCCGCGCAGGCCCAGCGCCGCCAGCGAGACGCGGGTGTCCCGCGTCCGGACGACGGCGTCGTTGTGCCGGGTCAGGTCCTCGAGCTCGGCGCTGATCGACTGGCTCATCACCGTCGAGACGACCTTGCTCATCGCGTTCGACAGCAGTGGCGGGTTCGCCGCGTCGCAGGCGATCTCGCTCGCCTCGCGTTCGCCGGTCGGCACGACGTAGAGCAGCAGCCGCCGCACGTCCGCGTGCGACGGGCGTTCGAAGATCTCGCGCAGGGCCGGCCGCAGCGGCTTGTTGAGCAGCACGCCGCCGTCGGTCAACCAGTGCGAGCGCGTCAGGTCGGTGTAGGCGGTCATGTCGGGGTGCAGCTCGTCGGTCCCCTCCGGGCCGATGTGCATCCGGGACAGCTCGAAGGCACCCGGGAACGACGCCGTCGAGCGCGCGGCGAGGGCGAGCGGGCCCTGCACCCCCTGCGTCCACTGTGGACCGCCGAAGCGGAAGAGCATGCGGTGTTCGGTGTCCCGCACCAGGTTCCCGAGCGCGTCGTCGAACCGGGTCGTCTCGCCGTCGATCATCGTGCCGGTGAGCAGCACGGTGATGTCCGGCTCCTCGGCGGGCGCGGCACCGGGATCGGTGATCTCGTGCAGCGCCCGCTCGAGGTCGCCGAGCAGCACCCGGTCGCCGTCGAGGATCGACCGCGGCTGCGCCTCGGCCGGGTCGCGGACGAGGTTCTCCAGCGACCCGATCCTGATCCAGGTGTCGCGCAGCACCTGCGGCGTGGAGCCGAAGGCCTCGGCGAGCCCGAGGCAGGCGGCGTTGATCCCGCCGGCGCTGGTCCCGGTGAGCACGTCGACCGACACCGACGCGCGCAGCAGGTCGAGCAGCTTCCGGTAGAGCCCGGGCCCGGTGTCGCCCCGCGACTCGCGCAGCAGCTGCGACGTCTCGGTGGCGACACCGCCCATCCAGATGGCGAGGCTGGCACCGCCGACCATCGTCATCGCCAGGCGGATCTCCTGCTGCCACGGCTGCACTGTCTGAGGCATGGGCTCCCCCGCCCGGTCGTCGTCCTGACGCAGAGTAGAGGCGCAAGGTAAGCCTCGGGATACGTACAGGTGTACGGCCGTTCGGGTGGAGTTGCTCGCCCGGCCGGGTGCTCAGCTCGCCAGGTGCTCCAGCACCAGCACCTGGCCTTCACCGACGAGGAAGCCGAGCACCGCGCCCGTCGCGATCAGGATCCATTCGTCCTGCTCGAAAGCCGGGCGCAGCAGGCGCTCGAACTCGTGCGGGGAGAGCTCCTTCATCTTCGACACCAGGACGTTCCGGATGTCCATCGCGTCCGTCGCGTAGTCCTCGATGTAGCGCATCGTCTCCGGCAGGCGGGACATGATCTGGGACGCGATCGCCAGCTTCATGTCCTGGTACTTGCGGCTGCCGACCGCGAACACCAGCACCGGCTTGGCGACGCTGCCCAGTTCCCGGTCGAGCTGGCGCTGGATCAGTGCCAGCACCCGGTCCGACAGCGGGCCGTTGAGGATCGCCTCGATGACGTTGTGCGGGGTGATGATCTCCTTGGCGATCAGCGACCCGTACGCCTCCGCGACCTCCGCGCGCCGCTTCAGGAACAGGCCCTGCCACTCGACGCCGAAGTACTTGCGCGGCTCGATCGGGTAGAAGATCATCCGCAGCGCGAGCCAGTCGGTGAACCAGCCGGTGAAGAGGCCGAAGACCGGCATGATCGGCGGGAACTTGAACAGCACCCAGGCGACCATCTGGATCACGCCGATCGCGCCGCCGAACACCAGGCCCGAGCGGGCGATGAACTTGAACTCCTTCGCGCCCGCTTCCTGGAAGATCCGGTTCAGCAGGCGCTTGTCCTTGACCAGGCTGGTGACCACCATGCCCTTGAGGTCGAAGACACTGTCCACATCGGACTTGATCAGGTCGAGCACGGCCGCGACCATCCGCGGCGACTCGTGCTGGACGCGCTGGATGACCAGCTGCTGCACCCGCACCGGCAGCGACTCCCACAGCCCGGGCTGGTAGTGCCCCGCCACCTCGCGCACGATGTCCTCGACGCCCGCGAGCAGCGGTTTCTCGATCTCCTGGGCGATCCGCGACGCGTCCAGCCGCGCGACGACCTCGGCCGGCTTGATGAGCTGCTCGGTCATCGTGTCGCAGGCGATGCTCGCCATCCGCGCCGCGCGCTTGGGCACGATGCCCTGCCAGCCGAGGAACGGCTTGACGCCGATGAACTCCACCGGCTGGAACATCATCCGGATCGCGACGAGCTTGGTGCCGTAGCCGATCAGCGCGGCGACGAGGGGGATCGAGACGTAGAGGGGCCAGTGCTGCGCGAAGTCGGCGACGATGCCGGCGAGGAACGCCCCCATCCGGCTACGCGAAACTCGGGTCGCAGGCTTGCCAGAACTGCGCCCCCAGGCGCGAGATGTGGATCGTCCGCCGGACGTACTTCGCGCGTTTGACGTGCTTCTCGGCGTCGCGCACGGTCTCGTCGGTCAGCAGGATCTCGTACTGCGTCTCCAGCGCCGGCACCTCTTCGTCGAGGTCGACCAGCCCGAGCCCGATCAGCCGCGTGACGTAGCCGGGCACCTGGTCGGGCAGCGACACCCCCGCCGCCTTGCCGACGGTCGACGCGTTGCGCAGCGCGACGCGGCCGGTGCCGCCGAGGCCGGTGCGCTCGACGACGTCGACCGCGGGGAACGGCGAGCCGTCCGACAGCGCGGACAGGATGCGGGCCTCGTCCGGCGTCAGCTGGCGCAGGATGATCGCGTAGAAGTACTCGCGGGCGCGCTCGCGGCCGAAGCCGATGGAGTGGTTGAGCAGCTCGGCCATCGCCGCGCGCAGCGGCTCGGCGTGGTTGTCGCGCGCCGGCACGATGGTGACGCTGGCCTCGACCTTGCCGGGCACCGCCGGGCGGTTCATCGCGGACGCCGCTGTCAGCGCCGCGTGGTACGGGTCGTCGACCTCGTCCAGGCGACGGCGCAGCTCGGCCAGCAGGGAGTGCTCGACCTGCCGGACCGTGCGTTCGGCGGTCTCGACACCGGGGAGCTTGCGCCCGAGCGCGAAGCTGGTGCGCGCGGCCCAGCCCGCCAGTTGCCCGGCGCGGCGGGCCAGGTCGGCCACCTCGTCGCCGGTGCCCCGGCCGTTCGGTCGCTCTGCGTTCACCGGCGGACTCCCCTCTGCGTACGGGCTGATGCTACCTGCGGGTAGGCCGGATGGAGGTGTGACGACCGGCATTATGTGCGACATGAGTCCGACGCGCTGGGGCCCGCCGATCGACGTCCTCCCGTACTTCTCGAAAGAAGAGCAGGCGCTGATGACGCTGCTCGGCGCGCTGACCGACGAAGACTGGACGCGGCCGACGATGTGCGCGGGCTGGTCGGTCAAGGACGTCGCCGCCCACCTGCTCGGCGACAAGGTCGGCCGGCTCTCCCGCGGCCGCGACGGGCACGCGTCCGAAAGCCCCCGCGCGGGTGAGTCCTTCCCGCGGTTCATCGACCGGATCAACGAGGAGTGGGTTGTCGCCTGCCGTCGCCTGTCGACCGACGTTCTGCTCACGATGATGTACGAGTTCATGGGCCAGACGACCGAGTACTGGGCGCAGCTCGATCTCGACGCCGTGGGCGAGCCGGTCAGCTGGGCGGGCGACGAGCCCGCGCCGCGCTGGCTGGACGCGGCCCGCGAGTATTCGGAGTTCTGGGTCCACCACGTGCAGATCCGCGAGGCCCTGGAGCACACGCCGCTGGAGCGGGAGTACGCCGAGCCGATCGCCGACACGTTCGTCCGCGCGCTGCCGCACACCCTGCGCGACGTCGACGCGCGCGTCGGCAAGCAGGTCGGCTACACCGTGACCGGCGCCGGCAAGTGGTACGCCCGCCGCGAGCGCGACGGCTGGACGCTCGACCGCGGTGCGCCGCCGTCACGCACCCCGCTGGCCACGGTGACGACGGACCTGGACACGTTCTGGCGGCTCTGCACCCGCAACGCCGCCGACGTCGGCCGCATCCGCACGACCGGTGACGAAAACGTTTGCGCGCAGGTGCTGACGATGACGTCGATCATCGTCTGACCAGCGGGCAAGCGCTTGCGTCAGCGGCGGCGGGCCTGTTTTCGCAGCTGCAGGATCCGGGCGCCGCCGATCAGGGCGACGAGCGCCGCGCCGCCGATGGCCGAGAACAGCATCGCGATGGCCAGCGGCAGGCTGCCCTCGGCGCCGAAGAAGTGCACGGTCACCGAGTCCAGGTTCTGCAGGATGAAGATCAGCAGCAGGACCAGCACGATCAGCCCGGCGATCACCGCGACCCAGGTACCGCTGATGCGGGTCCGCTTGATCTTGGCGGCCCCGGCGGGCCGGCTGGGTGCGGGCCGGACCGGCGCGATCTCCTCGGGGCCGGGCCGGACGTCACCGGCGCGCTGTTCGGCGGGCTCCAGCGCGCCTTCGGGCACGTCGTTTTCGCCCAGCTGGTGGCGGCCGGGGCCGTCGCTGGCGGGCAAGTCACTGGTGGGGCGGTCGGCCGCGCCCCCGCGCGCGTGCGTCATGAGCCCAGTGTCCGTCTCACGCGCGGGGAGCGCCGCCCCAACCCCCCTAACGGGCGAAGCCGTCGACCTCCCGGAGGACGCGGAGCGTGTTCTTCCCGGCCAGTTTCGCGCAGTCTTCCTCACTCCAGCCGCGCTCGAGCAGCGCCGCGAACAACACCGGGTACTTGGACGTGTCCTCCAGGCCCTCCGGCAGGGAGCCGACGCCGTCGTAGTCGCCGCCCAGGCCGATGTGGTCGATCCCGGCGACCTCGCGGGCGTGCTCGACGTGCGCGACGACGTCCTCGACGGTGGCCTTCGGCTTGGCCGGGCCGTCCCACTCCTTCACGAACTGCCCGCGCTGCCCCAGGTTCCGGTAGTCCTGGCCCGCCGCCGCCATGGCGGCCTTCAGCTCGTGGTCCCACGCGGTGACCTTCGGCGAGACGAAGGCCGGCACGAACGTCGTCATCGCGACGCCGCCGTTGCCGGGCAGCAGCGCCAGGACGTCGTCCGGGATGTTGCGCGGGTGGTCGTTGACGGCGAGGCACGAGGAGTGGCTGAAGATCACCGGCACCGAGCTGACCTCGATCGCGTCGCGCATGGTCGTCGGCGCGACGTGCGAAAGGTCGACCATCATCCCGATCTTGTTCATCTCGCGCACGACGTCGCGGCCGAACTCGGTGAGCCCGCCGTGGGCCGGCTCGTCGGTGCCCGAGTCGGCCCAGGTGGTGTTGTAGTTGTGCGTCAGCGTCATGTACCGGACGCCGAGGCGGCGCAGGATCCGCAGCACGCCGAGCGACTCGGCGATGCTGTGCCCGCCTTCGGCGCCGAGCAGCGACGCGATCCGGCCGTCGGCGAACGCGGCCTCGGCCTCGTCCGCGGTGTCGACCAGCCGCAGCCGGTCGGGGTAGCGCTCGGCCAGCTGGTGGACGACCTCGATCTGCTCCAGCACCGCCGTCACGGCGCTGTGGCCCTCGAACTCACACGGCACGTAGACCGACCAGAACTGCATGCCGAGCTTCCCGTCGGCGAGCTTCGGGAAGTCGGTGTGCAGGGCCGGCTGCCGGACGGTCAGGTCCAGCGACGCGGCCGCCTCGACCGGGTTCGGGCCGCCGTGCTGCCGCAGTTCCCACGGCAGGTCGTTGTGCCCGTCGGCGAGGATGACCGAATCCAGCAGTTTGGTGGCGCGCTGTAGTGCCTCGTTAGTCATCGCCCGATCGTAGGCCGGGCCGATATACGGTCCGTACAAACGCTAGGCCGTGATCCACTTCGCCGCCGCCCGGACACCGTCGAGGGTGATCTGGTGCCCGCCGGGGTGACGTTGCGTGACGACGTTGGCACCGCGCTCGCGGAGGAACCCGATCAGCTCCTCGGTGGACGCCAGGGGCGCCATCGGGTCGCGTTCGCCGTTGGCCAGGAACACCCGCGACGCGCTGAGGTCGTGCTCCGGTGGCGCCGGAACCGGCGACATCGCCGCGAAGAGCGCGGCTTCCCGCACGACCTCCGGTCGCAGGAGGACCACCGCGGCCGCGATGTTGGCGCCGTTCGAGAAGCCGACGGCCACCAGCCGCCGGTCGCCGAGCCCGTACTTCTCGCGGGCTTCGAGGACGAAGTCGGCGAGCTGGTTCGCGCGCTTGACGACGTCTTCGTGGTCGAAGACGCCCTCGGCGAGCCGCCGGAACCAGCGCGGCGCGCCGTGTTCCGACACCGGGCCGGCCGGGGCCAGCACGGCGGCGTCCGGGTTCAGCTCGCGCGCCAGGCCGAGCAGGTCGTCCGGGCTGCCGCCGGTGCCGTGCAGCAGGAGCAGCACCGGCGCGTCCGGCGCGCCTTCGACGTACTTGTGCTCGAGCGTCATGACAGCTCCGGGTTGTTCTCGGCGGGGAGGTTCAGCTTCGGCAGCATGTGCTGGATCTCTTCGCGGCGCGGCTCCAGCCACGGCGGCAGCTTGAGCGCGCGGCCCAGCTCGAGCAGCGGCTCGTCGATGGCGAAGCCGGGCTCGTCGGTCGCGACCTCGAGGAGCGTGCCGCCCGGCTCGCGGAAGTAGATCGAGCGGAAGTACTGGCGGTCCAAGATGGACGTCACGTGCACACCCTGGTCCACGAGCTCTTCGCGCCAGGTCTTCTGGGTGGCTTCATCCGGCGCGCGCCAGGCGACGTGGTGCACGGTGCCCGCGGCGACCAGCCCGCGCGGCGCGTCCGGCGTCACGAGGACGTCGACCAGCGCGCCCGGCCCGCCTTCGCCGGCGGCGAAGCGCAGGCGGTTGCTTTCCTGGTGGGCGAAGCTGAGGCCGAGGCCGTCGGTGAGCATGCCGGCCGTGGCGTCCTCTTTGGTCACCGACAGGGTCACCGAGTGCAGGCCGCGGATCGCGTGCTCGGCGGGGACGAGCTCGGTGTCCCACGGGTCGCGCGGGTCGCCCTGCGGGTGCGCGACGAGGGCGAGCTTCAGGCCGTCGGGATCACGGAAGGTGAGCGTGTCCTCGTCGTCGGCGTTGCGGATCTCGCCGGTCTCGATCTTCTGCGCGGCCAGGTGCTGCTTCCACCAGCCGATCGAGGCCTCGGGGACGGAGAACGACGTGGTCGTCGCCTGGCCGGTGCCGTGCCGGCCGCTCGGCGCGTCGGGCCACGGGAAGAACGTCATCAGCGAGCCCGGCTTGCCGGAGCTGTCGCCGTAGTAGAGGTGGTAGGTGCCCGGGTCGTCGAAGTTCACGGTGGTCTTCACCAGCCGCAGGCCCAGGGTGCGCAGGTAGAAGTCGGCGTTGCGCTGCGGGTCGCCGCCGATGGCGGTCACGTGGTGCAAGCCGGACGTCTTGATCGACATGGTTGCCTCCTCGGGTCAAGGTAACCCCAGAACCTCTCGCTCGCAAGATATATTCCGTACAGACTTTCGGGTAGGCTGCTGCCGTGGATCCGAAGACCGACGACGACGAGATCGTCACGTGGTGGGGCCTGGTCATCGAGGGTTACCTGGCCACGCAGGACAAGCTGATGGGCGAGATCGCGGACCGCCTCGGGCTCGCGCCCGCGTCGTTCGACATCCTGCTGCGCCTCGTCCGCTCGCCCGACCACCGGATGCCGATGACCAAGCTGGCCACCGAGGCCGCGCTGTCCAGCGGCGGCTTCACGAAGGTGGCCGACCGCCTGGTGGCGGCCGACCTGATCTGCCGCGTCCCCAGCCCGGACGACCGCCGCGTCACGTTCGCCTCCCTCACCGACCACGGGCTCGACATGGCGAACAAGGCCCGGACCGCGGCGGCGGAGATCCTGCGCCGCATCGTGCTGACCCCGCTGGGTGACGACGCGGCAGCACTCGCGGAAGCCATGCGGACACTGCGCGCGTTCAACGCCTGACGTTGAAAAAGTCGAGGTCACCGGGGTGCGCGCGGTGGCGCACCATGGGAGTCATGCTGACCGAATCGACCATCACGACGATGCTCCCGGTGACCGACAGCGAACGCGCCGGCCACTTCTACGCGGACTCCCTCGGCCTGAAGCAGACGGGGAAGGGCGAAGACGGAACGCTGTACTTCGCGGCGGGCGCGGGCGCGATCGGCCTCCGCCCGATGCCGGCCGGCGCGCAGAGCGAGAACACGGCGCTGAGCTTCGAAGTCGTCGACCTCGAAGGCGAGATCAAGACGCTGGAGAGCCGGGGCGTGCGGTTCCAGGACTTCGAGATGGAGGGACTGAAGACGGTCGCGCACATCGCCGAGGTCGGCAACGAACGGGCGGCCTGGTTCGCCGACTCCGAGGGCAACGTGCTGTGCCTGCACCAGGTCCTAGGCTAGGCCGGGCATCAGCTTGATCGCGTTGCCCGACAGCACGCCGGTCAGCACGTCCTCCGGCAGCCCGAGCCCGGCCAGCGTCCGGACGTTCGTGGCCACGCTCGGCACCCCGGGCCAGTCCGTCCCGAAGACGAACTTCCCGGCCAGCCGCGCCAGGTCGAACCGCTGGTAGTACTCGGGCAGCTTCTTCGGCGGCAGCCCGGCGAGGTCGAGCCAGACGTTCTCCCGGGCGAGCGCCAGGAACGCCGCGACGTCGTACCACCAGCCGCGGCCGCCGTGCGCGAAGACGAACTGCAGCGAAGGGAAGTCTTCGACCACATCGGACATCAGCTCGGGATTGCCGAAACTGGTGCGGGACCCGGGAAAGCTCGACGTTCCCGAGTGGAGGATCACCGGCACGCCACGCTCGGCGCACAACGCGTAGACCGGGTACATCTCCTTGTCCGCCGGGGAGAACGCGCCGTGCACCGGGTGGATCTTCAGCGCGACCGCGCCCAGGTCCAGCTGCCGCTCGACCTCCACGGCCGGCGGGTGGTGCAGGTAGGGGTTGACGTTCGCGACGAGCCGGAACCGGGCCGGGTTGTGCGCGACCAGCGGCAGGTTGTCCTCGATCGGCTGAATCCCGGTGGCCCGCGGGCTGTACTCGCAGAACAGCAGCACGCGGTCGACGCCCTCGGCCGCCATCAGCTCGTCCATCGCCGACGGGATCACCGCACCGTCTTCGGAGTACACCGAACGCCACGGGTACGCCCCGGCGAAGTCGTGCGCCCACTGCATCCAGGCGGGCTTGAGCGTCGGCAGGCGCGGCGCGTGGACGTGCGCGTCGACCACGAAGTACCCGTCGATCAAGAGCTGGGCACCACCCGGAGCACGTCGCGGACCTGCTCGCGGATCACGTTCCGGCGGATCTTGCCGGTCGCCGTCTTCGGCAGTTCCGCCACCTCGACCACTCCTCGCGGGCGCTTGAACGCCGCGAGACCTTCGCGGCAGAACTCGATCAGCTCGTCCGGGTCCACCGTAACCCCGGGCGCCGCCACCACGCACGCCACCGGCTTGTCGAGGCCGTCGCTGTCCGGCGCGGCGACCACCGCGACCTCGGCGACCGCCGGGTGCTGCCGCAGCCGTTCCTCCACTTCGGACGGTGACACCCAGATCCCGCCCGCCTTGAGCATGTCGCCGAACCGCCCGAGGCAGCTGTACGTCCCGTCCTCGTTGCGCACGTAGCTGTCGCCGGTCCGCAGCCACTGGCCCTGGAACACGAGCTTCGTCGCGTCGTAGCGCGCCCAGTAGCCGGTCGCCGTCGACGGCCCGGCCACGAACAGCTCGCCCGGCTTGCCGACGGCGTCGATCACCGCGCCGGCCTCGTCGCGGATCTGGACGTCGTACCCGGGCACGGGCACGCCGGTGCTGCCCGGCCGGATCGTGCCCGGCTGGTTCGACAGGAAGATGTGCAGTGCCTCGGTGGACCCGATGCCGTCGAGGATCTCCAGGCCGAAGCGCGCCCGGAACCGTTCGAAGAGCGACGCCGGCAGCGGCTCCCCGGCCGAAACCGCGTGCCGCACCGAAGCGAACGAGTCGTCCGGGACGTCGCTGGCGAGCAGCGCCGCGTAGAACGTCGGGACGGCGAAGAACAACGTCGGCTGCTCTTCGCGTGCTCGTCGCGCGAACAACGCGGGCGTCGGGCGTGAAGGTTCGAGCAGCGTGGTGCCGCCCGCGCCGAGCGGGAAGAAGCACGAATTCCCCAGCCCGTAGGCGAAGAAGAGCTTGGGCACGGACAGGAACCGGTCGGCGGACGTCGTCGCCAGCACGCCGCGCGCGTACGTCTCGCACACCGCGCGGATGCTCGCGTGCCGGTGCATCGCGCCCTTCGGCTGCCCCGTCGTCCCCGACGTGTACAGCCACAGCGCGGGCGAATCCGCCCACGTCTGTCCACTTCGGAACGAGCCGGTCAGCGACGACCACTGGTGGGTCCGGACGCCGAACCCCGTCGCGTCCGAGCGGTCGAGGAGCACGTCGGTGACCTCGGGGGCGAGCCCGGCCGCCGTCACGGCCTGCTCGGCGAACTCGCCGGACACGCACAGGACGCGCGCCCGCGAGTCGGCCAGCATCTTGCCCAGCTCGAGCCCGGTGACCATCGTCGAAACCGGCACCGCGACCGCGCCGGCCAGCATCGCGCCGAGGATGCCGGTGAGCAGCTCGACGTCGTCGACCATGCAGAACATGACGCGTTCCTCGGGCCGCACGCCCAGTTCGACGAGCCCGCCCGCGACCCGCCGGGACTCCTCCGCCAGCTCGGCGTAGGTGAGCGAACGCCGGGGCGACACGACCGCGGTCGCGTCCGGGCGTCCGGCCGAAAGCAGGTACTCCGCCGCGTTGAACCCTGTGGCCACCCAGACCTCCTACGTGAGGTACACGTACTCGTAGTCGAAGGGCTTCCCGTTGATGCCCTGCCGCGGCGGCGCCACCCAGCTCGCGATCTTCCCCCGCTCGTACACCGGGTGCATCAGCGAGCGGACGAACGTGAGGTCCTCGGTCGTGGGCAGCCACTTGCTCTTGCCGGCCTGCCAGGTCGCCTCGTCGACGATGGTGCCGTCGGGAGTGACGTGGTGGCCGGAGTTTATGCCGACTTCGCGGTTGAAGCCAGGGTGCGGCAGCTTGAACGAACGGTCGATGCCGGCCTCGGAGAGGATCTTGTTCCACCGGTTGACGCCGGTCTGGCAGTCGGCCACGTACTCGCTGCGCAAGTCGAGGTTCAGCAGCAGGATCGCCTGCATCTCCTCGGTCGTCCAGGTGCCGTCGCCGGCCGGCTTCTCCAGGTTGCGGGCGTCGTCGGTGAGCTTGTGGTCGTCCTTGCGGCGTGTCTCCTGCCAGCGGCCCTTGAGCCCGGCGGTGTAGTAGTTCGCCGCGTTCGTCGACGTCTCGCTGCCGAAGAGGTCGAGCGAGACGGTGTAGTGGAAGTTGATGTACTTCTGGATCAGGTCCAGGGGGATCCCGCCGTGCGGGCCGATGTCGAACGTGTCGTGCTCGCGGATCAGCTCGGCGCTGCGGGTCACCACGCGGTCGACGCCGGTGGTGCCGACCATCATGTGGTGCGCTTCTTCCTTCAGCATGAACTCGCAGGTGCGCGAGAGCGGGTCGAAGGAGGACTCCTTGAGCGTGCCGAGCTGGTACTTCCCGTCGCGGTCGGTGAAGTAGGTGAACATGTAGAAGGCCAGCCAGTCGGCGGTTTCCTCGTTGAACGCGCCGAGGATGCGCGGCGCGTCGGGACTGCCCGAGTTGCGCAGCAACAGCCCTTCGGCCTCGTCCCGGCCTTCGCGGCCGAAGTAGGCGTGCAGCAGGTACACCATCGCCCACAGGTGCCTGCCCTCTTCGACGTTGACCTGGAACAGGTTCCGCAGGTCGTAGAGGCTGGGTGCGGTGAGCCCCAGCAGTTTCTGCTGCTCGACCGACGCCGGTTCGGTGTCGCCCTGGATGACGATCAGCCGTTGCAGGTCGGCGCGGTACTCGCCGGGCACCTGCTGCCACACCGGCTCGCCCTTGTGCTCCCCGAAGGCGATCCGCCGGTCCGGGTCGCGCTCGGCGAGGAAGATCCCCCAGCGGTAGTCCGGCACGTTGACGTGGTCGAAGTGCGCCCACCCCTCGCGGCCGACGCTGACGGCGGTGCGCAGGTAGACGCCCTGGGTCTCGAGCGTCGGCCCCATTTCGCCCCACCAGTGCATGAACTTCGGCTGCCAGCCCTCGAGCGCCCGCTGCAGCCGCCGGTCCTCGGAAAGGTTGACGTTGTTGGGGATCTTGGCGTCGTAGTCGATCTTCTCGGGCATCTGCGCTAGACCCGCTTCCTGTCGAAGACGGCCTTCTGGCCGGTCCCGTACCGGCGCAGCGCGCCGTCCGGCCCGGCCGCGTTCGGCCGGGTGAAAATCCAGTTCTGCCAGGCCGCCAGCCTGCCGAAGATCTTGGTCTCGACGGTCTCGGGACCGACGAACCGGTGGTTGGCCTCCATCCCGGTCAGCGCGTCCGGGGACAGCGACGCCCGGCCTTCCAGCGCGATCCGGATCTCGTCCGCCCAGTCGAGGTCGTCCGGCGCGTCGGTGACCAGGCCGAGTTCGACGGCTTCGGCCGGGGTGAGGTCGCGGTTCTTCTCACGCGCGAGCCAGGCGAGGTGGTCGTCGTCGCCGTAGAACCGCGCCTGCAGGCGGGTCAGGCCGTTGCCCATCGGGAACGCGCCGAAGTTGGCGTCCGTCAAGCGGATCGACGCGCGCTCTTCGCTGTCTTCGTCGTCGATCGGCGGGCCGTCGAGGATGTACTGCCGGTCGGCGGCCAGCGCGATCTCCAGCAGCGCGCCGGTGAAGCAGCTGCCGGGTTCGATGAGCGCGATCAGGCTGCGGCTGGTGACGTCGAGGCGCTTGAGCACGCGCTTGAAGTAGTGCGTGATCTCGTTGGCCAGCCAGTCCTTCTTGCCGAGGACGGCCTGCTCGTGCGCGTCGACCTTCGCGGGGTCGCCCTCGGTGCGCAGGACCCACGTGCCGGCTTCGACTTCGTTGGTGCGCAGCCGCAGGATGGCGTCGTCCAGCTCGCGGGTCATCGCGAGGAACCAGCCGTTCGCGCCCTCTTCGTGCAGGTCGCCCGGGTCGTTCTCGGGCCCCTTGATGGTGATCGTGGCGCGGTCCTTCTCGACTGCCACGTCGACATGGCGATGTTCGAGCGGGGTCAGCTCGATGCCGCCCTCGCCGGTCCGGTCGGACTCGCGCGCGATCTCCCGGGCCCGCTTCGCCACGGCCTCGCGGAAGCCCTGGCGCGGCACCAGTTCGTCGACCAGGCGCCAGTCGACCGCCGTCTTGCCCTTGACGCCGTCCGGGCGCGTCGCGAAGACGTCGGCGAGGTCGCGCCGGACGCGCCGCTTGTCGACCACGCGCGTCAGGCCGCCGGTGCCGGGCAGCACGCCGAGCAGCGGCACCTCCGGCAGCGCGACGGTCGAGGAGTTGTCGTCGACCAGGAGGATCTTCTCGCAGGCCAGCGCGATCTCGTAGCCGCCGCCGGCGCAGGTGCCGTTCACCGCGGCCACGTACGTCTGACCGGAGTGCTCGGTCGCGTCCTCCATGCCGTTGCGGGTCTCGTTGGTGAACTTGCAGAAGTTCACCTTCCAGTGGTGCTCGGACGCGGCGAGCATCCGGATGTTCGCGCCGGCGCAGAACACCTTGTCCTTCGCGCTGGTCACCACCACCACGCGCACCTCGGGGTGCTCGAACCGCAGCCGCTGCGTCGCGTCGTACAGCTCGATGTCGACCCCGAGGTCGTAGGAGTTGAGCTTGAGCTCGTACCCCTCGACGAGCCCGCCCTGCTCGTCGACGTCCATTTCCAGCCAGGCGACCTCCCCGTCGACGTTGAGCCGCCAGTGGCGGTACTCGTCCGGACGGCGGTCGAAGGTCACCGGCGTGGTGGTGGTCACTCTCCCGATTGTCTACATGAGTCAGACGAACGTCAATGTTGTGTAGAAACTTGATCTCGCACGCTCACCCGGTTGAGCACCGACCACGCCCACGTTACGAACACCCACAGGGCGAGCGCTGCCGCCGAGTCGGTGAAGATCGTGGCGAACCAGAACGCCGGGATCCGCGGCACGCCGACCAGGAAGTGCCCCGCGCTCGCCAGCCCCGAAAGCGAGTAGACCAGCAGGAACGCCAGCGCCCGCGGGTAGTTCCCGCGCTGGTAGGCGCGGTAGCCGAGCCAGCCGAACGTCGTGAACAGCACCCAGCCGAAGGCCACGACGATCTGCGCCGCGAGCACCGGCAGGCCGGGGATCTGCGGGTAGTCGACCGCCCGGATCACGTTGTGCGCGTAGTGCAGCGTCGTCGTGAGCAGCGAGAAGCCGAGGATCACGCGAAGTGGCGTCAGCCCCTTCTCCCGAAGTACGTCCATCGCGGGCCCCCTAGCCGACTTGATAGATCGCTCTAGCGATCGAAGGTACCGCGCGGCGGCCTCGCCGGGCAAGACGAGGCCGCCGCCGGTGTCACACCAGGTCGATGCGGTGCTGGGTGACCGGGTAGCCCGCCTTGGCGAAGGCCTTGGCCATCGGGACGTTGCCGACGTCGGTGCCCGCGACGATCTTGTCCGCGCCGTGCGCGACGAGGTCGTGCGTGGCCTCGACCAGCAGGTCGTACGCGTAGCCGTGGCCGCGGTGCTCCGGCACGACGGCGACATAGCCGACCACCGGGTCGTAGGCGTTGCGGCTCGGCAGCGTCAGCCCGACGAGGTCGCCTTCGCGCGTGTACGCCAGCCGCCACCAGTCCCGCGGCGCCGGCATCCACTTCATGATGTCCAGGTCTTCTCGCGCGGCCGCCTCGAGCCCGTGCTCCTCGACCGTCTTCCGGACGTGCGCGTCGAGGCTGCCGACGTGCACGCGCTTGAAGACCTCGAGGATGACGTCGTCGTCCGGCTCGGGCCGGAAGTCCAGCCGGCCCGGACGGTCCGGCAGGCCGTTTTCCGGCGTCCAGCAGAACCGGTAGCGCTCGACGAGCTTGTGGTAGCCCGCCTTCTCGGCCGCCTCGACGCGGACGTCGACCTCGTGCTTGACGGCCGGGTCGTCCTGCCACGCGGGTGGCGTGGTCAGCGAGTACTCCGCCCGCAACGGCGCCCGCCTCAGCAGCTCGACGCCCGCGTCGAAGTCGGTGAAGTCGAACCAGTCGAGCGCGATCGGGGTTTCGTCCTTCGGCGTCCCCCACCACGCGGCCCGCGCCACGACGACGTCTTCGCGCAGCGCGACCCAGACCCACTCGGGCCGGTATTCGCCCTGGGCGGCCATCTCGGCGAAGTCGTTGCCGAGCACCTTGCGGCCGACGAGGCCGCGGTCGGGCAGGGAGGTGAAGAGGTGTTCTTCGCCCGCTTCGAGCGGACGCACGACCAGTTCGGTCATGAAGGTCCTTCCGGGAGGTGCGCTCCCGGTCTAAGGACCCGGCACCCTCGATCCGGGGTGGGAGCGCATGATCGGTTGCGTGATCACGGGACCCACCTCCTTTCGCTGGTCAAGGGTGCTCGGCACAAGCTAGAGAAATCCCCTTCGGCCCGTCAACGGATTTTCTGGAGCACGACCCGCGTGCTCAACCGCGGCTGGTCGTAGGCGTGCGAAGCCTCCAGGACGTACTCGCCGGCGATGTGCTGCCAGCCGTCGCGCCAGACTTCGACGGACCTCGGCTTGATCGCGACGTCGACTTCGACGGCCTCACCGGGCCCGGCTTCGACGCTCGCGAAGCCGGCGAGCCAGCGGTGCGGGCGGTCGCCGCGTTCGGTCGGGGCGAGGTAGAGCTGGACGACTTCGCGGCCCTTCCGCGCTCCCGAGTTGCGGACTCGGACTCGGACGCGCGTGCCGCCTTCGTCGTCCGGGTAGACGTCGAGCTCTTCGTACACCCAGGTCGTGTAGCCCTGGCCGTGGCCGAACCAGTACGCGGGCTTCTGCTCGACCCGGGCCCAGGCGCTGTAACCGATGTAGACGCCTTCGCCGTACTCGAGCACGCCTTCTTCCGGTGTCACATCGGTGACCGGAGCGTCTTCGAGCTTGGCCGGCCAGGTCGTCGGGAGGCGGCCGCCGGGTTCTTCGTGACCGAGGAGGACGTCGGCGAGCGCGTCGCCGCCGGCCTGGCCGGGGAACCAGGTCAGCAGCACCGCGGCGACGTCGTTCCGCCACGGCATCTCGACCGGGGAGCCCGCGTTGACGACGACCACGGTGTTGGGGTTGACCTCGGCCACGCGCTCGACCAGCTCGTCCTGCCGTCCCGGCAGGGCGAGGGAAGTGCGGTCGAAGCCCTCGCTCTCGACCTCGGCGGTGGTGCCGACCACGACGACGGCGACGTCCGACTTCCCCGCCGCGGCAACGGCTTCCTCGAGCGCGGCGTCCGGGTCGAGCACCGGGCCGCGGTGGCCGAGCGCGAAGGTGACCCAGGCGAAGGTGCCGCGGGCGAACTCCGCCATCTCCGACGGGATCCAGTACGTCAGGCTGACGTCCACCAGCTCGCCCGCCGTCAGTTCGGCCTCCCGGCGCTGCTCGATCACCTGCATGATCGAGGTGAAGACGTCGCCGCCTTCGGGCAGGTTCACGCCGTCGAAGAGGGTTTGGCCGCCGACGGTCAGGCGGAGGTCGCCGGGACCGGTCAGGCCGAAAGTGTGCGTTCCGCTGCGCTCCGGCAGGTACGTGCCGTGGATTTCGACGGACGCGAGCGTCGCCATGTCGAGGCCGGCCGGGAGTTCCCCGATCCAGGAGATTTTTGCTTCCCTGAGCGGAAATTCAGCCAATCGGGTGCCATCCGCGGCTTTGGCCGTGACGCGGAGCCGGAAATTGTCGGTGGCCGGCGGTAGCGTCGTTCGCGGATCGGCACCGGTCGAAAACGTGAGGTCGGTGCCCGGGGGAACGGCCTTCCTGAGGCCGTCGAGAGGGGAGATGACGTGGTCCGGGAACACGGTGGCACTGCCGCCGCCGAGGATCTTCGGGTCCTCGGCCAACGCGCCGATGAGGGCGATGCTCCGCGGCTCGCGCAGGGGCAGTACTCCGGTTTCGTTGCTGAGCAACACGAACGACCGGTGCGCGAGTTCGCGTGCGACCGCGTCACCGTCCAAATCGGACTTCTCCGGCGCGGCGGCGTCGCCGAGCGCGCCGGTCCGGTGGGCCAGCAGGAGCACGCGGCGGACCATGTCGTCGACGACGTCTTCGTCGACTTCGCCGTCGCGCACGGCTTCCGCGAGCCGTTCGCCGAACACCGTGCGCGGGCCGGGCATCGCGACGTCGAGGCCGCCGTTGGCGGAGGCGACGGTGTCGCGCGCGGCCAGCCAGTCGGAGACGACGAAGCCGTCGAAGCCCCATTCGTCGCGCAGCACGCCGTTGAGCAGTTCGGCGTGCTGGGTCATCGTGGTGCCGTTGACGCTGTTGTAGGCGGCCATGATCCCCCACGGCTTCGCGCGCCGGACGATGAGCTCGAAGGGCGCCAGGTAGAGCTCGCGCAGCGCGCGTTCGCCGACGCGGACGTCGGCGGTGAAGCGCTCGGTCTCGAAGTCGTTGGCGACGAAGTGCTTGACCGTGACGGCGACCCCGCCGTCCTGCACGCCGGTGACGTAGCCGGCGCCCAGCATCCCGGTGAGGAGGGGATCTTCCGAGTAGCACTCGAAGTGACGGCCGCCCAGCGGCGAGCGCTGGAGGTTGACCGTGGGCGCCAGCAGCACGTGCACGCCCTTGCGGCGGGCCTCCTGCGCGAGCAGCCGGCCGGCGCGCACGGCCAGTCGCGGGTCCCAGCTCGCGGCGAGGGCCGTCGGGCTGGGGAGGGTCACCGAGGGGTCGTCCGGGCTCCACCGCGTCCCGCGGACGCCGACCGGGCCGTCGGAGAGCACGAGGGAGGCCAGGCCGATGTCGCCGATCGCGGGCAGGGACCAGACGTCCTGCCCGGCGAGCAGGCGGGCCTTGGTGTCCAGGTCGAGCTCGGCCAGCAGCGCGTCGACGTCGAAGCTCATGGCCCTACTCTACCTGGCAGTGGGTAGTGAAAGTTATGGTTCCGTGACAGCTTCTCCCGTAGGCTCGGGATCATGACGCGGGCCAGGGGCGCCGACCGCCGGGCGAGCATCGTCCGAGCGGCGTTCGAAGTGATCGCCGAACGCGGCTATCGCGGCACTTCGCTGGCCGCGGTGGCCGAGCGCGTCGGGCTGACGCAGCAGGGGCTGATGCACTACTTCCCGACGAAGGAAGACCTGCTGGCGGCAGTGCTGGAGACCCGTGACGAGTGGGATCTCCTGCACTTCGGCCACGCCCCGCCGGGCGACGAGTCGTCGATGACGGTCAACCAGCTGGCCGACCTCGTCGACTACAACGCGACCCGGCCGGGGATCGTCCAGACGTACACGGTGCTTTCGGCGGACAGCGTCACGGAAGACCACCCGGCCCGGGAGTACTTCCACGACCGGTACGCGCGCGTCCGGGCGGGCATGACCCAGATGCTGGAGCGCCACCGGGACGAGCTGCCCCCGGGCACGACACCGGAACAGCTGGCCCCCATCGCGATCGCGGTCCTGGACGGCCTGCAGCTGCAATGGCTCCTGGACCCGGACGAGGTCGACATGCCGGCGGGCTTCCGGGCGTTCCTGACCCTGCTGGGCATCAAGCCGGACTGACGAGTCCCGGTCCGGCCCCCGGGGCGTCAGCCCATGCCCACGCTCTGGCGCTCCGGCTCGATGAGGGCCACCACCCGGGCCTGCTCCCGCGGGTAGCCCTGGCCGAGGTACTTGGTCGCGATCCGGTCCACGATCGCCCAGCCGGCGTCCCCGTCGATCCACTCGACCACGCGGCCGCGGACGATCACGGGCTCGAACGGGTTGTCCACGGGGGTCAGGGAGAGCGCCACCCGGGCGTCGCGCCGCAGGTTGCGGGCCTTGACCGAGTCCGGGCCGGTCATGATCGCGATGCGGTCGCCTTCCGGGTCGACCCACACCGGGACCGAGTGCGGGGCCCCGTCGGGCAGGACGGTGGCGAGGTGGCCGATCGCGGTGGTGGCGATGATCCGGCGGACGTCGTCGTTCAGCATGGTGCGCTCCTTCGGGTTCAGGCGACTGCGTAGTGGAGGTGGGTGACGCCGGGGGCGGGGACGGCCTCGATCAGCTCGAGGCGGATGTGCGAGGGCAGCTCCCGGAAGAACGAGCGGCCGCCGCCGAGGAGCACCGGGACCTGGTGGAGGACGATCTCGTCGACCAGTCCCGCCGCGAGCGCCGAGGTCAGCGCGCCGCCGCCCATGAGGCCGACGTCCTTGCCGCCGGCCGCCGCGCGGGCCGCCTCGACGGCTTCCTTGACGTCGCCGGCCAGGGTCTGCCGGTCGGTCAGTTCGGGTGCCGGCCGGTGGCTGAGCAGGACGAGCGGGGCGCCCGGGTGCGGGCTGCCGCCGCCGAAGTGGTCCGAGTCCTCGTAGGTGTTGCGGCCCGCGACGACGGCGCCGATGCGCCCGGCAAGGCTGTCGAACACGCGGGCACTCGGCTCGCTGAGGCTGAAGAAGTCGAACACCCGGCTCCGCGTGTCGCCGTCGGTGTACCAGTCGAAGAGCGTCCCGCCGTCGCCGAGCCCGTTCCCGGGGCCGGGTTCGCGGCCGGTGATGTACCCGTCGACCGACACCGCGTGGGCGCTGATCACCTTGCTCATCGGAGCCGTCCTTTCGAGTTCCTTGAGGAGACTCCAGAACCGTAGCAGTTCAAGTTCCTTAAGGGAACCCCGAGTGCTAAAGTGGCCTCATGCAGCGCACGAACTTCAGCGAACTGGCCGCGTGCTCGATCGCGCGCACGCTGGACGTCATCGGCGAACCCTGGTCGCCCCTGATCCTGCGGGACGTGTGGGTCGGCATCAGCCGGTTCGAGCAGCTCCAGGCCGATCTCGGCATCTCGCGCAAGGTCCTCACCGAGCGGCTGAACCACCTCGTCGACCAGGGCGTCCTCGAGCGGCGGCCGTACGACCAGCGTCCGCGCTTCGAGTACGTCCTCACCGAAAAAGGCGCCGACCTGGTCGACATGCTCATGGTCATGACCCGTTGGGGCGACAAGTGGCTGGCGGGCGAGGCCGGCCCGCCGGTGCTCTACCGGCACCACGCGTGCGGCGAAATCGCCGCCGCCGACCTCCGCTGCACCCACTGCGGCGAGCCGATGCACGCCGGCGACGTCGATCCGCTGCCCGGCCCCGGCGCGGCGAAGTAGCTTCAGGGCAGCCGCGGCTGGGCCACGACCTCCTGCAGCCGGCGCAACGTGCGCAGCGTCGTCTCCAGGTCTTCCCGGGACACCTGCGTGGCCACGTCCTCCGCCCACGCTTCCTGCGCGGCGCCCAGTTCCCGCAAGGCCGCCTTCGCCGGTCGCGTCAACGACAGCAGCGGCGCCCGCGCGTCGGCCGGATTGGGCAGGCGGTCGAGCATTCCGTTGCGCAGCAGGCGGTTCACCGTCTCCTGCACGCTCTGGCGCCGCAGCCCGCGGCGGCGCGCGACCTCGGCGGCGGTCGCCGGGCCGTCCTCGAGGAAGCCGAGCACCTGCCACTGCGCGGCCGTCAGCCCGACCGGCCCGGTCAGCGCGTCGCCCGCGGCCAGGAAACCGCCATTGGCCTTGAAAACGGCGTCGATCACCCGGGTGAACGTCTCGGCTCGCTGCGACCACATGCGTGCTAGTCTCGCATATTGACAGGCACCTGTCGAAATGGAGCGAGCATGGACATGCCCACCCTCGGGCCCGCGCACGACGCGCTGAAGGCCTTCGTCGGCGACTGGACCGGCACCGAAGACCTCGCCGCGTCGCCGTGGGCGCCGGCCTCGGCCGCGCGCGCGAAGTGCGCATACCGCTTGACACTCAACGGTTTCGCACTGCTCCAGGACTACCGGCAACGCCGCACCGACGGCACGGAGTTCCTGGGGCACACCGTCTTCACCGTCGACCCGCAGACCGGCGAGACGCTCTCGTACGGCTTCGACAGCTACGGCTTCCCACCCGAGTCGCCCGCCCGCGGCGCCTGGTCGGGCGCCACCCTGGTCCTGGAGAAGAAGACCGCCCGCGGGGTCGCCCGGCACCGGCTCACCCCGGACGGCGACACCCTCACCCACGAAATCGACGTGCGGATGGGCGAAGACCGCGAATTCAGCCCATTTCTGCGTGCGCGGTACACCCGGGAAAACGGGTAGGAGGAAACGGGTGACACCCCTCCCCCCTTGCTCGAGGACGTCACCCGTTTCCGGTCTCTGCCACCACATCCGCGGACCTGCCGAACTGGGCGATCCTGCGGTGGGTCAATTTCACAACAATTATTAGTTATTCGGTCTTGCTCGCTTTCGCGGTATGCAAGCGAGTGTGTCCCCGATGCCGCCGGAGGCCCAGGGAAAACGATTACTTTCACCCGAACGGCCTAGCGTCGACCCCCGTCCACCGGGGTTCGCCCGGGCCGCGGGCGCCCGAAATTGTCGGACCCCCGGAGTAGAGATGAACGCGTGCGCAGACCAGCCGGGCCGCCCCTGGAACCCACGGACTCGACCCCGCTGATCGGGGTCGAGAACATGAAGATGCCCGAATGGGCGCGCGTCGACGAACGCGTGGCCTCCGCGGGGTTCGGCCAGGCGGTGCGCGCGCTGCCACACGCGATCGCCGTCGTGCTGCGGCTGGCCTGGCGCACGTCGCCGCGGCTGACGCTGCTGGCCGGGTTCGTGCACGTCGTCTCGGGCTGCGTCACCGCGTTCGGGCTCCTCGCCACCGCGAACGTCTTCACCGCGCTGCTCGAACAAGGCCCCACGCCCGAGCGGGTGCTGCAGTCGCTGCCCGCGATCGCGGTCGTCACGGGGTCGTACGCGGCGCGCGCGGTGCTCGATGCGGCCGTCGCCGCCGTCGAGGGCGCACTGCGGCCACGCGTCACCGCCGCGGCGGACGACGCGGTCACGGCGGCGGTCGTCCGCGTCGGGCTGATCGCGTTCGAAGACGCGGACTTCCGCGAGCTGGCGCGGCAAGGCGCGCGGTTCGGCGTCCGGTCGATCGAGACCAGCCTGCGGCGGCTGGCCGACCTGACGTCGTCGGCGATCTCGCTCGCGGCGGCGATGCTCACCGCGGGCCTGCTCAACCCGTGGCTGGCGCCGGTGCTGCTGCTCGCCGCGGCGGCCGACGGCTGGGCCGCCGCCCGCATCGCGAAGCTGAACTACCGGCACTTCCTCGACACGGTCGGGCGCAACATCCGCAAGTCGGTCGTCGAGGAGGTCGCGACCTGGCGCACGATGGCCCTCGAGCGGCACGCCCTGACGCTGCAGGAGCCGTTGCTCGGCGAGTACCGGCGCATCTCGCGCAGCCTGGCGCGGGAGGAGGTGCGGCTGGCCCATCGCAGCAACCTGGTCCGGACCACCGGCCGGGCGGCGGCGGGCTTCGGCACCGCGGCGGCGTACCTCGTGCTCGGCTGGCTGCTCTACTCCGGCGGGATGGAGCTGGCACTGGCCGGCACTGCGGTCTTGGCGATGCGCACGGCGTCGACGGCGCTGTCCAACACCATGCGCGCGGTCAACGCGCTGTACGAGGACTCGTTCTACATCGGGTTCTACAACCAGCTGCTCGTCGAATCGGTGAAGCGGCAGCCGCCGCCGACGGCGGTGACGGCGCCGCCCGACCCGGCCGAGATCCGGCTGGAGGGCGTCACGTTCACCTACCCGGGGCAGAAGAGGCCCGCGCTGCGGGACGTTTCGCTGACGATCCGGCGCGGCGAAGTGGTCGCGCTCGTCGGGGAGAACGGCTCGGGCAAGACCACCCTCGGCAAGCTGTTGACCGGGCTCTACCCGCCGGACGAAGGCGTGGTGCGCTGGGACGGCGTCGACCTCGCGCACGCCGACCCGGCGTCGGTGCACGCGAACATCGCCGTCATCGCGCAGGAACCGGCCGAGTGGCCGATGACGGCGGCGAACAACGTCGCGGTGGGCCGGCTCGGCCGCGCCGACCCGGATCGCCGGGCGTGGCGCGAAGCCGTGGGCTACTCGGGCGCGGACGAGGTCATCGATTCGTTGCCCGCCAAGGAGAACACGGTCCTGTCGAAGAAGTTCGACGAGGGCCACGACCTGTCCGGCGGCCAGTGGCAGCGCATGGGCATCGCCCGCGGCATCTACCGCGACGCGTCGGTCCTGGTGGCGGACGAACCGACGGCGGCGCTCGACGCCCGAGCCGAGGCCCGGGTGTTCGCCGGCCTGCAGCACGCGAGCACGTCGCACCGCGGCCGGCGGACCACGGTGCTGGTCACCCACCGGCTCGCCAACATCCGGTCCGCCGACCGGATCCTGGTGCTGGAGAAGGGAAGGCTGATCGAACAGGGCACGCACGACGAGCTGATCCGCGAGGGCGGCGTCTACCACGAGCTGTACGAAATCCAGGCGCGCGCGTACCGGAACGGCGCGGACGTCCCGGCGCCGCGCGTCAAAGGCACACCGGACACGGCCTCGTCGTCGCCCGAAAGCCCAGCGTCGCCACGAGCAGCGCGGCGCCCCACACCAGGAACACCGGGTAGGTCGCCGTGAACGCCCACTGACCGGCCAGCGCCCCCTCGCCCGCTCCACCCGGGTCACAGGCGGGCGTGAGGCCGAAGGCGACGCATCCCGTCATCAGTGCGCCGTACTGGCCGACGAGCAACCCGGCCACGAGCGGCGGCGTGATCGCGAGCGCCGCCGGCACCCGGCGGCCGGCGAGCCCGGGCACCCACCGCGGAAACCGCTGGGACCAGCCCCGCGCCAGGCCGGCGGTCAGCACGGCACCGACGGCGGGAACGGCCCCGAGCACGAAGAGCGAGACGGCGATCGTGCCGCTCATCTCCCCGGCCCGGGTGGTGCCGAGCGGCACGCCGAGCGCCCACGACCAGTGCGGCAGCGTGAACCCGGCGAGCGGCACGAAGACGGCGACCCCGACGGCAACCCGCGCCCACCGCGGCGCCACGAGCGTGCCGTCCGGCCGCCGGGCAACCGGCCGCGTCCGCCCGCACACCCGGCAGCCACGGCCGGTCCGCACCCGACGCGCATCGGCGGCGAGCCCGCACAGCAAGCCGCCGACGAAGGCGAACACCAGCGGCGCTTCGACGGGCTGCCCGAAGGCCACCTGCATCACGAGGTTGTGCGGCACGACCAGAACGAGCACGACGCACGCACCCCAGCCCCCGGCCACGGCCACCAGCCGCGGCGCCGCCGGCACGAGCACCGCGCCCGCAACACAAAGCCCGGCCACGGGAAGCGCGATTCCGACACGACCCCCGAACGGCGACCCGGTCCCGAACGGCCACAGGAGGGCCAGCCCCGCCTGCGCCACGAGCCAGGTGGACGCCGCACCCTCGGCCCGAGTCAGCGGCCGCCGAACCAGGGTCATCGCGACACCTTCCCCACGCCCGCCGAGCAGCCGAAGGCGACGTACTCCGTCCGCGAGAGCGGGAGCCGAATCGTCGTCATGCACGCAGTCTCGCCGCCGGGCAGGCCGTCCCGGATCCCCTTCGAGGCGCAGCACGATCCCCCATGAGCGGGTGGACTTCCGCACCCGGCCAGCGGATTTACCCCCGGCGACCCGGCGGGGCAGACTGGCTTGCCGAGCCGAGGGAGGCCCCATGCGCCAGCTCACCGCCCTGGACGTGCAGTTCCTCAACGCCGAGTCCACCACCACGACCGGGCACGTCGGTGGCCTTTCGATCCTCGACCCCGCCACCGCTCCCGGCGGCGGGCTCACGCTCGACGACCTCCGGGAGCTCATCGGCTCGCGGCTGCACCTCGCCAAGCCGCTCCGGTGGCGGCTGCTGACCGTTCCGTTCGGGCTCGACCACCCGTACTGGATCGACGATCCCGAGTTCGACCTCGAGTACCACGTCCGCGAGATCGCGCTCCCCGCGCCGGGCGACGAGCGGCAGCTCGCCGAGCAGATCGCGCGGCTGACCGCGCGGCCGCTCGACCGGCGGCGGCCGTTGTGGGAGGCCTACCTCATCCACGGCCTGCCGGACGGCCACGTGGCCGTCTACACGAAGGTCCACCACAGCGCGATCGACGGCGTCTCGGGGGCCGAGCTGATCGGCGTCCTCATGGACACCACGGCCGAGCCGGAGCCGAAGGCCCCGCCGAAACAGCCGGTCAAGGAGCCCGTCCCCACCCCGGCCGCGCTCGCCCTCAACGGCGCGAAGAAGCTCGTGCTGCACCCCGTCAAAGCCGCCCTCCAGGTGCCGAAGCTGCTCCAGCACATCGACGAAGTCCCCGGCCTGGGCCGCTACCCCGGCGTCGGGCTGCTCGCGAAGGCCGGCAGCATGCTCAACCGCGTCACGCGCCAGGGCTCCGGACGCCACGAGGCCGCGCGGCCGCGGCTCGTGGCGCCGGACACGCCGTTCAACGGGCCGATCAGCCCGCACCGCCGCTTCGCGTACGGTTCGCTGCCGCTCGACGAGGTCAAGCACGTCAAGAACGTCTTCGGCGTCACGGTCAACGACGTCGTGATGGCGTTGTGCGCCACCGTGATGCGCCGCTGGCTCGTCGACCACGACGCGCTGCCCGAGCAGCCGCTCGTCACGCTCGTGCCGCTCTCGGTCCGCACGCCCGAGCAGGCGAAGGACGCCGGCAACCAGGTGTCGGTCATGCTCGCGCCGCTGCCGACGCACCTCGCCGACCCCGCCGCGCGGCTGGCCGAGGTCACCAGCGCGATGGTCGCCGCGAAGCAGCGGTACCAGCCGCTGCCCGCGTCGTGGCTGGTCGACTTCAGCGGGATGCTGCCGGCCGCGCTCGGCGGGCTCGCCGCGCGCGCCACCATGCTGTTCCTCGGCGCCACCGCGCCGGTGGTGAACCTGGTGGTGTCGAACGTCCCCGGGTCGCAGAAGCCCCTGTACCTGGCCGGGGCGCGGATGCTCGCGAACTACCCGGTCTCCGCGATCACCGACGCGAGTGGCGGCCTGAACATCACCGTGATGTCCTACGACGGGAAGCTGGACTTCGGGCTCGTCGCCTGCCGCGAGCTGATCCCGGACGTCTGGGACCTGGTGGACCACCTGCACGACGCGCTGGCCGAGCTCACCAAGCTGGCCGCCGAGCACACCCGGGAGGCCTGATGGCGGAGCGCGTCGCGGCGGTCGGCGACGTCGAGCTGTGCTTCGAGACGTTCGGCGACGCGGGCGGCCGTCCGCTGCTGCTCGTCATGGGCCTCGGCGCACCGATGATCTGGTGGGACGAAGACTTCTGCGAAACCCTGGCCGCCCAAGGGTTTTACGTGATCCGGTTCGACAACCGCGACTCCGGGCGGTCGAGCCGGATGCGCGGCCGCGCCACCCTCGCGCAGGCGTACCTGCTGCACAGTTCGCCGTACTCGCTGGCCGACATGGCCGCCGACGCCGCAGGGCTGCTGGACGTGCTCGGCGTCCCGGCCGCGCACGTCGCCGGGGCGTCGATGGGCGGGATGATCGCGCAGACCCTGGCCGTCCGGCACCCGGCGCGGGTGCTGTCGCTGACGTCGATCATGTCGAGCACCGGCGGGCGGCTGGTCGGCCGGCCGAGCCCGCGGGCGATGTCGATGCTGCTCAGCGCGCCGCCGCGCACCCGCGCGGACTACGTCGACCTGCTCGTGCGGACGTTCCGGCTGATCGGCTCGCCCGGCTACCCGTTCGACGAGGAGCGCATGCGCTTGCGGGCGGAGCGCACGTTCGACCGCGGTGTGCCCCCGGGCGGCACGCTGCGGCAGCTCGCGGCGATCATGGCCGAACGCGACCGCGCCCCGAAGCTGCGGAAGGTCCGGGTGCCGGCGCTGGTCGTGCACGGCGCGAAGGACCCGCTGGTCCACGTCTCGGGCGGGCGCGCGACGGCCCGCGCGATCCCGGGCGCCGACCTCGACGTCGTCCCCGGCATGGGCCACGACCTGCCCCGCGCGGTCTGGCCGCGGGTGGTCGGCGGCATCAAGCGGATCGCCGACCGTGCGGAAGTGGCGCACACGCGTGATTGAAGAGGCATCACGCGTGATTGGAGGGGCATCACGCGTGACTGGGAGGTCGACACGGCTCAGCCGGACAGGGTGATCGAGCCCAGGTGGGAGAAGTGGGCCGCGACGCGGGAGCCGGGGCGGAGCGGGACCGCGTCGGTCATGCCGCCCGTCAGCACCAGCCAGCCCGGCTCCAGGGCCAGGCCCCGCGCGGCCAGGGCGTTCGCCGCCAGGGCCAGGGCTTCGGCCGGGTGGCCCTGGACGGCCGCGCCGGTCGCCGTGTCGACGATCTGGCCGTCGACCTCCAGCAGCGCCGCCTCCAGTGAAAGGTCGAGCGAGGCGGGCGGGAGCCCGACCGGGCCGACGCCGAAGTACGCCGACGAGCCGTTGTCCGCGACGGCGTCCGGGAGCGTGAAGCGGTAGTCCGTGTACCGGCTGTCGATGACCTCGATGCCGCCGTACACGCTCTCGACCGCGGCCAGCGCCGTCGCCGCCGTGACGCCCGGGCCCGCCAGGCGGCGGCCCAGCACGAAGACCAGCTCGGGCTCGGCCCGCGGGTGGATCAGCCGCGGCACCGGGACGCCCGCGGGCAGCACCATCGCGTCGGTGAGCCAGGCCAGCAGCGGCGAGTCGATGCCCATCCGCTCCTGCTTGGCCCGGGACGTCAGGCCCAGCTTGACCCCGACGAGCGTCTCGCCGCGGGCTCGCCGCTGCCGCAGAGCTTCGTCCTGGATCGCGTACGCGGTGTCGACGTCCAGCCCGGGCCACTCCTCGGAAAGCGGGGCCCGCTCCGAAGTCGTCTCAAGCAGCGAAGTGGCTGCTTCGCGCACGTTCACGATTCCTCCGAGAAGACTGCGGTGACGCTGCCGAGGCCGGCGATGGTCGCGACGATCGTGTCGCCCGGCGAGACCGGGATCGCCCGGGTCATCGACCCCGGCAACACGACGTGCCCGGGTTCGAGCGTGACGCCCAGCGGCCCCACCGTGTTCGCCAGCCACACCAGCGAGTTCAGCGGCGAGCCGAGCACCGCGCCGCCCGCGCCGGTCGCCGCCACCGAGCCGTTCCGGTAGAGCACGCACCCCGCCAGCCGCAGGTCCACGGCCCCCAGCGCGGTCGGGCTGCTGCCCAGCACCACCCCGCCGGACGACGCGTTGTCGGCGATCGTGTCGAACAGCGAGATCTTCCAGTCCCGGATCCGGGAGTCGACGATTTCCAGCGAGGGCAGGACGAAGTCGACCGCGCGCACCGCGTCGGCGACCGTGACGCCGGGGCCGCGCAGGGCCGAACCGAGCACGAACGCGATCTCCGGCTCGATCCGCGGCTGCAGGAACGCCGAGGTCGGGATCGCCTGGTGCTCGAGGTGGAACATGCCGCCGGTGAGGTGCCCGTAGTCGGGCTGGTCGACGCCCATCTGCCGCTGCATCGCGGCCGAGGCGAGCCCGACCTTGTGCCCGCGGACCGAGTCGCCGGCCTCGGTCCACTGCCGCACCTGCTCCTGCTGGATCCGGTACGCGTCCTCGACGCCCGCGTCCGGGTAGGTCTTGATCAGCGGCTCGATCGGCTCGCGCATCGCGTAGGCCCGCGCCAGTACGGCGGCGGCCTCCTGCACCCTGCTGGCGTCCACGCGAGGTGACTCTGCCGTGCGGCCACCCCGCACACAAGTCTCGATGTTCCACCCAGCGGAACTCTCGCGATACAACCTCTTGCGCGCGAGACAAATGGGGCGTAGCGTTCGCGGTACCACCAGGAAGGGACGTGAGGGACATGGCACCGACCCAGGCCGAGGTCACCGAGCTCGCCGAGATCCGCGACGAACTGCGCGAGCGCCACCTGCGCCCGGCCGCCGACCGCCCGGCGACGAACGGCCGCGGCATCCACCACACCGCGCTGATCTCCAGCGACGTCGAGCGGACCATCCGCTTCTACCAGGACGTCCTCGGCTTCCCGCTCACCGAGCTGATCGAAAACCGTGATTACCCCGGCTCCAGCCACTTCTTCTTCGACGTCGGCAACGGCAACGCGGTCGCCTTCTTCGACCTGCCCGGTCTGGACCTCGGCCCGTACGCGGAAGTCCTCGGTGGACTGCACCACCTGGCGCTGTCGGTCACCCCCGACCGGTGGAGCGCCATCAAGGACAAGCTCGACGAAAACGGCGTGCAGTACCTGCTGGAGAGCAAGACGTCCATCTACCTGTCCGACCCGGACGGTGCCCGCGTCGAGCTGATCTCCGACCCGCTCGGCGAGATGTACGGCGAGAAGATCGGCTGAACTCCTGTGCCGGGCGTCGCGCGCCGTCTAGCCTGTGCGCGACGTCTGGAGGTCCGATGGCCGATTGGTCGCTCTCCCACGCGAAAGCGCGGCTCGATCACCGCGAGCTGCTCGACGAGCTCACCGCGCGCACGCGGTTCGAGGTGCGGCTGCACCTGAACGAACCGGCGGCCAACGGCAGCTACGACGAGCTGACGAGCATCTTCGCCATCGGCCACGGCGAATGCGCCGCGCTGCTGGCCCACCACCGGCTGCTGCCGTGGTGGGAGCGCGCGCTGTTGTGGCGCTACGCGCGCCGGCTGCACGGCAAGGCGATCACGCGCAGCGTCGGCGCGGTGCCCGCCGAAGTCGCGCCGCAGGCCGCCCGCGCGTTCGGCGCCGAAATCCTCGAGCTGGCCCCGGACTCCGGCGACACCGGCGCCAAGTACGACCTGCAGGGCCGCGGCCTGCTCACGGTGTTCCGCATCGCCGTCGGCGCCCAGGGCGAAGCCTGGCCGGACCGGCACGAGGTGGCGACGACGTCCGCGCGCAACGTGCTCATCTGCGCCGCCGCGTTCGCCCGCCGCAAGCCCTGGCACGTGATCTGGCCCGTCTACCGCGTCCGCGGCCTGCGGCTCTGGAAGCTTTGACGCCCGCCGCGCGTTCCACCGGCATGAACGCAGCGGAGATCCTCGAAGGCGCCAAGACCATCGCCGTGGTCGGCCTGAGCCGCGACCCGGCCAAGGCCGCGCACGGCGTCCCCGCCGTGCTGCAGGCGCACGGCTTCCGCATCATCCCGGTGCACCCGACGGCTACCGAGCTGCTCGGCGAGAAGGTGTACCGGTCGCGCAAGGACATCCCGGAGCCGGTCGACCTCGTCGACGTCTTCCGCCCGTCGCCCGAAGCCCCCGGGATCGCGCGCGAGGCCGTCGAGATCGGGGCCAAGGCGCTGTGGCTGCAGCAGGGCATCGTCTCCGCCGAGGCGCGCCGCATCGCCGAAGAGGGCGGGCTCGAGTACGTCGAGAACCGCTGCACGGCCGTGGTCCGCGCGACCGCCGCGATCTCGAAGAACTAGCGCGACACTCCGAAGTGGACGATCCGGTGGTGCCCGGTGTCGGCCACCCAGACGCCGCCGTGCCCGTCTTCCGCGCGGTCGCGCGCCGATCCGGCCCATTCGGAGCCGTCGGCCAACGCCGTGCCCGTGCGGGTGTCGAAGCGCGCGACGCGGTCGGTGTCGTAGACCAGGAGGCGTCCGGCGCGGTCCAGCGCGACGCCGCGGGGCCGGTCCAGGTCCGGGAACTCACGCACGAACCCGCCCTGCCACGAGTACTGCGCCACCCGGCGGTTGCCGGTGTCGGCCACGTAGACGTTGCCCGCCGCGTCGACCGCGACCGCTTCCGGCGCCTTGAGCCGTCCGGCGATGACGCGCACGAGGTAGCCGTCGCGGGTGAAGGCCTGGACGCGGTCGTTGCCGGTGTCGGCCACCCAGATCCGCCCGCGCGCGTCGACGGCGACACCCGACGGCGCGCGGAACCGGCCCGGCCCGGAGCCGGGCCCGCCGATGGCGGCGAGCTCACTGGTGGTCACGCCGCCAGGATCGCCGATCACGGGCGGTGGTGGCCAGTGTCGAAAAGAGTGTTCAAGAGCTGTTTCTCCGGCGCTCACCAGCTCCACCGCGAGCAGGCCCGCCGCTCGAGGAAGCTGTACGCGGGCAGGGGCCCGATCCAGTCCGCCTGGACACCGCCGGCGCGGCCGAGCCCGGCGACGGCCTCGCGGACGACGAGCAGGTCGCCCAGCCCGACCAGGAACGCCCACCGCTCGTCGGCCGACTCGCCCGGCGGCAGCGACACGGAGTCGCGGGCGCGGTCGGCCACGGCCGAAAGCAGCCCGTCGGAGCGGGCGGCCCGCCACGCCGAGCCGGGTTCGGCGAACCGCAGGCAGACGTGCACCTCGGCCAGCCCGTCGAGCCGGTCGAGGTCGGCGCGGTAGGTGCCGGCCGCCGGGGCCAGCACCTCCGCGCGCACGGCCTCTTCGTCCTCGGCCACCGTGCCGAACCGGATCGGCAGCACCGGGCCGCCCTCGACGAGCGCGGACACCACGGCCAGGTGCGCGGCCGGGTCCGGCTCGGGCTCGCCGACGACCATCGCCAGGTCTTCCCAGCGCACCGTCCGCGGCGCCCGCGGGTGCCCGGACCGCACGACGCCGTAGAGCTGCAGCGTCACGGCTGATCGACCGGGATCGCCGGCTCGACCGGCACGGCCACCGCGGGCGTCGGCGGGGGCGGCGGGATGAGTCCGGTGGTCTGCCCGAGTCCCTGCGAGAGCTGCCCGGGCGCGGTCGTGCCCTGCAGCCGCTGCATGGCTTCGAGGTAGCGGATGTAGGTGTCGACGCTCGCGATCACGATCCGCGCCTCGATGGCCAGCAGCTCGATCCCGATCACCGACACCCGCACCGACGCGTCGATCACGAGTCCCTTGTCCAGCAGGATGTCGAGCGTGTCCGCGAGTCCTCCGCCGGTCTGTCCCGGTCTGCTCACTTAGATCCTTTCGTCGAGGGCCGCGCGGATCTCGGCGAACCGGATCTCCAGCGCGATCAAGGCCTGGCCGAGGTCTTCGACCTGGGCGGGGGTGAGGGTCTCCATGCGCCGCAGCGCTTGGCGTTCGAGCACTTCGCGGAGGATGTCGAGCACGGTGACGACCAGGTGGCCGAGCCCGCGGCCGGCGTCGGCGGGGATCCGGACGGGCTCGCTCATCCTTCGAGCCCGAGCAGCAGCAGCCGCAGGTCGAGCCGCACCAGGTCGATGCCGGCGAGCGAGATGACCACGTCCCCGGTCACCACCGCACCGCGGTGCACGACGCGGTCGAGCAGGTCGGCGACGGACTCGACGGCGTCAGCCACCGGCCGTCACCCCCAGCTCGACGTCGGTGAACGAGTACGGCGGCCACGGCCCGGACGTCTCCACCGTCGCCCCCGCCCCGCGCAGCTCGCGGGCGAACCACTCGAACTCGGCGTGGAACGCGGCTTCCCGCCCGGTTTCGACGAGGAAGGCGGTGTTGAGCAGCACGCCGTGCGGCCGCGCGCGCTCGACGCTGCCGGCGGCGTGCCGGCCCAACGCGTCCCGGAGCCGTCCGGCCGCGCCGGCGACGTCTTCGCGAGCCTGCTGAAGCGCCTTCAGCCGTTCTCGCCGGCGGACGAGGTACTGCGTGCCGGTCAGCCCCGAGGCGTCCGGCCGGGTGGTCGACGCGGGTTCGACGTGCCGCACCCGGACGCCCCACTCGCGGTGCCCGTCGACCTCGTCGAGGCAGTCGCGCGCCTGTTCGTAGGCGGTTTCCAGCAGTTTCAGCGCGGCGGCCTCGCCGTCGAGCACCGTGCCGAACCGCAGCGGCAGCACCGGTTCGTGGCGGAACACCGCGCGCACCACGGCGTCGTGCTCGCGGGCCAGTTCGGCGAGCGCGCCGTCGACCGGGTCGAGCGTGTCGATGCGGTCGAAGCGCGCCGGGGCCACCTCGGAGACGACCACGCCGAGGTCCCGGTAGCCGATCAGCCGCGGCGCCGGGTCCAGGTCCAGGGCGGTCGGCCGGTTTCGCGTGATCGCGTACGCGCAGAGCCAGTTCCGGGTGCTCACCGGGGTTCTTCCCTTCCGCTCGGCACGGGCAGCCGAGCCTCGAGTTCGGCGACGCGCGCCGCCAGGTCCGTCTTCTTTCCGGCGACACCGCCGAGTTCTCCGCGGGCCGCGTTCGGCGCGAAGAACGGGTCGTTCGTCCACCAGTCCATCCCCATTTCCCGGGCGGTCTGGGCGGAGGCGATGAACAGCCGGATCCGCAGGGTCAGCAATTCGACGTCCACGACGCTGACGCCGATGTCACCGGCTATCACGACACCCTTGTCGAGCACGCGTTCCAGAATGTCGGCCAATGAATCGGACGAAGCGGCCAATCTTGTCACCCTTCCTTTCAGGAATCGGTGGCGCCGCGGGTGAACCGCCGCAGCCGTTCGCACGCGGTGAGCTCGCCCGTGGCGTCGATGTCGACCCGGTAAGTGGCCATGACGCTGGTGGAGTCCGGGATCCGGGCCAGCTCGACGACGTCGACGAGCACGGACCAGCCGCCTTCGGCGCGCGTGCGCACCCCGGTCACGGCGTGCGGGGTCAGCCCCGTGATCACCCCGAACAGGGCGGTCGCTTCACGAATCGCGTCGGCGGCGCGGAGCGGGGAAACGGATTTCTCAGGCCTTTCGCTTTGAACGTGGAACGGCTGCGGCGATTCCGTCATCGCTTTCCTTGTCGCGGGTGGGTGCCCACCGTAGCAATGGGCACAAGCACCCGGCAGAGACCCGCAGTACGGTATTTTTCACCGGTTCGCGAGAAGAGTTGGGCGATCCGCGGCAACCGGCGGCGGCAAACGGCGGAACCCCGCAGCACCCGGCGGAACCAATTCCCGGATTCCGCCCCGGAGATCACGATCGAGTAACGTCCACCAGCCGGTACCCGACACCCCGGACCGTCTCGATGGTCCGGGTGCCGAACGGCACGTCGATCTTGCGCCGCAGGTACCCGATGTACACCTCGACGACGTTTTCGTCGCCGTCGTAGTGCGCGTCCCAGACGTGGCCGAGGATCTCGTTCTTCGTCAGCGCGGTGCCCGCCCGCCGCAGCAGGAACTCCAGCAACCCGAACTCCCGCGCGGTCAGCTCGATCCGCTGGTGTCCTCTGTGGACAGTGCGGGCGGACGGGTCGAGCCGCAGGTCGCCCGCCTCCAGCACGGCCGGGCGGGCCGGCGCCCCGCGCCGCAGCAGCGCCCGCAGCCGGGCGATGAGGACGACGAAGGAGAACGGCTTCGACAGGTAGTCGTCGGCGCCGAGGTCGAACGCGTCGGCTTCGTCGTACTCGCCGTCCTTGGCGGTGAGCATCAGCACCGGCGTCCAGTTTTCGGCCGCCCGCATGCGTTTCAGGACCTCGTAGCCGGAGAGCTCGGGCAGCATGATGTCGAGCACGACGACGTCGTACTCCTGCTCGGTCGCCCGCCAGAGGCCGTCCCGGCCGGTGTGCGCGACGTCGACGGTGAACCCCTCGGCCACCAGCCCGCGCCGCAGCGTCTCCGCGAACTCGCGCTCGTCCTCGACGATCAGCAGCCGCACTACTCCTCCTCCGGCAGTTCGAGCACCGGCAGCTCGAGCACGAACCGCGCGCCCGGCTCGTCCGACGCGGCGTAGCGCGCCCGCCCGCCGTGGCGTGCCGCGATGCCGGCCACGATCGGCAGGCCGAGACCGGTGCCGCCGTGGTCGCGCTGCCGCGACGCGTCGAGCCGGACGAACCGCTCGAAGATCCGTTCGCGGTCGGCCACGCCGACGCCGGGGCCGTCGTCGCTCACCTCGACGACGGCGAGGTCTCCGCGCACCGAGCTGGCGACGCGGATGTGCGAGCGCGCGTGCCCGCGGGCGTTGTCGACCAGGTTGCGCACCGCCCGCCGCAGCTGGGCCTCGCTGCCGCGCACCTTCGCCGGCCCGGCGCGGACCTCGATGGCCAGCGCGCACTCGGCGCGGACCCGCTCGGCCTCGGCGCGGACGATGTCGTCGAGGTCCACCTCGGTGCGCGACGGCCGGTCGGTCGTGTCGTCGGTGCGGGCGAGCATGAGCAGGTCGTCGACGAGCTCGCGCAGCCGGGCGGTCTCCCGGGCGATCACGGGGACCAGGTCTTCGGTGCTTTCCGGGTGCCGCCCCGAGACGTCCAGCGCGGTGCTGATCGTCGAGAGCGGCGACCGCAGCTCGTGGCTGGCGTCCGCGACGAACCGGCGCTGCGCCGCCTGCGCCGACGCGAGGCGCCCGAGCATCTCGTTGAGCGTCACGGCCAGCCGGTGCACCTCGTCGCCGCCCGGCGGCAGCGGGACCCGGGCGGCGAGGTCGCGCGTCGAGATCTCGGCGACGGTCCGGCGCATCCGCTCGACCGGCCGCAGCGCCGAGCCGACCGCGCGGTAGACGGCCAGCCCGGAGATCGCCAGCAGCGGGACGGCGATCAGGCCGAGCAGCAGCGTCAGCCGCGTCGACGCCTCGGTCACCGGCTCCAGCGACCGCGCGGAGATCACGGTGTACGGCCCGCCCGGCCCGTTGACCTGCTGCGACACGACGCGGTAGTCGTCGCTGTCGCCGTTGAGCCCGAGCGGGAGGGTCTCGATGGCTTCGTGCCCGACCGTCGGGTGGGCGGTGGTCAGCGGCGGGTGCCCGACGATCGCCGGGTCGCTCGCGATCGGCCGGCCCTGCGCGTTCAGCACCTGGGTGACGGCCTCGGTGTCCCCGGTGCTCGCGACGTCGGACGCGCTCAGGTCGCGCGCGCCCTCGCGGACCAGCTGGATCGCGACCTGGCGGCCGGTGCTGCGCGCGCTCTCGGTGACGCTGCGGTCGAGCGACTCCTCGAGCAGCACCACGACGACGGCGAGAGCGGCGGCGATGGCCAGTGCGAGCGCGAACACGGCCACGGCCGTGGTCCGCATGCGCACGCCGGTCGCGGCGATCACCCTGCCCAATCTCACCAACGCAGCGTAACCGCGCAGGGCCACCGGACGCGGCTCCGGCACGGACACGTCCACGGGCTCAGCGGCGCCGGCGCGTGGCGGTGAGCCGCTCGACGCGCAGCCGGTCGACCTCGGGCACGGCGAGCGGCGGCAGCGGGTGCCCGGTGGTCCAGGTCAGCAGCAGGTCCGCGAGCGCCGGGTTGCGGGCGAGCGCCGGGCCGTGCAGGTACGTGCCGACGACCCGGTCGGTCAGCGCGCCCTCGGTGCCGTCGCCGTTCCCGGTGCCGCGCACGACCCGCCCGAGCGGCGCGCTGTCGGCGCCGAGCTTGCTCACGCCGAGGTGGTTCTCGAACCCGGTGAGCGGCGCGTCCTCCAGCAGGCCGGTCGACGTCGCCACCAGCTCCGCGACGGCCCGCCGCTCGCCGGGCTCGGTGCTGACGTCGAGCAGGCCGAGCCCGTCGTGGTCGACGCCGTCGATCCCGCGGAAGCGGGTGCCGAGCACCTGCAGGCCGGCGCAGACGCCGAACACCACGGCGCGGTTCGCCACCGCGCGGCGCAGGCCGGGGTACCTGCGCAGGTGCGCGGCGGCCAGCGCCTGCGCGCCGTCCTCGCCGCCGCCGAGCAGGTAGAGGTCCAAAGTGGACGGAACGGGGTCGCCCAGCCCGACCGGCACGACCTCGGCGTCGAACCCGCGCCAGCGCAGCCGCTGGCAGAGCACCTGCGCGTTGCCGGTGTCGCCGTAGGTCCCGAGCACCTCGGGCAGGAGCAGTCCGATTTGGACGATCGAGTCAGCCACCGGGCAACCTGCCCACCAGGTCGCGGAACGCGGTGTAGTTGGCGACGAGCTCGACACCGCCGGGCGGCAGCGCGTCGATCGCGGCGACCGGGTCGGGGTCGGTCCAGTGCGCGACCTCGGCGTAGCAGAGCCGCACGGAAAGGTCGGCGCCACGCTCGCCGGTGACGACGACCTGGCGGCCGCGGAGCCGCTCGAAGTGCACGTCCCAGAGCCAGGACAGGTCGCGGCCGTCGGCCTCCTGGGCGTTGACGGCGACGACGACCGGGGTGTCCTCGTCGAGCACGCGCAGCGTTTCGGCCCAGCCGGCCGGGTTCTTCGCCAGCATCAGCCGCACGAAGTGCCGCGACCGCCGGACCGTCCGGTAGCGCCCGCCGATGTCGGCGATGGTCCGCAGCCGCGCGGCGGCGGTGTGCGGCGGCACGCCGAGCCGGTGCGCGGCGGCCAGCGCGAAGGCGGCGTTCGCGCGGTTCGCGTCCCCGGGCAGCCGCAGGTCGAGGTCGACCTGCCGGCCACCGGGCGTGCTGACGAGGTCGCCGTCGAGGGTCCAGGCGGGTTCCGGCCGGGCGAGGCCGCACTCGCAGCTCCAGTGCTTGTCCTGGTGCCGGATGGGCCCGTCGCAGCGCGGGCAGGCGGTGGAGTCGCCGGTCCACCGGCGGCCGGTGGCGACCCACACGGGCTTCGCGGCCGCGCTGGCCGCGGAGGTGACGAGCACGTCATCGCAGTTGGCGACGACGACGGTGCCCTCCTGCCCGGCGATGGCGGCCCGCAGGTCGCGTTCGGTCGACCGGACCTCGCCGACGCGGTCGAGCTGGTCCCGGCTGAGGTTGAGCAGCACGAGGACAGCGGGTTTCAGCTGCTCGGCGACCCAGGGCACGTAGGTTTCGTCGACCTCGAGCACGGCGTAGGGCGCCTCGGGCCGCGCGGCCAGCGCGGCGAGGACGCCGTCGGGCATGTTGGCACCATCGCTGTTGGCGGCGACCTCAGCGAGCGCCTCGATGGCGCGGGTGAGCATCAGCGAGGTGGTGGTCTTGCCGTTGGTCCCGGTGACGAGCACGACGGTCCGCTCCCGCCCGAGCCGCCGAAGAGCCCGCGGATCGAGCGCGAGGGCGACGCGCCCACCGATGACACCCCCGCGCCCGAGGCCGGTACTGCGCGAGAGCCAGGCGGTCGCCCGCCCGGCGGCCACGGACGCACGGGTACGAAAAGGGCTGCGTGCGGTCACCGGCTGCATGGTGCTCGCCGGGCGCTGTGAGTTTCCTGAGTCCGTGACTCGGACCACCCGGAGGCGCCCTGAGACTGCGGCGGCCGTTGCGGCCGTCTTGGGGGGCGGTCGCGGGGGCACGTGGCTTGCCGGGTGCTCCCGGGTCGCGGGTGCCCATGGGTTGCCGCCGGGGTTGCCGCGGCGGCCGCCGCCGGGGTTGCCGCGGGCCGCTCGGGCTTCGCCGGGCGCTGGTGGTGCGCCGGAAGCTTTGGTCACCCTGGGCTGTAGCGGCTGCTCGGGGCCGCCCGACTACCCGGGTTCATTGAGCGCCCGGGGGGCGGGGTCGCCCGGCTTGCCGGGGCCCTGGGTCACGGGTCCCCCTGGGTCACGGGTCCCCCTGGGTCACGGGTGCCCTGGTCCGCAGGGTTCCCCTGAGCCGCTGGGTGCCCCTAGTCCGCCGGTTCGCCTGGGCTGCTGGGTGTCCCTGGGCCACCGGGTGCCCTGGGCCTTTAGTCCGCCGGGTCCCCTGGGCCGCCGAGTCCACTGGGCCGCCGAGTGCCCAGGGCGGCCGAGTCCCCTGGGCCGCCGAGTCCCCTGGGCCGCCGAGTCCCCGGCTCGCCCGAATGCCCGGCTTGCCGAGGCCCCTGGTCGCCGCGCATCGGGTCCGGGTCGCCACCCGTCGGGCCCGGATCGCCGCGGCCGGACTCGCCGCCCGGCGGGAACGACTCCTCGCCGACCTCCGCAAAGGCACTGGGCTCCGCCCCCGGATCGAGCGTATCCAGGCCGACCGACGAAAAGCCGTCGAAACCGCCGCCGGAAGCGGGTTTGTCCACATTACGGCCGGGCTGGTGACAACTCCTCTACTCCCTTCACACGCCATTCACGAATATGAACGACGGTGCTGTCGAAGTTGTCGAACGAGCCCGTCAGTGGCTGCGCAACCGCCGTAGGTAGGAAAGTTAACCATCGGAGGTTGTACCAATTAGCATGCACAACTACCTGCTTAATTCCGAGTTGTTCCAAGATCTTCCGCCGATACATCGGAGGTGTTACCGTCCAAACCCACCCAGCGGAAATGCGTGCCGCTGAGCGGAAACCGGGAACGTCCAACGGAGGGCAGCGTGGGACCGGAGCGCGGGCTGGAGAACAGCGGAACTCTCGAACGCGGGCTCGCGGTGCTCGAGCACGTGGGTCGGCACCAGGAGATTTCCACCAATGCGATCGCGCGGCAACTGGGGCTTTCCCGCAGTGCCGCCTACCGCATCGTCGGCACCCTGAAGAGCCTCGAATACCTCGAAGCCGACCAGGTCACCGGGCGCGTGCGGCTCGGGACGCGGCTCGTCGAGCTGGGGGCGCGGGCCATGGCCGCCACCGATCTGCACCGGTGTGCGCCGCGGTACCTGGCTTCGCTCGCCGAACGGTCCGGGGAGACCACCTACCTCGCCGTTCCCGACAACGACACCATGGTCTACGTCGCCACCGAACGCAGTGCCAGCGCCGTCACCCTCGCCTGCCGCCTCGGGACGCGGCGGCCGCAGCACGCGACGTCGCTCGGGAAGGCCTGGCTCGCCGCGCTGCCGGAGGCCGACCGTGCCGAGCGCGTCCGGCGGATGAAGCTGGACCCCTTGACCCTCAAGACGATCAGCGACCCGCACCGGCTGCTCGACGAGCTCGCGCGGACCAGCCGCCGCGGGTGGGCGATCGACGAGGTCGAAAACGAACCGGACGTCGGGTGCGTCGCCGCCGCCGTGCGCGACCACTCCGGGCGGCCGATCGCCGCCATCAGCATCGCCGGGCCCGCGCCGCGCGTGCTGCGCCGCCTCGACGAGCTCGGGGCCTCCGTCGCCGGGACCGCCGCCGCCCTTTCGCTCCGGCTCGGGTACGTCCGGGGGCAGCGGGGATGACCTGGCTCCAGGACTACCAGCCGGCGGGCGGGCTGTGGGTCTCCGCGCTGCTCGCCGCGCTCCCGATCATCGTGCTGCTGGTCGCGCTCGGCGTGCTCCGCTTCTCCGCGCACCTTTCCGCCGCGCTCGCGCTGGTCACCGCGCTCGGTGTCGCCCTGCTGCTGTACCGGATGCCGGCCGCGCTCGCGTTCGACTCCGCGGCGATGGGCGTGGTCTTCGGTGTGTGGTCGGTCGCCTGGATCGCGTTCCACGCCGTGTACTTCCACAACGTCACGGTCGCCACCGGCCGGTTCGACAGCATCAAGCGCGTCCTCGCCGGCTTCAGCGAGGACCGGCGGTTGCAGGCGCTGCTCATCGCGTTCGGCTTCGGCGCGCTGCTCGAAGGCGTCGCCGGCGGCGGGTCGCCGATCGCGATCACCGCGGCGATGATGGCCGCGCTCGGCTTCCCGCCGGTCAAGGCCGTCGTGCTGGCGCTGCTGGCGAACACCGCGCCGGTCGCGTTCGGCGGGCTCGGCAACCCGCTGATCGTGCTCGGCCGGCTGACCGCGCCGATCATGCACCTCAAGCCCGACCAGGCGACGGACCTGTTCTCGGCGGCGGTCGGCCGTCAGGTGCCGGTGCTGGCGTTGATCATCCCGGCGTTCCTCGTGGTGGTGCTGGCCGGCTGGAAGCGCATGCTCGAAGTGTGGCCCGCGGTGCTGACGGCCGGGCTCGCGTTCGCGGCCATGCAGTTCGTGGCGTCCAACTACATCAGCGCCAGCCTGGTCGACGTCCTCGCCGCGCTCACGGCGATGGCCGCGCTGTGGGTGCTGACCCGGTTCTGGCAGCCCGCTTCGGTGTGGCGGTTCGAGGGTGAAGAAAGCGCTGTCAAGAGTTTGGGCGCGGCGGCGCGGTCCGAGCGCGGCGCGCTCTACGCGTGGACGCCCTACATCATCCTGATCCTGGCGATCTTCCTGTCCCGGATCGGCACGATCTTCAAGAACCTGCCCCCCTGGCTGGACCTGACGAAGCTGCTGCACAAGGCGGACTGGATCTTCGCCTGGCCGGGCCTGCACAACCACGTGGTCCAGCACCCGCCGATCACCGCGAAGAACGCGCCGTACGCGGCGACGTTCACGGTCGACTTCCTCTTTTCGCCGGGCACGGTGGCCCTGATCGCGGCGGTGGTCGCGGGCTTCGCGATGGGCGCCCGGCCGGCGCTGCTGCTCAAGACCTACCGGCAGACCCTGGTCCAGATGCGCTGGGCGCTCGCGACGATCTTCATGATCCTGGCGATCGCGTTCGTGATGAACTACTCGGGCGCGACGCAGACGCTGGGCCTCGCCCTGGCGACGACCGGCGCGGTCTTCCCGCTGTTCTCGGCGTACATCGGCTGGCTGGGCGTGTTCCTGACCGGCTCGGACGCGTCGACGAACAGCCTGTTCGGCCCGATGCAGGTGATCTCGGCCCAGCAGCTGAACCTGAACCCGGTCCTGGCCGGCGCGACGAACACGTCGGGTGGCGTGATGGGCAAGATGATCTCGCCGCAGAACCTGTCGATCGGCGCGACGGCGATCGGGCAGAGCGGCAAGGAGGGCTCACTGCTGCGGCAGACGTTCCTCTGGTCGCTGCTGCTGACCGCGGTGGTCGGCGTGATCTCCCTGCTGCAGGCGACGATCCTGACGGCGATGATCCCGTCGCCCTAGGCTGGGCGGCATGAGTGAGCCGCTTGCCGCGTTCGGGTACGAGCTGGGCCTGCTGAAGCGCGTCCGCCGGTCGGGCTGGTGGCACGCGGGGGTGCGCGACCCGGAGTCGGTCGGCGAGCACAGCCTGCGCGCCGCCCAGCTGGCCGCGCTGATCGCGGCCGAGGAAGGGGCATCGCCGGAGCGGGCGGCGTTCCTGGCGATCTGGCACGACACGCAGGAGACGCGCACGGGCGACCTGCCTCTGACGGCCACCGACTACCTGCGCAAGCCGGAGCCACGCGAGATCACGGCCGACCAGACGGCGTCGTTGCCCGCGCGGTCGCAGGAGCTGGTGCGCACGGCGGTGGACGAGTACGAGACCCGTTCGTCAGCCGAGTCGGTGTGCGCGAAGGACGCCGACAAGCTGGAGATGCTGCTGCAGGCGCTCGAATACCGGGACGTCGGCGTCCAGCGCGTCGACGAGTGGATCGAGTCGGCGCGGAAGGGCCTCAAGACGGAAACCGCGCGGAAGATCGCCGAGGCGGCGTTGACGTTGTCGCCGTTGGCCTGGCGGGACCGCTAACTGCCCACCGCCGCCGCGCGTTGCAGCAGCAGCGCGCGCTCGCGGGCGTTCTCCGTCATCTCCGCCGCCCGGCGGTACTCCTGGCCTGCCTCGTCGAGGCGGCCCAGTTTCTCCAGCAGGTCGCCGCGGACGCTCGGGAGGAGGTGGTAGTCCTTCAGCGCCGCCTCGTCGGCTACCGCGTCGACGACTTCCAGGCCCGCCGAAGGGCCGTACGCCATCGCCACCGCGACCCCGCGGTTCAGCTCGATCACCGGCGACGGCTGCAGCTTCCCCAACCCTTCGTACAGCGCCGCGATGCGGACCCAGTCCGTCTCCGACGCCCGCCGCGCGCGGGCGTGGCAGGCCGCGATCGCCGCCTGCGCCGAGTACGGCCCGTACGCGCCCTCGGCGATCTGCTCCGACAGGGCCAGCGCGGCCAGGCCGTGCTGGATCAGCAGGCGGTCCCAGCGGGAGCGGTCCTGGTCCAGCAGCAGCACCGGCTCGCCGTTCGGACCGGTGCGGGCCTTCGCGCGCGACGACTGCAACTCCATCAGCGCGACCAGGCCGTGGACCTCGGACTCGCCCGGCATCAGCCCGGCGAGGACGCGGCCGAGGCGCATCGCCTCTTCGCAGAGCGCCGGCCGCATCCAGTCGTCGCCGCGGGTGGCCGAATAGCCTTCGTTGAACACCAGGTAGATGACCTCGAGCACGGACGACAACCGTGCGACGCGCTCGTCGCCTTCGGGCACCTCGAACGGGACCTTCGCCGCGGCGAGGGCCTTCTTCGCGCGCACGATCCGCTGCGCGATCGTCGATTCTCGGACGAGGAACGCGCGCGCGATCTCGTCGGTGGTCAGCCCGCCGAGCATGCGCAACGTCAGGGCGACCCGCGCCTGCGTGTTCAGCACCGGGTGGCAGGCGACGAACACCAGGCGCAGCAGGTCGTCCTCGATGTGGTCGTCGAGGGCCGCGTCGAAGTCGGGGAGCACGCCCTCGCCGAGCCGCTGGTCGCGGCCGACCTCCTCGAGCTTCTCCGCGTAGCGCTCGTTGCGGCGGAACTGGTCGACCGCGCGGCGCTTGGCGATGGTCATCAGCCACGCGCCGGGGTTGCGCGGCACGCCGGACTCGGGCCACTGCTCCAGCGCCGCGACGAGCGCGTCCTGGGCCAGCTCCTCGGCGAGACCGACGTCGCCGCGGGCCATCCGGGCCAGGCCCGCGATGAGCCGCGGCGATTCGATCCGCCAGACCGTCTCGATCGTTCTCTGGGCGTCCGCAACCGTCACCCGGCCATTCGACAGGGTGATCGCGTGCGGTGCAACCCACTACTCGGCGATGGCGCGGATCTCGACGACACCGCCCTTGGCCCCCGGGTTCGGGGCCTGTCTCATCAGCGCGACGACGTCTTCGAGCGACTCGCCGTTGAGCACCCAGAAGCCGGCGACGAGCTCCTTCGACTCGGCGAACGGCCCGTCGATGACCTTCGGCTCGGCGTGGCCTTCGAAGAGGACGCGCACGCCCTCCGCGCTCGACGTCAGGCCTTCGGCCATCACGATCCGGCCCTCGTCCAGCAGGCGCTCGTTGAACTTCGACATCTCGGCCAGCTCGTCGGCGGCGGGCTGGAACCCGGGCGCCTCGGACTCGGGGCTGGCCTTGACCATCACGAGGAACCGCATCACGCCTCCCCGGCGCTCTTCGCGCGCAGCCGTCCTTCGAGCTCGGCTACCTCGGGCGTCATGTTCTCGAAGTCCGACGCCTCGGCGACGCGGCGGATCTCGACCTCGCCGGCCTGGCCGTCGGGGTTCGGCATCCGCTTGATCCACTCGATGCACTCTTCGCGGTCACGGCACTGCAGGATCCAGAAGCCGCCGACGAGCTCCTTCGTCTCGGCGAACGGGCCGTCGACGACCTTGGGCTCCTCGGTTCCGGAGAACACGACCCGCGCGCCCTGCGAGCTCGGCGTCAGGCCTTCGCCGGCGAGCAGGACGCCGGCCTTGACCAGCTCTTCGTTGAACTTCCCCATCTCGGCGAGCAGCTCGGCGCTCGGGCCCTTCCCGGCCTCGGAGTCCTCGTTCTGCTTGACGATGACCATGAACCGCACAGCGGTCTCCCTTCGTTGTCTGCTGCCTACGCGTCGAACGGCCCGGCCCCGGATCGACAGCGTTCGCCGAAAATCTTTCCGCGCCGAAAACTAGCAGCTCAGGGCCGCCCCGGCGGGGCAAATCGGACAGGGGAGAATCGACGCTCGTGGCGGTACTCCCCGACGACCTCTCCTCCGCGCTCGACGACGAGCTGGCCCGGCACCCGCTGGCGCGGCTCACCCAGTCCGTCGACCGGCTCAGCACGCGCTACCGCCAAGGTGACGCGGCGACTTCGCCGATCCTCGGCTCCGAAGCCGACGTCGCCGCGTACGCGGGCTACCGGATGCCGGCCACCTACGCCGCTGTACACGCTGTGCTCGCCGAAGCGGCTTCACGCGCTCCGGGCTTCGAGCCGCGTACGCAGATCGACGTCGGCGGAGGCACCGGCGCGGCGGTCTGGGCCGCCGCGGCCGTCTGGCCTTCGCTGACTCGGTGCACGGTTCTGGAGCAGGTCGCGGGGGCCATCGGGCTCGGCAAGCGGCTCGCCGCCGGGGCGGCGCTGCCCGCGGTCCGGGACGCGCAGTGGCGGCGCGGGTTCGTCGACCCGGCCGCGCCGCCGCCGGAAGCCGACCTCGTGACGCTGTCGTACGTGCTCGGCGAACTGCCGGAAGCCGGCCGCGACGACGTCGTGCGCTGGCTCGCCGCCGAGGCCGGGGCGGTCGCCCTGATCGAGCCGGGCACTCCGGCGGGCTACGAGCGGATCCGCGCCGCCCGCGCGCGGCTGATCGACCTCGGCCTGCACGTCGTCGCGCCGTGCCCGCACGACGGCGGCTGCCCGATCGTGCCCGGCGAGGACTGGTGCCACTTCGCCGCGCGGCTCCCGCGATCGGGCCTGCACCGGCGGCTGAAGGCGGGCACGCTCGGCTTCGAGGACGAGAAGTTCGCGTACGTCGTCGCGTCCCGATCGGCGCCGGAGCGCCCGGACGCGCGGATCATCCGGCACCCGAAGAAGCACAAGGGCTGGGTCGCGCTCGACCTGTGCACGGCGTCCGACGGGCTGACACCCGGCGTGGCCGTCTCGAAGAAGCAGGGCCCGCGCTACCGCGCCGCCCGGGACGCGGAGTGGGGCGACGGCTGGTCGACCGGCTGACCCCGGGCACCACAGCTAGGGCATGTGCACCGTGCGCAGGAACGGCAGCAGCCGCCACGGGCGGCGGCCGCCCACGCGGACCTTGCCGCTCGTGACCGCGCGAAGCGGCGAGATCCGGCCGAACATCATCGGCACCAGCACGGCCGGGTCGAAGGTCAGCCGGACGTCGGCCGTGCCGTCGGGTTCCTCCACCCGCAGGCCGCCGTGCTGCAGCACCATCACCACCGGGGCGGTGTGCACCGAGCGGAACTCCACGGCGATCCGGCGCGGCGAAGGCGTCGCGTAGTCGAGCAGCCGGCCGACGTCGTTGCGGACCATGCCGACGAAGAACAGCTCCAGGAAGAACGCCTCGTGCACGGGGTCGATCCGCCACGGACGGCCGCTCGCGCGGGCGATGTCCCAGCCGTGGATCTCCAGCTCGTTGACCAGGTGCGCGAGCAGGCCCGCCACCGGGACGCGGCTGCCGCCCAGCCACCAGACCGGCTTTTCCGGGTCGTGGTCGCGGGTCACCTGCAGCACTTCGGCGACGTCGGCGCGCAGCCGTTCGGCCAGCAGGCGCGGGTCGCGCTCGGGGTAGGCGGTCATCGCGATGTCGTTCATCGCCGAGACCGTCTCGATGTTCGCCGACGCCATCGGCTCTTCCAGCTCCGGCAACGGCAGCGGACCGCCGTCGCCCTTGGCCATCGCGGTGTAGACGAGGGCGATCCAGCCGACGTGCGCGGCCGTTTCGGCCACCGACCAGTCGCCGACGGCCTTCGCGTGCGGGTCGGGCGCGCTCTCCACGACGTCCGCGAACCGGTTGCCGGCCTCTTCGAAGGCCGTGCGCACCGCCTGCCACTGCGCCGGGAGGATCGTCATGGTTTTCGACGGTAGCTCCCGGAGTGCCGCGGGCGACTCTTCCGAGGTGCTCAACCGTGGGTAGCAGACACCGCAGCGGTAACCGGCCAGTCGGGGGGCGTGCCGGCCGGTTACCGCCGCACCGAGAAAGAGGGGACCGCGCCCCAGGAATGACGCGCGGGTTCGTGCTTCACCCGATCGAGTGACGAGCAGGCTTTCAGGCCGGGTCGGCGAGGATGCCGTTGACGTAGGAACCCGGGTGGGTCGCCGCGTCCTGGCGGAGGACCGGGAGGTCGGCCGGCCACTTCGCGCTCAGGGCCTTCGTCGAGCCCGGCGGGATCGTGTTCAGCTTCGCCGGCGTCCAGGCCGGTTCGCCCGCCGCCGGCTTGAGCACCGTGATCGTCGCCGAGGCCGTCGTGCCCGCGGTGACTTCGTTGTACTTGACGCCGTTGTCGATGCGCGGCAGGTGGTAGACCGGGCCGAACGTCGCGTCGTCCGGGCCCACCAGGTCGACGCCCGGTACGCCGTACAGGCCGCACGTGTGGTCCGTGGTGTTGCGGAAGGTCAGCGGGATGTCGTACTGGCCGGGCGCGTCCTTCTTCTCGGCCGGCTTGCCCAGCAGGACCTCCAGGTCGGCCGTGGTGCACCGCGGCGTGGCGGTCGACGCCGGGGCCACCCCGCCGCCGGACGCCCCCTGCGCCGCGGCCGGTGCCGGAGCGGGCGAAGACGCGGAAGGCGCCGCCGTCGGCGTCCCGCAAGCCGCCAGCGCGAACGCCCCCGCCGCGGTCCCGATCCCGATCAAGATGCGCTTCATGGTGGTTCCCCTCCGAAAGATCAGTTGCTGACCGGCGTGACCTGGACGGCGTCGCCCTTCAGGGCCGCGTCCGCGGGCCAGGCGACGCTCACCGGCTGGCCGTACGGGCCGGTCGGCAGGTCGAACGTGACGAAGTCCGGCTCGGTCCCCGGCGCCGTGGCGGCGCGCTGCACGATCCGCGACTCGGCCGGGTGGCCGGCGCGCAGGTTCACCGGGACGGACTCGGCGCCGTCCGGCGTCGCCATCACGGGCAGCCGCTGCCCGCCGGCGAGGAAGGCCACCGCCGTCGGCGCGCCTTCGAGCTTGCAGTTCGTCGTCGGCGAAGACGCCGTGTAGGTCAGGACGTAGGCCTCGTGCCCGGCGGCGTTCGACGGGTCCAGCGTGACGCTCTCGGTCACGTCCGAGGCGCCGCACGGTGTGTCGCTCGGCATGGCGTTCGCGGCCCCGGCCGCCGGCACCAGCCCGCCGGCCGCCAGACCCCCGACGATCAGCGCCGCAACCGTTCGCTTCATGGTCGTCCTCCCTCGTTCCGTGATCAACTGGACTCACTGGAGGAGATGCCCGGCGACGCCCCGGGGATGCGCCCCGATGGGGTCGATCACCCGAAAGCAACCTCTTCGAGGCCCGGACGTCAAAACAGATGTCAGCTTCGGCCGAAGCAGACGAACGGCATCAGCGGTTCGGCCTGGGCCGCGTCGGCCAGGGCACGCGCAGGGGGCGTGCCCGCCGCCAGCGCCCGGTGGTAGGCCAGCATCACCCCGCCGGCCGTCCGGTCGTCGACCCGGGCCACGCTCGAGACGACCGTGCGGCTGCCGCCGTAGAGCAACGCCGCCGTGAACCCGAGAACCTCGTCGCCCTCGCGGACCACCGCCTGGCCGACGTCGCACGAAGACAGCACCACCTGCTCGGGCGCCGTCGAAAGCTGCTGGACGTCGTACGCCATCAGCGGCCCGTCGGCCAGGTTGAGCCGGGAGAACAACACGTTCTCCTGCTCGTGGTGGCCGTGCGCGGCGAAGTGCGCCAGGCGGCAGCCGTCGAACGCCTTGAGCGTCGCCGCGACCGTCGCGTCCGGGCCCGTCAGCACCTCGGCGTCCGGGTAGAACGGCGCCAGCGACGCCACCTCGGTCTCCGCGTGGGTCAGGTCCGAGCCCGCGACCAGCAGCGGCGCCCCGGCCGCCCGGCGCGGCCGGCGGCCCGCGTCGAGCCACGCCGACGAAGACGGCGTGACCGTCACCGGCCGGCCCCGCACCGTCGGCAGCAGGCCCCACGGGATCGCCGAAAGCGCGCCCGTCGGCACGAGGACCACGTCGAGGTCGCCCAGCCGGGAGGCCAGCGGCGCCAGCAGGATCCCGTCCAGGGCCGTCACCTGCGTCCGCACCGACCGGCGGATGACCTGGTCGAGCTGCGCCGGCAGCTGACGCCCGCACAACGCGTCGAGGTCGCTGTGCAGCCGCGCGACCGGTTCGGCGACCGCCGACGCCGGGCCGAGCTCGATCAGCGCCACCCGGTGGTCCGCGATCACCTGCGCGCACAACGCGCCGTGGTCGGCGAGGAAGCACACCATCGCGCTGCCGGTCTCGGCGAGCTCGTCGCCCACCTCGCGCAGCTTCGCCTCCGGGTGGTCGCCGTCGGTGCCCTCGGCCTGCCAGCCCTTCGCGCGGATTTCCCGTTCCAGGGCGGCACACCGCTTCACGGCGTGCGTGTCCGGCTTCCCGGACAGCTCGCCCGCGCGGATCTGCATCGAGAGGTACCGCAGCTCGGCGACGGCGTCGACGGTCTCCGGGTGCGCGGGCGGGCGCACCGGCCGGAACCGGAACGCCTGCGCGCGCGAACGGTCGAGCCAGCGGAAGACGACACCGGGCGAACGCTGGGCGAGGGCGGCGGCCAGGCCCGCGTCGGCGAGTTCCTTGCCGAGCGACGTCGTCCCGGTCTGCAGGTCGATGCTGCCGAACCGGCCGCGGTGCCGTTCCAGCTGCGCCAGCCCGGCCCGCGCGTTCGCGAAGGTGCTGCGCCGGTCGCCGGTCGCGGCCCCCAGCTCGGCCAGCGCGAGCCGCCGCACCAGCCGGTTTTCCAGCGGTGCGGCCCGCCGGTCACGCGGGGCGATCCCCGCCCGGGCGCCGTCCGGGTCGCCGAGGGCGATCCGCGCGCGGGCGGCCAGCAGCGCCGCGATCTCCGCGTCGTTGCGCAGGCCCAGCGCGGTGAGCCGGCCGGCCAGCGCGGTCGCCTCCGCCGCGACGCGGGCGATCCGCCGTCCGGCCGCGAAGTCCGCGCGCAGCACGGTCAGCTGCGCGACCGCGGCCCAGGTTTCGTTGCCCCGGCGGCGAAAGCGGCGTTCGGCGCGTCCGGCCCAGCTCCGCGCGGTCGACGGCTCGCCGCTCGCCAACGCGGCCAAGGCGCGGGTCAGCTCGGCTTCGGCGTGCTCCTGGTTCATCCGCAGCCGCGGGAACTGCTCCAACGCCGCGTCCAGTTCGGCGGCGGCCTCCTGCGGCAGCCCGGCCGCGAGCAGCGCCCGCGCCTTGTCGACGGCCAGCACGGGCAGCATCCCGACGCTCTGTTCGGCGTAGAACCCGCTCGCCGCGTCGAAGTCGCGCAGCGCGCCCGGGATGTCGCCGGTGAGCACGCGCGCCTGGCCGCGGCCGTGCGCCGCCTTCGCGAAGATCCGTCCCAGGCCTTCTTCCGACGCCTGCCCGGCGCCGATCTGCTCGCACTGGTCGAGGTCGGCGAGCGCGAGCCGGACGCGCCCGGCGTACTGGTGCAGCATCGCGCGGTTGAGCAGGGTCCGTGCGAGCACGACGTATTCGCCGGCTTGGCGCAGCAACGGGATCGCTTCGTCGAAGCAGCGCAAGGCTTCGTCCATCCGGCCGATCAGGATGAAGACGAGACCCCGTTGCTGGCGCAGGATCCCGCGCCCGGCGTCCGACACGAGCACGTCGGCCTCGTCGAGCAGGGCGAGACCGCGAGTGCTGTTGCCCAGCGCCGTTTCGACGGCCGCGTACGTGCCGAGGACGCGGGTCGCGAGGTCCGGCCAGGCGGGCCAGTCCGGCGGCGGCTGCGCGGCGGGCAGGCCGAGAAGCCTTGCGGCGGAACGGATCAGGCGGCCGCCGACGACGGGCTGGCCGTTGTTGGTCGCCGCGACCGCACGCCGATGCAGGTCGCGCACCCGGTCTTCCGCCCTCGGCGACGCGACCACAGGCTGCCCTTCCGGCCGGGGCCGTCCCCCTCGGCCGAGAAGGACGCCCCGGATCGTACCTCCGGGCCGCGGCGGTCCGGGGGTTTTCGCCGGGTGGACAGAAGTTCACGCGAGGACGCGGCAACCGGGCAGGTCGCGCCAGGTGGTCGGCCGCGGCTCGTCACAGCTCGATCGCCGGCGTGCTCACCGTCCTCGACCGGCCGACCGTGCGGACCAGCACCTGGACCATCCCGTGCGGCACACCGCTCACCGCGAACCGGCCTTCGGCGTCCGACGTGGTCGTCAGCGGGCCGTCCGCCGTGCGCACCTCGATCGGGTGCTCCGCGGGCGGGGTCAGCCAGCCGTCCAGCCGGATCGAACCGCCGGGCTCGGGACTCACGTTCACCATGATCGTCAGGCTTTCGCTGTCGAAGGTGATGAGCCGGCCCTGTTCCGCCGCGCTCCGCGCGACCGGGAGCCCCTCCTGCTCGCGGATCCGCATCACCTCGAGGTCGACGTCCTCCAGCTGGATCGCGAAGCGGATCTGCTCCACCAGCGTTTCGGGCATCGGGTCGGCGTCTTGCCACAGCTCGCGCAATCCGGCCAGCAGCCGGAAGTCGAGCTCGTCCAAGGGCTCGTTCGCGCCGGGTGGTTCGACGGTGGTCACAGCCAATCTCCTTCGCCGTTGGCGAGTAGCTGCTCGCGCAGGCGCGCGAGGCAACGTCCCCTGGTCGGGCCGATACTCCCCCTCGGCATTCCCAGCCGGGCGCCCACTTCGGCGTAGTCCGGCCGGTGCACGAACGCCACGATCCGCAGCAGGCTGCGGCAGCGTTCGGGCAAGGTGTCGACCGCACGCCACAAGCGAGCGCGCTGGTCGTCGCGCAGCACCCCCTCCTCGGGTGCCGGTGACGCTTCGGTCAGCCGCTCCGGAAGCTCCGGCAGCGGCCGTTCGACCTGGCGTTTTTCCCCAGTCCGCCAGGCCTCCCGCTTGGTGACGGTGATCAGCCAGCCGGTCAGTGCGACCGGCGAGCGGATCTCCGCGAACGAGCCGAGCAGTCGCAGCCACGTCGTCTGCACGACGTCGCCCGCCTGGTCGGCGTCCAGACCCTGGTCCCGCGCCACCTGCCAGAGCAGCGGCGTGAGCAGGGAAACCAGTTCGTTCAGCGCCGCGCGGTCGCCCTCCCGCGCGGCGTCGAACAGGGCCGCTACCCGGCTGTGGTCGGTTTTGGCCACGTTCACAGCGAGCCCAGCGCGGTCCAAGCGCGCTTGACGACGGTGTCGCGGTCGACCGTGGCCAGATCTCCGGACTGGGACAGGGCTTTCGCGAGCTCCGCGGCGGCCAGCGGCGCCGCGAACGACGTCCCGTCCCAGACCGCGAAGCCACCCGTGTAGTCGTCCGGGTCGAAGGAGCTGCGGCCGGGCATCTCGTGGTCGGCGGCCGCGGTGCCGCGGACGTCCGACGGGTAGGTGCTGACGACCCCGGCGCCGGTCGCCCAGCAGCGCACCCACGGGCCCTCGTTGGAGAACAGCGCCCGGCTGGCGCCGGCGTCCGGGTTCAGCGCGCCGACGCTGATCACCTGCGGACCGCAGCCGCTGCCGAGCGGCTGGTCGGCGAAGGCGGCCGGGTAGAACCGGCGCGTGGTGGCGTCGTTGCCCGCGGCGGCGACCACGAGCACGCCCAGCCCGAGCAGCTCGGCGACGACCGCGGCGAACTGGCCGGTGAAGGCGACGTCCACCGGGTCCTCGACGTAGTAGCCCAGCGAAAGCGAAACGATGTCGACCATGTCCTGCGGCCGGTTGTTCGCCTGCGCGGTGCGCACGCGGTCGGCGAGCAGGTGCAGCGCCAGCAGCACGTCGGCTTCGTACGCGACGCCGTCGCTGTGCACGACGCGGATCGCGAGCGTGTCGGCTTCGGGCGCGGCCTGCCGGATGATGCCGGCGATGAACAGGCCGTGCCCGGTGTCGGTGTCGACGTCGCCGATCAGCGGCTGCCCGGTCGTCGGCGCGTCCCAGTGGTCGGTGAGCAGCTGGGTCGGCACGGTGCCCGCGGAGGCGAGCTCGGCCTGCAGGACCGCGGCCTGGATGTCGGGTGCGACGGCGAGGCCGGATCCGGCGGGCGGCGGGGCGGTGCGGTCCGCCAGCCCGAACCAGCGGTGCGGGCCGATGCCGGTGTCGAGCACGGCGACGACCGGCCGCCGGTGCGCGGGCTTCTTGCTGCGGAACGGCGGGTCCGCGGCGAGCGTCACCGGGATCCGGTTGGCGCCGTGGGTGCGCCCGTAGGAGCTGCCCGCGCCGAACCCGCTGGTCTCCCACGGCGTGCCGCCGAGGCCGCTGGTCTCCCACGGGACCCCGCCGAACACCGGTGACGTGAAGAGCAGGTGCTCCACGGAGATCGTCGCGACGACGGCCGGGTCGACCTCGGGTTTCTCGCCCGAAGCGGCGGCCCGCAGCAGTTGCAGGGCCTTCCAGCAGTCGACGACGACGGGGTCGGAGTCCTCGCGGACGTGCAGCAGCGCGCGCACCGGCAGGGTGCCGAGCTCCCGGACGCGCTCGAGGCCCTCGCTGTCGCCGCGGTCGGCCGGGGTGGCGAAGACGCCGATGCGGGCCAGCACGCGGTTGATCGCGGCCAGGGTCTCCTGGTCACGCAGGTAGCGGTCGGGGATCAGGAAGGTGCCCGGCCGGTACACGGTCGCGCGCGGGACCGGCTGCCCGGCCGCGACGACCGACGTCGCCGGGTCGAGCACCCGCGCGCCGTGGCGGTCGAGCACCTGCCTGGGCGGGGTCGGGAGCTCGTTGAGCGTGCTCGCGTCCTCGGCCGCCGCTTCCGCGGTCTCGCCCCGTTCGAACTTGACGACCATCGGTCCACCCTCCGCCATTGATCACTGATGGCACCCGGGAAAGACCCGTGGGCCGAGACCGGGATACGACACCGACATCACGAATGCGTAACGACGATGGCAAACGGGTGAAGACGTATCTGACGGCCCCTTCTCACCCACTTGGCCCTCCGGAAGTCACGTATCCAGGCGGGGAGATCAGCATGCTTCTGCTCCGGTCGAGCGCGCGGGAGGCGGACCGGCCCGCACCGGTCCGGGGACCGGGTGGCGCGTTCACCCCGGACCCGGCCACCGGCGGCGGCAGCTTCGCCGTGCCGCTCGACCTGCCGCCCGGACCCGGCGGCATCGCGCCGGCGCTCGCGCTGCGCTGGACCACCGGGGCGCCGAACGGCCCGTTCGGCGGCGGGTTCGCGCTGCCGCTGCCGCACGTCCGCCTCGACGACGGCCGCGCGCGCTCCGGCGCCGAGGGCCGGCTCGCCCGCAGCGGCGACGGGTTCCACCTGACCACCCGGACGGGCGTCCGGCACGTCCTCGGCACGACCGACGGCGGCCGCTCGGGCGGCTCCGCCTGGTACCTCGAACGGACCGAGGACGCGTTCGGCACGACCGCGCAGTTCGGCTGGGCGCACCACAGCGGGCAGGCCTACCTCGCGCGCGTGGCCTACGGGCCGTACGAAGTGGACTTCACCTACGAGCAGCGGCCGGACGTGCTGCGCTGGGGCCGCGGCGGCGCGCTCGTCACGACCGCCCTGCGCTGCGCCCGGATCGACCTGCGGGTGCCGGCGGACGCGCGCCCGCTGGTCCGCCGGTGGTGCCTGGGCTACGACGAGGACGACCGCACCGGTGCGTCGTTGCTGACGTCCGTCGCGCTCACCGGGTTCGACGCGCACGGCGCCGAAGCCGCCGCGCCCGTGCTGCGGCTGGCCTACGCCCGCACCGAACCGCCCGCCCCGCGGCGGGGCCGGCTCACCGCCCGCGTCCGGGCCGGCGGCGGCGACGCGGCCGCACTGGTGCTCGACGACGCCCTGCCGTACTACTCCCTGGAGCCCGGCGACCTCCCGCGCGCCGGCCGGCTGAGCGGGATCGACAACGGGATCGGGCTGCGCACGGCGATCGAGTACGCGACCGTCGAGACGGTCCCGGTCGTCCGGCGGGTGGCGGTCCGGGAAGCCGCCACCGGCCAGGCGGGCGTCACGGAGTTCGAGTACCACGACGGCCGGTTCGGCGACCGCGCGTTCGGCGGGTTCGGCCGGGTCGTGCAGGACGAGCTCGGCGACGAGCACGCGCCCACGCTGCGGACCGTGCGCTGGTTCGGCACCACCGGGTTGCTGCGCAAGGAGGAGACGTACGGCCTTGACGGCTCGCCCGAAGCGGACCGGCCGTACCACCGCGTCGAGCACACCCGGAATCCCCAGTGGACGCGGTCGGTCACGACCGTGTTCGAACGCCGCGAGCGGCCGGTTTCGGTGACCACGAAGGAGACCCGCTTCGACACCGCCGGGAACCCGACCCGCGAAGTGGAGCGGACCGACCGACCGGGCCGCGCCCCGGTCGTCCGCGAGACCCGCACGACGTACGCGACCTCGCCCGAGCGCCGGTTCGCCGCGCTGCCCGCGCGGGTGCGGAAACTGGACGGCGCCGGGAACGTCCTGGCGGACAACGTGTTCCGGTACGACGAGCGGCCCGACGGCACGGCCGGTTCACGCGGCCTGCTCACCGCGCACGAGGAGCTGGTGCTCACCGACGAGCTCGTCGCCGACGTCTACGGCCCGGTCGTGCCGGACTTCCGCCACCACGGCTACCACCGGCGTCCCGGGGAGGACGGCTGGTGGGTGACGACGTTCCACGGCCGGCTCGACACCGTCGCCGGGCTGCGCACCACGACCACCGGGCCGAACGGCCACACCAGCGAGACGCGGTACTCGGCCGACCGCTGCTTCCCCGAGGTCGTGTCGGACCCGCTCGGGAACGTGACGGCGACGCGCTACGACGTCCGCACGGCGCGGGTGTGCGAGGTGACCGACCCATCGGGCGCGGTGACCACCGTGACCCACGATCCGCTGGGGCGCCCGGAAACCGTCGTGCGCCCGGGCGACACGGCGGACCTGCCGACTGTCCGGCACCGCTACGAGCCGGCGCGGGTCACCACCGAGCAGCGGGCGGTGTCCGGCGAGCCGGAGGTGATCGTGACGGCGGAGCTGCGCGACGGCGCCGGGCGGCTGCTGCAGCGCCGGCACGCCGACCTGCTCGGCGAAGTCGTCGACGAGCACCACGAGTACTGCGCGCGCGGCCTGGTGTGCCGGACGAGCCGGGGGTTCCGCGCCGGCGAGCCGCCGGAGTCACCGGAGGAGTTCCGCTACGACGCGCTCGGCCGCCCCCTGGCTTCCGCCCCGGAGTCGTCCGGCTCGCCTGGCGTCGTGCGGGACCTGCTCGGCCGGGAACTGCGGGCCGCGGACGGCGTCGTGCACGCCCGGGACGCCGCCGGGAACCCCGTCGAGACGCGGACCGCGGGCGGGCACACGGTGTACCGCGTGCACGACGCGGCCGACCGGGTGGTCGCGGTGCTGGTCGACGACCCGGGCGGCACCCCGGTCACGACGTTCGCCTACCACGACGGCGGGCTGCCGGTGCCGCCCGAGGCGGGGCCGCACAGCTGCGGCCGGCTGGTGCGCGTCGCCGACGAGTCCGGCGAGACGCTGTTCGGCTACGACGCGCAGGGCCACCCGGCCGAACGACGCTGGCGCCCGGCGCACGTCGCGGTCGAGTACCGCCTGGACGTCACGCGCCGCGCGGACGGCCGGCTGTCCGAAGTGGTCTACCCCGATGCGGGCGACGGGCGGCTGACCGTGCGCCACCAGTACGACGAGGTCGGCCGGCTGGTGAGCGTGCCGGGCTACCTCGACGCCGTCCAGTACGACCTGCGCGGCCGCCGCGTCGCGATGCACTACGCGAACGGCGTCAGCGAAGTCTTCTCCCCTTCGCACATCGTCACGGGTCCCGGTGGGTTGCACGAGGTTTCGCCGCGGGCGCCGGAGGAACCCCCGTCGGGCAGCGAAATCCACGACGCGTTCGGCCGCCTGCGCGGAGTCCACGGCGACGACGGGGTCAACGCGCTGTACGGCTACGACCACACGGGCCGCCGGGTCCGCACGCTGGTCACGGACGGCACGGGCATCCACGAAACCCTGACCCCGGACGAGCTGTACGCCATCGAGGACGGCGAGCTGGTGATCGTGGTGGCGGGCACGGTCCGCCAGTACGCGAACGGCCGGCGCCGGTACCTGCACTTCGACGAGCGGGCAGAGGTCGCCTTGGTGACCGACGAGCACGGCGCCGTCGTGAGCGGGAAACAGGGTTAGAACACTGGTTCCGACTCGCGACGGGTCAGTCGAGCACCGCCAGGTCCAGCCGCTCCAGGCGGGCCGGGTCCGCGAGGATGTCGATCTCCACGATGCGGCCGCCCGCCACCGTGAAGCCCAGTACCGAGAACGGGCGGCCGTCGCGGGTCGCGACCACGCCCGCCGCGCCGTTGACCAGGGCCCGGCGGACCGTGCCGCCGCCCGAGGCGAGGCGGGAGAACGTCAGTGCCTGGTTCGCCACCTCGGCCGCGCCGTGCACCTCGACCAAGCCGCCCAGCGCCACGCCGCGGTCCGAGCGCAGCACGACCTCCGGGTCGAGCACCGAGACCAGCGCGTCGAAGTCGCCGCCGCGGGCCGCCGCCAGGAACGCGTCCACCACTTCACGTTGCCGCGCGAGGTCCGGGTCCGGGGCGACGGGGGCGCCCTGGACGCGCCGCCGGGCTCGGCTCGCCAGCTGCCGGGTAGCCGCCTCCGAACGGCCGACGATCGGCGCGATCTCCTCGAACGGCATCGCGAACATGTCCCGCAGCACGAACGACAGCCGCTCGGCCGGGGTGAGCGTGTCGAGCACGACGAGCAGCGCGAGCCCGACCGAGTCCGCCATCAGCGCCTCGTGCTCGGGGCCGGCGTCCTCACGGCTGATGATCGGGTCGGGCACCAGCGCGTCCCACGGCTCCTCGCGCCGGGCCTTGCGCGTGCGCAGCATGTCGAGGCAGACGCGGCCGACGACCGTCGTCAGCCAGCCGCCGAGGTTCTCGACCGCGGCCGGGTCGCTGCGGCTCAGCCGGAGCCACGACTCCTGCACCGCGTCCTCGGCCTCGCTCAGCGACCCCAGCATGCGGTAGGCGACCGCGCGCAGGTGGGCGCGGTGGGATTCGAAGCTGCGGGCGAGCAGGTCGTCGTGCACGGGTGGTCCTTTCGCGGGCGGTCACCACCTTGACGGATCGCCCAGCGAGAGTGTGACAGATCAGACCACTGTGTGCCGCTCACCGGTATCTTTGCTTGACGTACGATATATGACCACATAATCATCGGATCTCTCCGGACGAGGAGGGTCCATGAAATTTCGACCGCTTGTCTGCCTCGCCGCCGCCTTCGCGCTGGTGGCGAGCCTGGTCAGCCCCGCGACCGCCGAGCTCTACAACCCGCGCCAGGACTGGCTGCGCGCCTCGACGGCCGGGCTGTTCCTGCACTGGGGCATGTTCACCGCGCCGCGCCACACCGACTGCGCCGCCTGGGAGCGCGACGTCACCGACGGCGGCTGGACCCCGGACTACTGGATCGACGAGGCGAAGAAGCTCGGCGCGTCCTACGTCGTCCTCACCACCTTCCACAGCCGGCTGGGCTACGCGCGGCCGTGGCCGTCGAAGATCCCGGGCAGCTGCTCGACGCAGCGCGACTTCCTCGGCGAGCTGATCGCCGCCGGCCGGGCCAAGGGCGTCCGGGTGATGCTCTACATGACCGACGATCCCCAGTGGCACAACGAAAGCGGCCACGAGTCGCTCGACTCGGCCGCCTACTCGGCGTACAAGGGCAAGCCGGTCGACCTGACCACGCGCCAGGGCTTCGGCGAGTTCGGCTACGACCTGTTCGACGAGGTCATGGACCGCTACTCCGACCTCGCGGGCTTCTGGATCGACAACGACAACGAGTACTGGGAACAGCACGGGCTCTACGAGCACATCCGCGAGAAGCGGCCGTCCTGGTTGCTGAGCAACAACAACGAGGACACGCCGATCATGGACACGGTCAGCAACGAGCAGAAGACCGGCATGACACCGTCGTACGACTACCCGCAGGCGATCTACACGCCGATGCCCCGGCTCACCGAGGCCGACTACAAGCTGCCGACCAACGGCGACTGGTGGTACAGCGGCGGCGACCAGGCCGTCGACTTCCGGCTCTCCACCGGCCGCTACATCACGAACGCGGGCTCGTCGATCAAGTCGCTGATGGCCGAAACCGCCATGGTGAACGGGAAGTTCCCGCCGCAGCAGGAGGCGTTCAACACCTTCATGGCTTCCTGGACGCAGCCGATCAAGGCGTCGCTGCAAGGGCTCGAAGGCGGCGGCTACATGTACGGCGGCATGCAGCCGGGTTTCTGGAACGACGGCGCGCACGGCGTGATCACCGTCAAGCCCGGCGCGCGGACGCAGTACGTGCACGTCGTCACGCGGCCGTCGACGAACCTGGTCCGCCTGCGCGACAACGGGTACCGCGTCACCGGGGTGTCCGACGTGCGCACCGGCAAGAGGATGCGGTTCGCCCAGTCGGGCGGCTATCTGTCCATCTTGGACATCAAGGACTGGGACACCTACGACACCGTGTTCCGGGTGGACACCGCCGGGCAGCAGTACTTCTACGACAAGAGCACGATCAAGGCGACCGCGTCGGCGTCGGCGCCCGGGCACCCGGCGTCGAACCTCACCGACGGCAGCTACCTGAACTACTGGGACGCGGGCGGGCAGCAACCGGTGTCCGTGACGCTCGACCTGGGCCGGCCGCGGTCGACGGCCTACCTGGCGGTGCACGAGCGCGAGTCGTCACCGACGGCCGCGCGCGAATCCTTCGGCCGCGCCGAGGATTCCGCGCGGATCAAGGACTACCGCGTCTACGCCAGTGACGACGGGAAGCACTGGGGACAGCCGGTGCGCACGGGTGCCCTGCCGAGTACTCGCGGCGTCCAGTTCGTCGACGTCGGCGACGTGCACGCGCGGTACCTCAAGCTCGAGGTGCTGAACACGTGGTCCGGCCCGCAGGCCAAGCCGTTCTTCCACCAGCTCGCGCTCGACGAGATCGACGTCGCCTACGGTTATCCCGACGCCCGCGGCGAGCTGCCGCTGGAAGCGGAGTCGTGGCGCAACGGCTTCGAAGGCAGGGCGAGGCCGGTCTGGTGTGCGGCGTGCTCGGGCGCGGCCGCGGTCACCGGGCTCGACCGGGGCGCGGTCACCTTCCACGACGTCCAGGCCACCGGCCCGGCCCGCCTGCAGCTGGACACGTCGGGCCCGGGCACGCTCTCGGTGAGCGTCAACGGTGCCGCGCCGATCACCGTCCACGCGCCGGCGGCGATCCCGGCGCCGCTGGTCGCCGGTTCGAACACGATCAAGGTGTCCGGCACCGCGGATCTCGACCGGATCGCGGTGGCGCCCCTGCCACCCGAGTCGTACACGCCGAAGACGACGCTGACCGTGCAACCCGCCGGCGTGCAATGGGTTTCGGCGGGTCAGCAGTCGCTGAAGATCACCGCGTCGCTGCGGCTCGACGTCGACGACCCGGTCGACCAGGTGTCGCTGGCGCCGGTCGTCCCGGCGGGCTGGACGCTCGTCGGTGCCCCGGTGACGGCGTCGAACCTGACGCTCGGTCAAGTCCTGAGTGGATCGTGGACGGTGACGGCCCCGGCCGCCCAGGACACGACCATCCCGGTGACGGCGTCGTTCACGACGCTCGGGCGGGCCAAGTCGGTGAGCAAGCCGGTGCCGGTCAAGCCGCGTCCGGCGGACCGGGTGTTCATGCGCGAGGCGGAGGATTCGGCCAACGACATCGGCGACGCCGGCGTCACGAGCTGCTCGCCGTGCTCGGGCGGGCAGAAGGTGCGCAACATCGGCGGCAGCGCGGGTGCGGCGGTGACCTTCCCGGGCGTGACCGTGCCCGCGGCCGGTCAGTACACCCTGTACCTCGACTTCACCGTCAACGGCGACCGGTCGTACTTCGTGTCGGTGAACGGCGGTGCGCCGGCGGAGGTGAAGGTCAGCGGGGTCGGCAACAACACGCCGTACACCACTTCGGTGCCGGTGACGCTGGCCGCGGGGGCCAACACGATCCGCGTCGGCAACGACCGGGACGGCGCCCCGGACCTGGACCGGATTTCACTGGGTTAGCTCGCGCAGCACCCGGGCCGGGTCGACGTCGACGGCGTCCCCCGTGCCCGGGTGCCCGCTCGGCGCGCTCCACGCGACGGACACCCACAGCTCGGCGTAGTCCCCGCGCTCGACGACGGGCAGCTGCCAGGTGAGCGTGGTCCCGGCCCGTCCGACGGCGTCGTCCCCGAGCAGGCCGGACCAGTACGGCGGCACGTGCTGCCCGGCCCGCGAACAGTGGCGCAGCATTTCGACGCCGGGACCGCCGACGCTGACCACGGCGTCTTCGCCCTCGACCGTGAAGGCGCTTTCCCCGGCGCTCACCGGTTCGGCGGCCCCGGCCAGCTCGGCCTGGACGACGAACTCGCTGAGGTCTTCCCGGGCCAGCACCCGGAAGACGGCCGTCTCGCGCGTGACGACGGGGTAGTCGTCGGGCAGCCGCGGCTCGGTCGCGCCGGACAGCACGTCGAGCCGCACGGACTGGTGCCGCCACCGGCACAGCCGCGCCCCGGAGCCGAGGCCCCAGGTGAACTCCGGTCTCACGGGCACGTCCCAGCCACCGACGCGGACGGCGAACCGCACGTCCCCGAGCGGGGTGACGACGTCGAGCGCCCGGGGCGGCGTCCGCGACAGCACATCGGTGTCCAGCATGCAGACATCCTTACCCCGGCGAGGCAGGCGCGAAAATGACGCGCGCGAACGTCACCCGTCCGTGGAGGATCACCGCATACTGGACGGCCGCGGCGCTCGGGAAACCCGAACGCCGCGGCCGGTGGTGCCTCAGAAGCCGGACGTGCCGTTCGGCGTGCCCAGCCCGGTCGGGCCGTCGTACCCGGCCTTGGCCGTGCAGAGGTAGCTGCCGCCGCAGCTGCCGTTCGAGCCGGAGGTCACGTCGTTCAGCCCGCCCGTGTGGGCGTACGGGTAGGACCCGGACGTCACCGAGTTGCCCGCCAGCGCGTACACGCTCGCGATCACCGGCGACGACAGGCTCGTGCCGCCCACCTGGACCCAGCCGTCCGCGCCCTGGGCGAGGCCCAGCGACAGCAGCACATCGCACCACGACGAACTGCCGCAGCTGTTGTACGTGTCGTAGACGCCGAGCCCGGTGGCCGGGTCCGCGACCGCCGACACGTCCGCGACCGTCCGCTTCGCACACCCGGTGTCGTGCTGCCAGGCCGGCTTGGCTTCGAGCGCCGAACACCCGCTGCCGCTGCCGTTCCACGCCGTTTCGGTCCAGCCGCGCGAGGTGCTCGCCGACTTCTTCAACGTGGTGCCGCCCACCGCCGTCACGTACGGCGAGGACGCCGGCCAGCTGACGCCGTAGCCGGAGTCGCCCGACGACGCCGTCACCGCGATGCCGGGGTGGTTGAGGTGCGCGTCGGCGGCGAGGATCGTCGAATCCTCGGTGCCGCCGTAGCTGTTGGAGATCGCCACCACGCCGGGCGTCGCCGCCGCCGTGTCGACCGCCGTCATCAGCGGGTCGGTGTCCGGGGAGTTGGCTTCCACCAACAGGATCTTGCAGTCCGGACAGGTCGCCGACACCGCGTCGAGGTCGAGGCTGATCTCCTCGGCCCAGCCGTAGTCGGGCGCGGGCAGGGGGCTCGCCGCGCCGTTCTGGTTGACCTTCTTGAAGCAGCCGTTGGCCGTCGTGCACGACGAAAGTCCCCGCGCGGAGCGGAACTTCGCCAGGTCGGCCTCCGCCGTCGGCGCGTCCTGCGCGTCGACGATGGCGACCGTCTTGCCGTTCGAGTGCAAACCGGCGACGTTGTAGGCCGACTGGATCTCCGCCGGTCCGTAGCCGACCGGGGTGGAGGTGACCAGCGGGCCCTTCCCCTTCGGCGAACGGATCGCCTTGCCGAGGCAGTGCAGCTTGCCGGAAGTGGCACAGCCGAAGTTGACGACGCCGCCGCTCTTCAGCGGGGCGGCTTCGGCGGGTGCCGCGGCGGCCACCGAGAGCGGGGCCGCGACGAGGGAGAGGACGACGGCTGACCGGAACAGCCGTTTGACGCGCGAAAGGGCCATGCTACTCCTCGGTAGGGGACCGGGTGTGGCACGGGATCGTCGCATGTCACTCGATCAGGGTCACCCGCTTGATGGATGTTTCTCGGTTCAGTCATTCGCCCACCGCGCGGTAAACCGGACCAAAGGTCACCAAGTCGCTCACCCGGGTGAGTTATTGGTCCAGACAAGTGTTACCGAAACGAGATCGAGTATCCGCTCACCGGGAGCTACTTTGTTGTGACTCGCAACAAATGCTGCTCGTGGATCCCCAACGGCGGAGGTGTCACGGCGTGAACCTGACCTTGAAGCACCGACGACGCGGCTCGAGGCTCGCGCTCGTCGCATCCGCGCTGCTGGTCGCGGCCGGGTTGAGCGCCCCCGCGGCGCTGGCCGCGGACGACTACACCCAGAGCGTCACGCAGCTCAGCTCGACCCAAGTGCAGATCACCTTCACCCCGACGACCCCCGCGGCGTACGTCGACGTCCACTACACCGGCGTGCCGGGCCTGGGCCAGCAGAACGTCCGGATGACCAACGGCTCCGGCACGTGGCGCACCACGGTCGGCGGCCTGAGCACCGGCAACACGCTCGACTACTGGTTCACCTACGAGAAGAGCGGCCCGCAGTACGACACCCCGCACTTCAGCTACACCGTCGGCGGCGGCACGACGACGGTCGCGGCGCCGACGTTCAGCCCGCCCGGCGGCACGTACTCGACCGCCCAGACGGTGACGATCAGCAGCGCCACCTCCGGCGCGACCATCCGGTACACGACCGACGGCTCCACGCCGACGGCGTCCTCGACGCTCTACAGCGGACCGATCAGCGTCCCGACCTCCCGCACGGTCAACGCGATCGCGCTGAAGTCCGGTTCGACCAACTCGGCGGTGTCGAGCGCGACCTACTCGATCGGCACCCAGGCCGGCTGCCCGACGCAGTCCGACACCCCGAACTTCGGGTCCAACGTGCGGATCTTCGACCCGAGCATGTCCGCGGCGACGATCCAGGCGCAGCTGGACACCGACTTCGCCAACCAGAAGGACACGCAGACGGCGCAGTTCGCCGAGCGGCGCGTCGCCCACCTCTTCAAGCCGGGCACCTACAACGTGCACGACAACGTGGGCTTCTACACCTCGGTGGCCGGGCTCGGCCAGAACCCCGGCGGCGTCGTGATCAACGGCGACATCACCGTGGACGCGTTCAACCCGTCCGACAACGGCGTCGCGCTGCAGAACTTCTGGCGCTCGGCCGAAAACATGGCGGTCAACCCCTCCAGCGGCAACGACCGCTGGGCGGTGGCGCAGGCCGCGCCGTTCCGCCGGATGGACATCCGGGGCGGGCTGCAGCTGTACCCGGCGAGCTACGGCTACGCCAGCGGCGGCTACATCGCCGACACCAAGGTGTCCGGCCAGACGGCGTCGATCTCGCAGCAGCAGTGGTACACCCGCGACTCGGCGCTCGGCAGCTGGGACGGCGGTGTCTGGAACATGGTCTTCTCCGGCACGAGCGGCGCGCCGGCGACCACTTTCCCGAGCCCGCCGGAGACCACGCTGGCCACGACGCCGGTCTCGCGCGACGTGCCGTACCTCTACGTCGACGGCTCCGGCAAGTACCGCGTCTTCCTGCCTTCCCTGCGCACCAACGCGTCCGGCCCGAGCTGGGCGAGCGGCAGCACCCCGGGCACGTCGGCGCCGATGAGCCAGTTCTACGTCGTCAAGTCCGGTGACACGGCCGCGTCGATCAACAACGCGCTCGCCGCCGGCTGCGACCTGTTCTTCACGCCGGGCATCTACCACCTCAACCAGACGCTCAACGTGACCAGGGCGAACACGACGATCCTCGGCATCGGCTACCCGACGCTGGTGCCGGACAACGGCGTCAACGCGATGAACGTGTCCGATGTGGACGGCGTGCGGCTCAAGGGCCTGCTCTTCGACGCGGGCACGACGAACTCGCAGGCGCTGCTCACGGTCGGCCAGTCCGGCTCTTCGGCGTCGCACGCTTCGAACCCGACGACGGTCCAGGACGTGTTCTTCCGGATCGGCGGCGAGATCGCCGGAAAGGCGACCAACAGCCTGGTCGTCAACAGCGCCGACACGATCATCGACCACATCTGGGCGTGGCGGGCCGACCACGGCAACGCCGGGACCGTCGGCTGGACCACGAACACGGCTGACACCGGGCTGGTGGTGAACGGCGCGAACGTGACGGCGACCGGCCTGTTCGTCGAGCACTACCAGAAGTACCAGGTGATCTGGAACGGCCAGGGCGGGAAGACGATCTTCTTCCAGAACGAAATGCCCTACGACGTGCCGAACCAGGCGTCGTGGAACGCGCCGTCGGGAGTCGCGGGGTACGCCGCCTACAAGGTCGGCGCGAACGTGACGTCCCACGAAGCGTGGGGTCTCGGGAGCTACTGCTTCTTCGACACGAACCCGGCGGTGTCCAGCTACCACGCGTTCGAAGTGCCGAACACCAGCGGTGTGAAGTTCCACAGCCTGCTGACGGTTTCGCTCAACTACCGCGGCACGATCACCCACGTCATCAACGACACGGGCGGGGTCACGCCTTCGGGCACCGTGCCGGTGAACGTGGTGAACTACCCGTAACCCGGGTGAACGACGGCCCCCGGTACCGGACCCGACCCGGTACCGGGGGCCGTTTCACGCGATGTGCAGGACCGCGTCGGCGCCTCCGAGCAGGTTTTCGTCGAGCGGGAAGTAGCCCTGCTCGGGCCGGGTGTCGGTGCGCTTGCGGCCCGGCGCGACGTCGCTCGCGGCGGTCAGCGACCAGGTCTCGGTGCCGCGCTGCAGCGCGGCTTCGTAGGTGTCCCCCGCCGGCTCGCCGAGGCCGAGGACCTCGCTGTGGCCGAGGCTGCCGACGACGAAGGCGTACCGGTCGCCGAGCAGTGACGCGACGACCGCGCCGGCGCTGACCCATTCGAGCTTCGCGTAGGGCGAGTCCCAAGTGCTCAGCCGGCGCTGCAGGTGGCTGTTGTGCGCGAACACCAGCGTCGGCCCGCGTGGCGCTTCGAGTTCGCGGATCTCCAGGAGGTTCCGGGCCATCAGGGCGTCGCGCGTGCTCGACAGCCGGCTGATCCGCTCGTCCCGGTGGCCGGGCCGGGCGCACTGCGCGTGGTAGCGCAGCAGGCCGAGACCGGCGGTGAGGGTGGTCTTCGCCCGCAACCACCGCGCGCGGGACGTCGCCGCGATCAGGGCCGGGGCCTGGGCGTAGAGCTCGGTGAGCAGGTCGTCCGCCAGCACCCGCAGCCGGTCGGCCTCCGCCGTGCCGCCGGGGGACGCGGCCGGGTCGAGGACCGCCTCCTGACGGCTCCAGCGTTCGTCGTCCTCGGCGAGACCCGCGATGTCGAGGTCGAGGCCCAGGTAGTCGCGGGCGTGCTCGAGGTAGGTCCGCGGGCTGGGGACGGTCATCATCTCCATCGCGGCGTCGAAGCCGTGGAAGGCCAGCGGTTCGGCGGCGTGCTCGTTGTACGCGCGCATCCAGGCGACCAGCCGCCGGTTGGCGTCGAGGGCGCCGAAGGTGTGCGAGAACCCTTCGTCCATCGCAGTACCGAGCGTGCCGGTTCCGGCTCGGACGTATTCGTCCACGACCAGCGCGGCGACGCGGTCGGTCTCCAGCGCGATCGAGCGGAAGCCCTGCTCGGCGAGCTGGGCGAAGAGGTCGTTCCGCAGCAGCGCGAAGGCGGGTTCCTGGTGTGTCGGCTCGCCGAAAGCGAGCAGCTCGGCGGTGAAGTCGCGGATGTCCATGAGCTTCAACCGTATCGTTGAAGACTCGGTTGAGACTTTGCCCGGTAGGCTCCGGCTCGTGCGCCCTGCCGACCTCGCCCGTGAACACGGTATCTCGACGCAGGCGGTCCGCAACTACGAACACGACGGCTTCCTCCCGCCCGCGTCACGCACCGAGAGCGGCTACCGGGTTTACACCGAGATCCACGCGGCCGCACTGCGTGCGTTCCTCGCGCTGGTCACGGCGTACGGCCACGCGACGGCCGGCGGCATCATGACCGCCCTCCACGACGACGACCTCGAGCGCGCGCTGACCCTCGTCGACCGCGGCCACGAACGCCTGCTCCGCGACCGCGAAACCCTCAACACGGTCCGCACGGCGATCGGCCACCTGACCGCGGAACCGGTCCGCGAGGACGGCCCGCAGGGCAGCCGGTCGGTCGGCGAGCTGGCCCACCGCCTGGGCGTCACCGCGGCGACGGTCCGCGCGTGGGAACGCGCGGGCGTCCTGGTGCCGTCACGCAACCCGGCGACCGGCTACCGGGTCTTCACCGCGGCCGACGTCCGCGACGCGGAGCTGACGCACCTGCTCCGCCGTGGCGGCTACCCGCTGGAGCACATCGCCACGGTGGTCGGCCAGGTCCGCGCCGCCGGCGGCACCGCCTCGCTGGCCGGCGCTTTGTCGACGTGGCAACGAAACCTGGCCGCGCGAGGCGTCGCCATGCTCACCGCGGCGGCCCGGCTCGGCGAGTACCTGGCGTCACGGCCGTGACTTCGGGTGCAGCCGGTCGTACTCGAGGGCGGCCGAGTGCTGGGTGCGCACGCGCAGGGTCTTCTCCACGTCCTCGTCCTCGATCTCGTTGAGCCCGAGCTGCACGGCCTGCCGGATCTGCTCGCGGTTGTCGCGCACGACGGCGGAGAAGAAGTCGTCGATCCGCGGGTCGAGGAGCACTTCGAGCAGCACCCGGAACGACGTGTCGACGCACGCGCGCACGATCTCGTCGTGGAACGGCAGCCGCTTGAGCTTGCCGAGCTGCGGGTCCTCGGCGATCTTCTCGGTGATGATCGCGCGCAGCTCTTCCTTGTTGGCGCCGAGCGACTTGGCGAGGTTCTCGGGGTAGTTGCCGGTTTCCAGCACCTTGACGACCTCGTCGAGCACGGCGATGGTCACCGGCTTCTTGATGGCCTTCACGATCGGCTCGGACAGCTTGTCGACGAGCCGGTAGGTGAACTGCTCCCCGACGGCCCGGTCCGCGGCCCGCCCGACCCGGATGAGCAGCAGCACGACCCCGACGAACTTGTGCCCGACGATCCACGGGTGCGCGACGGGGATCATGGCGAACAGCTCGTACCAGTTGCGCACCAGGAACTTCCGGGCCCACCGCCGCTTGCGCCACCGCCACAGGAACTCGAGGAAGAACACCCCGCAGATCCCGCAGTCGACGGAGAAGACGACCAGGGCGGCGTCGCGCGCCGGCGGGCTGATCAGCATGAACCCCAGCAACCCGACGGACCCGGCGGCGAGGATGAGCATGATCCAGTCGTCGGCCCGCACGTTCCCGGGCAGGATCCCGCTGTTGAGCTCCGGCTCGCGGGCGTCGCGATGGGTGGTCATGCCCGATGATGGCACGCACGGCCCCGCGAAGCCGGTTCACCGCCCCGGCCGCAGCCTCCTCATCCGGACGGCGCACAGCGCCGTGCAGGCCGCGGACACCAGCAGCAACGCCGCGACGGACCCCAGCCACCACGGCCAGTCGTGGGTCCACAGGTCATCGGCCGGCCCGGTCCGCGGCAGATCCACAGTGGAGGCCCCGGCGGCGTAGCCCCACCGCGCGGGAGCCAGCCAGGACAGCTGCGCCAGCACCGGCCGCCCGGCCACCGGGATCATCCCGCCGCACAGCACCAGCTGCGCCATCACGGTCACGACGAGCACGGGCGTCGTCTGCTCGAGCGAGCGCACCAGCGCCGACCCCAGCAGGCTGAGCAGGCAGGACGCCAACGCGGTCAGCCAGACGGCGACCCCGAGCTCGACGACCGGCCGCGGCAGCAGGACCGCCGAAACCGGCCCGGGCTTGACCGTCGTGACGACGCCGACGAGCACCGCCGCCTGCACGGCCGCGACGAGCGTGAACACGCCGGCCTTCGCGAGCGCGTACGCGCCGGGCCGGAGCCCGACGGCCCGTTCGCGGAGGAAGATCGCCCGTTCGGCGACGGCCTCGCGCGCCGAAGCCGCCGCGCCCATGAAAGCCGCGCCGACGAAGACGAGCACGAGCACCTGCGCGGCCTCCGCCGGGTGGTCCGGCCCCGGCCGTCGCAGCCCTTCGTGACCGGGCACCGCGAGCGCGAGCACGGCCAGCACGACCGGCACGAGCAGGAGGAACAGCGCGTACCCGGGATCGGCGAGGACGAGCCGCAGGTGCCGCGCGGCGAGCGTGCCGGCCTGGTGCCCCAGTCCCGCGCGGACCGGCGGCGGCTCGACGGCCGCCCCGGGCGGCGCCGCCGGGCCCACCGGCGACGGCTGGTGCGGCGGCGCCGTCCCGGCGATCACCCGGTGGAAGATGTCGGCCCAGTCGGCCGTGCCGAACCGCGCCCGCAGTTCCGCGGGCCGCCCGCTGAACACCGGGACGCCACCCGGGGCCAGCAGCAGCACCAGGTCGCAGTCCTCGAGGTTGGTGACGTTGTGCGTGACCACCACGACCGTCCGGCCGGCGTCGGCCAGTTCGCGCAGCCGGCCCATGATCTGCCGGTCGAGCGCCGGGTCGAGGCCGGACGTCGGTTCGTCCAGCATCAGCAGCGACGGCGCGGTCAGCAGCTCGAGCGCGATCGAGACGCGCTTGCGCTGCCCGCCGGACAACCGGTGGATGGGAGTGCGCGCGTGCTCGGCGAGCCCGACTTCGGCCAGCGTCTCGGTCACCCGCTGCCGCCGGGCCGCCGCGCCGGTGTCGTCCGGCAGCCGCAGCTTGGCCGCGTAGGACAGCGCACTGCGCGCGGTCAGCCGCGTGTGCACGACGTCGTCCTGCGGCACGACCCCGACCCGCCGGGCCACCGCCGAGCGCTGCCGGTGCATGTCGTAGCCGTCGTAGGTGATGCGCCCGGTGGTCGGCGCGACCTCGCCGGAGAGCACCTTGAGCAGCGTCGACTTCCCCGCCCCGGACGGCCCGACGACGGCGACCAGCTGCCCGGGCCGCAGGTCGAGCGATACACCCGCAAGCAACCGCTTCTCCCCGACGGCGAACCCGACGTCGTCGGCCACGAGCCGCGTGCGCTCCCCGCCGGTCGCGACGAGGTTGTCGCCGTCGACCCGCAGATCGGTGGCCCCGACGGTGATCCGGTCCCCGTCCGCGATCGGCGCTCGCCCGGCGACCGGGACGCCGTTGACCAGCGTCGGGTTCCGGCTGCCGAGATCGGTCAGCCGCCACGCCCCGCCGACGCGTTCCAGCCGGGCGTGGCGCCGGGAGACCTGCAGGTCCCCCAGCACGACGTCGTTGTCGGCGGCCCGCCCGATGGTGATCCGGACCCGGTTCCCGATCCACACGCCGTCAGCCGGTGGTGGTCGGGGACGTCGGCACCTCGCCGGGCAGGCCCAGCAGTTCGGCGGTCCCGAGCACGAGGTAGCTCCGCGTGCAGCACTCCCTGTTGCCCGACACACCCTCGTACTGGAATCGCAGCCGCAGCACGCCACTGACATCCAGGTCGATCGGTGTCGGTGTACCGAAGGCCACCGGCTTGTTGAAGATCTCCCGGCCGTCGGCGAAGATCTCGAGCTGCATCTTCAGGGAGGAATCGCCCGCGTTGTCGTCGATCCCCGCAGTCGCAGTGAACCGGCGGAACCCCTTGGCGATGTTGTACTCGACTCCGTGGGTGCTCGTGCCGGCGTCCACTGCGTCACCCAGCGAGTGCAGGTAGTTCTTGCCCGCGATGTTGGCGTTCTGGTTCGCGTCCCACTGGCCGCTGGCAGGCTGGACGGAGTCGAGGTAGACCAGCTGGGCCTGGCGGGCCACGGTCAGCTTCACCGTGTCACCGATGGCCGCACCGGCGGCCGGGTCCTGCTCGATCACCGTGCCGTCGGCGGCCGTCGCGTCGATCTTGTCCACTGTGGACACCTGGACGCCCGGCAGCGCGTCCTGGGCGTCGGCGAGCTTCTTGCCCACGACGTTCGGCATGACGCTGGGCTTCGCCGTGGTCGTCACCGTCGGCGAGTCGCTTGTGGACACCGGTGCCGGGGCGGACGTCGCCGGGGCGACGGAGTTGCCCGAGGCCGCGGTGGTGTTCGGCGCCGGCCGGAAGACGAGCCAGCCGCCGACCAGGAGGGCCAGGACGACGACCAGGGTCACCACCACCGGTCCCCGGCGGCGCTTGCGGTTCGGCATGTTCGCTCCGGTCGGGGTGGACGGCGGGCCCGCCGTCAGCGGTCTGGACGGCGGCGGCGCGGGCACGCCGAACACGGTCTCGGTGCCCGGGCCGGGTTCGGCGAGCGGCACCGGGGGCGGCGGCGTGGCGAGCGGGAGGACCAGCGGCTGGTTCATCAGTTCCAGCACGAGCGCGTCGAGGATGGTCGCGACCTGCTGGGCCGACTCGGGCCGGTCCGCCGGCCGCTTCGCCAGCAACCAGGTGAGCACGTCCCACAGCTGGTCGGGCACCCCGGCGGGCCGGCCCGGCATCGCGGTTTCGTGCAGCCGGATCACGGCGAACGTCGACTGCCCGGCGAACGGCGTGACCCCGCAGCACAGTTCGTACAGCAGGATGCCGAGCGAATACAGGTCCGACGCGGGTGCCGCGTCGAGGCCCTTGCCCAGTTCCGGCGCGAGGTACTGCGGAGTACCGACGAGCAGCGACCGGCGGCCGAGGTCGCTGGCCGTCGCGAGGCGCGAAATCCCGAAGTCCGTCAGGCGCGGCACCGTGCCGTCCATCAGGACGTTCTCCGGTTTGACGTCGCGGTGCACGACCCCGGCCTGGTGCACGGCCGCGAGCGCCGACGCCACCCCGGCGCCGATGCGCGCGACTTCCGACGGCAGCAACGTCTTCTCGGCGTTCAGCCGTGCCCGGAGATCGCCGCCGCCGACCAGGTCCATCACGATCGCCACGGTTTCGCCCTCGACGACCAGGTCGTGCACGCCGACGAGGTTCGGGTGGCGCAGCCCCACCAGGATGGACCGCTCCTGCAGGAACCGCGCCACCTGTTCGGGGTCCTCGACGAGCTCGTCGCGCAGCACCTTGAAGGCGTAGGCGTGCCCCTGCTCGTCGGAGCCGGCGAAGACCCGGCCCATCGCACCCGTGCCCAGCGGGTCACCCAGCCGGTAGCGGCTGCCCAACGGCTTTTCCATTCACGACCTCCAGCGGTTCAGTCCTCTTCGGGCTTCTTCTTCCCGAAGAGGTTTTCGAGGTGGGGGAAGAGCTGCCAGATGATCACCGGGAGGTTCATCAGCGCTCTGGTGATGCCGGCGCGGTTCCGGAGTTCGGCCCGCCAGCCGAGTGCTTCGCCGATCCGCTGTTCCGCCTCGACGACCAGCGGGACGGCTTCGTCATTGTCGCCGTTCAGCGCCAGCGCGATGCCGAGGTCGAGCTGGGTCCGCATGGTGTCCGGGTGGTACGGCCCGATCGACTCCCGCTGCTTTTCCAGCAGGACGCGCAGGATCACGGCGACGTCTTCGTACTCCTTCAGCTGGGCGTACGCCTGCGCGGTCGAATACCGCAGCCACTGGTGGAGCGGGTGGTGCTCCGCGAAGACGTCCCGCACACGCGGTTCGAGCTCCGCGAACTCCCGCAGGGCCCGCTTCGGGCGGCCGCGGGTGACGGACGCCCGCGCGCACCGGACGCCGGCCGCCAGGGTCAGCGGGCTCTCGCTGCCCAGCAGGCCGGCGAGGCTGTCGCGAGCCGAGCGGAGCTGCGCTTCCAGGGCGTCCCAGCCTTCGTCGCGCACCTTGAACTCGGTGAGGTCCAATGACATCTGGGCCTCGGCGTGCACGCCGATCGCCTCCAGCCGCAGCGGGTGGCGTTCGTGGTCCGGCGTGTCGTACTCGCGGATGACCGACTCGGCGATCGTCCGCGCCGGCTTGAGGTCGCCGGTGACGATCCGCAGCCGGGCCAGTTCCAGGCGCGCCCGCGGGTCCGGGTCGCCGGTGGAGAGCAGTCCGAGCGCGTCCCGGAACCGGCCGCGCATCCGCTTCGCGACGGCCATCGCCACCCGGGCTTCGGCTTTTTCCCGGTCCGGCAGGGCTTCCGGGACCTCGTCCGGCCACAGCGGATCCGCGTCCGCGTACCGCCCGAGCTGGTCGAGCGCGCGGGCGCACGTCAACCGGGCGCGGAAGGCTTCGGTGCCCGCGAGCGGGCGGCAGACCGCGACGGCCTCGGCGAAGTCACCGGCCTCGACCAGCGCCGCGGCGGCGGCCACCCGGTCCGCCGGGCCCGCGCCCGCCAGGCCCAGGATCCGGTTCGCCGCGTCCCGTGCGGCCACGATGTCGCCCTGGTCGCGGAACCGGTCCAGCCCGATCCGCAGCAGCCGGGCCCGCCGGTCCGCGGGCACGCAGTCGTGCCCGGCGAGCGCGGCCGCGTGCTGGTGGAGGTGTGCGGTGTCCTCGGCCAGCTCCAGCAGGACCTCGGCGGCTTTGCGCGTCAGGTCTTCGTCGACGCCCGCCGCCTCGCGGACCAGCGCGTGGACGTCCCACCCGGAGCCGAGGTGGGTCAGCAGCGCGCGTCTCGCCAATGCGGCGACGGCGTCCTCGACCGGTTCGCCCGGCAGGACGCGCCGCACGAGGTCCGGCGGCACCGGTGCCCCGGAGATCGCCGCGGCGATCCGCAGAACGCGCCGCGCGGTCCGCCCGCAGCCGTCGACCGCCTGCCGCAGGACGTCCACGGTCGTGCCCTTGACCGCGTCGAGGACATCGGGGAAACCGGTGTGGTCGACCGCGCCCCGCCGGTCGCGCAGCGCGGTGCCGACGCTCGTCAGGACGATCGGGTGCCCGCCGCACCGCTCGACGAGCCGGCGCACGGCCGCCAGCTCGACGGGGTCGTCGGACCCGACGATTTCCGTGTACAGCGCGGAACCCTCGTCTTCCGACAGCCCCGTGAGGTCGATGACCGGGGCGGGCCAGTCCGGGTTGCCGGACCGCGTCGTGAGCACGGTCCGGATGTACGACGTCGGCATGACCAGCTGGTCGAGCACGTCGGCCGGCAACTCCGACGGGACGTCGTCGATGACCCACAGCTGAGGTTGCCGGGCGGCTTCGACGCGCCGGGCGACGACGTCGCGGACCTGGTCCGGCGGCAGGTCGCCGGCGACCTTCGCGAACGTCCGGAGCTGGGTGTGGAACCGCGAAAGCGCCCCGACCGGGTCGTCCTGCCCGAACAGGTCCAGCCACCGCACCCCGCCGGGGAAGGCGTCCCGGAAGAGGAAGGCGTACTGCTCGGCCAGGCTGGTCTTCCCGAGGCCCGCGATCCCGCGCACGACGGCGAGCGCCGAAGACTTCCGCGGGGTGGTGGGCGGCAGCTCGCGGGCGTGCAGGGCGCTGTGGATCGCCCAAAGCTGCCGGTAGCGGCCGACGAACCGGCGGGGCCGCAGCAGCCGGGGCAGCAGCGGCGCCGTGCTGCGGGCCGAACCCAGCGGTGTGGCCGCCTGCCGGACCATTTCGGCGACCCGGTCGGCGATCCGCGCACGTTCCCGGTCGTCCTTCGGCGCCCCGAAGTAGGCGGCGTCCTCCAGTTCCACCGGGGCGATGTGGTTGCTGTCCCGCTCGGGATTGACGACGAGCACCCGCCGCCGGGGATCGCCGAGGCGCTGCGCCGCGAGAAAGGCGGAAGTCAGTTTCCATTGGCAGGCGTACCGCGTCGGAAACCGGCGCGAGTAGTACGCGAGAAGGACTTTCGCTTCGGCCAGTGCGGCTTCGAGCGTCTCGGTGATGCCCTCGAACCGTTCGATCCCGCGGTCACGGAAAACCCGCATGCCGGCGGTTTCGAGTGCGCGTTCGAGCGCGTCCACCTCGACACGGTCCGACCAGGTGAAACTGAGGAAGACGTCGTGGCCCATTTTGTCCTCGCCGGGAGCGGGAAAGCGTGACGCTCGCCGATGTCGGCCGAGGAATGGTTCCCGTTACACCCGGCGCCGCCCGACCGGGCACGATTGTCGCGTTTTTGTCGTCTTTCCGACGCGGCTTTTCCCGTCCGGATGGGGCACGCTGGAAGAAGCGCTCAAGCCGAGGAGGAGCATGGCGCGCACACCGAGGTTCCGGTCAGGGGGCCGGCTGCCAGCCCACGCCGTAGGACCGCGCGGGCCGGAGGTCGTGGAACCCGGTGTGCACCTCGCCCGCGTTGTCGAGGAAGAGCGGCTTGCGCGCGGGCACCGGATCCTCGGCGTCCTTGGAGAACTCGCCGTCGATCCGCCAGATCCGCGAAGGCGGTTCCTGCCGGTCGAACCGGACATTGAGGTCGAAACTCTCGCACGGGAATTCCGGCGTGCAGCAGTAGAAGGGCGCGGGCAGTTCTTCCAGCCTGATGCGGAAGAAGAACTCGTGCTGGTCACCGGCGTCCAGCGCCTGCGGCGGCCGCAGGCGGAACGCGACCCGCGTCGAGGAGACCATCCGCACGGAATGCACCTCACCGCCCGCGACGACGTCGATGCCGAGCCCCGAAAGATCGGGCTGACCGGTCGTGCTGGCCGGCCGCGCCAGGGAAATGCCGTGCTCGATTTCGGCGAGCCCGGAGACGTGACTGACGATTCGCCGGGTTTCGAAGACTTCGGCAGCGGCACCCGTGAGCGTCAACCGGACCGCCAGCGCGGACGTGTGCCACGGGTCCTGCCGCCCGGTGGCCGCCGAGGCGCGGAAGGCCGTCGGCAGCTCGGCCGCGGCCTCGGCGATGAGGTAGAGGACGTCGTCGGCGCGGCGCTGCATGGTGCGGACGTTGCGATCGGCGCCCGTGCCGAGGAGTTCGAGCCGCGCGGTGTAGCGCTCGTTCGCGCCGGTGCCGAAGCCCAGGACGATCCGCGCGGTTTCCCGCTGCGATTCGGGCAGCTTCCCGATCAGGGCGACGAGCGTGGCGACGACCTTGGCGCGGACCGTTCCCGGACCGTCGTCGTCGCGGACACCGCACACTTCACGTAACTGTTCGCCGACGACGCCGGGCAGGTTCTTCGCTTGGACGCCCAGGCCTTTGCGAAGCAGTTTCAGCTCCGCTGAGAGCGCGTTGATCTTCGCGTCGGCCGCCTCCTGAGCCAAGCCGCCACCTCCGTCGTGCTCGCCTTCGGGGAAGTGTACTCATGTTCCCCTGCCCGCCACGAAGCCGTCATCCGTTTCCGCCCGGTTTCCGAAACCGGGAAACAGTGCTGGTCACGGCGCCGGGAACCGTTTCCTTTCGAGGGTCAACCAGAAACGCCTGTCGCCACCGAAATGGCCGGGTGAAGCTGGAACAGCCGAAATCCTTCGGCAATCCGAGAAATGCGAAACGGAAAGGTGGCCGCGATGCACACGCACCTCGTCATCGTGCTCAGCCAGCTGGTCTCCCTGCTGGGCTGACCAGGAACAGGCCGGCGGGCCCGGGCCGCCGGCCGATCCTTCCCACCGTTCGCCGAATACAGGATGATCGAGCCATGCAGGACTTTGGAGCCGAATTGAAACGTCGACGGACGGCGGCCGGAATTTCACTGACCGGTCTCGCGGCCGCCGCGCATTTCACCAAGGGCTATCTCAGCAAGGTGGAGAACGGCAAGGCCCGCGTGAACCACGACCTGGCCAAGGCCTGCGACCGGGCACTGGACGCCAAGGGCGAACTGCTCGCCCTCGCCGCGGAACAGGCCTCCCCCGCGCGCCGCAGCGCCGGCGGCATCGTCGGGCTGCCGGCCGGCGGACCGTACTTCGTCGGCCGGGAAACCGAGCTCGAGGCGCTTTCCGCGCTCCTGCTGGACGCGGACGACACCCGCGTCGGCGTCGTGCACGGCATGGCCGGCGCGGGCAAGACGGCGCTGGCCGTCGCCGCCGCCCGGCAGGTCGCGCGCGCCTTCCCCGACGGCTGCCTCTTCTTCGACCTTCGGGGCCACACCCCCGGCGCGACCGAGCTTTCGGCCGGCGAAGCGCTGGGCCGGCTGCTGCGGCTGCTCGACGTCTCGGCCGACCAGTTGCCCGCCGACGAGGACGGCTTGGCCAACCTGGTCCGCGACCAGCTCCGCGGCCGGCGGATGATCCTGGTGCTGGACAACGTGCGCTCCGCCGAGCAGATCCGGGCGATCGTCCCGGGCGAGACGGCGTCGCGGATCCTGGTCACCAGCCGCGGCCGGCTCCCGGCCCTCGACGACGCCTGGCACTTCCCCGTCGACGTGCTGCCGCTCGACGACGCCGTGCGGCTCCTGCGGTCCGTCGCGGGCGAGCACGCGCCGGACGACGAAGACGTCGTGACCGAGATCGTCCGGCACTGCGGCCGGCTCCCGCTCGCGGTGCGCATCGTGGCCGCCCGGTTCGTCGCCGGTGGCTGGACCGCGGCGAAGCTGCGCGACCGGCTCGCCGACGAAACGACCCGGCTCGGCACGCTGGACGACGGGGAGCGCAGTGTCGCCACCGCGTTCGCCGTCTCCTACGCCTCCCTGCCCCGCGACCAGCGGCGGCTGCTGGGCCTGCTCGCCCTCCACCCCGCGACCGCCGCGGAAGAGCGGGCCGTCGAAGCCCTCGCCGGCCTGGGCGCCGGCGAAGCGGACCGCCTGGTGGACCGGCTGCACGACGCCCACCTGCTCGTCCGCGACGAGCGGGGGTACGTCGAGCTCCACGACCTGATGCGGATGTTCGCGGCGAAGCACGCCCTCCCCGAGGTCGCGCCGGACGACCGCGAAGTCGCGGTGAGCCGCCTGGTCGACCACGCGCTCTCGACGACCCTGGCGGCCGACGGACTCGCGGAGCCGTACCGGTTCCGCCCGCCCACCGGCCTTCCGCCCGCGGCCACAGTGCCGTTCGACGACGCCGAGGGGGCGCTCGCCTGGCTGGCCGCGCAATGGCCGATGCTCGTCGAAATCGTCGACTCCGCCGCCAGGCACCGGCTGCACGAACGCTGCTGGCAGCTCGCCTTCACGCTCCGCGCGTTCTTCTTCCGCGAGAAGCTGTTCGAGCCGTGGATCCGCACGCACGAGCGGGCGCTCGAAGCCACGCGCGCGCTGGGCGACCTGAGCGCGACGGGGTTGATCCTCAACAACCTCGGCATGGCCCACGTCGAGGCGGGCCACGTCGACGACGCCGTCCGGCTCCACGAACAGGCCCGGGAGTGCTTCACGCAGGCGCACGACGAACGCGGCGCGACCGACGCGCTGTCGAGCCTGGCGTGGGCGCGCCTGTACCGAGGCGAAGCCGAAGCGACGCTGACCGACCTGACCACCGTGCTGGCGGTCTACCGCCGGACCGGGCGGACCCGGAACGTGGTCATCGCCCTGCGCGGCATCGCGCTCGCGGCGGCGGATTTGGAGCAGTTCCCCGAAGCCCTGACTCGCGCCCGGGAAGCCGTCGAACTCGCTCAGCAGCCGGACGACCAGGTGATGTCGGTCAACTGCGCGGCGTGGGTGCACTTCCGCGCCGGCCAGTGGGAAGACGCCGAACGCTGCTACCGGCGGGCGGCCGAACTGGCCGACGACGCGGGGAACGAGTACGAACACGCGCGCGCGTTGACGGGCCTGGGCAACACCGCGGCCGGGCGCGGCGACCGGGAGGCGGCGACGCGCTGGTGGGCGGACGCCGCCGCGTACCGGGTGACCCTCGACCGGACCGTGCTCGGCGAGGCCGAGTACCGGGACCGGGTGGCCGGCTGATCAGAAGACGATGAAGAAGATGAGCCGCTTCGCCTGCCAAGTCCAGATCCGCCAGGCGTAGCGGAGAGCCAGCGCGGCCAGGGCCAGGCCGACGAGCCCGGCGAAGACCGAGCCGTGGCCCAGCAGGAGGAACCCGCCGATCGCGAGGACGACGGTCCACACCGTCCACAGCAGACCGTAGCCCGCTCTGCTCGCCTCGCTGTACGGGCGGGTTTCGGCCGGTCCCGGCACCGGGCCGACGGGTGACTGCGGTTCCGCACTCATGGTTCCTCCTCGTTTTCCAGGAAGCGGTTCGGCATTCCTGGGTGACGAGTCGCCGGGCCGGCGGAACGCGTTGCGACGGACCGTCCATTGTCGGCCTTCTGTCGCGTTCGGCAGGCACCGGGCCACGGCGCGGTGGGGTTCTCACCGCCGGGAAACCGGTCAAAAACCCGACATTCCCCGGCAACCGCACCCTGAGCGGTAGCGAAGCCGCCCGGGCAGCCGATCAACGTCCGGGAAGCGGAAACCGGGGTGAGGACACCGTCATGACCACGCATTGAGTCGCCGCCGAAGGCTGAGCGCACGTCAGTCTTCGAGGACCTCCCGGAGCCTGCGGGCGAACGCCTCGGGCTGGCCGGCGTAGCCGAACTCGCCGCCCAGGAAGCCGCCGTGGTGGCTGGGGAACACCGTTGCCTGCCGGCCGAGGCGGGCGGCCGTGGCCTGGGCGGTGCGGCCCGTCATGACGTCCGCGGACTCCTCGCCCACCGCGATCACGATCCGGGTCGGCGCCGACCTCAGCGCGTCGACGTCGAGCTCGTAGGCCGTGACCGCCAGGGAGCGTTCGGTCAGCAGCGGGTCGTCGCGGCGGCCGTCGTCCTCGGTGGGCATGCCGAACTGGGCGGGGTCCGGCAGGGGCTGCGCGAAGTAGTCGTCGGTGAATTCGCCCTTCCACGAAGTCATCGCGACGAACGCCGCCATCCCGGCGCCGAAGCCCCGTGCCTGGTAGGCGTCCCGGAAGGCCTGGCTCGCCCGCTCGGCCGCCGCGGCATCGGGCAGGACCGACACGAGTGGCGGCTCGTGGGCGACGAGCGTGCGGACGCTCTCGGGGTGCGCCGTGACCAGCGCGAGCGCGGCGACGGCGCCCCCGCTGCTCCCGAACACCTCGACCGGGCCGACGCCCAGCGCCCGGATGACGCCGTGGATGTCTTCGGCCTGGACGGCGGGCACGTGGTCCTCCCGGCCGTCCTTGCGGACGCTGCGCCCGAGCCCGCGCGGGTCGTACGTGACGACGGTCCGCTCGGGGAAGAACGACGCCAGGGTGCTGAACCCGGCCGCCTCCATGGGCTGCCCGACCATGAGGAGCGGTGGCCGCGGGCTGTCGGCGGGCGCGGGGCCGTGGACGTCGTAGACGACGTCGGCCTCCGGTGTTTCCAGTACGTGTGTGGTGGTCATGCTGCCTCCCCGGTTCGGGACTCGGGCCGAGCCTAAACCGGGGCACCGACAGTTTCCGTGGTCGCGCGCCGTGGTGTCGATCCACGTCCGCGGGGCTCATGAGGCCCCGCTGGTTGCCGAACCGCGCGCGTGGGGTGGCCGGCCGGACTCGCACCGGCTTCGCCCGGGGTCACAGCCCGGGGCCTCGTCTCCTTCGGCTTCGGCCACAGTCGTCCTGCCGGGGTTCGAACCCGGGACCACCCCGAGGTGACCGGGGTGCTCTTCCGCTGAGCTACGGGACGTTCGTTGACTGCTTCGCGTAGCGCGTCCGGGAGTCGAACCCGGGTCTCCCGGGTGAGAACCGGGGATCCGTACCGCTGGACCAACGCGCCGTGGTGGTGGAGGAGGGAGTCGAACCCCCGGTGTCGCGAGGACGTCCGGTTTACGGCCGGCTGGGGCTCCACAGCCCCGTCTCCACCGATTCCCCGGCCGCGGCAGGCCGGGGCGCACTCGCGTCCGCCGCATTGGTACGACGAAGACGAGCGCAGAAAAAAGAACGCAAAAAGAAAGCCGCCCGGATCGGTTTCCCGATGGGCGGCTCCGCGAGCACGACGACTGCTACGTCATGGCCGGGAGCCGGTGTTCGTGCACGGAGAACCGGTGGTCCGACGCGCGTACGAGGACGGCCGAGACATACATCTCGCGCCTCTCGATGTGCGTCATGACAACTCCTCGGCTCGTTTGGGTGAACACATCATCGCCCACCGCGGCGCACGCGTCAACGAATTAATGCACCAGCCCGGTGCGATAGGCGTAGATCACGGCCTGCACGCGGTCACGCAGATCCAGCTTGGCCAGGATTCGCGACACGTACGTCTTCACGGTCTCCTGGCTGATCACGAGCGTCGCGGCGATTTCGCTGTTGGACAGGCCGTTCGCGATCAGGCGCAGCACCTCCAGCTCGCGCGGCGCCAGCGCGGTCTCGCCGGAAGTGCCTGCGGCGGGCCGGATCCGCGCGGCGTAGCGGCCGACGAGCCGGCGCGTCACCTCCGGGTCCAGCAGCGCGGCGCCGGTCGCGACGGTGCGGATGCCGTGCAGCAGCTGGGCCGGCGGAGCGTCCTTGAGCAGGAATCCGCCCGCGCCCGCGCGCAACGCCTCGTACACGTACTCGTCGAGGTTGAACGTCGTCACCACGAGCACCTTGACCGGCTGCTCCACCCCGGCGCCGGCGAGCCGCCGGGTCGCCTCGATGCCGTCGAGGACCGGCATCCGGACGTCCATCACCACGACGTCCGGCTTCAACGAGCGGGCCAGGTCGACCGCCGTGCGGCCGTCCGCGCACTCGCCGACCACTTCGAGGTCCGGCTGCGCGTCGATGATCGTCGCGAACCCGGTGCGGATCAGCGCCTGGTCGTCGCAGACGAGGACCCGGATCACCGCGGGATCCGAGCCCGGACGACGAAACCGCCGTCACCGCCGCCGCCCGCGGTGAACTCGCCACCGAGCGCGCCGACGCGTTCGCGCAGCCCCGCCAGGCCGCGCCCGCTTCCGCTCGGCACCACCGGGCCCGCGGGGGCGCCCCCGTTTTCCACGCTACCGGACGGCACCGACGGTTTCGGCGGCCCGGAAGTCGTGACCTCCACGAGGATCTCCTTCTCGTCGTGCTGCACGCGGACTTCGGTGTGCTTGCCGTACGCGTGCTTCAGCGTGTTCGTCAAGGCTTCCTGCACGACGCGGTAGACCACGGCGTCGGCGGTGCCGGGCACCTGACCACCCGCTTCGGTGAATTCGACCGGCTGCCCGGCCCGCCGCGTCTGCTCCACGAGGGCCCGCAGCGAACCGAGGGAAGGGTGGTCGGGGTCGAGCAGGTCGAGCAGCTGCCGGAGGTCCGAGATGGCCAGCCGCCCGGTGTCGGTGATCGCGCTCAGGGTCCGGTCGAGCCGTTCGGGCGTGGCGGTCAGGTAGCGCGCGGCTTCGGTCTGGACGACCATCGCCGTCACGTGGTGGGTCACGACGTCGTGGAGTTCGCGGGCGATGCGCGTGCGCTCGGCGGCGCGGGTCGTCTCGGCGACGTGGCGGCGGTGCTCCGCCTCGGCGGCGCGCGACTGCCGCAGCCAGGCGCCGATGCCCCACGCGAGGGCCAGCGCCAGGTAGAAGGTGACGAAGCCGGTCACGCCCTCGGTCGACCCGTGCCGGGCCAGGACGACGGCCAAGGGCACATACGCGGCGGAAGCGACGGCCACGGTCGTCCACCGGAAGCGCGTCAGGTGGGCCGCCGCGCTCAGCAGCGCGATCGGCAGCGCGGAGCCGGAAACCGTGTGGTAGGCCCAAATCTGGTCGAGGGCGAAGCCGGCCGAGACGAGCGCGAGGCACACGGCCGGCCATCGCCGCCGCACGGCGAGCGGCAGGCACTCGAGGGCGACCACCGCGTAGGCCGGGCCGTCCATGGGCCGCGTCGGCAGATCGCCGACCTGGGTGCCGTAGCCGTGCAGCGCCGGGATCAGGGCCAAGCCGGCGAGCAGCACCGCGAACGCGAGGTCCCGGACGGTGACGTCGAGCCGCCGCCACCGGTCCGGGACGCGCCGGAGGTCGGTCACGGGAGGACAGTAGCGGCCGCGGCGGCGCGTCCCCGGCGAGGCACGATGTGGCCGCGCCGCCGGGCCAGCCGCATGAAGGCGGCCGTCACGACCACGCCGGCCACCACGGAGCAGACGCTCGCCTCGGGTCCGAACTCGCCACCGCTGAGCGCGGCCGGCCCGGACACGACGCCGTGCAGGAGGCCTTCGGGGGCGTTCGTGCCGGAGACGTCGGTGCCGAAGATCGCGCCCTCCGCGTAGTTCCACCCGAAGTGCAGGCCGATCGGCAGCCACAGGGTGCGCGTGGCGGCGTAAGCGGCGGCGAGCATGCCGCCGGCCTCGACGGCGATGGCGATCGCGCCCCAGAGCGTCGCGTGGGCGTTGAAGAGGTGCGAGAGGCCGAACAGCAGCCCGGTGAGGGCGAGCGCGGCCCAGGTGCCGATCCACCGTTCGACGTTCCGGAAGAGCACCCCGCGGAAAAGCAGCTCTTCGGTGACGGCGGCGGCCGCGGTGAACCCGAACAACGCGATCGCCCCGGCGACCGAGCCCCACCCGAGCACGTCGTAGCCGCCGACCAGCGCGATGATCGCGATGACGCAGGCGAACAACCCGAGCCCGAGGAGCAGCCCCCGCCCGAGCGCCCCGGTGTTCCTGGCGACTTCGACCGGCTCGCGGTGCTCGGTCCGGTTCACGATCCACCGGTAGGCGAGCAGGGAAAGCACCGCGGTGCCGAGCCCGAAAACGAGGGTGAGCGGGGTGTTCCACCCGACGGCACTGACCACGAGACTGCCGCCGAAGGCGACGACCGCCACGACCACGAGCTGCAGGAACAGTCGCATGACAACTCCTTCGAGAGGTCCGCGACCAGCGCGCCGCGGCTGCGACGAACGCTAGGGATTCCGCGGCCCGGAAACGTCACCGCGGAGTGGACACTTGCGAGTGGCTCGCAAGGGGGACAAGGCTCGCTCAGTCGCGTTTCAGCGCGTTGGTGACGCCGGCGACGACGGCCGTCGTGAGCACCCAGCCCGCCCCGGTGAACACCCACGACCACACCTGGGCAGGGCCCTCCGCGAACCAGGCCTTCTTCTGGCCGAGGTCGACGATCGGAACGAGGACGTCGAGCGTGTAGGCGACCGGCTGGAACGCCGGCCCGGCGGGGGCCGACGGGTGCAAGTCCGTGCGGTACGCGCCGCCGAACAGCATCGTGCCGAACGCCACCAGTGCGACGAGCCACAGCCCGGCGAGCCAGGTGCGGTAGCCGTAGCCGACCGTCACGGCGAGCAGCCGGTTCCACAGCCTGCCGAACGGGTTGAGCTCCTCGCGCCGGTGCCGCTGCTTCGCCAAGCCGACGCGGCGGGCGGCTTCGACCTGCCCGCCCCGCCGGAAGGCGGCGGCCAGCTGGTCGTACGCGCTCGGGTCGTAGCCGACGGTGCCGTCCCGGAGCCAGGCCAGCCGTTTGCGCACGGGCAGGTAGTCGTTGCGCAGCACCTGGTAGGTGAACCCGAGCATGGCCCGGCCCGGTGCCCAGGTCTCCGGCAGGTCGTAGAACTCCCGGACCTGGGCGCGGGAGAGGTCCACCTTGCCGTGGAACGGTTCCTTCGGCAGCAGGAGGAGGGAATCCGCGCGCAGGCGCATGAGGTTGAGCGTCGGCTCGCCCTCGGCCACCGTGCTGACGCCGTTGAACCGGACGTGCCCGGCGACCTGCGCGCCGTGCAGGCTGATCGAGCCGGCCGCCGTCAGGTCCGGGCCGAGGTCCAGGTCGTCGCCGACCACGAGGCCGTCGCCGATCAGCGGTCCGGTCAAGGCCGCTTCGGTCAAGAGCACCCGGCCGCCGACGTTCGTGTTGGCCACCTGGACCGCGCCGTCGGCCGTGAACCCGCCGCCCATGCGGAGGCCACGGCCCACGGTGACTTCGTTCGCTTCGAGGGCGACCCCGCCCGGATTGCCTAGCCGCGCGCCGTCGAGGTCGAGGTGGCCGCCGATCTTGGACCCGCTCAGCCAGACTCCGGCCGTTGTCGTGTACCCGTGGCAGGACACCGTTCCGGTCACGGTCATCCCGTCGGCGATGAGCCCCTGCGCATTCGCGTCGGCCAGGACGACCTCGCCCCCGACGTTCGCACCCGACAGCACGACGGCCCCGCGGACGGTCAGGTCCGAGAGCACCAGGTCCCCGGCCACGACGACCCCACCGGCGGCCAGGGCCCCTTGCCCGGAGGCGCCCAGCTCGGCTTTGGCCAGCTCGAGGTGACCGCCGATGCGCGCGTTCGTCAGCAGCACGAGCATGTCCACGGTGAGCCCGGTGAGGTGCAGGCTCCCGCTGGTGCGCAGGTCGATCGCCAGGAGCGCGGAAACGTGGCTGTGCCGCAGGTTGACGGACTTCGCCTGGGTTTCGGCCAGCAGAACCGCGTCTTCGAAGTGACAAGACTCCAACGACAGGGGGCAGTCGATGGTCAGGGCACTGAGATCGAGCTCTCCGGTGACCCGCGCGCCCTTGAGCCGCACGGCTCGCGGCGCACCGGCGAGCACCTCGACGAGCACCGACGCGTCGACCGGCTCCCGGTGCTCCGGATCGCCCCCGGTCAGGTCGACCACCCGCCCGGCCCGGCCGGCTTCGACGAGCTGCTCCAACGCCGGCGCGCCGGTCACACGACCCCCAGGTGGCTGGAACCGAAGGAGCCGCCAAGGGGGCTCGAACCCCTGACCTTCTGTTTACAAGACAGATGCTCTACCAGCTGAGCTATAGCGGCCTGGCGCCGAGGCGCCGGGCCCAGTGTATCGGCCGCCGTGGAGATCCTCCTCGAGAGGCACGATCACCTGGTCGAGGCCACTATGGACCTACGTGGTGCACGCCACTGCAACGCTCGACACACCCGCGTCGATGGTCCGGGCGGAGGGGCGTGAAAAGGGCGTCTGCGGCGAGCCGAGAGCGAGGAGGTGACGGGATCATGAAGATCAACGAGCGCACCAACGGGGGCACCACGACCAGATGGCCCCTCCTCGAACCTCCGGAACAAAAACCGCGCACGCACCGCCCGAACCTCCTCAAGCGGCGGCCGTGGCACGTGCTCGAGGCGCCCACCGGCGAATTCCCCGCCGTCGACGCCGAGGAGGCCATGGGGCCTCAGCTGCCCGATGACGCCACCGTCAACTTCGTGCTCGACCTCTCCCTGCGGATCGGGGAGAACCAGATGGCCAGCGGGGCCGGGGCGTCGGACGTCAGCGCCACGATCCTCGCCATCACCGCCGCGCTCGGGCTGCCGCACTGCGAGGTCGACGTCATCTTCACGTCGATCACCGTCACCTGCCACCGCGGCACCGACCTCGCGCCGGTGACCGCGCTGCGGGTCGTGCGCAGCCGGAGCCTCGACTACACGCGGCTCACCGAGACCGAGAAGCTCATCCGGAAGATCGTCCGCGGGAACATGAGCGCCGAGCAGGCGCAGACCGAGCTGGAGCGGATCACCCGGGCGCCGCACCCGTACCCGCGCTGGGTCGCGACGCTGTCCTGGGGCGGGGTCGCCGCGTTCATCACCATCCTGCTCGGCGGGGGCTTCGACATCGCGCTCGTCGCGTTCGTCATCAGCGGGGTCATCGACCGGATCGGGCGGTTCGTCAACCGCTATTCGCTGCCCTTCTTCTTCCAGCAGGTGCTCGGCGGTGCCATCGCGACGCTCTCCGCGATGGCCATCGTGAGCAGCAACGTCCTGACCACCGACAAACCGACGCTGGTCGTCGCCGCCGCGGTCACCGTGCTGCTGTCCGGGCTGTCCACCGTCTCGGCGGTGCAGGACGCCATCACCGGATACAACGTCACCGCCGCCGGGCGCACCATGGAGACCGCGCTCATGTCGGCCGGCCTGATCGCCGGCGTCGTGATCGCCCTGCGGATCGCCGTCCTGCTCGGCCTGCCGCGCACGCCGTTGCCCGAGGTCAGCGGGTCGACGCCGCAGCAGCTGCCGCTCGTCGTGCTCGGGGGCGCCGGCGCGGCCGCCTGCTTCGCGCTCGCGAGCTACTCCAAGATCCGCGCGATGCTGGTCGCGGCCGCCGCCGGGGGCATCGGCGCCGCCGTCTACGGCGCGCTCATGCTGGCCCAGCTCGACGGCGTGAGCTCGTCCGCGATCGCCGCGACGCTCGTCGGGTTCTGCGGCGGCGTGCTCGCCCGGCGCCTCGGCGTTACTCCACTGGTGGTCGCCGTGTCCGGGATCACTCCGCTGCTTCCGGGCCTCTCGACCTACCGTGGTCTGTACCAGATCGGCGTCGAGCCCAGCGGGAACATCTCGACGCTCATGACAGCCGTCGCAATCGGGCTTGCGCTGGCAGCGGGCGTGGTATTCGGCGAATGGCTCGCCCAGCCGGTACGGACCGGCCTGGGCAGGCTCGAGCGGCGGTTCGCCGGACCACGCATGGCTGGTCCGCTCGAACCGACCGAACGAAGCTTGGAGTAACGCTGCGGTCACCGGCTGTTCATCGCTCACGCGATAGGGTTTCACTCTGGGGCCGCGACCCAGGACGCGAGGAGCGACAGCTGTGAGTGACAAGGAGAACGGGAACCAGGCCGACTTCGTCGTAGTGGCGAACCGGCTACCGGTCGACCTCGAACGGACGGCCGACGGTGAGCGCCGCTGGACGGCCAGCCCGGGCGGGCTGGTGTCGGCGCTGGAGCCGTTCCTGCGCTCCCGGAAGGGCGCCTGGGTGGGCTGGCCGGGCATCCCGGACGTCGAGGTCGAGGAGTTCGACGACGACGGCCTGGTGCTGCACCCGGTGTCGCTGAGCGCCGACGAGGTCCGCGACTACTACGAGGGCTTCTCCAACGCGACGCTCTGGCCGCTCTACCACGACGTCGTCGAGCGCCCGGTGTTCGACCGAGCGTGGTGGAACAGCTACGTCAAGGTGAACCGCCGCTTCGCGCACGCCAGCGCCGAGGTCGCCGCCCAGGGCGCGACGGTCTGGATCCAGGACTACCAGCTGCAACTGGTGCCGGCGATGCTGCGCGAGCTCAGACCGGACCTGCGCATCGGCTTCTTCCTGCACATCCCGTTCCCGCCGGTCGAGCTGTTCATGCAGATGCCGTGGCGCGCCGCGATCATCCGCGGCCTGACCGGCGCGGACCTCGTCGGCTTCCACCGCCCCGGCGGGGCGCAGAACTTCCTGTGGCTGTGCCGCCAGCTGATCGGCCTCGAGTCGACGCGCGGCGCGGTCGGCGTCCGGTCGCGGCCGGGCACCATGCAGGTCGGCGACCGGACGGTCCGGGTCGGCGCGTTCCCGATCTCCATCGACGCGACCGGGCTCGACGCGCTGGCCCGCACCAAGGGCGTCCAGGAGCGGGCCGCGCAGCTGCGGCGCGACCTCGGCAACCCCAAGACGGTCCTGCTGGGCGTCGACCGGCTCGACTACACCAAGGGCATCGACCTGCGGCTGCAGGCGCTGCACGAGCTGCTGCACGAGGGCAGGCTGCAGCCCGACGAGGTGACGTTCGTCCAGCTCGCGACGCCGAGCCGCGAGCGCGTCGAGCACTACCAGCGGATGCGCGGCGAGATCGAGCAGATGGTCGGGCGGATCAACGGCGAGTTCTCGCGCGTCGGTCACCCGGTGGTGCACTACCTGCACCAGTCGGTCGACCGCACCGAGCTGGCCGCGTTCTTCTCGGCTGCGGACGTCATGGTCGTGACGCCGCTGCGTGACGGGATGAACCTCGTCTGCAAGGAGTACGTCGCCGCGCGGCACGACCTCGGGGGCGCGCTCGTGCTGTCCGAGTTCGCGGGCGCGGCCGCGGAACTCTCCAGTGCGTTCCTCGTGAACCCTCACGACCTGGACGGGGTGAAGGACGCGCTAGTGGCTGCCATTACGCTCGACCCGGCAGAGGGCCGTCGCCGGATGCGCGCCATGCGTCGCCAGGTCCTCACGCACGATGTCGATCGTTGGGCGCGCTCTTTCCTACAGGCTTTGGGTGCCGAAGCGGTCGACTGAAGGCTATTCGGGTTAGGCCGCCGCAACGGGCCGCAGCTGGCCGATCAGCTGCAGCTTGCGGCGGACGACGGCTGAATAGTCTTCACTGACCCGAACGACCATGCACGAGCTCCTGAGGAGGAGTGTTGACTGCCGAGGCCCTGCCCGCCGAGTTGCGGCGCGCGATCGTCCAGATCGCTCGCACGCCGCGTCTGCTGGTCGCTTGCGACTACGACGGCACGCTGGCACCCATCACCCTCAACCCGGACGAGGCGCGCCCGCTGCCCGAGTCCGTGGGCGCCCTCAGATCGCTCGCCGGGCTGCACGAGACGACGACCGCGGTCATCTCGGGGCGCGCGCTGCGCGACCTCGCCACGCTGTCGCGGCTGCCGTCCGAGGTGAACCTGGTCGGCAGCCACGGCTCCGAGTTCGACATCGGCTTCATCCACGCCCTCGACGAGAAGGCGCGGGACCTGCACCGGCGGCTCGAGGCCGAGCTCGAACAACTCGTGCTCGACGTCCCGGGCGTGTCGCTGGAGGTGAAGCCGGCCAGCATCGCGGTGCACGTGCGCCGCGCCGAGCACGAAGCCGGGCGCCGCGTGCTCGCGGCCGTCCACAGCGGACCGTCCACATGGGAGGGCGTGTCGACCACCGACGGCAAGGAGGTGGTCGAGCTCGCGGTCGTCCAGACGGACAAGGGCCGCGCGCTCGACATCCTGCGCCACCAGGTCGGCGCCACCGCGGCGATCTTCCTCGGCGACGACGTCACCGACGAGAAGGCCTTCGCCCGGCTGTCCGGCCCGGACCTGGGCATCAAGGTCGGCGACGGCGAGACACTCGCCGGGTTCCGCGTGCCGGACACCGTCGATGTCGCGCTGGTCCTCGGTTTCCTGCTGGAGGAGCGCCGGAACTGGCTGTACGGCGAGTCGGCGCCGCCGATCGAGCGGCTGTCGCTGCTGGCCAACGAGCGCTCGGTCGCGCTCGTGACGCCGGACGCGAAGCTGACCTGGCTCTGCCACCCCGGCCCGGACGCGCCGGCGGTGTTCGCCGACCTGCTCGGCGGCGAGGGTGCCGGCCACTTCTCCATCAAGCCGCACCGCAACGGCCTGCCGCTGGGCCAGCGCTACCTGCCGAACACGATGACGGTCGAGACGCGCTGGTCGCGCCTGCTCGTCACCGACTACCTCGAGCCGGAAAGCCCGCAGCACCGCACGGACCTCGTGCGCGTGATCTCGGGTGAGGCGATGGCGGACGTCAAGTTCGCGCCCCGCCCCGAGTTCGGTGGCGTGCCGGTGAAGCTGGAGATCACCGAAGGCGGCCTGCGCGTGCTCGGCACGTCGGAGCCGTTCGTCCTGTACTCGCCGGGCGTCGAGTGGACCATCACGTCGGACGGCCTGCACGACACCGCGACGGCGCTGGTGCAGCCGACGCCGACCCAGCCGGTGGTGCTGGAGCTGCGCTGCGGCACCACGGACCTCGGCGCCCACGAACTGTCCGAAGTGGAACGCCGTGACCGCGCGGGCCGCTACTGGAGCGAGTGGACGTCGAAGCTGCAGCTGCCCAAGGTGCAGACCGACCTGGTGCTGCGCTCGGCGCTGACGTTGCGCGGCCTGGTCAACACCGACACGGGCGGCGTGCTCGCCGCGGCGACGTCGTCGCTGCCGGAGGAGATCGGCGGGGTCCGCAACTGGGACTACCGCTACTGCTGGATCCGCGACGCCGCGATGACCGTGCGGGAGCTCGTGCACCTGGGCTCGGTCGAGGAGGCCGAGGGCTACCTCAAGTGGCTGCACGGCGTGCTCGCCACGCTGGCCGGCCCGGAGCGCCTGCACCCGCTGTACACCCTCGCGGGCAGCGTGATCGGCGCCGAAGCGGTCATCGAATCCCTGCCCGGTTATGCCGGTTCTCGCCCGGTTCGGGTCGGGAACCTCGCGAACCACCAGGTGCAGCTGGACGTCTTCGGCCCGGTCGTCGAGCTGGTCGGCACGCTCGCCGCGGCGCGCGGTGACCTGCGTGACGAAGACTGGCAGCTGGTCCGCGCGATGGCCGAGGCCGTGACGCGGCGCTGGAACGAGCCCGACCACGGGATCTGGGAGGAGCGGCACGTGCCGCGCCACCGGGTCTACTCGCGCGTCATGTGCTGGGTGACCATCGACCGCGCGATCAAGCTCGGCGAGCAGTACGGCCGCGAGCTCCCCGGGAACTGGCACGGATTGCGCGAGGAAATCTCCCGCGATGTCCTCACGCACGGGTGGAACGACGAGGTCCAGGCGTTCACGACGGCCTACGACGGCACGGACCTGGACGCGGCGTCGCTGTTCGTCGGGCTCACCGGGCTGATCGACCCGGCCGACGAGCGGTTCCAGCAGACGGTGACGGCGATCGAGGCGGAGCTGCGCAGCGGGTCCACTGTGTACCGTTACCGCCGCGACGACGGCCTGCCGGGCGGTGAGGGCGGTTTCCACATCTGCGCGGCGTGGCTGATCGAGGCGTACCTGCTCACCGGGCGGCGCACCGAGGCGCAGGAGCTGTTCGACCAGATCGTCGCGGCGGCCGGCCCGACGGGCCTGCTGCCGGAGCAGTACGACCCGATCGCCGAACGGTCGCTCGGCAACCATCCGCAGGCGTATTCGCACATCGGGCTCATCAGGTGCGCCAACTTGCTGGCGGCCAGTTAGCCCTTTCGGTCCGAAAGCCGTTGAAGGCCACCATAAAGGCGTCCGCGCCTTTATGGTGGCCTTCGGGCCATCGCGGAGGTGAGGCTGGTGCAAGGGACTTTCGGACAGGTCGAGTTCGTGCCGCTGCCGCCCCGCTTCGCCGACCGCGTGCGCTGGGGTTCGGTGGTCGTCGGGAGCTCGATGATCGCCGGGATGGTGCTCCTGTTCGGCCTCACGACGTTCCTGCAGGGCATCGTCCACGGCCATTCTTTTCCCGACACGCTCGTCGGGAAGGCGGCCGCGGTGGTGCCGCCGCTGGGCGTGCTGGCGATCGCGGTGCTGGTGCTTTCGTCCCGCCGCTGCCTGCGCGGCGACTACCTGGTGGTCGCCAGCGCCGGTTCGGCCCGCAACGCGCTGGTGTTCACGTACGTGCTGACGCTCGTGCTGATTCTCGGTTCGTTCGCGGTGCCGCTGGTGTTCCGCGTCTGGCGCGACACCCCGCAGTTCCGGGCGCCGGACCTGCTCACGACGTTCTCGACGCTCGGCTTCTCCACGATGGGCTTCCTGGCGGGGATGTTCTACGTGCGGCCGAGCGTGCAGACGCTCAGGAAGTTCAGCGACCACCCGATCTGGTGAGCAGAGAATCCACAGTGGACTCGCCGGCCCGGCCGGTTCGCCCGTGAACGCCCCTGGCGCCTGCGGGCAGCAGGGAGCACGACCGGGACACGCTGCTCCCGTTGTCGTGGGCCGGGCTCGAAGCGCGGGGCGCGCCGGTCGACCCTGGTGACCTGGACCGCCCGCTCGAGCCGGGCGAGCTCCGCTACACCCGCGAGGCGCCGCCGCCCACGACGTTCACGTACTCGATCACCACCGGCAAGCCCGGCCACCCGCGGCCCCGGGTCTCAGCGCGCGTGGCTGGCGGCGTTCAGCGCGTCGGCGACGTTCGCCACCTCCAGCACCCGGATCCCGGCCGGCGGTTTCCCGGAGTCGGGCGGCACCAAGGCGTGCGTGAAGCCGAGCCGCGCCGCCTCCGCGAGCCGCCGGCCCACGCTCGGCACCCGGCGGATCTCGCCCGCCAGCCCGACCTCGCCCACCGACACCAGCCGCGGCGACAGCGGCACGTCTTCGAACGACGACGTCAACGCCAGCACCAGCGCCAGGTCGATGCCCGGCTCGGTGATCTTCATGCCGCCGACCGTGGCCGCGTACACGTCCTTGTCGCCCAGCTTCAGGCCGCCGCGCTTCTCCAGCACCGCCAGGACCATCGCCACGCGCGCCGAGTCCAGCCCGCTGACCGCGCGGCGCGGCTGCGGTGCCGACGTCGACGACACCAGCGCCTGGACCTCGCCCAGCAGCGGCCGCTTGCCCTCGAGCGACACCGTGATCGCCGTGCCCGACACCGCCTCTTCCGTGCGGCTGAGGAACAGCCCCGACGGGTCGGGCACCCCGACGATGCCTTCTTCCTGCAGCTCAAAACAGCCGATCTCGTCGGCCGCGCCGAAGCGGTTCTTGATGCCGCGCACCATCCGCAGCGTCGAATGCTTGTCGCCCTCGAACTGCAGGACGACGTCCACCAGGTGCTCCAGCACGCGCGGGCCGGCCACCGTGCCGTCCTTCGTGACGTGCCCCACGAGCACCACCGGCAGCCCGCGCTCCTTGGCCAGCGCGACCAGCCCGGACGTCACCGCGCGGACCTGCGTCACCCCGCCCGGCGAGCCGTCGACCTGCGGGGACGCCATGGTCTGCACCGAGTCGACGATCAGCACGCCCGGCTTGACGTCGTCGACGTGCCCGAGGATGGCCGAAAGGTCGCTCTCGGCGGCCAGGTACATGCGGTCGTGGACGTTGCCCGTTCGCTCAGCGCGCAACCGGACCTGGCCCGCGGACTCCTCGCCCGTGACGTACAGGGACCGGTCGACCGTCTTCGCCCACTGGTAGGCGACCTCGAGCAGCAGGGTCGACTTGCCGACGCCCGGCTCACCCGCGAGCAGCACCACCGCGCCTGGCACCAGGCCGCCGCCCAGCACCCGGTCGAGCTCGGAAACGCCGGTCCGGTGAGCCCGGGCGGCTTCGACGTCGACCTCGCCGATCGGCCGCGCCGGAGCGCTCGGCGCCCCGGCGGCGACGCGCTGGATGGCCGGCTTGGCCGGCGCTCCGCGCTCCTGGAACGAGCCCCACTCCTGGCACTCCGGACACCGGCCCAGCCACTTGGCCGCTTCGTACCCGCAGCTCCCGCAGCGGTAGGTGGTCCCTTTCTTCACCCCGCGAGGCTATCGGCGACCACCGACAAAACCGGGGACCTAGTCGTTGGCGTGCGCCGGCGCCGCGACGGGCAGCTCGACGGTGACCGGCCCGGCGTTCTGGAAGACGAAGGTCACCTTGAGGACCTGGCCGGGCCAGAGCGGCTGCTTCAGCGGGGCCAGCTTCACGGTGGCCTTGCCGACGACCTGGGGCGCGGTCGGCGTCGCGCTGGACGTCGGCGCCTCCGGCGTGGTGGTCGCGGTCCCGGTGGCGCTCGAGCTGGTGCCGGTCGGCGTCCCCGAGGAGGACGGCGTGGCCGCCGGGGCCGACGACGTGGCCTGGGCCTCGTTGGTGGACTCGACCGCGTCGTCCGGGCCGATCACCAGGGAGTGCCCGGCGACGATGGCCTTGGAGCCGCTGAGGGTCGCCGGGGCGCCGTCCTCGCTCGTCACCGAGACGAGTGAGTCGTCCTGGTCGCCCTCGTTCACGATCGTCAGCGTCAGCGCCGGGGTCGCGCCGGCCGGGTAACCCGTGCCGGAGGTCGGGTACTGCACCGCGGCATCGCGCAGGACGATGGTCTTGACCTGCGCGTACGTGCCGTTGACGGCGGGCTGCTGCGAGGCGGTCTGAGTGATCTGGCCGGCCCCGCACCCGGCGAGCACGAGCGCGGCACCGAGCGCCAGCACGCCCGCGCCGAGCACGCGACGATTCTGCAGCCTCACGTCGCAGTCCTTCCCTTTTCACGGCCTATCCGCCCCGAAGACTAGCCGGGGGCGATCTCCCGCGCGGAACCGGTGTGCGTTGCGCCCAAGATCAACCGTCCACAAAGGATTTCCCACCACCCCGGGAAACCCGCCCGCATCACCTGCATGAGCACGGGGGTCGGACGTTTGTCAACCCCCGCTCAGGCCGCTGACCTGCGAGGACGAGTCCGGCCCGCTAGGTGGGCGCTGGCGGACCGTGCTAGGATGGAGTCAGCGAAAGGGGCAGAGGACACATGGTTTTCAAGGTCGGAGAGACCGTCGTCTACCCGCACCACGGTGCCGCACTCATCGAAGCCATCGAGACCCGCGTGATCAAGGGCGAGGAAAAGAAGTACCTCGTCCTCAAGGTCGCGCAAGGGGATCTCACGGTTCGCGTGCCCGCAGACAACGCCGAGATCGTCGGCGTTCGCGATGTCGTCGGGCAAGAAGGACTGGACAAGGTCTTCGACGTTCTGCGTGCTCCGCACACCGAAGAGCCCACCAACTGGTCTCGTCGGTACAAGGCCAACCTCGAGAAGCTCGCCTCCGGCGATGTGAACAAGGTGGCCGAAGTGGTGCGCGACCTCTGGCGGCGAGAGAAGGACCGCGGGCTTTCGGCAGGCGAGAAGCGCATGCTCGCCAAGGCGCGGCAAATTCTGGTCAGCGAGCTCGCGCTCGCGGAGGGCACCGACGAGGACAAGGCTGAAGTCCTCCTCGACGAAGTTCTGGAAACCGCGACGGTCTGAAGCCCGGGCACCTCGCTCGACGGGCGGGCGGGTGCCTCTACGATCGCGAACCGATGAACGTCGTCGCGATCGTGACCGTCGCACATCATGCCTCCGACGGAGAGCTCGCTCTCACGCCGGTCCATGGTGAGGCGCTACTCACTCACACCGTGCGGGGGCTGCTCGACGTGCCGGAAATCGATCTGGTGCTCGTGGCGGCCCCCCAGCGGTGTGCTTTTTCGTTTTCCCAGGCGGTCGGTGTCCTCGGAAAACGTGGTCTGACCTGCCGGGTCGTGCCCGGTTCCCCGCGGCAGGCCCTCGCCGCCGTCGAGGCCGAGCTGGCCCGTGACTCAGTTGTACTCCTCCACGACGCCCTGCGGGCCTTCATTCCTGCGGAAACGGTGCGTGACGTCATCCGCGCGGTCGGTGACGCCCCGGTCGTCGTGCCCGTGCTGCCGATGGCGGACACGGTGAAGGTGACCGACGCCTCGTTCATCGTCGGCACGGAGGACCGGAACCGGTTGCGCACCGCCCAGACCCCGATCGGCTACACGCTCGGGGCGTTCCGGTCGGCGGAGCTGTGGGACGTCGCCGGCGCGGCGACGGTCCCCGGCCACCCGGACGCGATGCGCGTCACGACGGACTTCGAACTTTCCCTGGCCGAGGCGATCGCGGCGGCACCGAAGAACGAGGAGACGCTGTGAGGATCGGCAACGGCGTGGACGTCCACCCGGTCGAAGCGGGCCGCGAGTGCTGGATGGCGGGCCTGCTGTGGCCGGGCGTGGACGGCTGCGCGGGCCACTCGGACGGCGACGTGGCGGCGCACGCCCTGTGCGACGCCCTGCTGTCGGCGGCGGGCCTGGGCGACCTCGGCGCGGTGTTCGGCACGGGCGACCCGCGGATGGACGGCGCCCACGGCGCGGACATGCTCGCCGAGGTCCGCGGCCTGGTTTCCGCGGCCGGCTGGCGCGTGGCGAACGCGTCGGTCCAGATCGTGGGCAACGCCCCGCGCGTGGGCAAGCGGCGCGAGGAAGCGCAGCAGGTGCTGTCGGAGGCGGTGGGCGGCCCGGTGAGCGTGTCGGGGACGACGTCGGACGGCCTGGGCCTCACCGGCCGAGGCGAAGGCATCGCGGCCTTCGCGACGGCACTCCTGCTCGCCGCGGAATAGGCACCCACGGGCGCCCGTTCGGCGTGATATGGCCCTCACCCTCTCGGACGACGTCCGCGCGCTGATCGACGGGAAGAACTTCGCCACCGTCGCCACCCTCGATCCCGACGGCAGCCCGCAGACCTCCGTCGTCTGGATCGGCCTCGACGACGGCGACCTCGTCTTCAGCGCGACCGAGGACCGCCGGAAGGTCCGCAACCTGCGGCGCGACCCCCGCCTCGGCGTCTCGATCACCGACGCCACCAACCCGTACCGCCACACCCAGCTGCGCGGTACCGCCACGATCACCCCCGACCCCGGCAAGACGCTCCCCAAGACTCTCAGCCACAAGTACCTCGCCCAGGACCCGCCGCCGGAAAGCGAGAGCACCGAGCGCGTCATCGTCCGGCTGAAGGTCGAGAAGGTCGCCGGGAACGTGAAATAGGGTCCAGACCATGGGTGTGACATTCAACGCGGCCACCAAGGCCCTGCTCGACGGCACCAACTACCCGGTCGTGGCCACCACGAACGCCGACGGCTCGCCGCAGAGCTCCGTCGTCTGGGCCCGCCGCGACGGCGACACCGTGCTCTTCGTGACCGTCCAGGGCCGGCGCAAGGAACGCAACATCCGCCGTGACCCGCGGGTTTCGCTGTCCGTCTTCGACCTGGCCGATCCGGAGAACTACGTCGAGATCCGCGGCCGCGCCGAGGTCACCGCCGAGGGCGGCCGCGAGCTGAACGACGAACTGGCCCGCAAGTACACCGGCACGGTCTTCCCGCCCGAGCCGCCCGAGGTCGTGCGCGTGCTCGTCCGCGTCGTGCCCGAACACGTCACAGGGCATTCGGCCTGACGCTCCCGTTAGGCTGGAAACCATGACGATCAGGGCGGTGTTGTTCGACTTCTCCGGCACGCTCTTCCGGCTCGAGCAGGACGAGTCGTGGCTCGCCGAGCTGACCGACCACGAAGGCACTCCCCTCGACATCGAGGCGCAGGCCGAGCTGATGCGCCGGATGACCGCGCCGGTCGGGCAGGTCGTCGAGCTCGACGCCGAGCACCTGCACGCCTGGCACAACCGCGACCGCGACCCCGGGCTGCACCGGAAGGTGTACCTCGAGGTGCTCAAGAAGTCCGGCGTCCCGCTCCCGGAGCAGGCCGTGGCCCTGTACGACCGGCTCATCGATCCCAGCCAGTGGACGCCCTACCCGGACACCGAAGCCGCGCTGAAGGCCGCGTCGGAACGCGGCCTCAAGGTCGGTGTGCTGAGCAACATCGCCTTCGACATCCGGCCGGCCTTCACCGCGCGCGGGTGGGACGCCTACGTCGACGAGTTCGTGCTGTCCTTCGAGGTCGGCGCCATCAAGCCGGAGCTGGAGATCTTCCGCAAGGCCGTCGGCGCCCTCGGCGTCCCGGCCACCGAGACCCTGATGGTCGGCGACAGCGAGGAGGCCGACGGCGGTGCCCGCGCGCTCGGCTGCGAGTTCGCGCTGGTCGACCCGCTGCCCACCGCCGACCGGCCGGACGCCCTGCTCACGGCCCTGCGCACGCACGGGGTGGCGTGAGGGCCAGAGACATCCCTCACGCCCGACCCCGTACCCTTTGAGGGTGGCCCTTCACCTTTTCGACACAGCGACCCGGAGCGTGCGGGAGTTCCATCCCGTCCGTAGCGGAACGGCGTCGATCTACGTGTGTGGTGCCACCGTGCAGGGCGTGCCGCACATCGGGCACATCCGCGGCGCCCTGAACTACGACGTCCTGCGCCGCTGGCTCGTCCACAGTGGACTGGACGTGCTGCTGGTCCGCAACGTCACGGACATCGACGACAAGATCCTGGCCAAGGCCGCCGACGCCGGCCGGCCCTGGTGGGAGTGGGCGGCGACGCACGAGCGCGCCTTCGAGCAGGCCTACGACCAGCTCGGCTGCCTCCCGCCGTCGATCAACCCGCGCGCGACCGGGCACATCACCCAGATGGTCGAGCTGATGCAGCGCCTGATCGACCAGGGCCACGCGTACGCGACCGAAGGCGACGTCTACTTCTCGGTCAAGTCGTTCGACCACTACGGCGAGCTGTCGCGCCAAGGCCTCGACGACGTCCAGCAGGGCGAGACGCCGACCCGCGGCAAGCAGGACCCGCGCGACTTCACCCTGTGGAAGAGCGCGAAGCCGGGCGAGCCGTCGTGGCCGACGCCGTGGGGGCCCGGCCGGCCGGGCTGGCACCTCGAGTGCTCGGCGATGGCGACCGCCTACCTCGGCCGCGAGTTCGACATCCACGGCGGCGGGATCGACCTGATCTTCCCGCACCACGAGAACGAGCGCGCCCAGTCGAACGCCGCCGGCGACCCGTTCGCCCGCTACTGGCTGCACAACGCCTGGGTGACCATGTCGGGCGAGAAGATGGCCAAGTCCCTCGGCAACACCGTGTCGATCCCCGCGATGCTGGAGCGGTACCGCGCGGTCGAGCTGCGGTACTACCTGGTGCAGCCGCACTACCGGTCGAACGTCGAATACTCCGACGACGCGGTCTCCGAAGCCGCCCAGGGCTACCGGCGGATCGAGACGTTCCTGCGCCGCGCCGCGCAGTCCGGCGAGGTCGGGCTGGGCACGATCCCGGCGGAGTTCGCCGCCGCGCTCGACGACGACCTGGCGACGCCGCAGGCGTTCGCCGTGGTGCACAACACGGTGCGCGACGGTAACGCCGCGTTCGACGCGGGCGACACCTCCAAGGCACTCGACTTCGCCGCGGCCGTCCGCGCGATGACCGACGTGCTCGGCCTCGACCCGCTGTCCGCGCGCTGGTCCGAGGCGGGCGGTTCCGACACGCCCACCAAGGAAGCTCTGTCCCGGATCGTCGAAGGGCTCCTGGCCGAGCGCCAGCAGGCCCGGGCCGAGAAGGACTTCGCGCGCGCGGACGCCGCCCGTGACCGCCTCTCGCAGGCGGGCATCGTGGTGGAGGACACCCCCAACGGTCCTCAGTGGACAGTCAAGTCCGACTGATCCCGTTACAACGCAAGGAAACTTTCACCATGGCAGGCAATTCGCGGCGCCAGGGCGCGATCCGCAAGACGGGCACCAAGAAGGGTGCCGTCGTCGGCTCGGGCGGCCAGCGGCGCAAGGCGCTCGAAGGCAAGGGCCCGACCCCGAAGGCGGAGGACCGCCCCGGGCACAAGGCCTACCGCGCGGCCAACGCGGCGACGAAGCGCGACCAGGCCCGGCAGAAGAAGGCCGACAAGCCGGAGCTGATCGCCGGGCGCAACCCGGTGGTCGAGGCGCTGCGCGCGGACGTCCCGGCGACCGCGCTGTACGTCGCGCTGAACATCGACATCGACGACCGCGTCAACGAAGCCGTCCGGCTGGCCGGCGACAAGGGCATCTCGATCCTGGAGATCCCGCGCGAGGAGCTGGACCGCAAGACGAACCGGGCCGTGCACCAGGGCCTGGGCCTGCAGGTCCCGCCGTTCGAGTACGCCCACCCGGACGACCTGATGGCGGCGGCCCGCAACTCGGGCGAGGTGCCCCTGTTCGTCGCGCTCGACGGCGTCACCGACCCGCGGAACCTGGGCGCGGTGATCCGGTCGGCGGCCGCGTTCGGCGCCCAGGGCGTGCTGCTGCCGGAGCGGCGCAGCGCGGGCATGACGGCGGTGGCGTGGCGGACGAGCGCCGGCACGGCGGCGAAGCTGCCGATCGCGGTGGCGACGAACCTGACGCGCCAGCTCAAGTCGTGGGCGAACGACGGCCTGATGCTGGTCGGCCTGGACGCGGACGGCTCGGTCGACATCGACGAGCTGGAGCTGGCGTCCGACCCGCTGGTCATCGTGCTCGGCTCCGAAGGCCGCGGGCTCTCGCGCCTGGTGCGCGAGACGTGCGACGCCACGGTGTCGATCCCGATGGCGGCGGGCGTCGAGTCGCTGAACGCGTCCGTGGCGGCGGGAGTGCTGCTCGCGGAGGTGGCGCGGCGCCGCCGTGTCGCCGGTCGGGTCTGACCCGGCCACCCACTCGGGTTAAGGTCACCGTCGGATAAACCGAGGGGACCCGATGTCGTTCGTATCGCCACTGTTCCTGTGGTACTTCATGCCGGCGGTGCTCATCGCCGTCCTGGTGTGCCCGCGGAGCTGGCGCAACGGCATCGTCGCGGTCGGCAGCCTGCTGTTCTACACGATCGGCGCCGGGCCGTTCGTGTTCCTGCTGCTCGGCTGCATGGTCGTCAACTTCCTGGCCGGGCCGTGGCTCGCGCCGAGCCCGTGGGACGTCAACGGCACCCGGCGGCGCCGGATCCTCATCGGCGTGGTGACGCTCGACGTCGCGGTGCTGGTGATCTGGAAGTACGCGGGGTTCGCGACGCAGCAGATCGCCGCCGTCGCGCACTGGTTCGGCGGCAGCGTGCCGGTGGCGAGCATCGTGGTGCCGATCGGCATCTCGTTCTACACGTTCCACCACATCTCGTACGTCGTCGACATCTACCGCGGCGAGCGGCAGGCACTGCGGAACCCGGTGTCGTTCGCCGCGTACATCGCGATGTTCCCGCAGCTGGTGGCCGGCCCGATCGTGCGCTACCGCGAGATCGCCGACCAGCTGCCGCAGCAGCGTTCGCACCGCCTCGACGACATCGCGGCGGGCTTCCCGCGGTTCGCGCTGGGCCTGTGCAAGAAGACGATCATCGCGGACTCGCTGAGCCCGCTGGTCGAGGCGTGCTTCAAGGTGCCGCCGGACGAAATGACGTTCGCGACGGCCTGGCTCGGCGCGCTCGGCTACACGCTCCAGCTGTTCTTCGACTTTTCCGGCTATTCGGACATGGCGATCGGCCTCGGCCGCATGCTGGGCTTCCGCCTGCCGGAGAACTTCGCGCGCCCGTACTCGTCGGTGACGATCACGGAGTTCTGGCGCCGCTGGCACATGAGCTTGAGCCGCTGGTTCCGCGACTACGTCTACATCCCCCTGGGCGGCAACCGCAACGGCGCGGCGAAGACGTACCGGAACCTGTGCATCGTGTTCGTGCTGACGGGTTTCTGGCACGGCGCGCAGTGGACGTTCCTGGTGTGGGGCTGTTACCACGGAGCGCTGCTGGTGATCGAGCGCCGCTTCCGCTTCGACCTGGACCCGGCTTCGCGTTGGCCACGCCTGGCCCGCCGAGCCCTGACGATGCTGCTGGTGGTGTTCGGCTGGGTGTTCTTCCGCTCGGCGGACCTGGGCAGCGCGCTGTCGATGATCGGCCACATGCTGATCCCCGACTTCGACGGCTTGGGCACGGGAGTGGAGCAGGCGTTCACGAACCAGCGCCTGGTCCTCCTCCTGGCCGCGGCGGCGGTGTTCTTCCTCCCGGCCCACCCGGTGACGGGCCCGATGCTGGAGTCGTCCCGAAGCCGCCCGGCAACGGCGCTGCGCATAGGCGTGATGACGGTGGGTCTGCTGTACGCGGCGATCCTCATCGCGACGGGGACGTTCAGCCCGTTCCTGTACTACCAGTTCTAGCGCCCTGATGGCCTGGCAGCATGATCGGGGAGAACCGCTGGAGGCCCGAGAAATGACCGACCCGACCGAGCTGGCCAAGACGCCCGGCGTGATCCCCTACGTCGACCACCACGTAGGGCCGCGGCGGCTGCTGGTTCTCGAGATCCCGCACCTCGGCCACACCGTGCTGAACTACGCGCCCGTCGCGAGCATCGACGGCCGGCAGTACGTCGTCTCGTGGGGGGCCGTCTCCTTCGAGGTGCCCGCCGACCGGAACGTGCACGTCAGCGTGCACCTGCACACCAACGGCGGGCGCGACCACTCGATCACCCCCTTCGCCTCGCTCGTCCTGTCGCCCCATCCCGCGCCCTTGCGGCTCGTCGCCCAGTTCGTGCCGAGCCGGGGTCCCCAGGGCACGCTCGTCCCCGTCGGCTGATCGTGCTCGCGACGCGCTACCTCTTCCTCACCCGGCACGGCGAAGCGGGCCCATCCGGTGATCTCACCGAGGCCGGGCAGCGCCAGGCCGTGCTGCTCGGCCGGCGCCTGCGCGACATCCCGGTCACCGCCGTGCACCACGGTCCTCTGCCCCGCGCCACCCAGACCGCCGCCTTCGTCGCGATGCAGCTGCCCGGCGTCCCGGTGTACGTCGACGAAGCGGCCGGCGACTTCGTCCCCTACACGCCGATGCGCGAGGAGCTCCCCGAGACCTCCGGCGACCTCCTGCACGCCTTCGCCCGGCAACTGCCGCCCGCGGACGAGGAGCTCGCCGCCGAGGCCGAGCGGCGGTTCACCGGGCCCGTGCCGGGGAACGAGCCGCGGTACGACGTGCTCATCACGCACAACTTCCTCGCCGGCTGGATCGTGCGCGCATCGCAGGACGCGCCGCCGTGGCGGTGGCTCGCGCTCGACCACGCCAACGCCGCGCTCACCGTGATCCGCTACTCGCCCGGACGCCCGGCCGCGCTGCTGGCCTACAACGACGTCGGTCACCTGCCCGCGGAACTGCGCTGGACCGGCTTTCCGCCCGAGTTTTACCTTCCGTGACCGGCGAACGCGGAGCGTTGCCGCACCCGGAAACTGTGGCTCGCCCGAATGGCCGATCCTGACAGGATGGGCGGATGAGTCCCGTTCCGTCGCCCACCTCCGATCGGCTCAGCGACTACCTCGTCGCCGACGCCGTCGTCGATCACGGACACCCGTCGATCCGCGCGAAAGCCGAGGACCTCCGGCCGGGTTCCGGCGACGTCGTCGCGCGCGCCGAGGCCGCGTTCCTCTTCGTGCGGGACGAGATCGACCACGTGATCGACGCACGCGATCCGCGCGTCACCTGGCGGGCGTCGGACGTCCTGCGCGAGCGCGTCGGGCTGTGCCACGCGAAAGCGCACCTGCTCGCCGCTTTGCTGCGCGCACAAGGGATTCCCGCCGGGTTCTGCTACCAGGAGCTCTCCGCGCTGCACGGGCTCAATGCCGTGTATCTGCACGGTAAGTGGGCCCGGCTCGACGCGCGCGGGAACCGCACCGGCGCCCGCGGGGAGTTTTCGCTCGACGAGGAAGAACTCGCCTGGCCGGTGGATCGCGAGCGCGGCGAACGCGACCACCCGGAGATCCACCCGGCGCCCGCGGCGGTCGTCGTCGATTTCCTGATGACCGCGCGACCGGGCCCCGGCTGGTACGAAAAAGATCTCCCCGGCACGCTTTGACGCCGGTTTTCCGCGGTTTTCGGAAAACTCGGCGAGCCGGTTAGTTATTGCCGAGAGTGACGTCTGTCCGTCAGGATTGTCCCCCGAATCTCTTATTTCGCGGGCTCCCCCAGGCGCGTAAAGTGACTCCCCGCGCTCGAACAGACACTTTGTGCATTCGTCCGTTCGGGTGGCTCGAGGGAGGTGAAGCACGTGGCCGCGGATGGCGGACGCCTCCGCCGTACCCCACTGCAGGAGATCTTCTGGACGAGGACGAGCCTGCTCCTCACGGTGCTCGTCGTGGTCGCCGGGCTGAGCCTGTGGCTCGCCGGCCTGATGGACCCCGGCACCGGGAAGAACCTGGTGACGTCGCTGGGCACCGGCACCCTGATCTCCGCGATCGTCGGGTTCGGCACGACGCTGATCACCGCCAGCGCGTCGCAGAAGGCGCTGGTGACCCCGGTGATCGAGGAGAGCAGGCGCGCGCTGGAGGACCTCAGCGCCGAATACCGGGCGCTGAACAAGGAGTTCTTCCCCACCGACGTGTTCGAGGCGACCACCGATCCGGACCCCGCGTTCAACCGCGCGCTGATGGCCGACCTCAACGCGACCCGGCAGTACTTCTTCCGCGGCTTCTCCGGGCGGCACGCCGCCGCCCGCCTGCTGCTTTCCCGCACGGAACGGGAGCTCCGGGCCGTCATCGCCGACCCGCGCGACGCCAACTCGATCAGCGGGCGCGCCCGCTACCTGTTGCGCCGCGAGGCGGGCGACGTCGACTACGAACAGATCCAGACCCGGCTCCACGAGGAGATCCGGATCGGGCTCGTCGGCCTCTTCCTGGCGCGCAGCCGCTGCGCGCAGGTCGACATCACCGTGATCCCCGACCCGCCGCTGGACCGGCTCGAAATGTTCGACGACAGCGTGTGGGTTTCGCTCTACAGCGACGTCCGCGGCGCCACGAAGCTGTACCCGCGGTCCCTTCGGTTCACCGAGGGTTCCTTCCTCTACAACATGGAACGCGCCGAGTTCGTGCGCGTTTCGCAGTCCCGGACCGGCCGCCACTTCCGCATCACGTCCGCGACGACGCGGACGGATTTCCTGGCGCTGTTCGAAAAGATCACCGGATCCCCCTTGTCCGAGGAGCAGGTCCGCGAGCTGGAGGGCAAGTTCCACGCCTTCCGCGCGGAGTTCTCCGAAGTAGCCGAGCTAGGGAGCTGACCTTGCTCACCCGCCTGTCCCCTCTTTCCGAACTGGCCGCGCGCCTGCGTGCGGCCGGGCCCCCGATCGCCGCCGACTGGCGCGCGGTCGACGGCTGGTTCCGGCCGTGGGCCGGCCAGTCCGGGCTGCGCGACGAACTGCGCGCGCAACTGCGCGCGCTGACGGACGCGCAGGCCGCCAAGGTGCTGCGCTCGTCCCGGGAAACGACCACGCATTTCGCCTGGTGCCTGCTGGATTCACCGGCTGACCCGTTCTCCTTCTGGCTGCACGAATACAAGGCGCAGGAGGACTGGCGGGAGGGCTACGCGGATTCCGTCCACAACCACAGGTACCACTTCTGCACCACCATTCTCCGTGGCGACTACCTCCACGAAAGGTACGAGACGACGATCGACGGCGGCACCGGGCTGATCACCTCGGCGCGGCGGCGGCGCAGCACGTTGTGCCAGGCCGGCGCGTGCCTCACCATGCTGGCCGACGAATTCCACCGGATCCCCGAAGCTGCGGCCGGGACGATGACTTTCCTGGTGAAATCACGGCCGGTGAGCGGATACAGCCTTTCCTTCGATCCCGCCGGCGGAATCGGCCATCGGCACGTTCCGGTCGAGAGCCGATTGGGGGAATTGGCGGACCGCATCTAGCTACACACCGGCGTCAGCGGCGCTTACCATTACTCCACCCGTCTGAACACCACGGCCGGGATCGGAGAGGTGTATGCGCACGCAGGAAAGCACGATCGACCACGTCACCGTCGGCGCTGTGGAAAACCGGGTCCACCGGCTGTGCCACCGCTATGCCGAACGCCTGCAGTTCCACGGCTGGCACCACGTGAGTTTCGTCCGCGCGAAAGCGGTCGGCTTCGCCCAGCACAACGGGGCCGACCGCGCCGTGGTCGAAGTGGCCGCGCTGGTGCACGACGTCAACTACCTGGTGCTCCGGAACTCGCCCGCCGCGGCGGGCCGGAGCCTGCGGCTGGAGATCCTCGCGGAGTGCGGCGTGCCGCCGTCCGTCGCGCGCTGGATCGACGAGATCGTCGACGAAGCCGAGATGGCCACGCGCGGCCGTGACATCTCACTGGAGGCGCAGGCGCTGAGCGACGCCGACACGCTGTTCAAGGCGCTGCCGGTGACGCCGGTGGTGCTCGCGCACCGGTACCTGCGCGAAAACGGGCTGAGCCTGCGCGAGCTGGCGGACAAGATCGTCGGCGAACAGTGCGACGTCCACGACGAGGGGTACTACTTCTACAACCCCGAAGCGGCGGCGACGTACTCGCGCTGGGCGATGGCGAACCTCCAGCTGTGGCAGTGCATCAAGGAGGCGGTCGACGACCCGACGGTCGCGGAACTGCTGGACGCCGTCCACGCGGTGGACGCGCTGGCGTCCTAGTTACGCAAGCACCTGGTGGGCCGCGGCCGTCATCCGCTAACGCTGGCCGTAGCTGCGCAGCCGGTCGACGACCTTGGCCACCTCGGGCGGCGGCAGCAGGCTCGGCCGGCCGGCGCTCTGCGCGAGCAGCCACACGCGGCAGGCCCATTCGAGCTGCTGCGCGCGGTGGTAGGCGGCCTCGAGGCCGTCGCCGTAGGTCAGGGTGCCGTGGTTGGCCATGAGGCAGCCGCGGCGTCCGTCCAGTGCCTCGAGCACGGCGGCGGCGAGCTCGGGCGTGCCGTAAGTGGCGTAGCGAGCGACGCGCACGGACGGCCCGATGGTCGCGATGATGTAGTGGACCGGCGGCAGCTCGCGCACGAGCGTGGAGGCGGCGGTGGCGTGCGGCGAGTGCGTGTGCACGACAGCGGTGACCGGCTCGCTGTCGGGATCGCGCACGTCCCAGTAGACGGACAGGTGCATCGGCAGCTCACTGGTCGGCTTGAGCGAACCGTCGACAACCTGCCCACCGAGGTCGACGACGGGCACGTCGGCCGGGTTCAGGCTGGAGTAGCCGACCCCGGTCGGGGTGACGGCAACGAGATCACCGGCCCGCACGGACACGTTTCCGGACGTGCCGACGACCAGGCCATCACCGACCATCCGCCGCGCATAAGCACACACGGCGGCGCGCTCGGTCTCGAGGATCATGGGCAGGTCCGTTCGTCTCGGGGGTGATCAGCATGAACATTGCCAGCCACCCACGAGCCTCGGCCACCTACCCGGCCGGGGGATTTCCAGAGGGCACGAACGGCCCGTTCGCGACGCCGCGCGGGCGCGAAGGGGCCGTTGGTGACGCCGGGCCGGGCGCGAACGGGCCGGTCGCGACGGCTGAGCGGGCGCGAAAGGGCCGCTCGCTACGCCGCCGCGCGAGCGCGAATGGACCGTTCGCGACCCCGGCGGGGCGCGAAAGGGCCAGTCGCGACGCTGGGCCGGTGCGAAGGGGCCGCTCGCTACGCCGCCCGCGCGCGAAAGGGCCAGTCGCAACGGTCGCCGAGTCGCGAAAGGGCCAGTCGCGACGCCGGGCCAGGCACGAAAGGGCCACTCGCAACGCCCGCCGAGTCGCGAAAGGGCCACTCGCAACGCCCGCCCGCGCGCGAAAGGGCCACTCGCAACGCCCGCCGAGACGCGAAAGGGCCACTCGCAACGCCCGCCGAGACGCGAAAGGGCCAGTCGCAACGCCGGGCCAGGCGCGAAAGGGCCGCTCGCCCCCCGGCCAGGGGTGCGAGCGGACCGTTCGCCCTAAGCCTTCGTCGGAGCAGGCGCAGCAGGAGCGGCAGCGGAAGCCGGAGCAGCCTTCGAAGCCGCACCCTTCGGCGCAGGCACAGGAGCAGGAGCCGGAGCAGGCTTGCGATCCCCGTTCTCACCAGCCACAGGCTCCGGAGCCAGCAACCGCATGGCCTCCTGAACAGCCACATCCGTGGCCGCGATCCGCTCCGCGACCTTCGACCGCAGGTCCAGAGCCAGCTTCCGGTTCTGGTCAGCCGTCGCCTGCTTGGACCGAGCGTCGGCCAAGGCCGCGTCCGTCTCGTGCTTCTTGGTCGCGATCTCCTCGTCGAACGCCTTCTTCTTGGCCGCGTACTCGTCGTCGAAGGCCTTCTTCTTGCGGGCCAGCTCCTCCGAAGCCACCCGGTCCGCCTCGGCGCGTGCCTCGGCCGCCGCTGCTTCGGCTGCCGCGTCCGCTTCCTTGCGGGACCGCTCCGCCGCCGCGGCCAGCTCGACCCGCTTGGCGCCCGCCGCCGCGTTGAGCTTTTCGATTTCGGCCTTCGCGTCCGACAGCAGGCGGGCGCGCTCCTCTTCCGCGTCCTTCGCCAGCTTGTCGGCCGTGCGGCGCGTCTCGTGCGCGTACTTGTCGGCCTGGTCGCGGGTCGATGCCGCGTCCGCCTCCGCCGCCGCGCGCAGGTCGGCGATCTCCTCCTCGGCGAGCTGCATCATCATCCGGACGCGCTCGGCCATCGCGCCGGCGCCGGACGGGCTCGAACTCATCCTGGCCAGCGCGGCCTTGGTCTCGGCGAGCTCCTTCTGCGCGTACGCGAGGGCCTTGGTGAGGTCCGCCGACGTCGCGACGGCTTCGTCGCGGCTGCGGGACGTCTCGCGCAGGTCCTTGTTCAGCTCGGCGACGCGTTCGTCGACCTGACGCTGGTTGTAGCCGCGGACACCCACGGCGAACTGGGCGGTCTTCGGGGCGGGCTGGGGCTTCTCAGGCGCGACCATCGCGCCACCTTAATGAGCCGGGGCCCGTCAGGACGTACCGCCAAACGGATGCATCACGAATATTGGAACCCCCGGTGACGCATGGCATCCTGAGCTTGTTGACCAGCGGTTGACGGCGAGGAGGCCACTGTGGACATACAGGCGATCCTCGCGGACATCGGCGAGCACTGGCACGTCTACGCCACGATGCCGCTCATCGCCGCCCTGATCGGCTACCTGACCAAGCGCGTCGCCATCGAGATGATGTTCCGGCCCCTCGAGTTCCGCGGCATCCGGCCGTTCCTCGGCTGGCAGGGCGTGATCCCGGCGAACGCGCGGCGGATGGCCACCACCGCCGTCGACCTGCTCACCCGCAACCTCGTCGACCCGCAGGAGATCTTCAGCCGCCTCGACCCGGAAGAAATGGTCAAAGAGCTCGAAGCACCCCTGCTCAAGGCCGTCGAAGACGTCACCCGCGAAGTCATGGAGACCTACCAGCCGCGGCTCTGGGAGCTGCTGCCGGCGCGGGCGCAGCAGCTGCTCGTCGACCAGGTCCGCGCGCAGGCGCCGGAAGTCGTGAAGCGCCTGCTGCGGGAGGTCTCGACCAACATCGACGACGTCCTCGACGTCAACGCCATGCTGATCGGCGCCATGGTCCGCGACAAGTCGCTGACCTGCCGGCTGATCCGCGAGGTCGCCGCGCCCGAGTTCAAGTTCATCGCGCGGTCGGGGATCTGGTTCGGGTTCGTGATCGGGCTCGTCCAGTTCGTCGCGTGGGCGCTGACGAAACAGCCGCTGATCATGCCGGTCTTCGGTTTCGTCACGGGCTTCGTCACGGACTGGCTCGCGCTCAAGATGATCTTCTACCCGCGCGAGCCCCGCGGGTTCCTCTTCTTCCGCTGGCAGGGCATGTTCCAGAAACGGCGCCAGGAGGTCGCCGCCGACTACGGCGCGCTGATCGCCGACGAGGTGCTCACCGTGCGGAACGTGCTGGAGGCCGTGCTCACCGGGCCGCGCGCGGACCGGCTGTTCGCGCTGGTCACCCGCGAGGTGCAGCGCACGATCGACGCGCAGGCGAGCATCGCCAAGCCGCTCGTCGCGCTGACCATCGGCGGCCGCCAGTACCAGGAGATGAAACGCGCGGCCGCCGCCAAAACGATCGAACACCTCCCCGAAACGGTGAAACACGTCGAGAGCTACGCGACCGGCGCGCTCGACGTCCGCAACACCATCGTCGAAAAGATGCAGCAGCTGACCCCGCTCGAGTTCGAAGGCATCCTGCGCCCGGCCTTCAAGCAGGACGAATGGAAGCTCATCGCCGTCGGCGCGATCATCGGCGGGCTGGTGGGTGAACTGCAGGTGCTGCTCCTGCTCCACTGACACCGGGCCGATAGCGTGCCCGGCGTGGACGCGATCGAGTTCGGCACGCACTGGCAGGTGTACGTCACCATGCCGTTCATCGCGGCCCTGATCGGCTACGTCACCAAGCGCGTCGCCATCGAAATGATGTTCCGGCCGCTCGAATTCACCGGGATCAAGCCGTTCCTCGGCTGGCAGGGGGTGCTGCCGGCGAACGCCGAGCGCATGGCGGCGACGGCGACCGAAATGCTGACGACCACCCTGGTCGACCCCAAGGAGATCTTCGCCCGCCTCGACCCGGCGCAGGTCGCGAAGGAGATCGAACAGCCGCTGCTGCGGGTCGTCGAGGACGTCACCCGCGAGGTCATGGAGACCTACCAGCCGCGGCTCTGGGAAGTGCTGCCGAACACCGCGCAGCTGCTGCTGCTCAAGCGCGTCCAGGCCGAGGCGCCGAAGGCGATCACCAAGATCATGCGGGAGATCGCCGACAACATCGAGGACGTCCTCGACCTGCAGCACATGGTCGTGACGAACCTCGTGCGCGACAAGGCCCTGCTCAACCGGCTCATCCGCGACATCTCGCGGCCCGAGATGCGGTTCATCGCGCGCTCGGGCATCGGGTTCGGGTTCGTCCTCGGCTGCGTGCAGCTCGTCGTGTGGACGCTGACGAAGTCGCCGATCGTGCTCCCGCTGTTCGGCCTCCTCATCGGCTGGTTCACCGACTGGCTGGCCCTGAAGATGATCTTCCTGCCACGCGAACCCAAACGGTTCTTGGGCCTCTACACCTGGCAGGGCGTCTTCCAGAAGCGCCGCGACGAGGTGGCCGCCGACTACGGCGACATGATCGCCCGCGAGATCATCACCATCCCGAACCTGCTGGAAGCCGTGCTGAGCGGGCCGAAGTCCGACCGCCTGTTCACGATGATCACCCGCGAGGTGCAGAAGACGATCGACGCGCAGGCGAGCGTCGTGAAACCGTTCGTCGCCATCGCCGTCGGGACGAGGAAGTTCCAGGAGATGAAGCAGACGGCGGCGGCGAAGGCGGCGGAGCGCGTCCCGGAGACGATCCGGTACGCCGAGAACTACGCGATCAACGCGCTCGACGTGCGGAACACGATCGTCGACCGGATGAAGAAGCTGAGCGCGCTGGAGTTCGAGCAGCTGCTGCGGCCGGCGTTCCGGCAGGACGAGTGGAAGCTGATCGCCGTCGGCGCGGTGATCGGCGGCCTGGTCGGCGAGCTGCAGGTGCTCGCCCTGCTCGGCTAGCCGGTACGGTTTCGCTTTCGGGAGAGGAGGTCGGGTGGACGCTGTCCTGCACGACCTCGCCCTCCACTGGCCGCTGTACGCGGCGATGCCGTTCATCGCGGCGCTGATCGGGTACGTCACCAAGCGCGTCGCCATCGAGATGATGTTCCGGCCCCTGGAGTTCGTCGGGATCCCGCCGCTGCTCGGCTGGCAGGGCGTCGTCCCGAAGCACGGCGGGCGGATGGCGGCGGTGGCGACCGATCTGCTGACCGCGAACCTCCTCGACCTGCGCGAGGTCTTCGGCCGCATCGACCCCGTGATCATCACGAGCGAGCTGGAACAGCCGCTGCTGCGCGCGGTCGACCACATCGCGCGTGACGTCCTCGCCGAACACCACCCGCGGCTCTGGGAGGTCATGCCGACGCTGGCACAGGAGATGCTGATCAAGCAGGTCCAGGCGTCGGCGCCGCGGCTGGTCCGGGAGTTCCTCGACGACGTCCGCGACAACCTCGACGAGGTCCTCGACGTCCAGCACATGACGGTCCAGCGGCTGACGCGCGACAAGGCGCTGCTGGTGCGCCTGATCCGCGAGACGTCCCGGCCCGAGATGGCGTTCATCGCGCGGATGGGCATCTACTTCGGCTTCGGCCTCGGCCTGGTCCAGACGATCGTCTGGGCGTTCACGCGCGAGCCCCTGGTGCTGCCGGTCTTCGGCGGCACGATCGGCCTGTTCACCGACTGGCTGGCGATCAAGCTGATCTTCGTCCCGCGCGAGCCGGTCCGGCTGGGCCGCGTGATCTTCCAGGGCAAGTTCCAGCGCCGGCGCGCGGAGGTGGCCCGCCAGTACGGCGAGTTGATCGCGAACGAAGTCCTGACGGTCCAGAACCTGCTGGACGCGGTCCTGCGCGGCCCGCGCGCCGACCGCCTGGCGGCGCTGGTCGAGCACCTCGTCTCGGAAGCGGTCGACACGCAGATGCCGCTGTCCCGGACCGTCGGCGGCACGCGGCTGAAGGAGATGAAGCACGCGGCGGCCCGCAAGGCGCTCGAACAGCTGCCGGACACGGCCCGGTACGCCGAGGGGTACCTGACCGAGGCGATGGACGTCGCGAAGATGATCGAGCAGCGGATGCTGGCGTTGACGCCACTGGAGTTCGAGGGCTTGCTGCGCCCGGCGTTCCGCCAGGACGAGTGGAAGCTGATCGCGGTCGGCGGGGTGATCGGGTTCGTCGTGGGTGAGCTGCAGGTCCTGCTGATGCTGGGTTAGGCCGCCGCGACGAGAGCCGGTTCCACCGCGCGGACCCGGGTCCGGCGATCGCGCTGCCAGGCGATCACCCGGCACACCACGTAGATCAGGAACGAAATCGCCGTCACGAAGGCGCTCACCGGCAGCCCGGGCGCCAGCGACAGCACGATCCCGCCGATCGCCGACACCTCGGCGAACACGATCGACAGCACCGTGGCCTTCCACGGCGACGCCGTCACGCGCGCGGCAGCGGCCGCGGGCGTCACCATCAGCGCCACCACCAGCAGCGAGCCGACCACCTTCACGCTCAACGCCGTCGAGACACCCACCAGCAGCGCGAACACCACGGTCAGCGTCTTCACCGGCACCCCGCGCGCGACCGCGACGTTCCGGTCCACGGAGGCGAACAACAGCGGCCGGTACACCAAGGCCAGCACCGCCAGCACCACCACCGACGACACCACGAACAACGTCAGGTTCGTCGAATCGATCGTGATGATCTGGCCGGTCAAGATCCCGAACTTGTTCCCGGACCGTCCTTTGTAGAACGACAGGAACAGCACGCCCATGCCGAGGCCGAACGACAGGATCACGCCGATCACCGAGTCGCGGTCCGCGTCGCGCGCGCCCAGGATGCCCAGGAGCAGCGCCGCCACCACCGCGCCGATCAGGGCGCCGTACTCGACGCCGATGCCCAGCAACAGGGCCGCCGCGCCGCCGGTGAACGCCAGCTCGGACGTGCCGTGCACCGCGAACGACATCCGCCGCATCACGATGAGCGGGCCCAGCACCCCGGCCACCAGGCCGAGGATCGCCGCCGCCAGCAACGCCGTCCGGACGCCGTCGAGCTCGGTGATCAGCTCCCAGGTCTTGCCGAAGTCGAACAGATCCAAGACTCAGCCCACTTGCTCTTCGACGTCGTGCTCGTGGTGGTGCGGCTCCTCCTCGCACAACGCGCTCTGCGCGCCCGCGATGTGGATCTGCCCGCCCACCTTCAGCACCTCGACGCGGGTTCCGTACAGCTCGGACAGGGTCTCGGTGGTCATGACCTCGTCCGGCTTGCCGATCCGGAACTGGCCGTTGACCAGGTACAGCACCCGGTCGACGAACGGCAGCACCGGGTTGATCTCGTGCGTCACGAACAGCACCGCCGTGCCCGCCGCGCGCCGCCGGGCGTCGATCAGCTCGCTGATCGCGCGCTGGTGCGCCAGGTCCAGGGACAGTAGGGGCTCGTCGCAGAGCAGCACCTCGGGGTCGCCGACCAGGGCCTGGGCCACCCGCAGCCGCTGCTGCTCGCCGCCGGACAGCCGGCCGACCGGCTGCTTCGCGTAGCGGGTCGCGCCGACCGCGTCGATCGCCGCGGCGACCCGGCGCCGCCGGGCGGCCATGCCGAACAGACCCGGACCCCAGCGGTGACCGTCGAGGCCCAAACCGACCAGGTCGACGCCGCGCAGCGTCAGCGACTCGTCGATCGCGCGCTGCTGCGGGATGTAGCCGACCTTGCGGTTCGCGCCGCCCGGACGGCCGCCGGCGATCTCGACCGCGCCCGCCGACAGGCCCTGCATGCCGAGCAGCGCCTTGAGCAGGCTGCTCTTGCCGGAGCCGTTCGGGCCGAGCACGGCGAGGAACTCCCCCGGCTCGACGACGAGGTCGAGCCCCGACCAGAGCGTGCGGGGACCGAAGGCGAGGCCCGCCCCGCGGACCCGGACCGCGGGGCGTACGTCGTCGGGGACAGAGGTCGGCGGCATGGTTACTTCAACGCTCCTGCCAGCGCGTCCACTTCCCCGGTCATCCAGCCAATGTAGTCCGTCACACCCCGGGGCAGCGTTTCGGTCACGTCCACGACGCCGATCCCGGCGGCCTTCGCCTGCCCGACGACGTCCTGGGTCAGCGGGGTGACCGTCTGCGCGTTGTTGATCAGCGCCTTGACCTGCTTGGTGGCGATGAGCTGCTTGTACTCGTTCACGGCACCCGCCGGGACGTCGGTGTCGTTCTCGACGGCGTCCGAGAACGCCTTGGGCGTCGCGTCGGTCAGCTTCGCGCTCTGGAGCAGGTAGTGCGCGACCGGCTCGATGACGACGACCTTCGCGCCCGGGTGCGACGCGCCCAGCTCGCCGAGGCGCTTCTCCAGCGCGTCGACCTTCGCCTTGAACGCGGTCGCGTTGTCGGTGAACTGCTGCTTCGCGGCCGGCTGGAGCTCGCCGAGCTGCGCCGCGACCTGGTCGGCGACCTTCCCGACGCCCGGCAGGTCGTACCAGACGTGCTCGTTCTCGTCGCCGGTCGCGGCGATGTCGTAGGCGACGAGCTTCTTGGCGTCGCCGGCCTGCGCGGTGAGCTTGTCGAAGAACTCGTCGTAACCGCCGCCGTTGGAGAGGAGCAGCTTCGCGTCCTTCGCCGCGAGCGCGTCGTCCGCCGTGGTCTCGTAGGAGTGCGGGTCGGCCGAGGGGTCGTGGATGATCGACTTGACCTCGACCTTGTCGCCGCCGACGGCGCTCACGACGCTGCCCCAGACGTCCGTCGAAGCCACGACCCCGATCTTGTCCGAGCCGCCGGACTGCCCGCCGCCGTCGGAGGTTCCACCGGAGCACGCGGCCAGGGCGAGCACGGACAGGGCCGAAGCGGCGGCGAGCACGCTCCTGGTGCGGGAACTCATCTGAAGACTCCTGCAGACGCTAATGGAAACCGTTGTCAGATTCACCTTACCCCATCCGGATGACTTCCTGGCCATCCGATCCCGGTTTGGTGTATGCGTCTTCATGCATGCGGATCGAGACATCGACCACCCGGGGTGTCTCTTCAGGAAAACGATCTGAACCGTTACGGTTTGCTGATGGGACGTCCTATTCGCACCCGGAGGCAGGCGACGCTGGCGTCGCTCGCGGCGGAGCTCGGTGTGTCCAGGACCACGGTGTCCAACGCCTACAACCGGCCGGACCAGCTGTCCCCGGAACTGCGCCGCCGGGTCCTCGAGACCGCGCGGCGCCTCGGCTACCCCGGTCCCGACCCGGTCGCCCGCTCCCTGCGCACCCGCAAGGCGGGCGCGGTCGGGCTGCTGCTCACCGAGAACCTCTCCTACGCCTTCCGCGACCCCGCGGCCGTCGGTGTCCTCGAAGGACTGGCCCTGGCCTGCGAAGACGCCGGCGTCGGCCTGCACCTGGTGCCGGCCAGCCCCGGCCGCGAGGACGTCGCCGCCGTGCACCGCGCGGGCGTCGACGGCTTCGTCGTCTACTCCGTCCCGGACGACGACCCGCACCTGGCCGCCGTGCTCGAGCGGCCGGTGCCGACGGTGATCATCGACCAGCCGAGCCTGGAGGGCATCGACCGCGTCGGCCCGGACGACGCGGCGGCGGTCGGCAAGATCGCCGAGCACCTCGTCACCCTGGGGCACCGGCAGGTCGGCGTGATCTGCATGCGGCTCGCCCGCGAGCGCAACGACGACTTCGTCTCGGCCGCCCGGCAGAGCGGCGCGCACTTCCACGTCCAGCGCACCCGGCTGGAGGCGCTGGCCGTGGCGTTCTCCGCGGCGGGCGTCGACTGGGCGAGCGTCCCGGTGGTCGAGCGCTTCGACCACACGGTGGACGACGGCGCGTCCGCGGCGCGGCAGCTGCTGGACGCGTACCCGCAGATCACGGCCGTGATCTGCACCTCGGACATCCTCGCGCTCGGCGCCATGGCCGAGGCCGAACGACGGGGGCTGCGCGTGCCGCAGGACCTGACCGTCACCGGCTTCGACGGCATCGCCGAGGCCGAGCGGATCGGCCTCACCACGGTCCACCAGCCCGTGCTCGAGAAGGGCAAGACGGCCGGGCGGCTGCTGCTCGGTTCGGCCGAGCGAAGCGCACCGAAGGTGATCACGCTCCCGACCGAACTGCGCGTCGGGCGCACGTCGGCACCCCCCAGGACGGTCGAGGAGCCCTGGTTCGGGGGCTGACCCCGTGACATAGCTCGTAACGCATTGCCCGACGGGGTACTCACCGGGTCAAATGGAGTGGCACGCCCGCGCCGCGGGGCCACTGGCCGGAAGGTGACCGATGACCTCGATCGACGTACTGCTCAAGCGCAACCAAGAGCTCGGCGAGGTGACGCCGGGCGACCGGTCGTCCCCGAAGCCGTCGCTGCAGGTCGCCGTCCTGACCTGCATGGACGCCCGAATCCGGGTGTTCGAGCTGTTCGGCCTGCTGCAGGGCGAGTCGCACGTCCTGCGCAACGCGGGCGGCGTGGTGACCGACGACATGATCCGCTCGCTCGCCCTGTCCCAGCGCAAGCTCGGCACCCGCGAGGTGCTGATCGTCCAGCACACCGAGTGCGGCCTCTCGATGGTCACCGAGGACGACTTCAAGGACGAGCTGGAGAACGACACCGGCCTGCGCCCGACCTGGGCGGTCGAGGCGTTCCGCAACGTCGAGAACAGCGTCCGGACGTCGGTGGAGCGGGTGCGGCGCAGCGCGTACCTGCCGCACACGGACAACGTCCGCGGCTTCGTCTACGACGTCAAGACCGGGCGGCTGACCGAGGTCGAGTGACGCACGGGCGCCTCGGCGACCGGACGGTCAACCGGATCGGGTTCGGCGCGATGCGCCTGCCCCAGACGGGCCAGGCGTTCGCACCGGACGCCGTCCCGCGCGACCGCGACCAGGCGATCGCCGTGCTGCGGCGCGCGGTCGAACTGGGCGTCGACCACATCGACACCGCCGCTTTCTACTTCTCGCGGACGCGCTCGGCCAACGAGCTGATCAACCGCGCGCTGGCGCCCTACCCCGACGACCTGGTCATCGCCACCAAGGTGGGGCCGCGGCGCGAGCCCGGTGGCGGGTGGCTGCCGATGGCCGAGCCCGGGCAGCTGCGCGGCGACGTCGAGGAGAACCTGCGTCAGCTCGGGCGCGACCACCTCGACCTGGTCAACCTGCGCGCCGGCGGCCGCGGCTCGATCGCCGAGCACTTCGGGGCGCTGGCCGAGTTGCGCGACGCCGGCCTGGTCCGCCACCTCGGCCTGTCCAACGTCCGGCCGGAGCACCTGGCCGAAGCCCAGACCATCGCCCCGGTGGTGTGCGTCCAGAACTCCTACGGGCTCGGCTACCGCTCGCGGCAGGACGAGTTCGTCGACCTCTGCGGCGAGCAGGGCATCGCGTTCGTGCCGTTCTTCGCCATCGCGGGCGCGGGCCGCGAAGCGGGCGCCGGCAACGGCGAACACGCCGAGGTACTCGCGATCGCGCGGGCACACGGGGCCAGTGCCGCGCAGGTCCGGCTGGCCTGGACGCTGCACCGCGGCCCGCACGTCCTCGTCATCCCCGGCACCGGCGACTCCCGCCACCTGGCGGAGAACGTCGCCGCGGGCGAGCTGCGGCTCACGGCCGGCGAGCTCGCCCGCCTCGGCGCGGCGCACCGGAGCGAGGCCGAGTCCCCGGCCTGACCGCCGTCGGGTTCAATGGGCGCGTGGCTGTGGACGCTGACGTACTGCTCGACTGGTTTTCCGCGCACGGCCGGGACCTGCCCTGGCGCGAGCCGGAGTGCTCGGCCTGGGGCGTGCTGGTCAGCGAAATCATGCTCCAGCAGACGCCGGTCGCCCGGGTCGAGCCGATCTGGCACGAGTGGATGGCGCGCTGGCCGGTGCCCTCCGCGCTCGCCGCGTCGTCGCCGGGTGAGGTCGTGCGGGCCTGGGGCAAGCTCGGCTACCCGCGGCGCGCGCTGCGCCTGCACGAGGCCGCCGGGGTGATCGCACGCGACCACGGCGACGTCGTTCCGTCCGATGTGGACACCCTGCTCGCGCTGCCCGGGATCGGGGCCTACACCGCGCGGGCCGTCGCCGCGTTCGCCTACGGGCGGCGGGCACCGGTCGTCGACACCAACGTGCGGCGGGTCGTCGCGCGGGCCGTGCACGGGGCCGGGGACGCCGGGCCCGCGTCGAACACGCGGGACATGGCCGACGTCGAAGCGCTGCTGCCGGCCGGAGACGCGCCCGCCGCGCGGTTTTCCGCGGCGATCATGGAACTGGGTGCGCTGATCTGCACCGCGCGGGCGCCGAAGTGCGCCGATTGCCCCGTTCACACCGAATGCGCGTGGCAACTCGCCGGCCGTCCGGAGTACGCCGGCCCGGTCAAGCCCGTGCAGAAGTTCGCCGGCACCGACCGGCAGGTCCGCGGGCTGCTGCTCGACGTCCTGCGCGGCAGCGAAGGCCCGGTCGAGAAGGCCAGGCTGGACCTCGTCTGGCACGACGGTGGCCAGCGCGACCGCTGCCTGGACTCCCTGCTCGTCGACGGGCTCCTGGAGCAGACCAGCGGCGGCCTCTTCGCCCTGCCGGGTGAACACTAACGCGCTACACCAAAAGTTGGTCAATAGTTGTCATCGGCGCGGCCCGGAGCTACCTTTTCCGAATGGTCGAAGTTGACCGCCGGACCCTGCTCAAGGCGGGGGCGACCGCGACCGCGGCCGGCGCACTGGGGATGACGATCACGGGGACGGCCGTCGCGGCCGTGCCGACACCGACGATCCACGGCTGCTCGGAGTGGGGCGCCCGGCCCCCGGCCGGCACCATCGTCGTGGAGAACCACAAACCCACCTACATCGTCGTGCACCACGCGGTCGATCCGCCGATGAACGACGACTTCTCGCTGTCTCGCGCCTTCTACGTCGCGAAGTTCATCCAGAACCTGCACATGGACAAGAACGGCTGGATCGACAGCGGCCAGCAGTTCACGAACAGCCGCGGCGGGTTCGTCACCGAGGGCAGGCACCGCAGCCTCGAGATCCTGCGCGGCGGCACGCAGCACGTGCAGGGCGCGAACGTGGGCAACCACAACAGCGAGGTCATCGGCATCGAGAACGAAGGCATGTACAGCACCGTCGACGTGCCGCCGGCGCTGTGGAACTCGCTGGTCAACCTGGTCGCCTACATCGCGCACCAATACGGCATTTCGCCCGAGTTCATCAAGGGCCACCGCGACTTCAACTCGACCGAGTGCCCCGGCCAGGTGCTCTATGACCGGCTGCCGGAGCTGCGGACGGCGGTGGGCCGCGTCCTCGGTGTCCCGGTCGCGCGCGCCGAAGCCGAGTGGCCGCTGCTGAAGCAGGGCGACACGGGCCGTCAGGTGCAGCAGGCCCAACGGTTCCTGCGGGCGTCGGGGTTCGGCGTGCCGGCCGACGGCGTCTTCGGGCAGTCCACAAAGGACGCCGTGGCCGCGCTGGCGGTCCAGGCCGGGCTGCCCCGCGACACGTGCACCGCGGCCAAGGTGACCGACGAGACCGGCTTCCTCGGCGCGGACGTCTGGCCGCTGATCGTGCCGTCGGACCGCTCCACGGCGGCGTGGCGGGCGGACCTCGCTAGCGCGTGAGGACCTGGCTCAGGAACGCTTCGACGGCGCCCCGGTAGATCTCCGGGGCCTCGTCGTGCGGCAGGTGCGCCGAGCCCGGCACCACGAGGTGCTTCGCGCCGTCGACCCGCGCCGCGACTTCGGCCTGCTGGCCGGGCGGCATCGCGGTGTGCTCGCCCTCGACGAGCAGCAGCGGGCAGCGGATCGCGCCGACGACGTCCCAGTAGTCCCGCCGGCCCCACTCCGCCGCGATGACGTACAGGTCTTCGAGGTCGGCGACCAGGTGAAACCCGTCGGAACGTTCCTCGACGCAGTCCGCGAAGTACTCGCCCGCGTCGCCGAAGAACTCGCGCACGTGGTCCAGGGACTCGAACGGCACCGGCCAGCTCTCGAAGTAGCCGCGCCACGTCTCGACGGTCCGGCCGCGCTGGTCCGGCGCGAAGTCCTCGGACACGACCGCGCGCACCAGCTCGGGGTGGCGTGCGGCGGTCGCCCACGCGTGCAGCCCGCCCATCGAATGCCCGATCAGCACGGCCGGGCCGCCGTCGAGGGTCCGCAGCGCCGCGGCGACGTCCTCGGTGAACCGCTCGGTCGTCCACGGCCCGGTGCGCGGCGCGCTGCCGTGGCCGCGCGCGTCCAGGCCGTACACCGCGCCGTAGGGCCGGAGCCACTCCGCGACCCGCCACCACGTCCGCGCCCGGCCCATCAGACCGTGGAGCAGAACGATCGGCACGCCGCTGCCGCCGAAACAGAGCACGGGGCCACCTAACCACAAAAGCCCTGCTCCGGAACGTGACGAAGTGATCGCGCTCCATCACCTATGGTGGTCGTATGCGCCGCCGACTCGCTGTCCTCGCCGTCTGCGCCGCGGTGATCGTCGCCGCGGCCTGCAGCGGCGACGCCGTCTCGGGGGCGCCGCAGCCGCCGCCCATGCACCCGGTCGCGGGCGCCGCCGGCGCCGGTGATCCGTATTACCCGGACGACGGCAACGGCGGCTACGACGCCCTCGGCTACCAAGTCGGCGTGAGCTACGACCCGCCGAGCGGGCACCTCGACGGCGACACGACGGTGACCGCCAAAGCCACCGAGGACCTCGGCCGGTTCGACCTCGACCTGCGCGGCCTGGACGTGCACAGCGTCGAGGTCGACGGGAAGCCGGCGCACTTCACGCGCGAGAAGGCGTTCGAGCTGGTGATCACGCCGCCGTCGCCGATCCGCGCCGGGACGACGTTCCGCACGCGGGTGCGCTACGGCGGCGACCCGGCGAAGACCCCGCACGACGGCGGCAGCGAGAACGGCTGGCAGCACTCGGCCGACGGCGGCGCGTACATGGTCGGCGAGCCGCACTCGGCGGCGTTCTGGTTCCCCGTGAACGAGACCCCGCGCGACAAGGCCACCTTCACGGTGACCGCGCACGTCCCGGCGGGCTGGACGGTGATCTCGAACGGCCGCGAGGGCCCGCCGGGGACGTGGACCGAGCCGAACCCGGTCGCGAGCTACCTGACGACGATCGCGATCGGCAAGTTCAGCGTCGACAGGTCGACTTTGCCGGACGGCACCCCGGTCGTCTCGGCGTACGCGCCCGGCGCCGAGTCCCACCGCGCGATCGGCGACCGGCTGCCGGAGGTGCTCGGGTTCCTGAGCGGCAAGTTCGGGCCGTACCCGCAGTCGGCGGCCGGCGGGATCTTCCTGAACGAAGACGTCCACTTCTCGCTGGAGACGCAGACCCGGCCGACGTACGCGAAGTGGGCCGACCTGCCGACCCTGGTGCACGAGAACGCCCACGAGTGGTTCGGCGACTCGGTGTCGCTCGAGAACTGGTCCGACATCTGCCTGAACGAGTGCTTCGCGTCGTACGCGCAGTGGCTGTGGGCCGAGCGCGAAGGCCAGAGCCTGGACGACCGCTACCGCGCGGCCATCGAAATCACCCGCGGCAGCGCGGACTTCTGGGGCCAGAAGCTGGTCGGCATGGGCCACGGCCACGAGTTCGAGGGCGTCTACAACAAGGGCATCCTGGCGCTGCACGCGTTGCGCCGCCGGATCGGCGACCCGGCGTTCGACCGCCTCCTGAAGGCCTGGCCGGCCCGCTACCGCCACGGCAACGCGACCTGGACCGACTTCGAGACGACGGCGGCGCAGGTCAGCGGCCAGAACCTGAAGCCGTTCTTCGACGAGTGGTTCCGGGGGACCACGCTCCCGGCGGACGCCGACCTCTTCCCGGGCTCACTGCGCAGCTGAGCTGTCCGGCACGGAGCACCGGGCCCGGCCAACTAGGCTGGGACGCATGAGTGTCGTGAAGATCAACGCGATCGAGGTCCCCGAAGGCGCCGGCCCCGAGCTGGAGAAGCGGTTCGCGGCGCGGCTGCACGCCGTCGACCAGCAGCCCGGGTTCCTCGGGTTCGAGCTGCTGCGCCCGGTCTCCGGCGAGACGCGCTACTTCGTGTACACGAAGTGGGAGACCGAGGAGGCCTACCAGGCGTGGGCGAAGGGCGGCCCGGCCGCGGCCGCGCACTCGGGCGAGCGCGCCAAGCCCGTGTCCACCGGGGCGAACCTGCTGGAGTTCGAGGTCGTCCTCGGTTCGCAGCCGGGTGAGTGACGCGCTCGACCGGGCCGCGGAGCTCATGCACGGCGCCGGCGCGCTGCTGATCTGCGCCGGCGCCGGGATGGGCGTCGACTCCGGGCTGCCGGACTTCCGCGGCGGCGAGGGGTTCTGGCGCGCGTACCCGCCCTACGCCCGGCTCGGGCTGCGGTTCGAGGAACTGGCCGACCCGCGGCACTTCGCCGACGACCCCGAGCTCGCCTGGGGTTTCTACGGCCACCGGCTTTCGCTGTACCGGAAGACCGTGCCGCACGAGGGTTTCCGCCTGCTGCTCGGCTCCGCCCCGTCCGTGCGCGTCTTCACGTCCAATGTGGATGGACAGTTCCAGAAGGCCGGCTTCGGGCACGTCGCCGAGGCGCACGGCTCGATCCACCACCTCCAGTGCCTGGCCGGCTGCACCGGCGACATCTGGCCCGCCGACGTCGAAGTGGCCCTCGACGAGGAGACGATGCGCGCGGTGCCGCCGCTGCCCTCGTGCCCCCGCTGCGGCGGCCTCGCGCGGCCCAACATCCTGATGTTCGGCGACTTCTCGTGGGTGCCGGACCGCAGCCAGGCCCAGCTCGACGAGCTGACGGCGTGGCGCCGCACCGCGCGTGACCTCGTGGTGGTCGAGCTGGGCGCGGGCCAGGCGGTCCCGACGGTCCGCCGCTACGCCGAGCTGGCCAGCGCGGCGACCGGGGCACTGATCCGGATCAACCCGCGCGAGCCCGAGATCCGCCACGGCCGCGGCGTGTCCATCGCCGCCGGGGCGCTGGACACGCTGACCGCGCTCCTCGCCTAGGGCAACTGGACTTCGGCGAACACCGCGCGGTGGTCGCTGCCCGGGACGTCGAACACCCCGTAGTCGCGCACCGCCGCCCGGTTGTCGACGACGACGTGGTCGATCGTGACCACCGGGGTGTGGTCGGCCGGCCACGTCGGCACCAGCGCTTCACCGCGGTCTTCCGCCGCGTCGGTGTAGCCGCGGTAGAGCACCGTGCGGAACGCCGCGTGGTCCAGCGTCGCGTTGAAGTCACCCGCCAGGATGCGCAGGCCGTGCTCGCCGGCCGCGCGGGAGAGGTCCTTGAGCTCGCTCTCCCACTGCGGGGTGTCGACGTCCGGGGAGATCGGGTGGACGGCGACGATCTCGAGCACCACGCCGTCGCCGAGGTCGGCCTGGGCGCCCGGCTGCTTCGCCGCGGAATCACCCGTCAAGTTGACCTCCGTCAGCGGAAAGCGCGACACGATCCCCGAGCCGGACGCGCCCCCGGCGGGGTGCAGCACCTGGTACGGCAACGTCTCGAACAGCCCGGCGGCGGTCAGGCCCTCGACCGCGCGGGGCGTCAGCTCGACCAGGTTCAGCACGTCGATCCGCTGCTCGCGCACCAGGTCGACGACGGTCTTCGGGTCCCCTTGGCCGTAGCGCAGGTTCGAGGCGAGCACGCGCAGTGTCTTGCCGTGCACGTCGCGCTGTTCGCCCGCCGAGAGCCGCGGCAGCACCAGGACGGCCGGCACGATCGCCAGCACCAGCGCGACGCCGCCCGCCCACCAGCGCCGCAACGCCAGGGACAGGCCGCCGAGCAGCAGGCCCGCGACCGCGACGTACGGCGTCAAGGCCAGCGCCACGAGCGTGTACCAGCCGCCGTCGTAGCCGATCAGGCGCAGTACGACCACGCTCGCCAGGAGCACCAGCGGCACCACCAGCAGGGCCGTGACCAGCGGGTTCTTCCGCCGGACGCGCTTCTCTTCCGCAACGGTCATGCTGCCGAGTATGCCGACGTGCCGGGCACGCGGCCCGGGCGCCGGCAACACCTCCACAAGATCTCCACCAGCCGCTGCCAGCGCCTGCCAGCGCGCTGTGCGCGGGTTGCCAGGCCGGCCGTCCACAGTGACGGCATGGCACACGCAATCCAGGCCGAGGGCCTTGTCAAACACTTCGGGGACACCAAGGCCCTGGATGGAGTGGACCTCGAGGTCCCCTTCGGCCAGGTCGTGGGCGTGCTCGGCCCGAACGGCGCGGGCAAGACCACCGCCGTCCGCATCCTGGCGACGCTGATGAAACCCGACGCGGGCAGAGCGACCGTCGGCGGCTACGACGTCGTCACCGACCCGGTCCGGGTCCGCAGCCTGATCGGGCTGACCGGGCAGTACGCCTCGGTCGACGAGGACCTCAACGGCATCGAGAACCTGGTCCTCATCGGACGGTTGTACGGCTACTCCCGCGCCCACTCGAAGACCCGCGCCGCCGAGCTCATCGAGCGGTTCGAGCTGACCGGTGCGGCGAAGCGGCCCATCCGGACCTACTCGGGCGGCATGCGACGGCGTCTCGACCTCGCCGCCAGCCTCGTCGGCCGGCCCGAGGTGCTCTACCTCGACGAACCGACCACCGGCCTCGACCCGCACGCCCGCAACGAGGTCTGGGAGGTCGTCCGCACCCTCGTCGCCGAGGGCGCGACGGTCCTGCTGACCACGCAGTACCTCGAAGAAGCCGACCAGCTGGCCGACAAGATCACCGTGTTCGACCACGGCCGCGTCGTCGCCGACGGCCGCGCCGACGAGCTGAAGCGCCGCGTCGGCGGGCAGACGCTGCAGGTCCGGCCGACCCAGCTGTCCGACATGGACGCCGTCAACCGGATCCTCGGCGACCTCTCCGGCGTCCAGCCGACCCGCGACGACTCGAGCGGGCTGCTCACCGCGCCGGTCAACGACCCGGTGCTGCTGTCCACCCTGGTCCGCAAGCTCGACGAAGCCGGGATCACCGCGGACGAGCTGGCGCTGCGGCTGCCCAGCCTCGACGAGGTCTTCCTCGCCCTGACCGGGCACCCCGCCGAAGAGTCCACTGAGGACACCCGCGACCTCGAAGGGAGCCTGGCATGACGACACTGGCGCTCGACCGCCCGGCCCCGCCGCGGCACATCAGCCCCGCCAAGGGCTTCGGCCACGCGCTTTCGCTGGCCTGGCGCGGCATCCTGAAGATCCGCAAGAACCCCGAACAGCTCGCCGACGTCACCCTGATGCCGATCATCTTCCTGGTGATGTTCGTGTACCTGTTCGGCGGCGCGCTCTCCGGCTCGACCGACGCCTACCTGCAGATGGTCGTCCCGGGCATCATCGTGATGAACATCCTGCAGGCGTGCCTGACCGTGGGCACGAACCTCAACACCGACATCACCAAGGGCGTGTTCGACCGGTTCCGCAGCATGCCGATCGCCCGGTCGGCACCGCTGGTCGGCGCGGTGCTCGCCGACGTCGTCCGCTACGTCGTCTGCCTGACCGTGCTGATGGTCGTCGCGACGATCATGGGCTACCGCATCGCGACCAGCCCCGGCGAGTTCGCCGTGGCGATCCTGCTGGCGCTGGCGTTCGGGCTCTGTTTCTGCTGGGGCTCGGTGTTCGTCGGCATGCTGATGAAGTCGCCGGGTTCGGCGCAGGCGCTCATGTTCGTCTTCATCATGCCGCTGACGTTCGGCAGCAACGTGTTCGTCCAGACGTCCACGATGCCGGGCTGGCTGCGGGCGTGGGCCGACATCAGCCCGGTCAGCCTGATGGCGAACGCGCTGCGCGGCCTGATGAACGGCGGCGCCGTCGCCGGGCCGCTGGCCGGGGCGCTGGCCTGGATGGCCGGTGCGGTCATCGTGTTCTTCCCGCTGGCCACGTGGGCGTACCGCCGGCGGGTGTGAGGCGCGAGGACACGGGGGTGACCCGCGCCAGGGGGAGCTGAAGGGGACGTCCGCGCGGGCGTCCCCTTCAGCCGATCGCGGTGTACATCTCCGCGATGGCGTCCTCTTTGGACATCCCGCGCACCGCCGCGACCACCTCGTCGTACTTCGTGTCGGAAAGCCGCGCGCGCAGGTCGGCGATCAGCTCGCGCACGTCCGGGTTGCCGAGGTCGAACCGGCCGCGGATCAGCGCCGACGTGCCCAGCAGGCGCGCCGACTCCTCGAACCGGCCCTGCCGGTCGCGCACCAGGGCCAGGAGCTCCACGGCGCCGGCGAGATCCGGCATGTCACCGCGGTCCCGCGTCGCGCGGATGGCCTTGACCACGTGCGCCTCGGCCGCGTCCGGCCGGTTCTCGGCCAGCGCCACCCGGCCTTCGAACGCGCTGACCCACTCCTCGCCCATGCCCTCCGGGAACGCGGCCTCCCACGTGAGCTCCTTGAGCCGGTCGAGTGCCGCGCGCGCTTCGGCCAGCCGTCCGCTGCGCAGGCACAGCTCGATCCGGCCGAACGCCAGGATCGCCTTCTGCTGCGGGTTCCCGATCTCCCGCCCGTAGCGCTCGGCGGCCTCCTGGTCGCGCCACGCGCCCTCGATGTCCCCGAGGCGGGCCCGTTCGACCGCCAGGCGCCACCAGTGCTGGACGACGTCTTCGTGCGACCGCAGCTCCATCGACAGCGCGAGCCCCTGCTGGTACACCTCGATCGCGCGCTCGCCGTCGCCGGCCTGCGAAAGGGCGTTCGCCTTGAAGCTCAACGTCATCGCCGTGCCCCAGCGGTCGCCGACCGCGCGGAAGCCGTCGTGCGCCCGGGTCCGCTCCCGGTCCGCGGCCTCGATGTCCCCGAGGTCCTCGCGCAGGAAGCTCTCCACCCAGTGGCCGCCGGAGCGCGTCCAGAGGTCGTCGGAAGCCTGCGCGCGGCGCACCTCCCGCATCGCCAGCTCGTGGTCACCACCGAGGAACGCGAGCATCGGCAGCGCCACGGACAGCCCCGGGTACTTCCCGGCCGCGCCGGTGCGGACGCACTCGTCGACCACCACGCGGACGTCCGCGAGCGGCAGCCGGGTCGGCACCTGGTGGAACAGCAGCGAGATCGCGCGGTAGGCCGCGTTGACGTCCGGGGGCAGCCGGTCGCCGAAGGCGAGCACCGAGTCGATGAACTCTTCGGCCCGCTCGCCCTGCCCGAGGATGGTGAAATACCAGAACATCCCGTTCAGCAGCCGCACCGAAGTGTCCACATCGGACTTCTCGATGGCGGCGCGCAGCGCGCCGGTGAGGTTGGCCGTCTCCGCCTCGTACAGGTCGATCGCGGCCAGCTGCGCCGCGGTGCGCAGCGACGCTTCCACCCCTTCGACCAGGTCGACGTAGTAGCGGGCCATCGCCCGCTCGAACGCGTCCCGCTCGCCCGACTCGGCCAGCCGCTCACCGGCGTAGGCCCGCAGGGTCTCGAGCATCCGGTACCGCGGCTCGCCACCGCGGTCCACGGCGTCCACAATGGACTTCTCGATGAGGGTGCCGAGCACGTACGGGACGTCCGCGGCCGGCAGCAGCTCGTCCGCGCAGACCCGCTCGACGGCGTCCATCGGCGCGCCGCTGGGGAACACCGCGAGCCGCCGCGCGAGCACCAGCTCCGGCTCGGTGAGCAGATCCCAGCTCCACTCGACGACCGCGCGCAGCGTCCGCTGCCGCGGCAACGCCGTGCGGCTGCCCGACGTGAGCAGGCGGAACCGGTCGTCGAGCCGGGCCGCGATCTGGGCCGGCGTCATCGACCGCAGCCGCGCGGCGGCCAGCTCCAGGGCCAGCGGCATCCCGTCGAGCCGGCGGCAGATCTGCCCGACGTCGTCCACAGTGGACTCGTCGAGCACGAAGTCGGGCCGGACCGCGCTCGCCCGGTCGAGGAACAGCCGCGTCGAGTCCAGCTCGGCGGCTTCGGCGGGCGCCACGCGCTCGGCGGGCACGGGCAGCGGCCCGAGCGGGCAGAGCGCCTCGCCCGTGATGGCCAGCGGCTCCCGGCTGGTCGCGAGGATCCGCAGGCCGGGCACCCGGCCCAGCAGGTCGTCGGCCAGCGTCGCGGCCGCGTCGACGACGTGCTCGCAGTTGTCCAGCACGAGCAGCGCCTCGCCGCCGGCCAGCACCTCGACGGCGTGGCCCAGCAGGTCCGGCCGCCGCCGCACCTCGGTCTCGGTGCTGCGGATGTCGCGCACCTCCAGCGCGCCGAGCACCGCCCCGACGACGTCGCCGGGGTCGCGGACGCCGGCCAGCGGCACGAACCACACGCGGCCGCGCCGGTGTGCCGGGTGCCTCGACGCGGCCTCGGTCGCCAGCCGGGTCTTGCCCGCGCCGCCGGGACCGACCAGCGTCACCAGCCGGGCGCCGCCGAGCAGTTCGGCCAGCAGCTTGAGCTCGTCGTCGCGGCCGATGAACGACGTCAGCCGGGTCGGCAGCCGGTCGGCCACCGGCGCGGGCGGCGCGAACTCCCCGCGCAGCGCGGCCAGGTGCACCTCCTGCAGCTCGGCCGACGGGTCGACGCCGAGCTGGTCGGCCAGGGTGGCGCGGATCCCGGCGTAGACGGCCAGCGCCTCCGACTGGCGCCCGGCCGCGCACAGCGCGCGGATCCGCAGCCCGGCGAGCCGCTCGCGCAGCGGGTCGGCGTCGGCCGCGGCGGCCAGGTCGGCGAGGACGCCGGCGTGCTCGCCCAGCCGGATCAGGGCCTCGAACCGGTCTTCGGCCGCCTCGGCCCGCAGGTCGGCGAGCCGCCGGGCGGGCGCAGCCGCGAACGGCGCGTCGAGGACATCGGCGAGCGCACCGCCCTGCCACAGCGCGAGGGCCTCGGTGAGCAGCTCGGCCGCATACGCGTCCCGGCCCGCGGCCAGCTCCCGGCGGCCGTCCGCGGCGAGGCGTTCGAACCGGTCGGCGTCGACGTCCCCGGCGGCGACCCCGAGCCGGTAGCCGCCCGGGCCGGATTCGACCGCCACCGGCAGCGCCTTGCGCAGCCGCGAGACCAGCGACTGCAGGGCGTTGGCGGCGTCGGCGGGCGGATCGGCGCCCCAGAGCCCGTCGACGAGCGCGTCGGCCGGGACGGCGCGGCCGGCGTCCAGCGCGAGCCTGGCCAAGAGCATGCGGAGGCGGGCCCCGCCGATGTCGATCGGGGTGCCGTCGTCCTCGGTCGCCCGCAGCGGGCCCAGCAGCGCAACGCGCATGCGTCCAGCTTTCCAGACCCCGCCACGGCTCCGGGCGCGGATGGCCGGACCGGCACCGACGGAAGTGTTGACTTTCCGGACAAATGCGACGTCAGCCCGCCAGGGCCCGCAGTCCGGGCGCTACGTTGCGGTTTCAAGGTCACCCCAGACGGACAGGGAGCGTTCATGAGGGGACGGAAACCGGTCGTGCTGGCCGCCGCGCTGGTCACCGGCATCTGCCTGAGCGGCGGGGTCGCCGCCGCCGGGAACGACTGGGGCGCGCAGCCGGGCAGCGACGGCGCCGGCGACAGCTACTACCCACAGGACGGCAACGGCGGCTACGACGTCGCCGACTACAACCTGAAGGTCGGCTACGACCCCGCATCGCACCAGCTCACCGGGCTCCAGGACATCTCCGCCCGGGCCACGCAGTCGCTGAGCTCGTTCGACCTCGACCTGCACGGCCTGACCGTCGACTCGGTCGAGGTCGACGGCCGCGACGCGAACTTCTCCCGGACCGGCGACCACGAGCTGGTCATCACGCCGTCGCGGGCGTTGCGGCGCGGCGACCGCTTCGGGGTCAAGATCGCCTACCACGGCGTGCCCGCCCCGATCAGCGACCCGTCGCTCGGCAACAACGGCTGGCAGTTCGCCCAGGCGGGCGGCGCGTTCGTCGCCGGGGAGCCGAAGTCGGCCACCACCTGGTACCCGGTCAACGACACCCCGCTCGACAAGGCGACGTTCCACCTCGCGATCACCGTGCCCGACGAGTGGGGCGTGATCGCGAACGGCCGCGAGAAGCCGTCGGTCAAGGCACCGGGCGGCGGCACCACGCACTTCTGGGCCGAGGAAACACCGATCGTGCCGTACATGACGACGGTCGCGATCGACAAGTGGACCTTCGACCGCCGGCAGCGCGAGGACGGCACCCCGGTCGTCAGCGCGTTCGCCCCGGGCACCCCGGACTCGACCAAGCAGGCCGAGGGCCGGCTGCCGGAGATCCTCGACTTCCTCGAGTCGAAGTTCGGCAAGTACCCGATCGACGCCGCCGGCGGCATCTTCCTCAACGAGCAGATCGGCTTCTCGCTCGAAACGATGAGCCGCCCGATCTACTCCGCGGGCTGGGCCGGCACGGTGCCGACGATCGTCCACGAGAACGCCCACCAGTGGTACGGCGACTCGGTCGCGGTCGAGCACTGGAAGGACGTCTGCCTCAACGAGTGCTTCGCCTCCTACGCCGAATGGCTGTGGGACGAGGCGAAGGAGGGCGTCGACCTGAACAAGCAGTACGCGGACGACGTCAAGAAGGCGTCGGCGAACTTCTGGAACGGCAAGCTCTACGACATGGGCCCCGGCAAGGAGTTCACGTACGTGTACTCCAAGGGCCCGGTGATGCTGCACGCGCTGCGCAACTACGTCGGGCAGGCCGCGTTCGACCGGGTGCTCAGGACCTGGCCGGCGCTGCACCGCAACGGCAACGCGAACATGCAGGAGTTCCAGCAGTACACCGAGAAGGTCGCGCACAAGGACCTCCAGGGCTTCTTCGACGCGTGGGTGTACGGCACCGGCAAGCCCGCCGACCAGTACCTGTTCCCGGGTGGGCTGAAGCCCGCCGCCTGACGGGTAGGTTCGTGAAGGCCACCTCGCTCTTTCGAGGTGGCTTTCACGACGTCGGAGGTCGCATGGGCAAGGTGCTGTTGACGGGGTTCGCGCCGTTCGGCGGCGAGTCGGTGAACCCGTCGTGGCAGGCGGTTTCGCTGCTCGGCACGCGCCGGGACGACGTCGCCGCGGTCGAGCTGCCGTGCGAGTTCGCCGCGTCACTGCCCGCGTTGCGCGCGGCGGTCGTGACGCACCGGCCGTCCTTGGTGGTCTGCGTGGGCCAGGCGGGCGGACGTCCCGAGGTGACGCCGGAGCGCGTCGCGATCAACCTGGTCGACGCCCGGATCCCCGACAACGCGGGCGCGCAGCCGGTGGACGTCCCGGTGGTCGCGGACGGGCCGGCGGCGTACTTCACGACGTTGCCGGTGAAGGCCTGCGTCGCGGCGATCCGCGCGTCGGGCGTGCCGGCGTCGGTCTCCCACACGGCCGGGACGTACGTGTGCAACCAGGTCTTCTACGGGCTGATGCACCTGCTGGCCACCGAGTTCCCGGCCGTGCGCGGCGGGTTCGTGCACGTCCCGTTCAGCCCGGAGCAGGTGGCGTCGTCCGGCAAGGCCGCGCCTTCGCTGGGCGTGGACCGGATCGCGGCCGCCCTGGACGTGTTGGTGGACACGGCGTTGAAGACCACGGAGGACCTGGCCGTCAGCGCGGGCGCGGAACACTAGCCACCGCGGCCGGTCAGCTCCACGAACGCCGCCGGCCCGGGCACGTTGTGGTGGACGGTCAGGTCCGCCACCCGGTCGCCGGTCCAGGCGGGGGTGAAGCTCACGACCAGCGTGCACCGCCTCCCCGGGGCCACGTCGTGGCCGACGCACGCGCTCGCGTCCACCGCGAACTCCGTGCTGTCCAGTTCGGTCCCGGTGACCCGCAGCGCGCCGGCGCCGACGCTGCGGACCGCGACCGTGCAGGTCGTCGTCGTGCGCACCGGCGTCACCCCGCACGCGACCGACTCCGGGACGATCACCCGCGGCACCGCCGCGTCCGGGGCCGGCCCCACCGGGAACGTCGCCGGGCCGCCGCGCACGAGGTCGACCACCGTCACCCCGGTCACCGTCAGCACCAGCGCGCCCGCGGCCAGCAGCACGATCGCGATCGCCTTGATACCGCGAGCAGTGCCGTCCTTGGCGGTGAAGCCGCCGGCCGCCAGCACCGTCACCACCAGCGTCGAAACCAGCGTCGCGTTCGGACCGGCACCGATCGCCGCCGGGACGAGCGTGCCGAGCAGCGAAGCGGCCATCGTGACGCCGAATCCGGTCCAGGAGAAGCGTTTCGCGTCGCGCAGCCGGCTCCGCACGGTCGGCGCGCGAGGCTTCGTGACTGTGCTCATGCAGGTAAGAGCACCGGCCGCCCCGGACAGGTACGACATTCGCCCGTTCGGCGGCACGCGCCGCGCCGTGGACTTACGTCGAGACGCAGCGGGAGTCGACGAAGCAGACCGCGCAGCTGCCCGGTAGGCGCTCAGAACTGCCGCTGCCACGGCGGCGGCACCGTGAGGTCCGGGCGCCCGGCGCCGAGCCGGACGTGCTGCAGGCCGAACGCCACGGCCGTCTCCGGCTGGCTCTGCGTCGCCGGCTGCACGCGCAGCTTCCGGGCCAGCAGGTCGGCCAGCAGCGGCATCCGGCTGGGGCCGCCGACGAGGTAGACCCCGGCGAGGCGGTCGGGGGTCAGCCCGGCACGGTGGATCGTCGCTTCGAGGAGTTCCGCGCTGCGCAGCAGACTCGGCCGTACCAGCGCTTCCAGCTCCGCCCGCGTGACGACGACGTCGCCGAACGGCTCGGGCATCGGCACGGCCGTCTCGTGGTGGCGGGACAGGCTTTCCTTGGCGCCCTTGACGTCCTGCAGCAGGGCGCGCCGCTGACGTCGTTCGGACTTCGTGCGCGGGCGGAGTAAACCCTGCCACTGCAACGGATCCGCGTAGGACACGGACCGTCCGATGTGGACGAGCAGGGCCTGGTCGATGTCGAGGCTGCCGATGTCGGTGAGCCCGTCCTCGGCGAGCACCGCGAACCCGTGCGGCGTCATGCCGACGACGGCGCAGTCGAAGGTGCCGGCCCCGAGGTCGTAAACGCCGACCGGCCCCCCGCCCCGGCCCCCGAGGGCGGCGTAGTGCGCCGCCGCGGCGACGGGCTCGGGAACCAGCCGCACGTCCCCGAACCCGGCCCGCGCCGCGGCGGCGCGAAGAACGTCCTGGCGGCGCGCATCCCAGCCGGCGGGGTGCGAAATCCGCACCTGAGCGGGCGGGCGGCCGAGCTCACGCCAGGCTTCCTCACCAACCCGCCGGAGGACGGCGGCGAAGGTGTCGGCGATGTCGAAGGTGTGCTCACCGAGCTGCAGGGAGCCCTCGTCGATCCGCCGCTTGGGATTGGCCTCGAACCGGCTGGGATCAAGCCGCGCCCGCCGTTCGGCTTCCAACCCGGCAACGAGCAGCCCATCGTCGTTGACGCAGACGGCGGACGGCATGGTCACCGTCCCGTCGACCTCGACCGCCCACGGCGCCCGCCCGGCGGCGGCCACGACGGCAACGGTGCTGGAAGTCCCGAAGTCGATCGACAGCACGTCCACGCAGGTTCCCCTCCCACGGGCATCGTCTCACGGCCCGGGAAGCAGCGGCCGATCAGGCGCAGACGTCGGCGGACGGAACCCGAGCACATAAGCCTGAGTGGCCTCGCGCGCGGCAGTACGGGCGGCCTCGACATCCCGTCCGGCCTCCCGGTCGGCGGCTGCCTTGTCCGCCTTCACGTCCTTCCACGAACGGCTCATACCTCTCCTCACTTCAGGTGTGCGCGGAAACGCTGCTCCGCGATCGGGATGTTCCGGTCGTACCAGACTTTCCGTTTCCGGGCGAGGCGACGGATCGCCAGACGCAAGAAGGGCGGCTCCCCACTCGGGGGAACCGCCCTTCCTACGTGCCTAGAGCGTCACTCGCCTTCGGCTTCGCCGCTCTGTTCCTCGTGGCCGGCGCCGATGCTGACCGGCGGGGCGTCCGGGACCGAGGACGGCTTGCGCTCACCGCGGAAGGTGAAGTGCGCCTGGTCGTCCTTGTCCTCGGGGTTGCCGCTCCAGCCTTCGACGTCCACCAGGATGATCTGGCCCGGCTCGACCTCGCCGAAGAGGATCTTCTCCGACAGCTGGTCCTCGATCTCGCGCTGGATCGTGCGGCGCAGCGGCCGCGCGCCGAGCACCGGGTCGAAGCCGCGCTTGGCCAGCAGGGCCTTCGCCTTCGACGTCAGCTCCAGCTCCATGTCCTTGGCCTTGAGCTGCGTCTCGACGCGGCCGATCATCAGGTCGACCATCTCGATGATCTGTTCCTGCGTCAGCTGGTGGAACACGATGATGTCATCGATCCGGTTCAGGAACTCCGGGCGGAAATGCTTCTTCATTTCCTCGTTGACCTTCTGCTTCATCTTCTCGTACCGGGTGCCGGTGTCGTTGGACCCGGCGAACCCGAGCGAGACGGACTTCGAGATGTCCGAGGTGCCCAGGTTGGACGTGAAGATGAGGACCGTGTTCTTGAAGTCGACCGTGCGGCCCTGACCGTCGGTCAGGCGGCCGTCCTCCAGCACCTGCAGGAGCGTGTTGTAGATCTCCTGGTGCGCCTTCTCGATCTCGTCGAACAGGACCACCGAGAACGGCTTGCGACGCACCTTCTCCGTCAGCTGGCCGCCCTCTTCGTAGCCGACGTAGCCCGGAGGGGCACCGAAGAGCCGCGAAGCGGTGTAGCGGTCGTGGAACTCACCCATGTCGATCTGGATGAGCGCGTCGTCCTCGCCGAACAGGAACGAGGCCAGCGCCTTGGACAGCTCGGTCTTACCGACACCGGACGGGCCGGCGAAGATGAACGAGCCCGACGGGCGCTTCGGGTCCTTCAGGCCGGCACGCGTACGGCGGATCGCCTGCGAGACGGCCTTGACCGCGTCCTCCTGGCCGATGATGCGCTTGTGGAGCTCTTCCTCCATGCGCAGCAGCCGGGTGGTCTCCTCCTCGGTCAGCTTGAACACCGGGATGCCGGTCCAGTTGGCCAGCACCTCCGCGATCTGCTCGTCGTCGACCTCGGCGACGACGTCGAGGTCGCCGTCCTTCCACTGCTTCTCCCGCTCGCCCTTCTGGCCGAGGAGGGTCTTCTCCTCGTCACGCAGGCGGGCGGCCCGCTCGAAGTCCTGCGCGTCGATCGCGGACTCCTTGTCGCGACGGACGTTCGCGATCTTCTCGTCGAACTCGCGCAGGTCCGGCGGCGCGGTCATCCGGCGGATGCGCATCCGGGCGCCGGCCTCGTCGATCAGGTCGATCGCCTTGTCCGGGAGGAACCGGTCGTTGATGTACCGGTCCGCCAGGGTCGCGGCGGCGACCAGCGCCGAGTCGGTGATCGAGACGCGGTGGTGCGCCTCGTACCGGTCGCGCAGGCCCTTGAGGATCTCGATCGTGTGCTCCAGCGACGGCTCGCCGACCTGGATCGGCTGGAACCGGCGCTCGAGGGCGGCGTCCTTCTCGATGTACTTGCGGTACTCCTCGAGCGTGGTCGCGCCGATCGTCTGCAGCTCACCGCGGGCGAGCATCGGCTTCAGGATCGAAGCCGCGTCGATCGCGCCCTCGGCGGCACCCGCCCCGACCAGCGTGTGCAGCTCGTCGATGAACAGGATGATGTCGCCGCGGGTCTTGATCTCCTTGAGCACCTTCTTCAGGCGCTCTTCGAAGTCACCGCGGTAGCGGGAGCCGGCGACCAGGGAGCCCAGGTCCAGCGTGTAGAGCTGCTTGTCCTTGAGCGTCTCGGGCACCTCGCCCTTGACGATGCTCTGCGCGAGGCCCTCGACGACGGCGGTCTTGCCGACGCCGGGCTCGCCGATGAGCACCGGGTTGTTCTTGGTGCGGCGGGACAGCACCTGCATGACCCGCTCGATCTCCTTGCCGCGCCCGATGACCGGGTCGAGCTTGCCTTCGCGGGCCAGCACGGTCATGTTGCGGCCGAACTGGTCCAGCACCAGCGACGAGGACGGCGTGCCCTCTCCGCGGCCGCCGGAACCGGTCTCGGTGGACTCCTTGCCCTGGTAGCCCGAGAGCAGCTGCAGCACCTGCTGACGGACCCGGTTGAGGTCCGCACCCAGCTTGACCAGGACCTGCGCGGCGACGCCCTCGCCCTCGCGGATCAGGCCGAGCAGGATGTGCTCGGTGCCGATGTAGTTGTGGCCGAGCTGCAGCGCTTCGCGCAGCGACAGCTCCAGCACCTTCTTCGCCCGCGGCGTGAAGGGGATGTGCCCGCTCGGGGCCTGCTGGCCCTGGCCGATGATCTCTTCGACCTGCTGGCGGACGCCCTCAAGCGCGATACCCAGCGACTCCAGCGCCTTGGCGGCGACACCCTCACCCTCGTGGATCAGACCCAGGAGGATGTGCTCGGTGCCGATGTAGTTGTGGTTGAGCATCCTGGCCTCTTCTTGAGCCAGGACGACCACCCGCCTCGCGCGGTCGGTGAACCTCTCAAACATGTGCACTCCCTCGACTGCTGCGCCGGCGGCCCTTGTCCATCGTGCTTTCACCGCGATGGATTCAGCACCGTGAGACCACTCTAGTAGCCAACTGGTCGCGCTGGCGTACCACTGGGGCTCTTCGTGGCCTTTTCCGCACCCGGTCGTGGCTTCCACCGGGTGCTTCCATCTTCAGGTTGCCCAGCACCTTTACGTCAACCCCAACGTGCGGGCGGCCACCCGGATTCCGCCATCCGCGCGGTGTCCGCTCACCGCGAACAGTCCGCAAGCTGGGAGTTCCCCGCTCGAGCACCACCCGATCGGCGCAGTATCGCCACTCAGTAAGGTTAGGCACGCCTAATATCGAGAGGAGAGCGGGTGAGTCAGCAGCGGTCCTCCCGTGCCACGCGCGAGGTCGGCGACGGCCTCGCGTCGTCGCTCCTGCGGGTCTCCGGCCTGCGGGAACACCCCGAACTGCGCCGCGACGTCCCGCCCGGCTGGATCCGCTGCTCGGAGCTGCTGGAGACGCCCGCGTACTTCGCCGAGTGGCGTGACCTCCTCGCCGGCTCGCTGCAGGCCTCGTACGGTGCCGCGCCGGCCCGGACGACGGCCGCCTGGGTGCTGACCTGGTACTTGTACGTCCCCGCGCACGTCGGCGCACTCCTGCTGCACCACGAGCGGCGGGTGCCGTCGCTGAAGCCCGCCGAGCTGGCGTTCCGGCTGGCCGACGACGGCCCGCACCCGGCCGGCACGGCCGTCCTGGGCACCGCCTTCCACTGCCTCCCGACCGACCCGGGCTCGGCCCGCCCGGAGGCGACGGCCGTCCGCGACGAGCGGGCCCTGGCAGCCGTCCTGCGGGCGCGCTACGTGGCCCACGCGACGCAGTTCGTCCGGGCCTACGCGCCGGTCAGCAGGCTCGGCCCGCGCGCGCTCTGGGCCGCGGCGACGGACGCGCTGGACAACGCGCTGTGGTGGGCGGGCGGCCAGGGCGGCACCCCCGAAGCCGAGGGCGCGGGCGTCGCCGACGCGGCACTGGTCCTGGACGAGCGGTACCCGCCGCTGACGTCCGCGTCGACGTTGCGCCTGGCCGAGAACCGCGAGTGGACCCGGCGGCGCGAGAGCTGCTGCTTCTCGTACCTGCTGCCCGGCGAGCCCGAATGCGACGGCTGCCCGCGCACCTGCCCCCGCTGACCGGTCAGGCCGGCCGGTGCGGGTCCCGGCCCGACGCTCCCAGCGCCCGGTCCAGCGGCGACGCGTCCCCGACGTCCACAGCGGGCCCGTAGACGCCCATCGACCGCGCCTGCTCGCCCATGGCCACCGCGGACTCGTACACCTCCGTCGCCGCCTCCGGGGCGCAGGACAGCTCCTGGCCGCTCGCCCGGGCCAGGTCCCAGCCGTGCAGGACGAACTCGCCCAGCACCATGGCGCCGACCACCGAGGCGGGCAGCTCCGCGGTCCCCAGCGCGGTCGTGCCCGTCCAGGCCGACGGCGCCCCGAAGACGTCCACGAGCGTCTCCGTCTGCTTCTTCAGCGCCGCGCGCCAGTCCGCTGTGACGAGCGCCGCCCCGGCTTCGCCGGTGGCCGGCGACGGCGGGTCCTCGCGCCGTCCCGCCGCGACCAGCCACGGACCCCAGTACAGGAGGTGGTTGAGCAGCCCGCGGACGTCGTAGCCGGCGCACGGCGTCGGGGCGGACAGGTCGGCCACGGCGTGGGCGACCCGGAGGAACTCGGCCGCGGCGGGCCGCAAGAGCTCGGCAGTCATCCCCCGATCCAAACCGCCGTGCGCGGCGCCCGTCTTGAAGGAACGCGACAGCTACCGTGGGCGCGTGGGTGAGCACCGGATCCCGCGCGGCATCGTGGCCGAGGTCACCGCGCGCACCAGATTCACGCTGACCAGGCACGCGCCCGCGCCGGAACTGGCCGAATTCGTCGACTACCACTGGGTGCTGCGCTGGGACCTGCGCGGCAAACCACCCCACGACCAGCGCGTGCTGCCGAACCTCGCCGTCCACGTGACGTTCTTCCCCGGCGCGTCGGGCGTGTACGGGCCCGCCCACGACGTCTTTTCCCACCGCCTCGAAGGCCGGGTCCAGGGCCTGGGCGTGCGTTTCCGGCCCGGGTGCTTCCGCGCGTTCCTGGACGGCCCGGTAAGTGACATCGCCGATCGGGCTGTCCCGCTCACGGACGTTTTCGGGCCGAAGGCGATCGAAGCCGCGGAATCGGTGCGGACCGCCGACGGCGACGCGCAAATGGTCCGTGCGATCGACAACTTGCTGATCGCAAATCCGGTCGAGCTGTCGCCGGCCGCGCGCAGCGCCGCGGAAGCCGTCGAATCAATCGCACGCGACCCGGGAATTACCCGGGTGTCGCAACTGTGCGCGGATACTGGACTGACCACCCGCTCCTTGCAGCGGTTGTTCGCCGAACACGTCGGCTGCCCGCCCAAGTGGGCGATCCGGATATACCGGCTCGACGAGGCGGCGCGGCGGATCGCCGCGGAAGGTGACCCGGATTACGCCGGACTGGCGGTTCGGCTGGGCTATAGCGACCAGTCGCACTTCATCCGCGATTTCCGGGCCGTGACGGGCCAGTCGCCCGGCGAGTACGCCAGGACGGCCCGCGCGGACGTCTGAGCGGTCCGGGGACGAAGAAAGCCGCCGGGTGAATAACACCCGGCGGCTTCGCCCGTGAACCCCGCTCGGAGGAGTTTCCCGGCTACCGGTGACCTGCGGATACCGGTGCGAACGGGAAGGATCCTCAGTTCTTCTTGTGGTAGGCGTCGACGACCTCGGACGGGATCCGGCCCCGGTCCGAAACCGCGTAACCGTTCTTGCGCGCCCACGCCCGAATGGCCTGGTTCTGCTCACGGTCGACGGCGGCGGGGCGCGCCGACCCCTTACCCGCCACCGGACGCACGGAAGCGCGCTTGCGGCCACCGGCACGGCGGGCGTGCTCGACATACTGGGCGAGCGCGTCCCGCAGCTCCTCGGCGTTTTCCGAGGAGAGGTCGATCTGGTAGCTGACGCCGTCCAAACCGAACTCGACCGTCTCTTCCGCCTCACTGCCGTCGAGGTCGTCGACCAGCGAGACGAGCACCTTCTGTGCCATCCGATTCCTCCTGCGGGGGACTTGCGCAATGATCTGGGTTACGGGGCGGGCCCCGCGACAGAAGACTTTGTCCAGAACATTACTACCCGCTTCCCGAGGGCAGCGCAAATCTCATTGCGGATACGACACTGCCGGGTTATTCGGGACGCACGAGCGGGAAGAGGATCGTCTCCCGGATACCGAGACCGGTCAGCGCCATGAGGAGCCGGTCGATCCCCATTCCGACGCCGCCGCTCGGCGGCATTCCGTACTCCAGGGCCCGGAGGAAATCTTCGTCGAGCCGCATGGCTTCGCTATCGCCCTGCGCGGCCAGCCGGGACTGTTCGGTGAGCCGTTCCCGCTGGATGACCGGATCGACCAGCTCGGAGTATCCGGTGGCCAGTTCGAATCCGCGCACGTAGAGGTCCCACTTCTCGGCCACGCCGGGCCGGGAGCGGTGCTGCCTCGTCAATGGCGACGTCTCCACCGGAAAATCACGGACAAACGTCGGTGCGTGCAGGTGATCTCCGACGAGGTGTTCCCACAGTTCCTCGACGAGCTTCCCGTGCCCGAGCTTCGGATCCACTTCCAGGCCCCTGGCCTGCGCGAATCCGTGCAGTTTGGCGGCGGGCGTCTCCGGCGTCACCTCTTCGCCGAGGGAATCGGACAACGACTCGTACATTCCGAGTGTGGTCCATTCGCCGGACAGGTCGTACTCCGAACCGTCGGGCAGGGTGACGACCAAAGTGTCCAGTGCCCCCAGCGCGGCCTCCTGGATCAGCTCCCGCGTCATCACCGCATTGGTTTCGTACGTCGCGTACGCCTCGTAGTACTCGACCATCGCGAACTCCGGCGAGTGCGACGAGTCGCTGCCTTCGTTCCGGAAGTTGCGGTTGATCTCGAAGACCTTCTCGATCCCGCCGACGACGCACCGCTTGAGGTAGAGCTCCGGCGCGATCCGCAGGAAGAGGTCCATGTCGAACGCGTTCGAGTGCGTGACGAACGGCCGGGCCGCGGCGCCGCCGTGCAGCGTCTGCAGCATCGGCGTCTCGACCTCGGTGAACCCGCGGCGGTGGAACGACTCGCGCAGCGACCGGACCACGCCGGCGCGCGTGCGCACGACGTCCCGCGCGCGGTCGCGCAGGATGAGGTCGACGTAGCGCTGGCGGATCCGCGTCTCCTCGGCCAGGTCCTTGTAGGCGTTCGGCAGCGGGCGCAGGGCCTTCGACGTGAGGCGCCACGAATCGGCCATCACGGACAGCTCGCCGCGCTTGGACGTGATGACCTCGCCCTGCACGAACACGTGGTCGCCGAGGTCGACATCGGACTTCCACGCGGCCAGCGCGTCCTCGCCGACCTTCGCCAGGCTGATCATCGCCTGCAGCTCGGTGCCGTCGCCCCCGCGAAGGCTCGCGAAGCACAGCTTGCCGGTGTTGCGCAGGAACATCACCCGGCCGGCGACGCCGACGATTTCGCCCGTGGCGGTGTCGGCGGGCAGCCCGGAATGCGCCGCGCGCACCTCGGCCAGCGAGTGCGTGCGGGGCACCTCGACCGGGTACGGATCGATCCCCTCGGCGAGGACCCGGTCGCGCTTCTCCCGGCGCACCCGCATCTGCTCGGGCAGTTCGTCTTCGGCGGGCTCGCTGGTGGAAGCGGGGTTTTCGGTCATGGCCCATAGGGTACGAACCCGGCCGCGCGCTACGCCAACCGGATTACCTTTCCTTTCCCTCCATTAACCTGGCCCGGTGAGTGATCCCACACCCGACATCCACGCCCGGCGCGCTTCTTCCTTCGGCAGCCGGGCGGCCGCGTACGCCGAGCACCGGCCCGATTACCCCCGGCAGGCGATCGAATGGGGCCTTTCGGGCGCGAGCGGAACGCCGCGGCGGGTGCTGGACCTGGGCGCCGGAACCGGCAAACTGACCCTCGGCCTGGCGGAACTCGGGCTCGACGTCACCGCGGTCGAACCCGATCCGGAAATGCGCGCCGAACTGGCCCGGACGGTGCCGTCGGCGACGTCGCTGCCGGGTCAGGCGGAACGGATCCCGTTGCCCGACGCCGACGTCGACGCGGTTTTCGTCGGCCAGGCGTTCCATTGGTTCGACGTCCCGGCGGCGATGACGGAGATCGGCCGCGTGCTGCGCCCGGGCGGCGTGCTGGTGCCGATGTGGAACTACGAAGACGATTCGGTCCCGTGGGTCGCGGAGTTCACCGCGCTCGGCCGCGAAGGGGCCCGCAAGCCGGCCCGCACGGACGATTTGCGGCAGTTGTCGCACCCGGGGTTCGACCCGTTCGAAAGCGAACGGTTTCGCCATGCGCAACGCCGGACGGCGGAGAGCCTCCTCGAAACGATCGCGACGTATTCGATGGTGATCGTCTCGTCGCCAGAAGACGCGGCGGCACTGCTGACGCGGCTCCGGGAGTTCCTCGCCGGCAATCCCGCGACGGCGTACGGCGAGTTCGACCTCCCATTGATCACGTGGGCACTTCGCGCCAAGCGCCGTTAGGACATTTTTTGTCATGACGGCGTGCTAACTTCGGAAGCGACGTCCGCGGGCGTCCCGGACGAGCGCGTCGTACCCGGTCAGGACAAGACGGCGCAGTGTCTCGACAACACTGCGAAGGGTTTTCCCATGTCCTGGCTCGTTCTCGTCCTGTCCGGAATTCTCGAAACCGTCTGGGCGGCCGCCCTGAAGGGGTTCTTCCGGCCGGCTTCGGTCGTGACGTTCGTGGTCGCCCTGGTGCTGAGCATGAGCGGGCTGGCGTACGCGCTGCGGGAGATCCCGCTCGGAACCGGTTACGCGATCTGGGTCGGCATCGGCACCCTCGGCACGGCGCTCTACGGCATCTTCGCCCTCGGCGACGCCGTGACGGCGGCGCGGATCACCTGCCTGACGCTGATCGTCGCGGGGGTCGCCGGCCTGAAACTGCTGCATTGACCTCGATCTGGGTCGAGGTTCGATACTGGCCGCATGCGCAGGAAATCCTTGGGGCGGGCCCTGATCTCGCTGACCTCGCTCGTGACGGCCGTCGGCCCGTACCGCGCCGACTGGAACGAAACCCACGTCCACAACCCGGCCTGGCCACCGCACGCGAAGTTCCACAACGGCCAGACGATGAGCCTGGGCCTCGCGCTCGGGGCCACCAGCCTGTGGCAGCTGTGGCGGCGGCCGACGCGCGCCGGCCTGGACGCGGGGGCCGTGCTGGCGTCGCTGTACTGGGTGACGCAGATTTCGGCGCTGGCCTACCCGGGCGCGAAGGCCGTCGACCCGCCGGGCGAGGACCGGTTCCCGCAGGCCAAAGTGGCTTTCCCGGCTTTGGCGGTGACGGCGCTGGGGTACGTGCTGGAGCGGCGCAGGCTGGCCCGCGGCTGAGCCGGCCGGGTCAGGGGCGGATGTTGCGCTCGAAGACCAGCCGGAGGCCGAGCAACGTCAGGTCCGGCACGTGGTCGGTGATCGTCTCGGACTCGCCGATCACCAGCGGCGCCAGCCCGCCGGTCGCCAACACGGCGACCGGTTCCGTGCCGCCGGGCGCCAGCTCGCGGACGATCCGGCGAACGAGCCCGTCCACCTGGCCGGCGAAGCCGTACAGGATGCCCGACTGCAGGCACTCCACGGTGTTCTTGCCGATCACCGACCGCGGCGGGACCAGCTCGACCTTCCGCAGCGCCGCCGCGCGCAACGCCAGCGCGTCCACGGAGATCTCGATGCCCGGGGCGAACGCGCCGCCCAGGAACTCGCCCCGGGCCGAGATGGCGTCGACGTTCGTGGACGTCCCGAAGTCGACCACCACGCACGCGGTGTCGTGGAGGTGGTGCGCGGCCAGCGTGTTCACCAGCCGGTCCGCGCCCACCTCCTTCGGGTTGTCCACCAGCAGCGCCACTCCCGTGCGCACGCCCGGCTCGACCACGATCTTCGGCACCTCCGCGTAGTACCGCGAAAGCATCACCCGCAGCTCGCGCAGCACCGCCGGCACCGTCGACAGCGCGCTGATGCCCGTCACGTCGTCCGCGTGCGGGCCGAGCAGGCCGCGGACCGTCAACGCCAGCTCGTCCGCCGTGATGCGCGCGTCCGTGCGCATGCGCCAGTCGCCGACGAGCGACTTGCCGGACCACAGCCCGAGCACGATGTTCGTGTTGCCGACGTCGACGGTGAGCAGCAAGCGGGTCAGCTTTCCGCGTGCAGCAGCGCGTCGAGGCGGCGGGCGTCCGCCGTTTCGGCGACTGGGAACACCGCGGTGTCGTCCTCCGGCGGCAGCGTCACCGTGCCGGACAGCAGCCCGGACCCCTCGGGCGCGTAGCCCGGGTCGGCGTGCCGGTGGACGATCCGGTTGTCCGCGTCCACGAACACCACGCGTGGTTCGTAGGTCGCGGCCTCGGCGTCGTCCATCTGGCCGTAGGAGATCAGGATGACCAGGTCGCCCGGGTGCACCAGGTGCGCCGCGGCACCGTTGATGCCGAGCACGCCGCTGCCGCGCTCACCCTTGATGACGTAGGTCTCCAGCCGCGCCCCGTTGGTGACGTCCACAATGGACACCTGTTCCCCCGGCAGCAGGTCCGCGGCCTCCATCAGGTCCTCGTCGACCGTGACCGAGCCGACGTAGTGCAGGTCGGCCTGGGTCACGGTGACCCGGTGGATCTTCGACTTGAGCATCGTGCGGTACATCGTGGACTCCTTATTCCCCTGCGTCCAACCGCTCCGGGTGCTCGACGGCCGCGCCGAGCAGGACCGGAACGTTGTCGATCAGCCGGGTACTCCCCACCCGGGCCGCGATCAACAGCCGTGCTTCACCATCGACGGGCGCCGGCCCGAGGTCGGTTCCCCTCAACTCCAGGTAATCCACCTCGACCGCGGGACGCGCGGCGAGGGTCTTCCACGCGGTCTCGAGGACCGCGTCCGCGCCGTCGCGGCCGACGAACGCCCCCGCGGTGAGGGCGGCCGACAGCACGACGGCGTCTTCGCGCTGCTCAGGCGTCAGGTAGACGTTGCGCGACGACAGCGCCAGCCCGTCTCGCTCGCGGACCGTCGGCACGCCGATGACGTGCGTGTCGATGTTCAGGTCCTTGACCATCCGCTTGATCAGCACCAGCTGCTGGTAGTCCTTCTCCCCGAAGAAGGCGTAGTCCGGGCGCAGCAGGTTGAACAGCTTCGCCACGACCGTCAGCACGCCGGCGAAGTGCCCGGGCCGGACAGCGCCTTCGAGCTCGTCGCCCAGCGGGCCCGGGTGGACGGTCACCACCGCGCCCTCGGCGTAGAGGGCGTCCGCGCTGGGCGTGAACCCGATCTCGACGCCGTCCTCGCTCAGCACGGCCAGGTCGGCCTCCAGCGGACGCGGGTAGGCCTCGAAGTCCTCACCCGCCCCGAACTGCAGCGGGTTGACGAAGATCGAGGTGGCCACGACGGCGTTCGGCAGCCGCTTCGCGCGGCGGATCAGCTCGCGGTGCCCGGCGTGCAGCGCGCCCATGGTCGGCACGAGCGCGAGCTTGCGGCCGACGCCGTGCAGGGCCCGGCTGACCTGGCTCATCTGCTCGGGCGACGCGAACGTGTTCAACGTGCCGCGGCTGAATTTCGGTGTGGTCACTGGTCTTGCTGCCCTTCGGCGGGATCGTCGAGGAGGTCGGTGAGGTCTTTGGCGGCCGCGGTGTCCAGCAGCCCGGCGGCCTCGGAACGCGCCACCGTGCGCTTGGCCAGCGCCCGGTAGGCCGGCGCCACGTCCGGCGCCCGGTCCGCCAGCACGGCGAGGTGCTTGCGGACGGTGCCGGCGTCGCCACGCGCGACCGGGCCGGTGAGGGCGCGGTCGCCGTGTCGCAGCACATTATCCAACGCCGCCGAAAGCAGTGGTGCCACCAGGCGTTCGGAATGCCCGATTCCCGCTTCCCGCAAGACTTCCGCGCAGTCGGCGACCAGCGTCATCAGGTGGTTCGCGCCGTGGGTCAACGCAGCGTGGTAGAGCGCTCGCGCGGAGTCGGGGATGCGGACGGGCTCGGCTCCCATCTCGACGGCGAGCGCTTCGCCGACGCTCCACGCGGCGTCGTCGTCGGCCGCCGCGGTGATCCCGATGCTGCACGCCGCCAGCCGCTCGAGGTCCTCCTCGCGCCCGGTGAACGTCATCACCGGGTGCAGCGCGAGCGGCAGCGCCCCGGCCTCGGCCGCGGGCGCCAGCACGTCGATGCCCTGCGCGCCGGAGGTGTGCACGACGATCTGCCCGGCCCGCAGCGACCCGGTCGCGACGAGCCCGCGGACCATCCCGGCGAGCGCGTCGTCGGGCAGGGCGAGCAGCACCAGGTCGGCCCGGCCGGCCGTTTCGTCGGGCGGCAGGAGGGGCACGTCGGGGAGGAGGCGTTCGGCGCGGGCCAGCGACGCGGCGGACAGGCCCGACGCGGCGACCACGGTGTGCCCCGCCCGGGCCAGTGCGGCGCCGAGCACGCTGCCCACCCGGCCGGCGGACACGACACCGACCGCGAGGCGAGCGGGCCTCATCATGGCGTGCGCCTGTGGACGCTCATGGTTGGCAGACTCCCTCTGCTCTCGTTCCAGTCCCTTCCCGGGTACCGGACGAACGGCGCGAGACTAACTCGGGTGAGCGTGCGCCGTTGTGCCCGGGTGACAAGCTTCACCCGGACTGGGTCACCCGCGGGCGGCCTCGTCGGCGAGGCGCGTCGCCTCCGCCCGGGCGGACTTCAGGGTGTGCAGCAGCTCGCGCTGGCGCTGCCGGTCGGCGTCCGTGGTGAGCTCCCGCCGGTCCAGGAACGCGAGCTCGGTCACGCTCGCCTGGTACACCGCGACGGCCCTGGCGGCCCGCTTGCCGGACTGGCGTTTCGCCTGGCGGCGCCACGCGCGGCGGCCGGGCAGGCTGGCCAGCAGGTCGACCTCCGACGGCGCGATCCAGCGCTGCGCGGCCATGTGCGGCAGCGCGGTGGCGATGATGCGCTGCTCACGCCGTCGTTGCAGGACGACCAGGTAGAACACGCCGAGGAACAGCGGCAGCATGATCAGGAAGTAGACGGTGAGGAACTTCGACCCGCCGAGCAGCGCGGCGCTGTTCCACAGCGCGTGCAGGCAGACGGCGGCCAGGTAGCCGGCGATCGGCGCGAGCACCTTCAGGGTCTTCGCGGACGTCCGCACGGCGATGCCGATCCCGATGCCGGTGAGCACGGCGAACAGGGGGTGCGTGAACGGCGCGAGCACGCCACGCAGGAAGAACGCCGTGATGACGCCTTGACTGTGCCCGTCGCCGAAGCCGTAGTCGGCGAACGCGCGGCCGAAGTAGTAGATGTTCTCGGTGAACGCGAACCCGGCGGCGCTGAACCCGGCGTAGACGACACCGTCCACGACGCCGTCGAACTCCTCGCGGCGGCGCCACACGATGAGCACCACGAACAGGGCCTTCGCGGCCTCTTCGACGATGGGCGCCGACACCAGTGCGGCGACGGTGTTGCCGCTGCCCTTGCCGAGCAGCTCGTCCCCGACGGCTTCGGCGGTGGTGTTGATGAGCAGCGCGGTGATCGTCGCGATGCAGGCGCCCCAGGCGAAGGCCAGCAACAGGAACTTCGCCGGTTCGGGCTCCCAGCGGTCCACCCAGAGGAACCCGGCGACCACGCCCGCGACCGGCACGAGCGCGGCGAGCACCCCGATGGTGACGGCGAGCGGGCCGACCCGCGCCGTCGCCAGGCCGAACAGGAACAAGCCGCAGAGGGCCACCACGATGAGCCCGAGCACCGGCAACAGCACGGTGATCCGGCGAGGCCGCCGTCCGCGATCCAGCCCTGTCGCGGGCGAGAGGGTTCCGCTCACAGCCGGTCACCCTACGCAGACGGGCCGGGAACGGATACGCCACCTGGCACGTTCAGGCGCCGATTCAGCCTGCCGGGCCACGTCGTGCCGGAACCTCAGTCTTCGGCGCGGCGACGGCGGCGCGGCGTCGAGCCCGTCCCGCCGTTGGCCGCGAGCAGTTCGCTGACCGACCGGCCCGCGGTGTGCGAACCGCTGCCCGGCGCCGGCTCGGCCGAACGGCGGCCGTTGCGGGCGTGGCCGTTGGTGCCGCCGTTGTGGCCGTTCTGCTCCACGTCCGCCGGGTCGACCGGGGCCATGTTGCGGCGCGACATCGACGCCCGCTCGGCGACCATGCCCTCCCACGCCGGGGGCTCGCCGTCCGGGCGACGGCGCCGGCCACCGGTGGGTTCGGGCGCGGGCACCGCGGGCAGCTGCTGCGAGTCGTCCGGCTTGCGGCGACGGCCACCCGAGCGGCCCTGGTAGTTGCGGACCGACTCCGGGAGAGTCGGGTTCGCCATCGGCGCTTCACCGCCCGCGGCCTCGGCCGGCGCGCGGTGCGAACCGCCGTGCCGGGACACCGGCTCGTCGAGGATCGGCGACATGTCCGCCCGCGAGAACTGCTCCAGCCGCGAGGGACGGCCGTCGGCGGCTGGGACCGGCGTGGTCGGCGGCACCACCGGTGGCAGGTCGGTGCGCGACGGCTGCCGCTGCGCCGGGCTCTTGCCCGGCACCGGCGTCGTCGGCGGGACGACCGGGAGGTCGCTGCGCGACGCGGAGGCGTCCCTCGGCATCGGCGGCTTCGGCTCCGGCGGCTTCGGCCGGTTCGGGCGCTGCCGCTCGGCGAAGTCGTCGCGGTTCTGGAAGGCCGCGCTCAGGTCGGTCACCGGCCGGAGGTCCGACCGCGACATCTCCGACGGCCGCACCGGCGGCGTCGGACGGCCCGGCGCGGGCCGCGGCGGCTCGGGCGCCTTGCGCGGCTCGGGACGTGCGCCGTTCGGCTGGCCGCCGACGCGCGGCAGGTCCGGCCGGGACATCTCGACGCGCGGGATGTCCGGACGCGACACCTCCACCCGGGGAATCGCCGGCATCGACCGCTCGACCCGCGGGATCGCGGGCATCGACCGCTCCACGCGCGGGATGTCCGGACGCGACACCTCCACCCGCGGGATGGCGGGCATCGACCGCTCGACGCGGGGGATGTCCGGTCGCGAGACCTCGGCGGGCCGCATCGGCGGCCGCGCTGGGTCGACCCGCGGGAGGTCGGGACGCGACATTTCGACGCGCGGGATGTCGGAGCGCGAAATCTCCGCCCGCCGCGCGGGCGGCGGCTCGGGACGGCGGATCTCCGTCTTCGGCTCCGGGGTGCGGCGGACCTCGGTCTTGGGTTCGGGCCGCGGCACCTGGCGCGTCGGCTCGGCCGCGGCCTCGGGACGGCGTTCCGGCTGCGCGACCTCGTCCGGGTTCGGCAGCCGCATCGGCTGCGACTCGGCCTGGCGGCGAGCCGCCTCGGCGCGCAGCTCGGCGGCCTTCAGCTCGCGCTGCGCGGCGTTCAGCGCCGGGTCGACCGCCGGCACCGGCGGGCGGCGGTCGCTCAGCGGCTTCGGCCGTGAGATCTGCTGGGTGCTCTGCGCGGACACGTTCGCGGGCGCCTTCGGGGCCGGCTTCCCGCCGAAGCCCTTGCCCTTGCCGAGGCCCTTGCCGTTCGCGGGCTTGCCGTTCGACGCCTTGCGGCGGCGCTCGTCGAGCACGCGGTCGATCAGCTCGGTCGGGCGCTCGCCCTGCTCGGCGGGCTTCTTCCCGGCCATCAGCTGGGCCGGCTTCTTCTTCGGGGTGCCGTCGGTGACCAGGCGGTTCTCGTCGGAGAGCTTCCGCATCCGGGTGGCCTGCGCGGTCAGCGCGACGCGTTCGAGCAGCACCTCGCCGCCGAACAGCGACTGGAGGCTGTCGCGCAGCGCGGAAACCTCGGCGCGCAGCGCCTCGAGCTCCTCGCGGCTGCGGTCGTCGGCCGCGCTGCGGCTCTCCGCCTCCATCTCGAGCTCGTACTCGCGCCGGGCCGCGATCTCGCGTTCCAGCTCCAACTCGTACACAGCCTGCGCCTCGGCGACCGCGTCCTCGCTGTGTGCCGCGTGCTTGCGGTACTTCACGGCGAGGAACGCGCCGATCAGGGCAGCCCAGAGGGCGGCGACGATCCCGAGGCGGAGATAGCGGAGATCGTCGCTGAGCACCAGTGCGAGGGTGGCTCCGATGGCGAGGACAAAGCCGACGACAAGCCACGGCCTGCCCAGAAGGCGGCCGCGCGAGTCGTCACCCACGCCGGTCATGCCTGACACCGTACCTGCTCGTAATCCGAACGAGACCTACTCGGTCCCGCGAGCGGTGGGATTCCAGCGCTAACCGGTCGTCCCCCGGCTGTGCTCCCGATCTTGGTCACGAGGGGTCCGGCAGCAGTGCTCGAGCCACAAACCCGCTGCTACCAGGGCTGCGGAAGAGACCACGCCGACCACGCCGGCGCGGGTGTCCAGCATCGCCGCGACGAGTTCGTCACGTCGCGGAAAAAGATAAGCGAGGGCCGCCAGCCAAGCGCCGCCCATGAACGCCCCGGCGAGTGACGAAGCCTTCGCGAGGGCTACCGACCGGGCGATCCCGATCGCGGCGATGACCCGGCCGTTCTTGATCCGCGAGCGGATGGAGAACGCGAGCACGGCTTCGACCACGGCCAGCACGGCGAAGGTGACGCCCGCGAACGTCGGCAGCTGGGGCAGCGAGCCGTAGGCGACGAGGAAGAGCAGGTAGCCGAGAACCAGGCCGAGCAGCCCGGCCACCACCAGGTCCCGGGGCCGGGTGAAGTGCATGCGCCAAGCCTAGCGTGCGACGCTTGACTCTCCCCCGACTGGAGACTTCACCATGCGTCTTGTGGGCACCACCGCGACCTTCACCATCGGCGAGCTGGCCAAGCGGACCGGCCTGCCGGTCAAGACCATCCGCTTCTATTCGGACGAGGGCCTGCTGCCCCCGACCGAGCGGACGGACGCCGGCTACCGCCTCTACGACGCGGCGGCGATGGCCCGGCTCGAGCTGGTCCGCACGCTGCGGGAGCTCGGCCTGGGCCTCACCGACGTGTCGGCGGCCTTGACCGAGCCGGCGACGGTCGGCGAGCTGGCGACCCGGCACGTCGCGGCGCTGGACGAGCAGATCCGGCGCCTGCGGCTGCGCCGGGCGGTGCTGCGCGCGGTGGCCAAGCGTGGTTCCGAACTGGAGGAAGTGAAACTGATGAACCGTCTCGCGTCGATGTCCGACGAGGAGCGCAAACGGCTGGTCGACGAGTTCTGGGACGAGATGGTCGCCGGACTGGAGATCGACGAGGAGTTCTACCGGCGGATGCGGGCCGGGAAGCCGGAGCTGCCGGACGACCCGTCGCCCGAGCAGCTGGAGGCCTGGATCGAGTTCGCCGAACTGGTCCAGGACCCGGACTTCCGGGCGTTGATCCGCGGCATGAGCGAAACCCAGGCCCGCCAGATCCGCGAAGGCGACTTCGAGCAGCCGTCCTCGGCCTGGCGGGAGAACTGGAACGCGTGGACGGCCCGCGCCCAGGAAGCCGTCGACGCGGGAGAAAGCCCCACGTCCGAGCTGGGGCAAGCGCTTGCGGCGGAGATCGCGGCGGCGTCGGTCCGGCCGGACCAGGACCCGGCGTCGCCGGAGTTCCGCCACGAGCTGGCCGACCGCTTCGCCGCGAGCGGCGACCCGCGGGCCGAGCACTACTGGAAGCTGCTGGGGATCATCAACGGCTGGCCCCCGTTCCCGACCACCCGCCCGGCGGTCGGCTTCATGATCGAGGCCCTGCGCGGCTGACCACTCACGACAAAGTCCGAAAGGAGCCTTCCGCACGCCGATTCGGCACCGCAGCTCGGCGATCTCCCCGGGCTCGAGGGTTGACTTACCCGAGCCGGAGATCCGTCTTGCGGACCGAGGCGAGGTCGTCGGCCGGGCGGGCGGCGAGCAGCTCGGCGATCGGGCCGTGGCCGGGCAGGAGCGCGCCCGGCTCGATCTCTGCCCACGGCACCAGCACGCTCGCGCGGTCCGGCGTGCCCGGGTGCGGCAGCAGCAGCTCCGGGTCGTCGGACGTCACGCCGCCGACCGTGACCACGTCGACGTCCAGGGTCCGCGGGCCCCAGCGCAGCTCGCGCACCCGGCCCGCGGCCTGCTCGGCCGCCTGGCCCGTGCGCAGCCACGCCCAGTGGTCGCGCGCCGGGTCGTCGACCACGCACACCGCGTTCAGGAAGTCCGGCTGGTCCTCGACGCCCCACGCCTTGGTCTCGTACACGCTCGACACCGCGACCAGCGCGGGCCGCACCGCGTCCAGCGCCAGCTCCAGGAAGCCGAGCCGGTCGCCGAGGTTGGAGCCGAGCGAAAGGACCGCGCGGCTCATCGGTCCCGCCGGACCGTGACGGCCACGTCGTCGAACGTCAGCGGGATCGGCGCGGACGGCTTGTGCACGGTCACCTCGACGGCGCCCAGCCGCTCGTCGCGCAGGACCTCGTCGGCGATCTTGCCCGCGACGCTCTCGATGAGGTCGTACGGCTCGCCCGCGACGATCCCCGCCGCCAGCTCGGCCAGCTCGCCGTAGTGCAGCGTCTTGGTCAGGTCGTCCGACGCGGCGGCCGGCCCGAGGTCGAGCCACACCGTGATGTCGACGACGAACTCCTGGCCGTCCCGCTTCTCGTGCTCGAACACCCCGTGGTGGCCGAACACCCGCAGGCCGGTCAGCGTGATCCGGTCAGACATCCGGCGATCCCTTCCACCAAGCGGCGGCCACCGCGACCGCGTCCAGTGACGCCCCGACCTCGTGCACCCGCACGCCCCACGCACCCGCCGCGGCGGCGAGCGCGGAAATGGCGGCGGTGGCGTCCTCACGACCGTCCGGCGGCCGCGGCGTACCGTCCTTTTCGGACAGCAGGCGGCCGAGAAACCGTTTTCGGGAAGCGCCGACGAGCACCGGGAAACCCAGCGAAAGCAGCGAATCGAGCCCGCGCAGCAACGCCCAGTCGTGCTCGGCGTTCTTCGCGAAGCCCAGCCCCGGATCCAGCACGATGGCGCTCTCGGCGACCCCCGCCGCGAGCGCTTCGTCCACTCGGGACAGCAGCTCGGACCGGACGTCGGCCACGACGTCTTCGTACCGCGCGAGGGCCTGCATGTCCCTGCTGTGCCCGCGCCAGTGCATCAGCACCCACGGCACGCCGGTCTCGGCGGCGACGCGCGCCATGTCCGGATCGGCCAGCCCGCCCGAGACGTCGTTGATCACGGTCGCCCCGGCCTCGAGCGCCGCGGCGGCGACGGCCGCGCGCGTGGTGTCGACGGAAATCCCGATGCCTTCACCGGCGAGAGTGCGGATCACGGGGATGACCCGCTTCAACTCGGTCCCGGCGTCCACCCGCGCCGCCCCCGGCCGGGTCGACTCGCCCCCGACGTCGATCAGGTCGGCACCGCGCGCCCACATCTCGCGGGCGTGCGCCAGCGCCTGATCGAGCCCGAGGTACCGGCCACCGTCCGAAAAGGAATCGGGCGTCACGTTCAGCACGCCCATCACGACGCACCGGCCGGGAGCGGGAAGCCCCACGCTCACCGACGCGCCTTGATCAGGTCGAGCGCCTCGGCCCGCGAGGAAGGCGAGGTCTTCAGCTGCCCCCGCACGGCGGAGGTGGTCGTGCGGGCGCCCGGCTTCCGGATCCCGCGCATGGCCATGCAGAGGTGCTCGGCCTCGATGACGACGATGACACCCCGCGGTTCGAGCTTCCGCACGAGCGCGTCGGCGACCTGCGAGGTCAGGCGCTCTTGGACCTGCGGCCGCTTGGCGTAGAGGTCGACGAGCCGCGCGAGCTTCGAAAGCCCGGTGACCTTCCCGGCGGCGTTCGGGATGTACCCGACGTGCGCGACGCCGTGGAAGGGCACCAAGTGGTGCTCACACTGGCTGAACATCGGGATGTCCGTGACCAGCACGAGTTCCTCGTGGGACTCGTCGAAAGTGCGGTCCAGCACCGAGTCCGGCTCGGTGTACAGGCCGGCGAACATCTCTTGGTACGCGCGGGCGACCCGGGCGGGGGTGTCCTTCAGACCGTCCCGCTCCGGGTCTTCGCCGCACGCCAGGAGGAGCTCGCGGATCGCCTTCTCCGCCCGGTCCTGGTCGAAGACCGGGCGGTCGGCGTCACTGGGACTTTTCGGGTCCATCCGCGTCACGACGCTCCCCCTCGCTCTGCTGGTTGCCGGCTTGGTCGGCGAACCAGCCGTGCTCACGAGGGCGTTCTTCGCCACCGGGCCGCCACGACTGGCCCGGCTGACCGCCCGGCGAGGTCGCGGGCGTCCAGCCCGGAGGGGCGCCGTAGTTCGGGGGGCCGCTCTGGCCCGCAGGGCCGCCCGGGTAGCCGCCCTGCTGCTGGCCGCCGTAGTTCTGCGGCCAGTGGGCCGTGCCGTTGGGGCCTCCGTTCGGGCCGCCGTAGGGACGGCCGCCGTTCGGGTAGGCGCCCGGCGGCGGCGGGGCGTACGGGTTGGCGTTCGGGTCCGGGGCCGGCGCCGGGTACGGCGGGCCGCCGGGGAGGTCGCCCGCGCCCGGCGCGGTGCCGACCGGGGTCGGCTCCGGCTTCAGGACCGGCTTCTCCTTCTCCGGCGGGGGCCACGGCTCGCCGCGCTCCATCGCCAGCTCGCCCGGGGTCTTGATCGGCGGCTTGTCGGACGGCGTCCGCTCACCGAACTCGTTGAACACGGTGATGTGCGGGCGCTTCTCGACCGTCGCGAAGATCCGCTCCAGGTCCTTGCGGGTCAGCGTCTCCTTCTCCAGGAGCTCGATGACCAGCTCGTCGAGCACGTCGCGGTAGGTGTTGAGCACGTGCCACGCCTCGGTGTGCGCCGTCTCGATGAGCTTGCGCACCTCCTCGTCGATCTCGTGCGCCACCTCGAGCGAGTAGTCCGCCTGCCGGCCGGCCGAGCGGCCGAGGAACGGGTCGCCCTGCTCCTGGCCGTACTTGACCGCGCCGAGCCGGGCGCTCATGCCGTACTCGGTGACCATCGCGCGGGCGATCTTCGTCGCCTGCTCGATGTCCGACGACGCGCCGGTGGTGGGCTCGTGGAAGACGAGCTCCTCGGCCGTGCGGCCGCCCATCGCGAAGACCAGCCGCCCGATCATCTCGGAGCGGGTCATCAGGTCCTTGTCGTCCTCCGGGACGAGCAGCGCGTGCCCGCCCGTGCGGCCGCGCGGCAGGATCGTCAGCTTGTAGACCGGCTCGATGTCCGGCATCGCCCACGCGGCGAGCGCGTGCCCGCCCTCGTGGTAGGCCGTGATCTTCTTCTCCTTCTCGGAGATGATCCGGCTCTTGCGGGCCGGGCCGCCGACGACACGGTCGACCGACTCCTCCAGCGCCACGTCGGTGATCACGTGCCCGTTCTGGCGGGCAGTGAGCAGCGCGGCCTCGTTCAGCACGTTCGCCAGGTCGGCGCCGGACATGCCGACGGTCCGCTTGGCCAGGCTGGTCAGGTCCGTGCCCTGGGCGATCGGCTTGCCCTTGGCGTGCACCTCGAGGATCGCCTTGCGGCCGCGCAGGTCGGGCGCGGACACCGGGATCTGCCGGTCGAACCGGCCGGGGCGCAGCAGCGCCGGGTCCAGGATGTCGGGCCGGTTCGTGGCCGCGATCAGGATGATGCCGCCGCGGGCGTCGAAGCCGTCCATCTCGACGAGCAGCTGGTTCAGGGTCTGCTCGCGCTCGTCGTGGCCGCCGCCGAGGCCGGCGCCGCGCTGGCGGCCGACCGCGTCGATCTCGTCGACGAAGATGATGCACGGCGCGTTCTGCTTGGCCTGTTCGAACAGGTCACGCACGCGGGACGCACCGACACCGACGAACATTTCGACGAAGTCCGAGCCGGAGATCGTGTAGAACGGCACGCCCGCTTCGCCGGCGACGGCGCGCGCGAGCAGCGTCTTACCGGTACCGGGCGGCCCGTAGAGCAGGACGCCCTTCGGGATCTTCGCCCCGAGTGCCTGGTAGCGCGCCGGGTTCTGCAGGAAGTCCTTGATCTCGTACAGCTCTTCGACGGCCTCGTCGGCACCCGCGACGTCACCGAACGTCGTCTTGGGCATGTCCTTGTTCAGCTGCTTGGCCTTGGACTTGCCGAAGTTGAGGACGCGGTTGCCGCCGCCCTGGGCGTTGTTCATCATCCACATCAGCAGGCCCAGGACGAGGGCCAGCGGGATGGCGAAGATGAGGATCTGCGTCAGCACGCCCTGCTGGGTCACCTTGGTGGTGAACTTGATCGGCTGGCCGCCGTTCTTCGCCGCGATCAACGAGTCGTAGATCGGGCGGGTGGCGTCCGCCGGGTACTGCGAAATGATCTGGGTGACCTGCTGGCCGTCGACGTCGACGGGCTTGTTCAGCAGGAGCTTGAGCTGCTGTTCCTTGTCCTCGAGGCTGGCTTCCTTGACGTTGTTCGAGGAGATCTGGGAGTTCGCCACCGAGATGGGTGCCTGGGTGTACCCACGATCACTGTCGAAGATCGTGTTGTACGCGAACAACGCCAGCAACCCCGCGACGATCCACAGCAGTGGGTTCCTGAGCACGCTCTTCCGGTTCATACGACTCGGCCCTGGTGGCCTCGACCCTCCCTGGTTGGGCGGCTCCTGTGATACCCGCCATCACGATCTTGACAACCCGCGGTGCCTGGACACCCGTCCCATCAGGGTACCGTCCGCTGCCGCGTTCATCCCCTGTGAGCCTCTCGCAGGTCAACGGGCGATACCGCGCCCGGGTTCCCGCCCGGCGTCCGCGGTGGTCACGCTATCGCGTGCCGTCGGACACACTGCTCACCATCTCTCCCAGCCGCATCCGCAGCGTCTTCGGGTCGGCCGGGGCGACCGTGACCCACTCGCGGCCGTCCGTACCAGCGCGGGAGACGCTCAGGTAGCGCCCGGTGGCGGTGTCGAACCAGGCCAGCACCCGGGACCGTTGCTTGGCCCCGACCTGCGAACGGCTGTTCGCTGCCAGCTGACCGCCGCGCTGCCGCGGCTGGCCGGCGATCCGACCGTACGCCTCGCGCGGGTCGACCGTCGCGCGTTCGCTCAGCGGGGTGCGGCGGGCCCGGCCGCGGCGCCTGTCTTCTTCCTCACCCGGGTTCGACGGCAACGACACGGGCACCCGGATCGGGGCCGTGCGCAGCGCGTCGTCCAGCGGAAGTGTGATCGACGACTCGCTCCCGCGCGGGCCGGCGGGCAGCACCGCGATCACGGCGGACACCAGGCCGTCCGGTGGGGCGTCGCGCAACCAGATGCCGTCACCGTCCTGGATCGCGATGACGCCCGTGGTGTCGTCGGCCGCCGCGAGCACGCCGACCGTGGGCGCGTCGAACTGCGGGATGTGCAGCGCGTCGATGGTCAGCGGCGCGAACGCGAGCAGCTGCAGCGCGTCCTCGATCGGCGGCGCGAGCCGGCCGCGCGGGTCGCGGACGCCGCGCGCCTTCAGCTCGGCGTCGACGCGGTGGCGCAGCGAGACGCGCTCGTCTTCGGTCGCACCGTGCGACCGGACCAGCAGCGGGTACGGCAGCTCCCCGACCTGCGCGGCCTCCCAGAGGAAGTCGAACGCCAGCGGCGAGAAGAACTCTTGCATCACTACTCTCCCGGATCGGACTCTTGCTCAGCGTAGCCCGCACCACCGACAAAAAGTGATCATCGGCCGAGCACGCTCGGAGAAGCCGGAGCCCGATCTTGGCAGAGCCGACGCAGGGCGACGAGGCTGGGCGGAATGCCGTGAATGGGTCATTCATGGACATAAGGCGATGAATGACAGGTCCGGCGCGATCACCGACCGGCCGGCGCGAGGCTCGGCGGCGTCCAGGCCGCGCCAACCACCTCGACAGCGTCCTTGGAACGCCCTTCACGTCCGGTCCGGTGCGTCAGACCGTGCTCGTCGTCGAGGCTCCGGCGAGCATCTCGCCGAGCCGGTGGCGCAGCGTGGCCGCGTCCGCCGGGGCGATCGTGATCCAGTCGCGGCCGTCGCGGCCCCGGGTGGCCTGGGTGAAGTAGCGGCCCGTCTCGGTGTCGAACCAGCTCAGCACCGGGGTCCGGGTCCGGCCGCCGATCCGGGAGCGGGCGTTGGCCGCGATCTGGCCGCCGCGCAGCCGCGGCTGCGCGTGCAGGCGGGCCAGCGCCTTGCGGTCTTCGTCGGCCGAGCTGCGCTCTTCGCCGTTGCCGCGGCGCTGCAGGAAGTCGACGCCGTGCGCGCCGACCAGCTGCTCCAGCGGGACCGTGATCGACTTTTCGGAGCCGCGCGGGGCGCCCGGGAGCAGCGAGACGATCGCGCTCGCGAGGCCGTCCACCGGGCACGGCTGCAGGTGCAGGCCGCGCGTGTCCTGGACCGCGAGCAGGCCCATCCCGCCCAGCACGCCGGCGACCGCGAGCAGCGGCTCGGCGTCCGGGGCGATCAGCTGGATGGCGTCCAGGCTCAGCTCGGGCTGCGCGAGCACCCCGAAGTAGTCCTCGACGTGCGGTTCCGGACGGCCTCGGCCGTCGGCCAAGCCACGCGCGGTCAACGCCTCCAGCGTGCGGCGGCGCAGCAGCGACCGCTCGTCCACGGTTTCGCCGTGCGACCGGACGCGCAGCGGGTACGGCAGCTCGCCCAGCCCGGCGGACTCCCACAGGAAGTCCACCTCGACCGGGGTGAGCAGCTCAGCGTTGGGCATCGAGCCACCCCCAAGGAGAAAACGGGCCGGGCACACCGTCGGCGTGCCCGGCCCGGAAGGATCAGCGGTCTTCGTCGTCCTCGGACCACGCGCCGATGACCGGCGGCGGGGTCGCCTGGTTCGCGCCGAAGGCCTCGTCCGGGTCCGCCTCGATGAGGAAGGACGCGTGCGTGTGCTCCTCGTCCTGCTCGCCCTGGGCACCGCGTGGGGCCATGCCGCCCATGCCGCCCGGGTTCATCGGCGGCGCGGCCTGCCCGCCGATGGTGCCCGCCGACGAGACGAGACCCTGCTGGGGCGCCTGCGCCGACGCGGCGCTCTGGCCCTGGCCTTCGGCCGACGCCAGGCTCGTCTCGTTCTCGGCCTTCGCCCCGGACTTGCTGCCCTTGCCCAGCGCGCGGGAGGCCAGCGCGCCGAGGCCACCGGCGGCACCGCCGATGCCGAGACCCATGCCGATCTTGCCGAGCGTGCTGCCGCCGCCGGCCTGCCCGGCGCCCGGGGCGACGTGGCCCGCGCCGGTGTTCGTGCCCGCCGCCGTGCCGCCCACGCCGCCCGTGCCGTCGCCGCCGAGCGCCGCCGCGTCGTGGCCGAAGCCGCCGCCCGCGACACCGCCGTGGACGCCGTTCGGGCCGACCGCCGCGTGCTGCGCGTCGAACGCGCCGCCGTGGCCGCCGAAGCCCGAGGCGCCGGCCGTGAACACCGCGCCGCCCGCGCCGGACAGGCCCGAAACCGGACCGGTGCTGCCGACCGCGTTGATCGCGTTGAACGACACGGAGTTGTGCGAGCCCGTCGGCTTCATGCCGAGCGACTCCGGGCCGAAGCTCGGGGTCGTGCTGTCGACCTCGCTCATCGACTTCGTGTAGGCGTTGAAGAACGCGACCTGCTGCGCCTTGACGTCGTTGGCCGCGTCCGCCTGGGCCTTCTGGTCGGCGATCAGGGCCGCCGGGCCCCCGGCCAGCGCGGCCGCCATGGCCTGCTTGGGGTCGTAGTCCTTCGGGGCCGGCATCTTCTTGACCTCGGCGGCCGCGGCGGCCTGCCGGGCCAGCCGGTCGGACATCGTGTGCGCGGCGTCGGACGCCTGCGAACCCGAGTTGGCGATGGCCACCAGCGCGCCCTGCGCACCCGCGGCACCGCGGCCGACCCAGGCGTTGCCCAGCTCGGAGATCGCGTTGTACAGGTGGTCGGACGCCTGCTTCAGCTCGCTGCCGTGGTGCGCCCAGGCCTGCCCGGTCGCCTCGGCCGTGCCGGGGTCGTTGTTGTTGACCGCGCCGGCGTAGAGCTGCTGGCTGGCTTGGGCGTTCCAGTTCGGCGGGTTGGCGATCGCGCGGTCGCTGCCCATGTCGAAGCCGCCGGCGCTGCCGCGGGCGTTGTCGACGATGTTCTGCGACGCGGCGTTGTCGCCGAGCGGCACGATCGAGCCCTGGCCGGTCGAGCCCGGAGCGGTCGTCGCCGGCTGGTCACTGTGGTTCGGAGCCATGACTTCCAAATCCCCCTTGTGGCTCAGGCGTTGCGGAACGGTTCGGCCGCGGCGTTGTCGATCTCGTGGTACCGCGACATCGCCGTGACGATGCCCTCTTCGGCCGCCGTGTACTGGTCGAGCAGGTTCTGCAGCGCGGAGGCGTAGGAGTCGTTCCCGCCGTCCGCGCGCTGGACGAACTTCGCCGCCATCGCGTTGCCGACCGGGTTGTCCCCGAGCTTCGGCGGCTGCGCGAGCGTGCCCGCGCCGGCGAGCAGGGCCTCGACCGCGTCCTTGCCCGTGCGGATCTTGTTCAGCACGATCTGCGCGGCGTCGGGGTCGATCCCGACCTGGCCCGCCGCGGCGGCGGCCTTGAAGGCGTTCGCGTCGGCAGCGCTGCTGTTCCCCATCTGAGCTCTCTCCCGTTCCCCCGACCCGGTCACCGCGGGCACGAATGGTCTTCGCATAGGTTAACGCACGTGATCAGAGCCTATGACGCAAACTTCGTGCCCGGGGTTCCGCGGATCCGGTGGTTGCGGTGAACGGTCGGTGAACTAGGAGGTGTACACCTTCGGGTCCAGCGTGCCGATGTAGGGCAGGTCCCGGTACCGCTCGGCGTAGTCCAGGCCGTAGCCGACGACGAACTCGTTGGGGATGTCGAAGCCGATGTACTTCACCGGGACGTCCACCTTGACCGCCTCCGGCTTGCGCAGCAGCGAAACGACCTCGAGCGACGCCGGGTTGCGGCTCGCGAGGTTCTTCAGCAGCCACGACAGCGTGAGGCCGGAGTCGACGATGTCCTCGACGATCAGCACGTCCCGGCCGGCGATGTCCCGGTCGAGGTCCTTGAGGATCCGCACGACGCCGGACGACGACGTCGACGAGCCGTACGAGGAGACGGCCATGAATTCCAGCTGCGTCGGCAGCGGCAGCGCGCGGGCGAAGTCGGTCATGAACATGACCGCGCCCTTCAGGACGCCCACCAGCAGGAGTTCCCCCTGCCCGTTGGCCGGGTAGTCGGCGGCGATCTGCGCCGACAGCTCCGCGATCTTGTCCTGGATCTGCTGCTCGGTGACGAGCACGGAGGCGATTTCGCCCTCGTACACGGGTCATTCTCCTCGAGTGGTGGGTTGGGAGGTGATGCAGAGCCTGCCACGTGCCCGGCGCGCCTCCAAGTTGCCCGGCAGCCACACGCCGCCCTGACCACGCCACCGGGCGACGAGCTCGTCGACGGCCCGGAGGTGCCCGTCGGTGAGCTCGCGCACACCCGATTGCAGCAGCCACCTGCGGAGAACCCGCCGCCGCACCGCCGCGGGCTCGGGCGCGAGCACGCCGACATCCAGCCCTTCGGAGCCGCCCGCGCGGGTGAAGATCATGTCCGCCAATGTGTCCAGTGCCTCACTGTCCTCACGCAGTTGCGCGGCCGTGCGGGCGAGCGCGCCGGCGACGCCGCCGTTGAGGACGTCTTCCAGCAGTGGCAGCACTTCGGTGCGCAACCGGACGCGGGTGAAGCGCGGCTCGGCGTTGTGCGGGTCCTCCCAGGGCTCGACACCGAGCTCGGCGCAGGCGGCCCGGGTGGTCGCGCGCGGCACCGCCAGCAGCGGACGGCCCCACGGCGGGTCGTGCGGGCGCATCCCGGCGACGCTGCGGGGGCCGGAGCCGCGGCCGAGCCCGAGCAGGACCGTTTCGGCCTGGTCGTCGAGGGTGTGGCCGAGCAGGACCAGCTCGTGTCCGCGCAGCGCGTGGTAGCGGGCCTTGCGCGCGGCGGCTTCCGGGCCGCCCGGGCCGGTGACGTCCGCCCGGCGCACCTCGGCGTCGTCCGCGCCGAGGGACTTCGCGGCCGCGGCGGCGTCGCGCGCGATCTTCGCCGAGCCCTCCTGCAGGCCGTGGTCGACGACCAGCGCGCGGACGCGGCGGCCCTGCCCGTGCCCCACGTACGCCGTGGCCTCGGCGAGGGCGAGGGAATCGGCACCGCCGGAGACCGCGACGCACAGCTCGGGCGGCGGCTCGACGGTCTCGAGGAAGGCGCGGACCGCCCGCCGGACCGCCGCGACCGCCGGCCCGGTCATCCGTGCAGGCGCCGGACCCACGCGGCCGGATCGGAGATCTCGGCGCGCGACGGCAGGGTGTTGGGCGACCGCCAGACGGCGTTGAAGCCGTCCATGCCGACGGCGTCCACGACGTGCTTGGTGAACTTCGCGCCTTCTTCGTACTGACGGATCTTCGCGTCGACGCCGAGCAGCGCGCGCAGCAGCCGGTCGAAGACGCCGCCGCCCTTGCGCCGGGCGGTGAACCGCGCGCGGATCGTGTCGACGCTCGGCACGACCTGCGGGCCGACGGCGTCCATGACGTAGTCGGCGTGGCCCTCCAGCAGCGTCGAAAGGGCCAGCAGCCGGTCGAACACGGCGCGTTCCTTCGGCGACTGGAGCAGCTCCGCGAGGTTGAGCTTCGGGCCCTGCTTGATCGCCTCGGGAAGGCGCCCGACCAGGTCGGCCAGGCTGTCGGAGCCACCGCCCGCAAGCCCGGAAACGAGTCGCTCGACCTCGTCGGCGAAGTAGTCGCGCAGCCACTTGACCGCGGTGAACTGCAGCCGGTGGGTGCACTCGTGCAGGCAGACCCAGAGCCGGAAGTCGTGGCCGGGGACCTGCATGGCCTGCTCGGCGGCGACGACGTTCGGCGCGACGAGCAGCAGCTGGCCTTCGCGCTCGGGGCCGCCGAAGGGGTCGTACTGGCCGAGCACGCGGCTGGCCAGGAACGCGAGCACCAGCCCGGTCTGCACGCCGGCGCCGCCGGCCAGGATCGGGCCGAACGGCCCGCCCTGCTGCGGCAGCGCACGCCCGGTGAGCGCGTCCAGCCCGGCCGCGGCCGAGCGCACCCAGCCGGGGCGGTCGACGACTTCGCCGGGCAGCAGCGGCAGGTCGAGGCCCAGGCTCGTCAGCTGCCGGACGTGCCCCTCGGCTTCGACGGTGAGCTCACGCAGGTCGGTGACGGCCGCTTCGGCCTCTTCGCGCGGGACCTGCGGGCCGCCGCGCACGAGCAGCGCGCCGGTCTGCGCGGCGAGTGCCCAGTCGACCATGGGCCGGGTCTCGGTTTCCTGACTCACCCTTCCGACGCTACCTGCCCGGGACGGGTTTCCGGCCACGATCTCCGCACGGTTCGGCGTCCGCGGCTACGAGCATCCGCACTTGCGGAGGCTCGTGGCCAAGGCGTCGATGGCGTCGCGGCCCGGTTGCTGGTCCGAGCCGTTGGACATGAACGCGAACACCAGCACCCGGCCGTCCTGGTCCAGGACGAGGCCGGCGAGCGTGTTCACGCCGGTCAGGGTGCCCGTCTTGGCGCGGACCCAGCCGCGGCCCGCCTGGGACGCCGGGGTCTCGAAGCGCTTGTCGGCGAGGGTTCCCGAGCCGCCCGCCACCGGGAGGCCGGCCAGCATCGGGCGCAGCTTGGCGGTGTTCTCGTTCTTGCCCTCCGGTGCCGCCGCGGCCGCCATCAGCTGGGTCAGCAGCTTCGCCGGGATCTTGTTCTCCGTCGAGATGCCGCTGCCGTCGGAGAGCTTGACGCCCGTGGTGTCGAAGCCGTGGTCCTTGAGCACCTTCAGGGTCGCCGCCGCGCCGCCGGCGAAGCTCGCTTCCTGGCCGGACGCCAGCGCGACCTGCCGCGCGAGGGCTTCGGCGAGGACGTCGTCGGACAGCTCCATCGTGTCCGAGACCAGCTCGGTCAGCGGCGCCGACTTGACCTCGGCGAGCACCTTCGCGTCCTTCGGCGCGGTGGTCTGCCCGCCGGGCGACGCGCTCAGCTTCGACGCGATCGTCGACGCCAGCGCGCTCCCCGCGTTAGGCGCGCGCTGGGAGTTGTTGTTCTTCGGGTCCAGGCGCCCGGCGTCGGCCATGACCGACCCGATCTGGGTGGCGAACGTCGACGGCGCGTCGCCCGCGGCCCAGCCCGGCGCGGTCGTCGCGCCCTTGAACAGGCTGAGGTCGACCTGCACCTTCTTGACGCCGGGGTTGGCCTTCTTGACCTGCGCGACGAGGTCGTCGACGTGCGCGGCGCCCGGGTACAGCGGCGATTCGGTGCCCAGCGGCAGCCCGGTGAGGGTGACGTCGCCGCCGCCGACCAGGATCACCGTCCCCGGGTCGGCGCCCTGGACGATCTTCGTCGACAGCCGGGTGTTCGGGTCCAGCGCGAGCAGGGCGGCCGCGGAAGTGAGCACCTTCGTCGTCGAGGCGGGGGTCACGGCGGTCGCCGAGCTGTGGTCCCACAGCGTCGTGCCGGTCACCGGGTCGACGACGCTCCCGTTGAGCTGGCCGAGGGCGCTGTTCGCGGCCGCGCCGGCCAGCGCGGACTTGACGCCGTTCGCGGTCGGCGCCTGCCCCGACGTGTCCGGCCCCTGCAGCTGACGTGTCGCCGCGGCCGGTTCCGGGCTGTCGCCCTTCGGCGCGTTCGGCGCCCACGGCAGGCCGAGGCGGTTCGACACCTTCGGCATCGCGGCCGCGATGCCGCCGCCGGCCAGGACCAGCAGGACGACCACGACGAGCGCGATGATCTTGCCCTTGCGCCGCTTCTTCTTCGGCGGCTCCTCGGCGGTCGCGGCCGGTGGCGTCGCCGGGGGTTCGGCGGGCGGTTCGCCGCGCTGCTGCGGCTGCTGCTGGAAGGCCCCGGGGAACTGGGTGGGCCGCTCGATCCCGACGGTCGCCTCGGCGTCGAAGCGCTGCCCGTCCGGTTCGATCCGCATCGGCCGGGCCAGCGAGCCCGCGGACGCCGGCGGGACGACCCCGCGCGGCGGCTCCGGCGGCAGCGCGGGCCGGCCGTCCGCCACGTCCACGCGCTGCGCCCACGGCGGCTGCGGTTCCTGGGGACGCTGCGGCTGCTGGGGCCGCAGTTGCTGGGTCTCCTCGCCGCGGGGCTGCGGCTCATCGCGCCGCGGCTGCTCGTCCCGCCGCGCCTGGGGCTCGTCCCGGTAGGGCTGCGGCTCCTCCCGCCGCGCCTGGGGCTCGTCCCGGTAGGGCTGCGGCTCCTCCCGCCGCGCCTGGGGCTCCTCCTGGCGCGCCTGCGGCTCCTCCCGGGGAGGCTGGGGCTCGTCCCGCCGCGGCTGGGGTTCCTCCGTCCGCGGCTGGGATTCCTCGCGGCGCTGCTGGTCGGCGCGCTGCAGCTGCTCTTCCCGGCGCTGCTGCTCCTCGCGCCACAGCTGCAGCTCCTCCCGCCACGGCTGCGACTCGGGCTTCTCGGTCTGAGGCTCTTCGTGCCGGTCCTGCTGCTCGGCAGGCCAGACGTTGCGTTCCACCGGCACCCACGGCGCCTTCTTGGGCGGCTGCTCGACCTCGATGAACTGGGTGTTCTCCGCGGTCGGGGCCGGCTCGGCGGGCTTGGCCCCGGCCGGCTTGGGCTCGCGCGAGCCCAGGCGGTCGGCGAGGTCCTGCTTGGCGGGGGTCGGCGGCTGCGCGGGTTCTTCGGCGGGGACGTTCAGCCCCGGGATCGGCTCGGGCTCGACGTTCGGCGCGAACCACGACCCCTTCGGCGCCTCACTGCCTGTGACGTTGGGCACGCCCGGCCGGTCCGGAGGGCTCTCCGGCGGGTCGGGCAGCGACATCGGGGTGGTCTTCCGCGCGCCGGACGACGAGCGGTCTTCGTCCGACGAAGGCCACATCGGCTGGTCGTTTTCCGGCACCCACCACTCCTTCTCACCTGCCCCGGAAGGGGCCAAGCTCACATGCCGCGTGGCCGACATCGATGCGACCCCGCGGCAGGGCGTAGTCCACACTAGGAGACGTCAAGACAGTCATGAAGGTTGCCGCCCGCGACGCGGGGCACGCCCGGATATCGAGAAGCAGCGAGGACGCCGTGGAGTTCGACGTCACGATCGAAATCCCCAAAGGGGAACGCAACAAGTACGAGGTCGACCACAAGACCGGCCGCATCAAACTGGACCGGACCCTGTTCACGGCCACCCAGTACCCGGCCGACTACGGCTTCATCGACGACACCCTCGGCCAGGACGGCGACCCGCTCGACGTGCTGGTCCTCGTGCAGGAGCCGACGTTCCCGGGCTGCCTGATCCGCTGCCGCGCGATCGGCATGTTCCGGATGACCGACGAGAAGGGCCCGGACGACAAGGTCCTCGCGGTCCCGACGAACGACCCGCGCCTGGAGCACCTGCGCGACATCCACCACCTGAACGAGTTCCACAAGCTGGAGATCCAGCACTTCTTCGAGGTCTACAAGGACCTCGAGCCCGGCAAGAGCGTCGAAGGCTCGTCCTGGGTCGGCCGCACCGAGGCCGAGAACGAGATCGCCCGCTCGTACGAGCGCGAGAAGGACCGCCTGGCCAAGGAAGAGGCCGACGGCGGCCACTGAGCCCGTGAAAAGGCCCCCTCGGGATCGTCCCGAGGGGGCCTTTCTCATTCCCCGGTCAGTGCGCCATGGCGAGGGCGGGAGCGTCGTCGGCCTCCGCGCGCTGCTCCATCGCGGACTTGTCCGAGAGCGGCTTCTCCTTGAGGAACCACACCAGGACGAAGCCCACGGTCAGCACGATCCCGCCGACCAGGAACACCGTGCTCATCGACTCGGCGAAGCCCTGCAGGATCGGCCGGGCCAGCGTCGGGTCCAGCGAGGACAGGAACGACGTGTCGTTGACGTCCAGGCCGCTCTTCATCTGCTGCGCGAACTCGGGGTGCTGGGCCAGCGCCGACACGTAGGCCGGCGTGGTCATCGCCGAGCGGACGGCGTTCGCGATCTTGTCGGCGACCGTGCCGAACAGGATCGAGAGGAACACCGCGGTGCCCGCCGTGCCGCCGATCTGCCGGAAGAACGTCGCCGCCGAGGTGGCGACGCCGATGTCCTGCGGGCGGACGTCGTTGGTCGCGGCCAGCACCAGCGTCTGCATCGAGGCGCCGAGGCCGAGGCCGATCACGAAGGCGATGACCATGACCAGCGCCAGCGAGGTGTCGACGGTGATCGTCGACAGGGCGAACAGCGCCGCCGCCATCAGGCCGATGCCGGCCACGGCGAACATCTTGTAGCGCCCGGTCTTCGAGATGAGCCGGCCGCTGGTCATGCTCGCGGTCATGATGCCCAGCGTCAGCGGGAGCATCTGCAGGCCCGCCTGGGTCGGCGTCGCGCCCTTGACGATCTGCAGGTACAGCGGCAACGACATCATCGCGCCGAACATCCCGGCGCCCTGCACGACCGTGACGAGCGTCGACATCCGGAACACCGGCCGCTTGAACAGGCGCAGCGGCAGCAGGGCGGCGTCGCCCATGCGGCGCTCGATCCAGACGAAGGCGGCCACACCCAGCGCCCCGACGACGTACATCGCGATCGAGGCGGCGGAGCCCCAGCCCCACTCACGGCCCTGCTCGGCGACGATCAGCAGCGGCACCAGGCCGGTGGCCAGCGCGACGGCACCCCAGTAGTCCACCTTCTGGTCGACGCGGGTGTGCGGGAGGTTGAGGACCTTGCTGACGACGACCAGCGCGGCGAGCGCGATCGGGACGTTGACCAGGAACACCCAGCGCCAGCCGGTGATGCCGGCGAAGGAGTCGATGCCGGCGAAGAAGCCGCCGACGACCGGGCCCGCGACGCTCGAGATGCCGAACACCGCCATGAAGTAGCCCTGGTACTTGCTGCGCTCACGCGGCGCGGTGATGTCGGTAATGATCGCCAGTGCGAGCGACATCAGGCCACCGGCGCCGAGGCCCTGGAAGGCGCGGAACGCGGCGAGCTCGTACATCGACGTCGCCATGCCGCTGGCCAGCGAGCCGACCAGGAACAGCGAGATCGCCGTCAGGTACATGGGCTTGCGGCCGTAGAGGTCGGACAGCTTGCCGTACAGCGGCGTCGAGAGCGTCGCGGTGATCAGGTAGGCGGTGGTCGCCCACGCCTGCAGGCTCAGGCCGTGCAGCTCGTCGGCGATGGTGCGCATCGACGACGACACGATGGTCTGGTCGAGCGCGGCGAGGAACATGCCGAGCATCAGCCCGGACAGGACGGTCAGGATCTGGCGGTGGGACAGTTTGCCGTTCGTAGCGGCTGCTCCTTCCGCCGTGGTGGTGTCGCTCATGGTGGTCTCCCTCGGTAAGCCTTCGTCGTATTTGCTTGTACCCCTCAACTACTTGCCTCGGCCAAGTATTCCGCGGAAGCTTGTATGGTGCAATCAAGTTTTCTGTGAGCCCGGTCTCGTCCCGCGCTTGACGGCTTTCGCGACCACCGTGACCTCGGCGGACGGCACATCGAGGCCGGTCACGAAGGCGTAGAGAGCGCCCAGGTCACGGCACCAGACGGCGGCCATCAGGTTCGTGACCCCGGTCGTGGCGAGGGTGCCGTGGACCATCGGGTGGCTCGCCAGCGCCCGCCCGACCTCGTCGAGACGGCCGGGCGGGACGGTCATCCAGACGTTGGCGTCGATCTCCAGGCCCAGCGCTTTGACGTCCACGTTCGCGTAGGTGTGGAGCCGGCCGGCCGCGGCGAGCCGGTCGAGCCGTCGCCGCACGGTCGACTCCGGGGCCTCGGTCGCCAGCTCGCCCGGCCCGAGCCGGGCGTCGGCGGCCAGCCGGTGCAGCAGCCGCCGGTCGAGGTCGTCGAGGGTGACGTCCTCGCCGGACGGCGGCGGGGTCAGCGCGGCGACCTCGGCGTCGGAGAGCAGGCCGGTGCGCCACTGCGTCGCGTCGGAGAAGACGTGCAGCACCGAGTGCGCTCGCAGCTCGGTGACCGCGTTCGTCGACGGCAGCGCGTCGTGCACCAGCCGCCCGTCGAGACCCCCGAGGGCGACGGCGCTGATTTCTTCGCCGCCCGCGAGGATGTCGGCGAACAGGACATCGTCGCGCTTGGCCAGCCCTTCGGCGATCACCGATGTCCGGCCCCGCAGCACCTTGACCCGCAGGAGCATCGCCCCGCGCAGGCCGTGCGCCGGGTTCGGGACGCAGACCACCTCGAGGCGGCCGTCGGCACGCAGGCGGGCGATGACGCGGGTGACCGTGCGCGGCGAAAGATCGAGCACTTCGGCGATCCGGCCGGGCCCGGCGCGGCCGTCGAGCTGCAGGGCCGAAACCACCCGCTGTTCGATTTCTGTCATCAGCTGCACCATGCAGTCCAGTTTCGCTCATGCCGTAGTGCTGGAGTACCTCGCGCAGCCGTTCCGGCCCGATTCTGACCCCATGATGAAGTCCGTGATCGACATCGTGGAAACCCTGGCCGCCGACGTCCGGGCGCCGGAACGGCCGCCCGCTTCGCTCGAAGAACTGGGCACGACCTTCTCCGCCATCGACGACCCGCTGGCCGCCGACCTGCGCGCCGCGCTCACCGACCTCCGGCCGGGCGCGGGCTGGGCGGGCGAATTCGGCGACCTGCCGAGCGGCGAAGTCTGGGTGGTCGACGCGCTGGACGGCGCCGTCCAGCTGCTCCAGGGCCTGCCGCAGTACTGCGTCACCGTGACGCTGGTCCGCGACGGCGAACCCGAGCTGGCCGTGCTGCACTCGCCGTGGCTGCGGGAGACCTACGCCGCGCGGAAGGGCGAAGGCGCGACCAGGAACGGCAAGCCGATCGAGCCGTCACGCAAGAAGACGCTCGACGCGGTCGTCGCCGCGACCAGCCAGCCGCCGTTCGTCACCGGACAGCCGGGCGTGGCCCAGGCCGCCGGGCGATCGCTGACCGCCGTCCTCGAAGAGGTCGCCGCGGTGCGGAACCTCGGGCCGACGTCGTGGCAGGTCGCCGACGTCGCCGCCGGGCGGCTGGACCTCTTCTGGCAGTACGGCACGGACGCGACGAACCTCGCCGGCGCGGCGTTGGTCGCGCGCGAGGCCGGTGCGGTGGTCACCACCGCCGACGGCGCCCCGTGGACGCCGTCGGCCGGCAGTTTCCTCGCCGCCGCACCGGCTCTGCACCCGCTGGTGCGCGACGTCCTGCGTCAGGCGGAGTAGCCCGGGATCGGGAACGGCGCCAGGAACTCGCGGATCTCCGCGGCGATCGAGTCGAGCGAGGACTCGTCGGACGCGGCCGCCGCGGTCACCGTGCGGTCGATCCACTCCGCCACCTGCGGCTGGTGCTCCGGCTTCAGCCCGCGTGTGGTGATCGCGGACGTGCCGAGCCGGATGCCGGACGGGTCGAACGGCTTGCGCGGGTCGAACGGCACCGTGTTGTAGTTCAGCTCGATGCCCGCGCGGTCGAGGGCCTGCGCGGCCGGCTTGCCCGCGACCGCCTTGTTCGTCAGGTCGATCAGCAGCAGGTGGTTGTCCGTGCCGCCGGACACGAGGTCGTAGCCCTTCGCCAGCAGCGCGTCGGCCAGCGCCTTCGCGTTGGCGACGATCGTGTGCGCGTACTCCGAGAACGACGGCTGCTGCGCCTCGCCCAGCGCGACGGCGATCGCCGCGGTCGTGTGGTTGTGCGGGCCACCCTGCAGGCCCGGGAACACCGCCTTGTCGACGGCCTTCGCGTGGTCAGCGTCGGAGAGGATCATCGCGCCGCGCGGGCCGCGCAGGGTCTTGTGCGTGGTCGTCGTGATGACCTGCGCGTGCCCGACCGGCGACGGGTGCGCGCCGCCCGCGACGAGCCCGGCGATGTGCGCGATGTCGGCGACGAGCACGGCGTCGACCTCGCGGGCGATCTCGGCGAACGCCGGGAAGTCGATCGTGCGCGGGATGGCCGTGCCGCCGGCGAAGATGAGCTTCGGCCGGTGCTGGCGCGCGAGGTCGCGCACCTGGTCGAGGTCGACGCGGCCGGTCTCCTTCGCGACGCCGTAGCGCACCGGCGTGAACCACTTGCCGGTCGCCGAGACGCTCCAGCCGTGCGTGAGGTGACCGCCGTCCGGCAGCGCCATGCCGAGCACGGTGTCGCCGGGCTGCGCGAACGCGAGGTACACGGCCAGGTTCGCCGGCGACCCGGAGTACGGCTGGACGTTGGCGTGGTCCGCGCCGAACACGGCCTTCGCGCGCTCGATCGCGAGCTGCTCGACCTGGTCGATGAACTGCTGGCCCTCGTAGTAGCGCTTGCCCGCGTACCCCTCGGAGTACTTGTTGGTCAGCACGGTGCCGGTCGCCTCGAGCACGGCCTGCGAGACGTAGTTCTCCGACGCGATCAAGCGGATCTTGTCGTGCTGGCGCTTCGCCTCGTCCTCGACGAGCCCGGCGATCGCGGGGTCCGCCGCGGCGAGCGCGGTCAGTTTCGGCTGGTGTGTCATGGCGTACTCCGGCTCTGGAGTGGCCTTCACCCAGGCGCGCGGTGCCGGCCTCGTCGTTCGCTTCCCGGTGGTGCTCCACCTCGATGGCGCCAGTCGCTGCTGCGGGAAAGAGCCTAGTCCACGTCGCTGGCGGCCCGGCGGTGTTCGGCGCACCACTTGCGGGTGCAGCCGGACGTCCGGTCGCAGAACGGCCGCGCGCAGGTCGCGCACCGCTTGACCCGCCGCCAGCCGCCGACCGTGACGAGTTCCGCGAGCCCCGCGGCCCCCGCCGCCAGCTCGCCCGTCTCCGCGCGGGGAGTCACGTAGACGATCCGCCACACCGCGCCGGTGTCGACGAGCCGCGGCCGCGCCCCCGCCTCCGCCAGCACGGCGTTGAGGCGGCGCGCGGCCGCGTGTTCATCGGGCAGTTGCGCGACGATGCCGCACAGCTGCGGATTTCCCTGGCGCAGCAACCGTTCCGCGACGCCGAGCTCGGGGTCCAGTGCGCGGAACGGCGGCACGACCGCGTGCTTGCGCACGTCAGTCCACGACCACGACGCCCATGGACCGGGCCGTGCCGGCGATCGTGCGCATCGCCATCTCGACGTCGGAAGTGTTGAGGTCGGGCAGCTTGCGTTCGGCGATCTCCCGCAGCTGGTCCTTGGTCAGCTTCCCCGCGACCTCGTGCCCGGGGTGCGAGGAACCCTTGTCCCCCAACGCCTTCTTGATGAGGAACGCGGTCGGCGGCGTCTTGAGCCGCAGCGCGAACGAGCGGTCCTCGAACACCGAGACGACCACCGGCACGATGTCGCCGCGCTGGGCCGCCGTCGCGGCGTCGTAGGCCTTCTTGACCTCGACGAGGTTGACCCCGGTCTGCCCCAGCATTTTGCCGAGGTCGACGACCGGGGCGTTCCCGGCGCTGAGTTCGAGGGTGACCTGGTGGGTGAGTTTCTTCGGAGCCATGCCCCGAAGCTAGGGTCTCCAGTTACTGGAGAGTCAAACCGGTTTCGTGCCCGCGCGGTGCCGCCGCGCCAGCTCCTGGTAGATCGCCGCGTTGTGCTCGACCCACATCCGGGCCGAGTCGGTCAGCGGCACGAACTTCTTCGCCGGGCTGCCCATCGCGATGACCTCGTCGGGCACCTCGGTCGCCGGTGTCACGGTGGCCCCGGCCGCGACCAGCGCACGCGCGCCGATCTTCGCCTTGTCGAGCACCGTCGAGCCGTTGCCGATCAGCGCCTGCTCCCCGATCGTGCAGTCGTGCACCAGGCACTGGTGGCCCACGGTGACGTTCTTGCCCACCTCGCAGACGCCGTCGTTGACGTGGATCACCGAGTTGTCCTGGATGTTGGCGCCCTCGCGGATGACGATCCGGCCGAAGTCGGCCCGGATCACCGCACCGAACCAGATCGAGGCGTCCTTCTCGACGACGACGTCGCCGATGAGGGTGGCGGTGGGGGCGATCCAGGCGTCCGGGTGGACCTGCGGGCTGAGCCCTTCGAACGAGAACAGAGGCATGCCCAGACCCTAAACCGCCCCGTGACATCCGAGGCTTCGCCTCGGGCCGGGGGCTCCGCCACCCGGACCCCCCGGAAACACCCTGGGTCAGCCGGTGATCGCCGCGTTGATCAGGATGTCGACCGCCTGGTCGTTGCGGGTCGTCTGCGGCACGATCTGCGTGTCCCGCGGGTAGAAGCCCGGGTTCGAGCCCTTCGGGTACATCTCGAAGGTGAAGCTCCAGATCTTGTGCGTCGCCCACATCCAGTCGTTGACGCTGCCGTCGGTGATGTAGAGGTCGCTGGACTGCTCCGGCGTGTAGCCGTTGGTGGCGGCCATCTGCCGTCCCAGCGTCTGGAACTTCTGCGCCTCGGCCGCGGTCAGGCCCGGCGCCGTGTCGGCGTAGGTGTAGCCGAACGGCCAGAGGACGAGCTCGGAGTAGGTGTGGAAGTCGATGTGCGTCTTGATCTGCTGGACGCCGCCGACCACGCGCGAGTTCACCCAGTTCGAGACGGCGCGGGTTTCGGGCGCCGAGAACGCCGCCGTGCCGCGGTAGGTCTCACTGGACGTCGAGCCCGACGAGCCGCCGCAGCAGCCCCACTTGTAGCCCCAGTTGCGGTTGGTGTCGGTGCCTGGGCCCTGGCGGTTCTTGCGCCAGCTGTGGAAGGTACCGCCGGAGATGTCGTACTCGGAACCGTCCGGGTTGACGCTCGGGATCACCCAGATTTCGGTGCTGTCCACGAGCCGCTTGATCGCGGGATCCGTCGCGTAGCCGCTGGTCAGCCGCTGCACGATGTGCAGGCACATCTCGGTGGTGAGGTGCTCGCGCGCGTGCTGGTTGCAGGTGAAGAGGACCTCGGGCTCGTTCTCGTCGGTCGCGGCGTTGTCGGAGATCTTGATCAGCGACAGCGCGCGGCCTTCGTACGACGTGCCGGCGCTGCCGAGCTTCGTCAGCGTCGGGTAATTCGCGACGGTTTTCTGCAGCTCCGTCTGGGTTTCGGCGTAGGTGTGGTAGCCGGTGTAACCGGCCGGGAAGTCCTCGACGGCCGCGGTGCCCTGGGGCCGGTTCACCGCGCCGAGCGCTTTGACGCCGAAGCCGAGCGCGCGCAGCTGGGCCGCTTCGCCTGGGTTGGCGATGACCGTCGTCGTGCCGTTCGTGCTGTCGAGGATGTCGGCGCCGGTCGTCGCGACGTCGGTGCGTTGCTGGGCCGTGCCGGTGCCGATCACCTCGTAGACCTGCGGTCCGGACGGCTGGGCGGCGGCCTGGCCGCCGGTGGCGAGCATCAGAAGGACGGCCGCGGCCGTCGCCGTGCACGTTCGTGGGCGCATCACGTCTCCTGCTCTCGAGGGTGCTTCGACCTTGGCGGGAGCCGGACGTAGTGCGCAATCCGTACGTCTACGGATCTTCAGGGCGTTGCTAGCCGTAGTTGGCGAAGCAGAGGGCCTCGATGTCGGCACGCAGCGTGGCGAACGGCCGAGGCCGCACCCGCTGCTGGACGACCGTGCCGAGCAGGTAGGACAGCAGCGCGCGGGCCCGGGCCCGCGGGTCGTCGACGTCGAGCGGGGCGAGCAGCTCGGCCAGCAGCTCGGTGAGCGAGGTGAGCATGACGTCGATGGCCTGCGGGTGCTGGGCGCGGCCGGCCGCGATCCAGTACTCGAACCAGAGGAAGGCCGCGTTGGGGTTGGCGGCGAAGACGCGCAGGTACTCCTCGAGGACGGCGAAGAGGCGCTTGCGCGGTTCTTCGTGCTTCGCGGCGACTTCGCGCAGTCCCGCGGCGAAGGCGGTGATGTGCGCGGCCATGGCGCGGTCGATGAGGACGTCGATGTCGGCGAAGTAGTAGTGGATGGCGCTCTTGGTGAGCGGCCCGGCGTCGGCGATGGCCCGGACGGTGCACCCGGCGAGTCCGTCGCGCGCGAGGACGACCCGCGCGGCTTCGACGATCTGGTCCTGCTTGGCCAGCTGGTTGGGGGAGAGCCGGTCGCTGCGACCGGGGACTGCGCTCACGGTGATTCTCGTTACCTTCTTCCTGGACGGCAGCCCCGAATCCTAGGGCAGACGTCCTGCGGGTGACCTCGGGGTGAAAAACCGGATTGGCCACCCCGGTCCGTGCGGCGGACAATGCGCGGCATGGTGATCTCAGGGGACAAGGGGCTCAGCTCGGCCGCGCGCAGCCAGCTGGAGAAGGAAATCGCGAACCTGCGCGCGCAACGGGCCGCTCTCGCGCCGCAACCCGGCGAGCAGGAGCGCACCGGGGACGCGGCGGACCAGGCGGACGTGATCGACCGCGCGGAGTCGGCGGCCCGGCTGGACCGCCAGATCGCCGACTTGGCCGCGAAGATGGAGCACGGCGGCTACGGCAACGCCCAGCTCCCGGACGGCACGACGGTGACGCTCCGCTTCTCGGACGGAGACGAAGAGACGTTCCAGGTGGTCACGGTCCCGGGCGAAGACGCGGACGCGATCACCTCGGACAGCCCCCTGGGCCTGGCCCTGGTAGGAGCCAAGTCAGGCGACGAGATCACCTACAAAACCCCCAGAGGCGACGCAAAAGCCACGGTGGTCAAACTGGCCCCCCCGAAGTAGCCGAGCCCCTCAAAGGGCCCCCAGTCACAAGCTGGGGGCCCTTTGCCGTCCCAAACTTGACCCGTACGGGTGGTTCTCGGAAACAAAAATCCGCCCGCCCACCCAAGGCAACCACGGCAGGGGGTCCGGGGGCGAAGCCCTCCGGGCGGGGTGTGGGGGCTGCGCCCCCACGGGACAAGCGGAGCAAAAAAAGGCCCCTGCCCTAGAGGGGCAGGGGCCGTCCATTTGCGGAGCCGCCTGGGGGAATCGAACCCCCGACCTATTCATTACGAGTGAATCGCTCTGGCCGACTGAGCTAAGGCGGCATGTCTCCGGCTCGCGCTGGCGACGGTAGCAAGTGTAGCGGAGGCTGTGCGCGTCACTTTCCGGGGGGACTGTCGTTAGGGCCCTATGACGTCGGTCTCACTCCCCGGTCGACCCTATCTGGAGGCTCTGGCACATGCGGCGAAGACTGCCCCGTTCGGTGGCCCTGCCGGCGGCCGCGGCGTTGGTCCTGCTCAGCGCGGCACCGGCGAACGCCGATCCGACTTATCCGACGACGCCGATCCCGCAGCCGGCGAGTTCCGGGCAGGCGCCGATCTCGGCGCCGATCGGGCCGCAGCCGCTGGGGCAGGCGGTCGGGGACGCGGGGACCGCGCTCGGGATCATCCGGTTGCTGCCGAACTCCGTGCCGACGAGCACGATCCTGCCGGGGTTCGGGGAGACACTGCCGAAGCAGTCGGCGCTCGAGGCCGGGATGGGTCTCTCCAGCGCGTCGGCGAACTCGGACGCCTACTTGAGCTATGAGAAGGCGATCGCGCAGGCGTCGCCGTTCGGGCTTTCGGTGGGCGGGAACGCGCCGCAGGCGCCGGGCAGTGTCGTGCAGACGGCGTTGCCGGACAACCCGCAGCCGATCAGCGGCGGGCTGAACGCGCCGTCGAACCCGCTGCTCAACGTGGGTCTGCTGAACGGGAGCGCGCACGCGCGGTGGAGCCCGACGCTGGGCCCGTGCGTCGACACCATCGCCGACGCGAACACGTCGGTGGCGAGCCTGTCGCTGCTGAACGTCATCCCGTCGATGCCGAACCTGAACCTGGGTTCGCTGTCGCCGAAGCTGGATCCGAGCACGCTGGCGAGCGGGTTCGACCTGACGAAGGGCCTGCAGAGCCTCGGCGGTCTGCTGCAGGGTGGCGGGCAGACGGCGAAGGACGGCACCGGTTCGCTGCTGAGCCTGCCGAACACGCTGTCGTCGCGGTCGCAGGTGAAGCTCGTCGACGTGCCCGGCTCGAAGAACAAGGCCGTGCAGTCGACGTCGACGCTGCAGGCCGCGGACATCGAGGTCCTCAAGGGGACGCCGTTGGCGCTGAGCATCAAGGTGGCGAGCCAGCCGACGCTGAAGGTGACCTCCACCGGTGACGCGAAGACGTCCAAAGTGGACTACACCGCGCCGGTGCTGACCATCGAAGCGGCCGGTAAGACGCTGTACACGCTGGACGCGGCGCACCCGACGAAGGACATCCCGATCGGGCTGCCGCTGAAGGGGCTGAGCGACCAGTTCGGGCAGGTCAACGACATCCCGGTGGTCGGCGGGCTGGTCTCGACGCTCACGAAGGGCATCCAGCAGGTCGGCAACACGACCGGCACGGTGCTCGACCTGGGTGTCCTGCGGCTGAGCATCGCCGGGCTGGACCAGAAGTCCGCGCAGATGACGACGCCGTTCAAGGGCTTCCAGCTGGGCGCGTCGGCGCGGCTGTTCGACCTGCAGCTGCTGCCGACGACCAAGCTCAAGAGCCTGCTGCCGGACGACCAGGCGAAGAACCTGCCGTCGTCGCTGGCGCAGCTGTCGCTCGGCGAGCAGGTCGCGCGGGCCTACGCGCCGACCGGCGGTGTGGTGTGCGGGTCGACGTCGACGCCGCCCGCGGGTGGCCAGGCGCCGAAGGGGCCGGTGAAGAACCTCGCCTACACCGGCGGCGCGTACGACACCGTGCCGCTGTTCTGGACGGGCACGGCGATGCTGCTGATCGGTGTCGTGATGGTGGCGGCGATGCCGGGTACCCGGCGCCGTCCGCTGGCCGTCGCGGTGGAGCCGAAGCCGTTCAAGCCGTCGCCGCGGCCGCGCGAGTGACCGGGACGCCCCGGGGGCAGTGAAGGAACCCGTCAGGAGCCCGGTGCTCCTGACGGGTTCCTTTTCGCTACCTCCCCAGGGCCGCCTGCAGGCGGACTCAGCCTTGGCGCAAGGTCGTGACCATCGCCTCGACGGCAATGCGCGGCTTCACGTTCAAGTCGATCGCTTCACGGCATTCCAGCACCGCTTCGAGACGGCGAAGCGTCGACTCCGGTGTCCACGCCTGCGCCGCCTCGCGGATCTGGTCGGCGTGGTCGGGGTGGTTGAGCGTCGCGCCCGAGCGGGTCGTCGTCACCAGGACGTCGCGGTAGAAGGCGGCCAGGTCGATCAGTGCCAGGTCGAGTGTGTCGCGCTGGGTGCGGGTCGCGCGGGACTTCTGCTTCTTCTCGAGCTGCTTGACCGCGGCCTCCGCGGCTCGTTTGGCCCCGGCGACGCCCTTGCCGACGCCGTCGCCGCCCATCGCGGTCCGCAGTTCGTTGCGCTCGTCCTCGTCGCGGGCCTTGCTCGCTTCGCCCGCGTCGGCCTCCGCCGCGCTGATCAGCTGGTCGGCGCTGGTGAAGACGTCGCTCATCCGGCGCAGGCCCAGCGGGATCCGCAGCACGGTGGCCCGCCGCTGCCGGGCCGCCTCGTCGGTGGCGAGCCGGCGCGCGCGGCCGACGTGGCCGCCGCACACGGAAGCCGCCCACTGCGCGCGCTCCGGGTCGACGTGGTCGCGCCGCATCAGCACGTCCGCGATCGCCTCGGGCGGCGGCGTCCGCAGCGTCACCAGGCGGCAGCGCGAACGGATCGTCACGGAGACGTCCTCGGGGTGGTCCGAGGGCGCGCACAGCAGGAAGACCGTGCGGTCCGGGGGTTCTTCGACGGCCTTCAGCAGCGCGTTCGACGCGCCTTCGGTGAGCCTGTCGGCGTCTTCGATGATCACGACCTGCCAGTGCCCGGTCGTCGGGCGGCGCGCGGCCGCCTGCACCAGGGCACGCATCTCGGCGACCGAGATGGACAGGCCTTCCGGCACCACGAGCCGGACGTCGGCGTGGGTGCCCGCCATCGTCGTGTGGCAGCCCGGGCAGGCGTCGCAGCCGGTGCCGGTGCTGCACTGCAGGGCCGCGGCGAACGTCCGCGCGGCCACCGACCGGCCGGACCCGGGCGGACCGGTGAGCAGCCAGGCGTGCGTCATCGCACCGGCCGGGGCGGGCTCGCCGGCGACGATCTTGGCGGCGGCCGCGGCGGCCTTGGTGAGCGTTTCGACCGCGGGCTCCTGGCCGACCAGCTGGTTCCAGACGCCGATGCGCTCGGTCGTCGTCACTTCGCCTCCACGCGAGGCTCTTCCGGGACGGGCAGCGGGTCGTCGACGTCCAGCGGGAGCGTCGACGGCAGGTCAGTGACCGGCTTGTCCGTGGTCCCCGGCTGCCCGGTGACCGGCTGGTCGGACGCCGGCGCCAGCGCGGCCAGGCGGCCGACGAACACGGCCCGCAGGGCGGTGCGGATGCGCTCGGCGACCTCGGCGTCCGTGCCGTCGGCGTCGACCACGACGTACCGCTCCGGATCGGCCGCGGCCATCTCGGTGAGCAGGTGCTGGACGCGCCACTGGTCGTTCATCGCGGCCGACTTGTCGCGCGGCGCGCCGTTCGGCGCCGAGTCGAGCAGGACGGTCAGGTCCGGGCGAAGCCGTCCGGTCGCCCAGTCGGCGAGGCCTTCCAGCTCGTCGCTGTCCAGCCCGGCGACGGCCGAGAGGTGGGCGAGCGGCGAGTCGACGAACCGCTCCATCACCACGACCGAACCGGCGTCCAGCGCGGGCTGCACGTGCCGCTCGACGATGTCGGCCCGCACGGCGGCCGCGGCCAGCGCCTGCGCCCGGGCTCCGGTCAGTGAAGCGCCCGAGACGAGCGCGGTGAGCCGCTTGTCGTCGAGCGCCGGGTCGGCGGCGACCACGACCGGCCGCGTGCCGGCGCGCATCCAGTCGGCGAGCGTGACGGCCTGGATCGCGGTGTTGATCGCGGTCGTGCCCTCGACGGCGATCAGGTAGCCGTTGACGCGCCGCGGCGTGCGGCGCAGGGCGTTGCGCAGGTCGGACAGGATCGGCTCGGTGCGCTTGTCGTCCATCTGCCGGTACGCGAACAGGCCCGCTACCAGCGCGATCGCGGCGCCGCCGAGCATGACCGGGCGCGTGCCGTCGATGGTGAGCGGGCTGCCCCAGACGGAGATGGTGTGCCGCTGGACCAGGCCGACCAGCAGGGGCACCGTGACCGTGGTGCCGAACAGCACCAGCTTCATCATCAGCTGGTAGATCGCGTTGATCCGGCCGCGGATGGCGTCTTCGACGCGCGAGCCGATGATCGTGACGCCGGTGAGGAACGCCGTCCCGGCCCAGATGCCGACGAAGAACACGGCGATCAGCGAGAACGTCAGGTGCGGCGACAACGCCACCACCAGCAACGACAGCGCGGCGGCGATGATGGAGATGCCGAACAGCCGGTCGTGCGCGAGCCGCCGGGCGAGCTTCGGGGCGGTGGCCATGCCCGTGGCCAGGCCGAGGAACACGGCCAGCACCAGCAGGTTGAACGCCGAGTCGCCGGCCAGCAGGCTCGAGGAGTACGGCTTGGCCGAGCCGATCACGGCGCCGCCCGCGGCGAACGCGCCGAACGCGCCCACCAGCAGGCCGCGCACCAGCGGCGTGCTGCGGATGAACCGGAAGCCGTCGGCGATCATCTGGCCGATGCCGAACTTCTCTTCGTCGGCCGGCTTGACCGTCTGCTGCGGCATTTCGTGGACGTTGCGCAGCGAGAGCTCGGGGATCCGGGTGGCGATGACGATCGCGCTGGCCAGGTAGAGCAGGCCGGTGATGATGACGACCAGCTTCGCGATGCTGAGGCTCGCGTTGTCGCCCGGGAACAGGTGGAAGGTCGTGTTGACGCCGGTGATGATGGCGTTCGCGCCGGCCGCGGTGATGACGGCGAGGCCGTAGGTCATCACCATGCCGAGCTGGTTGGCCGTCTCGACCTGGTCGGGCCGGCGGAGCAGGTTGGGGACCGCCGCTTCTTTCGAAGGGATCCACATGCTCGACGCGCTGCCGACGAGGAAGTTGCCGACGAGCAGCCACCAGGGCGCGCTGACGATCGCGATGGACAGCAGGAAGCCGCACCGCAGCAGGTCGGCGACCACCATCACCTTGCGGCGGTCGAACCGGTCGGCGAGCAGGCCGCCGACGGGCGCGAACAAAAGCCCCGGCGCGAGGCCGGTGAGCACCACGCCGACGAACGCGAAGTTCTGGGCGAAGTAGTTGTCCGTCAGCTTCGTGGCCAGGCCGGTCAGGGCGAGGATGTTCAGCCAGTCGGCCACGCTGCACAGGTACGTGACGCCCCAGAGCCGCCGGAAAGGTTTGATCGCCAGCACCCGCCGGACCCGGTTGATCGTGGACGCCTCGGCGCCCGACGACCCACCCGGGCCGGCCCCGGGTACCGATCGCACGCCCTCGCTGATACGCCCACCCCACTAGTCACGGCGGTGCCGGACACCCTCGTGGGAAAGCCCGACCGTGAAGCCAGGGTAGCCCGATCGGCCCTTGCCTCGCGGGCGGCCCCGAGGTCCCGGTGGGGTGGGGAACAGCGGGCGAACGCTAGTCGAACAGCCCGCTCACGCTGCTCACCAGGCTCGACACCATCTCGATGGCGACGAAACCGAACACGATCAGCAGAGCCACCGCCAGGATGACACCCGCCGCGCTCGACGACGGCCGGTTGAACGCCGGCATCGACACCGACGGCATCTTCGGCAGCTTCCGCCGCTTGACGGGCACGACCTCGAGGTCTTCGTCGAAGTCCTCCTCGGCGAGCGGCTGCTGCCGCACGGGACGCAGCAGCTGCGGCGGCCGGGTCGGCCAGGTGCGCTGCCGGTTCCGCTGCCGCGGGAGCAGGCCGGGCGGCGGTGCCCCGTCTTCCCCGGCGGTGCTCGTGGTGCCCGCCGGCGGGATGGGCTGCGGAGCCCGGGCGTTCTCCTCGCGCAAGGTCTCCTCGACCATCCGCCGCACGGCTTCCTCGTCGTGCTGCACTGGCCCGGCCACCGGGATGGCGGCGGGCTCGTGGCCATTGGCGACCGCGGCGCGTGGCTCGGAGCCGGCCGTGACCAGTCCCGATACGGGGTCGGCGAACGTTTCGCCGGGTGCTTCGGACAGAGTGCCGTCGCGCTGAGTGAGCTCGGGGGCATTGAAGAAGGGAGCCTCACCGTTCGCGCTCATGGTGACCACCTCACTACTGAATGTCCTCGCCTTTCCAGGGTAGCGACGATGGCGGATAACGCATCCGCCCAATGGCTCTGTCTGCTGTGGAGGGTCCGTCACGCTGCGCAAGCCCGCACCCGAACCCCCTGCAGTGTCCAGTCCGCCGAGGGTCCGGTCGACCGCCAATGGTGACGGATTGTAGTGAGTCCGGTCACAAGACCGGCAGCCGGGACTGGCCAGCGGACGGCCCGCGGTGGCCAGTTCGCCGGGCGCCACCCGGGCCGCGCACGGCGTCGCACAGAAAGGCCCGCGCCGGCTGCTCACCTGCTCAGGGCACCTCCTCCTGCCCGAGGTCGATCATCTTCCGGCACCAGTCGCGCAGCATGCCGCGGCTGAAGGGACTCAGAACCAGCTGACGGCAGCCGTCACCGCGGTCGAGGGCCGCCAGCGCGAAGCGGCCCAGGTCCGTGTCGACCAGGACGAACCCGTGGTCGGGGAACTCCGCGCACAGGCCGCCGAAGGCGAGCATGTCCAGCACCGCCGTGCCCGAGCGGGGACGGGCCAGCAGCTCACGCATCGCGCCGACGTCGTCTTCCTGGCCGTCGTGGACCAGGCCGTCGTCGTCGACCGACAGCCAGATCGCGCGGGGCGAGGCACCGAACGGCACGTCCGGTAGCTCGGCCACCAGCATCTCCGGCAGCTCCTCGAAGTCGGCGAGGTGGATCGCGGTGCGCCCGGGCAGCGAGCCCATCATGAACGCCCGCTCGCCATCGGCGTAGCAGCGGATGTCCGCGGTCTCCGGCCCTTCGTCGAACACACCGCACAACGCCGCCCGGACCGAGCCGCGCAGCATCAGCGACACCACCTCGAAGCCGACCTCGTTGAGCTCACCGTCTTCGCCGAACGGCGTGCCATCGATCCAGGCGGCCCACTCGGTGTGCCGCTCCACCTCGGCGATCAGGTCGGCCGGATCGTCGGAGACCGGGCCGTGCACGAGGATGTCGTGGTCGCTGACATCCGGGTTGTACAGCCGGTCGACGGGCTCCCGGTCCGGCATCGCCGCCAGCACCGGCCCGGCCGCCAGCTCGAGCAGCTCGAGCGCGGCCGTGCGGTCAGCCATGGCTCCGCGCCTCCTCACCGGCTCGCCGCCCGGCACCGTTCCGGTCGCCGGCCGGGCGGGCGCGGCCGTCACGTGAGGTCGGGGCCGCCGCTCGTGACGGTGGCTTTCCGGCCGCGCAGGATCGCGTGGCCGGGGCGGGTGGTTGCGGCGCCGAGTCAGCATCGGTGCGGGATGCAGGCGAGCCCGGGCCGTCCTCGGCGGGCGACCGGGACTCGGAGTCAGCCTCGGCACGCGACCGAGGCGAGGCTGAGCCGCCCTCGGCGGGCGACCGGGGCTCGGAGTCAGCCTCGGCGGGCGACCGGGACTCGGAGTCAGCCTCGGCACGCGACCGAGGCAACGCTGAGCCGCCCTCGGCGGGCGACCGGGGCTCGGAGTCAGCCTCGGTGGCATCCGGTGGCGCGGATACGCCGCTGTTCTGCTCCGCAGCCTCGAGGATCGCCTCGCTGACGGTGAGCCACATCGGCGCGGGCGCCTGCTCCGGCCCGTCCGCCTGCTCCTGTGCCTCCCTCACAGGTTTCCGCTGGTCAGGCATGGCTCTGCACCGCCTCGACGATCCACTGCTCGGCCGTTGTGCGGGAGGCTGGGCCCCACGTGACCGTCCAGCGGCCGGTTCGGCCTACCGCTGCGCTGAACTGGTAGCGGCCCAGGTCGTTGTCCACCAGGCCGAACGCGCCGTGGGGGTACTCCGCCAGGATCGCGTTGCGCACCGCCAGGTCGACCAGCACCGTGCCCAGGCGGGGCCGGGCCGCGCACTCGCGGATCAGCTCCACCTCGCGCTCGCAGCCGCGCGGGATCAGGCCTCCTTCGTCGGTCTCGATGCGCACCTGGTGGCCGGGGCCCGGCGGGCGGTCGGGCAGGCCGTCGAAGACCCAGCCCGGCAGCTCGCTCAGGAACCCCGAACGCAGCCGCGCCCGGGTGCCCAGCTTGTGCAGCACCGTGGTGTAGTCCTCGTCGCCGAAGAACCGCACCTCCCACGGCTCCCGCCGTGCCGGGAAGACGCCGGTCACCACGCCGCGGATGAAGCCGCCGCGCAGCGCCCGGTACAGCCCGACGGCTTCCGCCGTGACCTCGCCACCCGGGGCCAGGCCGATCGCGGACATCCCGGCGACGAACCGCGTGTACTGCTCCACTTCGTCCGCGAGGGTCCGCGGCGGCGAGGAGGGACGGCCCGGCAGCGGTCCGGTGTCCGCCAGCACCGGCGGGATCTCGAACTCGGGGTCGTAGAACTCCATCACCGAGGGCCGCTCCGGCACCTCGGCCGACAGCGGGGCGATGACCTCGTCGATGACGTCGAAGACGGCGACTGAGTTGTTCACCCCTTGATTGAACACCCTGGCACCGACAATTTCTCGCACATATGTTCGACCGGGTGACACCTTTCGGTGAGCGGTCGGCGAGCGGCTCACGCATGCTCCGGCACCCGCCCTTCGACGAACTCCGCGAGCCGCTCCACACTGCCGGGCAGCCACCAGAACCGGCGGTGGCCGCCCTTGCGTCTGCCCAGAGCGGCCAGGTGGCGGCCGCGGTCGTCGTCGACGAGCGCCAGCACCTCCCACGGCCGTCGCGGCCCGCGGTCGCCATCGCAGGCGACGTCGATCTGCAGGGTGCCCAGCCGCGGCCGGTCCAGATCGTCCATCAGGTCGTAGATCAGGCACTCCTGCTCGGGCTCGAGCACCCCACGCTCGTCGGCGTCGAGGTAGAGCCCGCGGCCCGGCGCCGGTGGCCGCGGCGGCAGGCGCGTGAACGCCAGGCCGAGCAACTCGGCGGCCGAGCCCAGCGCGGGCCCGGACAGCCGCAGGCCGTCCCCGGCGACGCCGAACCTCTTCCGGTCGTCGAAGAAGGCTGCCGTCCACGGCTCGCCGGTTATCGCGACGGCGACGCCGCAGACGCCGCCGCTGCCCACGAAGCCGGGGAGCGAGTCCATGAGGTCCGTGGCGGTGGAGCTGCCGGCGGCCGCCGCCCGGACCGGCTTCAGGATCTTGGTGGTCACCGTGTGCACGGTGCGTGGTGTCTTGGTCACGCGTTCATGAAACCCGGGACCACCGACAATTTCCCGAACATCCGTTCGAGATGTCACCCGAAAGAGTGGGCAGACACCACGAAGGCCCCCGGGTGAACCGGGGGCCTTCGTGGGCGTCTTACTTGGACTTCGTCGCGGTCGAGCCGGAGCGCTTCGTCCCGGTGGACTTGGCCGCCGCGGCCTTCGACGTCTTGCTCGTACCCGCCTTGACCGTCTTCGCCGTCGTCGACGCGGGCTTGCGAGCCGGCGCCTTCCGCTTCGGCGCCGGGCCCTTCGCGCGCTTCTCGGCCAGCAGCTCGGAAGCCCGCTCGGCGGTCAGCGACTCGATTTCGTCGCCCTTCCGCAGGGTCGCGTTGTACTCGCCGTCGGTCACGTACGGGCCGAAGCGGCCGTCCTTGACCACCATCGGCTTCTTCGACACCGGGTCCTCGCCCAGCTCCTTCAGCGGCGGGCGGGCCGTCGCCGACCGCCCGCGCTGCTTCGGCTCGGCGTAGATCTTCAACGCTTCTTCGACGGTGATCGAGAACAGCTGGTCCTCGGTCGAGAGCGACCGCGAGTCCGTGCCCTTCTTCAGGTACGGCCCGTAGCGCCCGTTCTGCGCGGTGATCTCGTCGCCGGACTCCGGGTCCTTGCCGACCACACGCGGCAGCGAAAGGAGCTTCAACGCGTCGTCGAGCGTGATGGTCTCGATGTCCATCGACTTGAACAGCGAGCCCGTACGCGGCTTCGGCGCCTTCGCCTTGGCAGCCTTCTTCTGCGCGGCCGTGGCGTCCTCGGGGATCTCCACCTCGGGCAGCAGCTCGGTCACGTACGGCCCGAAGCGGCCTTCCTTGGCGACGATCTCGTGCCCGCTCACCGGGTCGGTGCCCAGCGAACGCCCTTCCTGCGGAGTCGCGAACAGCTTCTCCGCGATCTCCTGCGTCAGCTCGTCCGGCGGGAGGTCCTCGGGCAGGTTCGCGCGCTGCGACTCGCCGTTGACCTCGCGCTCGAGGTACGGCCCGTAGCGCCCGACGCGGACCACGACCGTGTGCCCGTCGGCGTCGCTGAACAGCGGGATCGAGTTGATCTCCCGCGCGTCGATGTCCTCGACGCTGCCCTCGACCAGCTTCTTCAGCCCGCCCAGGCGGCCGATCGAGCCGTCGACGCCCATGTCTCCACCGAAGTAGAACTTCGACAGCCACTGCGCGCGCTGCTCGTTGCCCGCCGCGATGCGGTCGAGCTCGTCCTCCATGCCGGCGGTGAAGTCGTAGTCGACGAGCCGCTCGAAGTGCCGTTCCATCAGGCCGATCACGGCGAACGCGACCCACGACGGAACGAGCGCGGAGCCCTTCTTCCACACGTAGCCGCGGTCCTGGATCGTCTTGATGATCGACGCGTACGTCGACGGGCGGCCGATGCCCAGCTCTTCCAGCTTGCTGACCAGGCTCGGCTCCGAGTAGCGGGCCGGCGGCGACGTCGTGTGGCCGTCGGGGCTCAGCTCTGTGGCCGTGAGCTCCTGGTCCTTCTCCAGCACCGGCAGGCGGCTCTGCTTGTCGTCGGCCTCGCCGCCGGTCTCGGTGTCGACCGCCTCGACGTACGCCTTGAGGAAGCCCGCGAAGGTGATCGTGCGGCCCGAAGCGGCGAAGGTGCACTCCTCGCCCGACGTCGCGTTGCCGACGATGCGGACGGACATCGTGGTGCCCTTGGCGTCCGCCATCTGCGACGCGATCGTGCGCTGCCAGATCATCTCGTAGAGCCGGAACTCGTCGGTGTCCAGTTCGCCCGCGACCTGGCCCGGCGTGCGGAAGACCTCGCCCGACGGCCGGATGGCCTCGTGCGCTTCCTGCGCGTTCTTGACCTTGCGCGTGTACTGGCGCGGCGACGGCGAGACGTACTCCTTGCCGTACAGCTGCGTGGCCTGGCTGCGCGCGGCCGAGATCGCCGACTCCGACAGGGTCGTCGAGTCGGTACGCATATAAGTGATGTAACCGTTCTCGTACAGCTTCTGCGCGATCCGCATGGTGCGCTCGGAGGTGAACCGCATCTTGCGGCCCGCCTCCTGCTGCAGCGTCGACGTCATGAAGGGCGCGTACGGCTTCCGCGTGTACGGCTTCTCTTCGACGCTCGAGACCTTGAAGTCACGCTGCTTGAGCGCGTCGGCCAGACGCCGCGCGTCGGCCTCGGCGAGCACCCGGACCTCGGTGTTGGACGCCTTGAGCTGCCCGTCCGAGCCGAAGTCGCGGCCGGTGGCCAGGCGCGCGCCGTCGACGGCGACCAGGCGCGCCGGGAAGTTCCGCGGCGAGGCCTCCTCACCGGCGTCCATCGTCGCCGAGATGTCCCAGTACGACGCCGAGGTGAAGCGCATGCGCTCGCGCTCCCGCTCGACCACGATCCGGGTCGCCACGGACTGCACGCGGCCCGCCGAGAGCTTCGGCATGACCTTCTTCCACAGCACCGGCGAGACCTCGTAGCCGTAGAGGCGGTCGAGGATGCGGCGGGTCTCCTGCGCGTCGACGAGGTCGGCGTCCAGCTCACGGGTCGAGTCGGCGGCCGCGCGGATGGCCTGCTCGGTGACCTCGTGGAAGACCATCCGGCGGACCGGGACCTTCGGCTTCAGCGTCTCGAGCAGGTGCCACGCGATGGCCTCGCCCTCGCGGTCGGGGTCCGTGGCGAGGTAGAGCTCGTCGACGTCCTTGAGCAGGCCCTTGAGCTCGGTGACCTTGGACTTCTTGTCCGGGGTGACCACGTAAAGGGCCTTGAAGTCGTTGTCGACGTCGACGCCGAGGCGCGCCCAGGACTCGCCCTTGTACTGGGCGGGCACGTCGGCAGCGCCCCGCGGCAGGTCGCGGATGTGCCCGACGGAGGACTCGACGACGTAACCGCCGCCCAGATAGGGGGCGATCTTGCGAGCCTTCGTCGGCGACTCGACGATGACCAGCCGCCGGTGCCCGGCGCCGTTGTCCGCCGAGGCTCCGTTCTTCTTGGTCCGTGCTCCTGCCACGCTGCCCTGCTCTCCGCTCATCTCGTCCCGCCGCCGCGGGACCGCACCGGGCCCGTCCCCGTAGGTCCGGGCCCGCGTCTTCGACCTGCCAGTGTGCACGCTGTTCCGGCCCGGACGGCGCGGAGGTGGCCCAACACGCCGCCGGTCCTGTGTCCAGCGCATCGCCGCTGACCTCGACGATGTTTCCCCAACGTACCCGTCACGTGATTTCGGCCACGTCCCGCGCAGCCTAGCGCGTGACCACCCGGATACCCTCCGTTCGACGGTGGTGGGCGCGGGGACGGCACCGCTTCACTGGTTTCCCCGCCCCGCCGAAAGGATCCGACATGACCCGACGCCTGCTCGGCGCCCTGCTCACCGCCGCGACCGCCACAGTATTACTGGGAACGACACCGGCGAGTGCGGCAGCGGCGAACTTCGCCGGCACGGTCGCCCTGTCCAACTGCTCGGGTTCGGTGGTCAAGCCCGCCGCGACACCCGACACGGCACCCGCGCTCGTCATGTCGAACGGGCACTGCCTCGAGACCGGTTTCCCCGGCCCCGGCGAAGTGATCACCAACCGCACCTCCAGCCGGACGTTCACGCTGCTCACGGCCAGCGGCAGCACCAAGGCGACGCTCCGCGCCAAGAAGATCGTCTACGGCACGATGACCGACACCGACGTGTCGCTCTACCAGCTCACCACCACCTACGCGCAGATCAAGTCGAGCTACGGGATCTCGCCGCTGGAGCTGTCCGACGCGCACCCGGCCGCGGGCTCGGCGATCGACGTCGTCTCCGGCTACTGGAAGCGGATCTACTCCTGCAACGTCGACGGCTTCGTCTACCGGTTGAAGGAGGGCAGCTGGACCTGGAAGGACTCGATCCGCTACACGTCCGCCTGCCAGACCATCGGCGGGACGTCCGGCTCGCCGATCATCTCCGGCGGCAAGGTCGTCGGCGTGAACAACACCGGCAACGAAGACGGCGAGCGCTGCACGGAGAACAACCCGTGCGAGGTCGACCAGGCCGGCAACGTCACCGTGCACTACAAGACGAACTACGGCCAGGAGACCTACGGCATTCCCGCCTGCCTCACCCCGGCCAACGAAATCGCCCTGACGCAGGCCGGCTGCACCCTGCCCCGGCCCTGACGCGCCACCCGCACCCGGTCAGGCCGTGCTCGTCACGGCCTCCGGGTGCGGGACCGGCTGCGGAGCCGCTCCCGGCCACGCCGCTTCGGCGCCCGGCGGCGGCTCCCCGATCAGTTCCAGCAGCGCCTCCAGCCGGCGTTTCCCGGTGACCTTCACGGCCGGGACCTCGGCCTTCGGGCCGGTCAGCTTAGCCGCGACGCCCAACGGCGTGAGCGCCTCGACCAGCCGCTCGTGCATGCCGGGCGCCAGCGGGTCGACACCCAGCAGGTAGCCCTGCGTGCCGGGGCGGCCGCCGGCCAGCGCCCACATCCGCAGCATCGCCCCGCTGAGCCGGAAGCCGTCCGGCACCGCCTTGCCCGAGTCGTCCTCGACCGGGCCCGCGCACCCCTCACGCAGCCATCTCAGCGCCAGCGGGAGCAGGTCGACGCGGAACGACGTGCGCACCTGCGGCCGGCCGCACTCGGCCTTCGAGACCTGGGCGTCCGAACCGCGGCAGCGGAACTCACGCGCCAGGACGTGCGCCCGCCACGGCTCCTCGACGATCACCGACAGCCGCGCGGCGGTGCGCCCGAAGCCGGTGATCTGGCCGTGGCAGCACAACAGCCCGGCCAGGTCGCCCAGACCCGGCCCGCTGGCCTCGGCGGAGAAGAGCGAGATCGTCCGATCCACCGCGCCATACTAGAACACAAGTTCGATTCGTGGCGATAGTCACGCCGATCTTCACCGGGGTGACTGATCCAGCTGACGGCAGCTCGGCGCCCGCTGCTCGGCCGCTGCCAGGGCCGGGACGTCCTTGAGGCCCCTGAGGTAGTCGAGGGCGTCGATGCGGTCGAGTGTCGCCTTGGCCTCGCCGAGGGCCGCCTTCGTCGCCGACGCGTCGCCGCGGACGGCGTCGATGCGCTGACGCGCGGTCTCGGCCTGCGCGCGGATCTCGGAGAACTGCCCGATGACGTCCTTGCGGCCGCCGTCCGCGGACGGCACCGGCGGCGCGCCGAGCGCGTTCAGCCCGGCCAGGCTCTGGTCGAGGCCGCCGACGACGGAGGAAAGCAGGTCACTGGACGTCCGGGACGCCTGCTGCGGGGTGCTCGGGTCGACGACCGGCAGCGCGGCCAGCGTGCTGACCAGGTGCGTCACCGCACCGCAGTAGGCCTCCGCCCATCTCGCCGCCGGATCGGCCTGGGGCACCACGGTCGACACCGAAAGACCCTGGTCCCCCGCCGGTGCCTGCGTGGCGGCTTGCTGCCCGCAGCCGGCGAGACCGATCGTGATCGTCGTGGTTAGGGCGGCGAAGACGGTTGACCGCGGCCGCACCTGCACACCTCCTGCCCGACGACGTCCCGGCAAGCCCCGACGGTACCGACTCGGTGCCGCTTCGCAAGTCGCCGTGCCAGTGTGGGATGACCCGACACAGCACTTGGTGCTTTCGGGGGCTCGGGTGGCGGAGCCCCCGACCCGAGGCGAAGCCTCGGTACAGCACAGGCCCGGCACGCGACGCTGCGTGCCGGGCCCGGGTGCGGGTGGTGCCGGTGTCAGGCCTTGACCTCGGCCGGGGTGTCGGAAATGACCGTCCCCCGCCGCTTCGAGACCACGATCGCCGCGACGATCACGGCGAGCGCGACCAGCGAGATGATGATGCGCACCGCGGTGTTGGCGCTGTCGCCGATCGTCAGCTGCACGACGGCGGGCGCGATCAGCACGGAAACCAGGTTCATCACCTTGATCAGCGGGTTGATCGCCGGGCCGGCGGTGTCCTTGAACGGGTCACCCACGGTGTCACCGATGATGGTGGCCTCGTGCGCGTCCGACCCCTTGCCGCCGTGGTTGCCGTCCTCGACCAGCTTCTTCGCGTTGTCCCACGCGCCACCGGAGTTGGCGAGGAAGATCGCCATCAGGGTGCCGCAGGCGATGGCGCCGGCCAGGTAGCCGGCGAGCGCGCCGGTACCGAGGCCGAAGCCGACCGCGATCGGGGCGAAGACCGCCAGCAGGCCCGGCGTCGTCAGCTCGCGCAGCGAGTCGCGCGTGACGATGTCGACGACCTTGCCGTACTCGGGACGGGTGGTGCCCTCCATGATCCCCGGGATGTCGCGGAACTGGCGGCGCACTTCGTAGACGACCGCGCCGGCGGCCCGGGACACCGCGTTGACCGCGAGACCGGAGAACATGAACACGACGGCCGCGCCGACGATCACGCCGACCAGGGTCGCCGGGGTGACGATGTTCGCGACGAAGCTGCCGCCGACGCCCACCGCCTTCGTGATCGCGTCCGAGTAGGAGCCGAACAGCGCCGTCGCGGCGAGGACCGCCGTGGCGATCGCGATGCCCTTGGTGATGGCCTTGGTGGTGTTGCCCACCGCGTCCAGCTCGGTGAGGATCTGCGCGGCCTTCTCGTCGACGTCGCCCGACATCTCGGCGATGCCCTGCGCGTTGTCCGAAACCGGGCCGAAGGTGTCCATCGCGACGATGACGCCGACGGTGGTCAGCAGGCCGGTGCCGGCCAGCGCCACGGCGAACAGCGCGACGCCGCCACCGAGCAGGTACGCGCCGAAGACGGCCGCGCCGATGACGAGCGCGGTGTACACAGCGGACTCGAAACCGATCGAGATGCCGGACAGGATGACCGTCGCCGCACCGGTTTCCGACGTCTGGCCGACGTCCTTGACCGGCTTGTACTCGGTGCCGGTGTAGTAGCCGGTCAGCTTCAGGATGACCGCGGCGAGCACGATGCCGATGATCACCGCGACGGTCGCGATGACCGCCGGGTTGCCCGAACCCGAGAAGCCCTGGCCGAACTCGGAGAAGCTGCTCGGCAGGTACACGAACGCCGCGATCGCCGACAGGACGGCGGAGATGACCGCGGAGATGTAGAAGGAGCGGTTGATCGTGACCAGACCGCCCTCACCCGCGCGCGCCTTGGTGATGTAGACACCGATGACGGCGGTGATGACGCCGATCGCCGGGACGATCAGCGGGAAGAGCAGGCCGTGCACGCCGAAGGCGGTGCTGCCCAGGATCAGCGCGGCGACCAGCATGACGGCGTAGGACTCGAAGAGGTCCGCGGCCATGCCGGCGCAGTCGCCGACGTTGTCGCCCACGTTGTCCGCGATGGTCGCGGCGTTGCGCGGGTCGTCCTCCGGGATGCCCTGCTCGACCTTGCCGACCAGGTCCGCGCCGACGTCGGCGGCCTTGGTGAAGATGCCGCCGCCGACACGCATGAACATCGCGATCAGGGCCGCGCCGAACCCGAAGCCCTCGAGCACCTTCGGGGCCTGCCCGGTGTAGACGAGCACGACGACCGCGGCACCGAAGAGGCCGAGGCCGACGGTGATCATGCCGACCACGCCGCCCGTGCGGAACGCGACGCGCATCGCCTTCTCGCGGCCGCCCTCCTCACGCGAAGCGGCGGCGACCCGGAGGTTGGCCTGCGTGGCCAGCCACATGCCGAGGTAACCGATCGTGAACGAGAAACCCGCCCCGACCAGGAAGAAGATCGAACGGCCGATCCTCTCGCTCCAGTCGTCCGCGGGGAGCACGAAGAGCAGGAGGAACACGACCACGCCGAAGATGGCGAGGGTGTTCCGCTGCCGCTTGAGATACGCGGCCGCGCCTTCTTGCACCGCCTTGGCGATGTCCTGCATCTTGGCGGTGCCCTGGCCTGCGGCCAGCACCTCCTTGAGCAGGACGTAGCCGATGACGAGTGCGGCAAGCGCGACCACGGCGACTACACCGACAATCGTGTAGTCACCTCCGGAGAACGGAAGGTTTCCGCCCTCCGCGAGGAATTGCCGTGACATTCGTCCTCCAGGAGACGTCGCCGATCGCCAGCTTCGACGGCAAGCCGAGGGTTCGACACGGCCGACGCTGGCATGGACCCTGTACCGAGCGACACGCTAGCCGTGCGGCGATGCACGTCTCGCATGACGCTCACCACAGAGGGTGTGGATTGCGGGAGTGTATTGGTATCGCAACCAGCGGCGATAAGCCGTCCCCAGGACAGCACGTTCCGTTATCTTGTGAGCCTCCTCACTTGATCGATCACTCTTCCGCCGATCCGTTGCCGCGATTGGGGATGCGGGAACTGTCGGACCCCTGTGCCAAGCTCGGCGAGTGGACGACTCACGTGGGCGGCGGCTGCTGGGGCGGGTGACCGCCGGCATCCCGTCGCGCGAGAACCCGGTCACGCACGTCGCGGACCTGCCGGGCCGCGCCGCGCGGTGCGTGGAGTGGCCGTCGTGGGCGGATCCGGCGGTCGTGGCTGCGCTGCGTGACTGCGGCGTCGCGGCGCCCTGGGCGCACCAGATCGAGGCGGCGTCGCACGCGTACGAAGGCCGGCACGTCGTGATTTCGACCGGCACGGCGTCGGGCAAGTCGCTCGCCTACCAGCTGCCGGTGCTGTCCCGGCTGGCCGCGGGCGAGAAGGTGAACGCGCTGTACCTGTCGCCGACCAAGGCGCTGGGCGCGGACCAGCTGCGGTCCGTGTCCTCTTTGGACGTCCCCGGCGTGCGCGCGGCGTCGTTCGACGGGGACACGCCGATGGCGGAGCGCGACTGGGTGCGCGCGCACGCGAACTGGGTGTTCACCAACCCGGACATGCTGCACCGCGGGATCCTGTCGGCGCACGGGCGGTGGGCGTCGTTCTTCCGGCGGCTCAGCTGCGTGGTCGTCGACGAGTGCCACAGCTACCGCGGCGTCTTCGGCTCGCACGTCGCGCTGTTGTTGCGCCGGCTTCGGCGGGTGGCCGAGCACTACGGCGCTTCGCCGGTCTTCGTGCTCGCTTCGGCGACAACGGCTTCGCCTGCTTCGTTCGCTTCGCGGCTCACCGGCGTTCCCTGTGAGGCCGTGACGGAGGACGCGTCACCGCGCGGCGCGCGGACGGTGGTGCTGTGGGAGCCGCCGCTGCTGGAGGAACTGACCGGGGAGAACGGCGCGCCGGTCCGGCGATCGGCGGGCGCGGAGACGTCGCGGATCCTGGCCGACCTGGTGGTCGAAGGCGCGCGGTCGCTGGCGTTCATCCGGTCGCGGCGGGGCGCCGAGCTGGCCGCGCTGGGCGCGCGCCGCATTTTGTCCGAAGTGGACCCTCGGTTGACGGAAACCGTTGCGGCGTACCGATCCGGCTACCTGCCGGAGGAGCGTCGCGCGTTGGAGGCCGCCCTGTTGTCGGGGCGGCTGCTGGGGGTCGCGACGACGAACGCGCTGGAGCTCGGCGTCGACATCGCGGGGCTGGACGCGGTGGTGCTGGCCGGCTACCCGGGCACGCTCGCGTCGTTCTGGCAGCAGGCCGGGCGGGCGGGCCGGTCCGGCGACTCGGCGCTGGTGGTGTTCGTCGCGCGGGACGACCCGCTGGACACCTACCTGGTGCACCACCCGGCGGCGCTGCTCGACCGACCGGTGGAGACGGCGGTGCTCGACCCGGCGAACCCGTACGTGCTGGCGCCGCAGCTCGCGTGCGCCGTCGCCGAGCTGCCGCTGACCGTCCCCGAGCTGGAGGTGTTCGGCGGCGCGGCGGCTCAGGAGGTGCTGACCGAGCTGGCCGAGCAGAAGCTGCTCCGGCGCAGGTCGAGCGGCTGGTACTGGACGTCTCGCGACCGGCCGCACGCCGAGGTCGGCATCCGCGGCACCGGCGGCGAGCAGATCGCGGTGGTCGAGTCGGACTCCGGGCGGATGCTGGGGACGGTCGACCCGGGCTCGGCGTGCTTCGCCGTGCACCCGGGGGCGGTGTACCTGCACCAGGGGTCGTCGTACGTCGTCGACGAGCTGGACCTGGAGACGGGGCTGGCGATGGTGCACGCCGAAAACCCGGACTGGACGACGACGCCGCGCGAGATCGTGGACATCGCGGTGCTGAGCACGCAGGAGAAACAGGACTTCGGCGGCGTGAGCGTGTGCCTCGGCGAGGTGGCGGTGACGTCGCAGGTCGTCGGTTACCTGCGGCGACGGCCGTCCGGGGAGGTGCTGGACCACACGCCGCTCGACCTGCCGGAGCAGAGCCTGCGGACGCGAGCCGTCTGGTACACGATCTCGTCGCCGCTGCTCGGACCGGCCGAGCCGCGGCGCGCGCGTTCCCGTGACTCGGGGGCCGATGGTGTGGCGGGGACCGGGGGCCATCGGGTGGGGACCGAATCTGCGGGGCCGGTGGGGACCGGGGAGGAGACCCTGGCGAACGGTCGGGGGCCCGTTCACGAGGGGGGTGGCAGGACACCGGGGAGTGCCGGACTGATTCCGGCACGAGTCCCCGGTGCCCTGCATGCCGCCGAGCACGCGGCGATCGGCCTGCTACCGCTGTTCGCTACGTGCGACCGATGGGACATCGGCGGGGTGAGTACCGCGTGGCACGAAGACACCGGGGAGGCGACGGTGTTCGTGCATGACGGCCATCCCGGGGGTGCGGGATTCGCCGAACGCGGTTATGCCGCGATTGTCCCGTGGCTGGCCGCAACGCGGGAGGCGATCGTCTCCTGCGAGTGCCCGACGGGATGCCCGTCCTGCGTCCAGTCGCCGAAGTGCGGGAACGGCAACGATCCGCTGGACAAGGCGGGTGCGGTGGCAGTTCTGGACACCGTGCTCGGGGCGTTGCGTCAACACGGGGAATAGAACCGCCACTGGTGGTTCATGGAGTTGTGTCCTGCGCCGCCTCGGCCGGGCTGGGACCGGCCGGGCGGTGGTCGTGGTGATTCAGGCCGCGGTGGTCTGAACCAGCTGCGCGGCGTCGGCGCCGGCCAGGGCGCGCACGAGGACGTCGTGCACCTCGGCGGCGTCCGGCAGCTGCCAGCCGCACACCTCGGGCTTGACGCGCCAGTGCACGACACCGTGCTGGAACGGCGACGGCGGCAGCGGGATGTAGCTGTCCTTGCCGTGCCACTGGATGCCGGCCTGCGCGGCCAGCTCGGCCGGGATGGTGTCGGCGACGGTGGTGAGGAAGAGCCAGCGGCCGTTCGGCAGCGCGATGATCGGCGCCGGGTGACCGAGGGCGCGCAGCAGGCGGCATGCGCGCTTGCCGAGTTCGTCGTCGACCTCGATGGCGTCGAGCACCGTGCCGGTGGCGACGAGCAGGCTGTGGGTCCGGTCGGAGAACCAGGTGGCGACCTCGTGGGCGTGGGTGCCGATCTGCTCGCGCCAGTGGTCACTGGCGGGGATCGGACGGCGCCAGGTGAGGTCGTCGCCCTCGGTGACCGGCGCGGGGTTGACGCCCGGGAGCACCGGCCAGCCACGCCAGGCGAGTCCGATCGCCTCCGCGCGCAGTTCGATGCGGAAGGCGCCCCGCCAGCTGTCCGGCCAATTCGCGTCCAACATTGTCTTTCCTGCCTTCAAGTTCCGGTTCTCCGCGACCCCGCTAGACCCGGTCGTGGTGTCGCACATCTCACTAAACGGCAAGTTGCACATCGCCCGGAACCCCCACGCGACAACCGGTGGTTACGCGGCGATGAACGCCCAGTAGTCCCTACCGCCCGACCGAACCCGTCGGCACTGATCGACGGTGAACGGCAGCCGCCCACGGACCGCTCGTCGCGGGAAAACCCGTGATCACCAGTCCGGCAGGCCGGGCGCACGGTGGCCGATGCACGCCCTTTCGGCCCAGGTGAACAGCGGTTTCGACCGCTCGCCGTGCTTCACCGACCGCTGCCCGTGACCTTCGGCCGCTCATCGCCGGCCCGACCGGATCAGCCGGTCACCGTGGCATACCGACCGGTCGGCGTCCGACGGGCGGACGGTCCGGCGGACGTCTCGACGAGCGAGAGGACGCCGGCCGTCACCGACAGCCGGTCGCGGCCGGTGGGCGGTCACGGTGGTCGGCCGGCAGGTCCGGCGCGGGCGCGGGCCCGTGGGCCGGGTAGGCCGCCGATGCCCAGGCTCGGGGCCTGGACTTCGACGAACGCGTCCAGCCGCTGCCATCTGCACGTCAGGAGGGTGACCGCCATTCGGTCGGCTATCCACCTGGCGCGGTCGCAGGCGCGGTCCGGGCCTTCCGCGGCGTGTGAAGCCGCTGCGAGTGCGCCCAGGTCGGCGGCGGTCTCCGCCCGGTGGCGGGCGACCACCGCCGCGGCGAGCCAGCAGCCCAGGACTGCGACGCCGGTCAGCGCCGCTACCGCCATCGCCGTCCAGATGGTGGCGATGCCGCTGTCTGCCGGGCGCCGGTTGTTGCCTCGGAGCCGGTTGCTTGGTCGTGCCCCGACCGGTCGTGGGTCAGCCTGCATCGGCGGGCTCCGTTCCCGGCTCGGCTACGGCGTAGGCCGTCGCGTTCAGGTCGATCGATGGAAGCAGGTCGCCCACCGGGTGGGCGCTGACCTGCACCGTTATCGAGTCGCCTGTTCGCTGGATGTCGAGTTTCGCTCCGGGTGGGGCGATCTGGTGGACCGCAGCCGCTGCCTCGTGGGGCTGGCCTCTTGCCAGCAGGCGCGCCGCTTCGCGGGCCGCGTCCGTGCAGCGCAGGTAGCCCGTCAGGGCCGTGACGGCCGCCAGGAGCAGCACAGTCACGACCGTCAGGCCGGCCAGGCCGAGCGCTGCCTCGACGGTCACCGATCCCTCATCCCGGCGTCTCACGACGGGACCGACAGGGCCTTCATCACCAGGCTCGTCAGCCACGTGACCACCGAGTCGCCGGTGAGCAAGGTGTAGAGGACAGCCGCGAAGGCTGCCACTGCGACCGTGACGATCGCGTACTCGACCGTCGTCGAGCCGTCGTCGGAGCCGGGCTGGTTGGACGCGCGCATGGGGTTTCCCTTCAGGTACTGGTCAGAAGAGGGGGCCTAGGCGGGTGGCCAGGCCGATGACGACCGGGAGCACGCCCAGGCAGAAGAAAGCCGGTAGGAAGCAAAGGCCGACCGGGAGGGCGAGCGCCACGCCCGCCCGCTCGGCTCGTTCCTCAGCCTCGGTGGCCAGCTCCTCGCGGAACCGTCCGGCCAGGTCGGCGGCCGCTGTCGCGAACGCGGCGCCCGAGCGGGACGTCCGGATCGCCGCGGTCGCCAGTTCGCCGAGGCCGGGCACGGCCTGGACCGGGGCCCAGGCCTCGTCGGGGCGTGAGCCGAGGGCGAGGAGGCTCGCCGTCGAGTGCAGGGCCGCGCCTGCCTCGGCAGGTGCGGTGCCGGACACCGCGTCCAGGGCCGAGGGAACCGGTAGGCCCGCGCGAAGGCACGCGGCCAGGAGGTCGAGCGTTCCCGCCAGCCGGAGCTTGGCCGTCATGTCGACGGTCGGCGCGCGGGGACGTCGGGTGCTGCGGATCGCCCACCAACCGGCCGCGCTCGCCGACGCACCCAGGGCGACCCCGGTGACGCCGCCGACCAGGAGGGCCGTCGACGCGCCCGCCACGGCCGTCGCGATGTGCGGGACCGCTCGAGGCCACTTGCGGGGCTCGGGCTGTCCCTGTCCCGCCAGCCAGCTGAAGCGGCGTGCCGCGGCCGCCTCGCCCGGCCAGGCGAGCAGGGCGCCCGCGAAGAAGAGGAGCGCCGTCGCGTTCATCGGAGCCGCACCCGTCCGGTCAGCACGCGGCACCAGGCTGTGCCGGCCCAGAGCAGGACGCTGCCGGCGACCAGCAGCAGCTGCCCCGGCACGCTCTCGGCGAGGACCGGCAGCGGGGACGCGCCCATCACCTGCCCCAGCAGCGCGCACAGGGCCGGGAGGCCGGTGAGCACCGCCGCGCTCGCCCGGGGGCCGGCCAGTTTCGCGCGCATTCGGCGGGCGAAGGCCAGGGCTGCTTCGGCGTCGCGGCGAGTTGCGTCCAGGACGTCCGCCATGGGCAGGCCGTAGCGCTTGCCCAACGTCCACGCCGCCGCGAGTTCGGGGAGAGCCGGAGCGTGCAGCTCGCCGTCGAGACGTGCCGACGTCGCCAGCGCACGCAGGTCGCCGGCCACCGCCGGGACGGCCGTGGCTGCCGACTCCGCCGCCGTGACCGGGTGGGCGCCGGACCGCAGTTCGGCGACCATCGTGCGCAGCGCCGTCGCCGTGTGGGTGGCGACCTCGAGGTTCGCCGCCGCGCGGCGGTGGGCTTGCCACTCCTGGCGCCATGCCAGCGTCAGCACGCCGGCGGCGATCGCGCCGCCGACGCCCGCCAGCAGGCCGGCGAGGGCGGCCGGGAGCAGCCACTGCGCCACGCGCCAGACGTCCGGGAGGCGGATTGCCGTCGGCTGCTCGACCACGGCTTGGAGCCGGGTCGGTGCCGCCGGCCAGCACGCCAGTGCGGCGCCGACGCACAGCGGGAGCCACGGCGTGATCATCGCGGTCTCCTTCGGCGGCGCGGGAAGACGCCCGCCAGCAAGGAAATACGGACGAACAGGAGGGTGATCACGCGATCGCTCCCGTCGTGGCGAAGAGGTGGCGGTCGACCGTCCAGCGGCCTCCCCGCCACACCGGGACGACGCGGGCCCGGCCGTGTTCCTTGCGGAGCACACCGACCTCGGCGAGCCGTCGTCGGCCGCCCAGCTCGCGTCGCATGTGGAGGACCACGCGGATCGCCGCGACGAGCTGGCTGTGCACCGCGTCGCGACCGAGGCCGCCGAGCGCGGCCAAAGCCTCGATGCGGGCCGGCACCTCGGCCGGGGAGTTGGCGTGGACGGTGCACGCCCCGCCGTCGTGGCCGGTGTTCAAGGCCGTGAGGAGCGCGCCGACCTCCGCGCCGCGGACCTCGCCGACCACCAACCGGTCGGGACGCATGCGCAGGGCTTGGCGGACGAGCTCCGGCAGGCCCACCGCGCCCGCACCCTCCACATTGGGCGGACGGGCCACGAGGCTGACGAACTGCGGGTGCCGGGGCTGCAGTTCGCCGGCGTCTTCGACGCAGACGATCCGCTCGGCCGGGTCGACCGCGCCGAGCAGCGCGGCGAGGAGTGTGGTCTTGCCCGCGCCGGTGCCGCCCGTGACGAGGAAGGCCATCCGCCGCGAGATGACCTTCTGCAGCAGGTTCGCGCCGCCTTCGTCGAACGCGCCGAGCTCGCGGAGGGTGGTGAGGTCGTGGGTCGCCGGGCGGAGGACGCGCAGGGACAGGCAGGTGCCGTTGGCCGCGACCGGTGGGAGGACGGCGTGCACGCGGATGCGGCCGTGGGGTCCGGCGCCGGGGAGCCAGCCGTCCACAAAGGGCTGTGCGTCGTCGAGCCGCCGGCCCGCCGCGAGGGCGAGGCGCTGGGCGAGCCGGCGGACGGATTCCTCGTCCTTGAAGCGGATTTCCGTGCGGGTGAGGCCTTCGGGGCCGTCCGTCCAGACCTCGGCGGGGCCGGTGACGAGGACGTCGGTGGTCGCCGGGTCTTCGAGGAGCGGGGCCAGCGGGCCGGCGCCGACGAACTCGTCGCGGGCTTGACGGGCCGCGTCGAGCGCCGCGACGTGGCCGAGGGCGCCGCCGGCTTCGGCCCGGACGGCGGTCGCGACGGCGACCGGATCGGCTTGCCGGCGGTCGCCCGCGAGGCGGTTGCGGACGCGGTCCACGAAGTCGCTGGTCATGGGGTCTCCGTCTTTGCCAGGGGTCGGGGGTGGCTTCGGGGGAAGCCGGCCGTGACTCGGGTGCCCGGTGTGGAGCGGGGTTGGTTGCCGTGGGGAAAGAAGGCCGTGACGCGAGTGCCTGCCGCGGGGCGGGAGCGGTGGGTGGCGTTCGCTGTTACTCGGGTGCCTGCCGAGGGGCTTGGCGTGGTGGTCATCGGGGTGGTTCCTCGGGGTTCGGGGTGGGTGATTCGCTCGGGGGTGCCAGGAGCGTCAGGAAGTTCTCCGCGCTCACTCGGCCGCGGGTGGCCAGCGTCAGGACCGTCGGCCAGAGGAGCTCGGCCACTCTCACCGGGCGGCCTGGTGCTCTGAGGTGGGTGCTCATCGGGCTGTCGCTCGGGCTTCTCGGCGGGCTACTGCCAAGACGTCGGCTGCCGCTGTTGCCAGGGGGCCCGATGTCCTCGTGGGGAACTCGCCGCGCTCGATGGCCGTCTCCAGGCCTCTTTCCGGGGGCATCGCGGCCAGGAGGGGCGGGCCCAGGAGGCCGGCCGTCTGGGCTGGGGTGGCTCCGGACCGGGACCGTCCACACGCGACCACGCCCAGGCGGGCCGTCATCTCCGACAGGTGCCGCAGGACCTGCTTCGCCGCCATGCAGGCGCGGAACTCCACCGGGGCCACCAAGACCACCAGGTCCGCCACCGTGACCGCTTCCGCCGCCGCGTTGCCCAGGGTGCGCGGGAGGTCGCACACGACCGTGCGGCCCGAGCGGCGGGCCGCCGACAGCACGGCCGACAGGGACTCGACCGCCGGGCCTTCGCCCTCGCGGCCGCACGCCAGGACCGGGAGGCTGCCGCCTCGGTGTTTTCGCTGCGGGAGTGCCGCCGCCAATGACGGGACCGAGACGCGGCCGTCGAGCCGGACCTCCGACCAGCGGGGTCCCGGGGTCTTTTCCAGGCCCAGCAACAGATCCAGGCCACCACCCAAGGGGTCGCAGTCCACCAGCAGCGCGCCGCCCGGGGCGCGGTCGGCCGCCAGCGCCAGCATCGACGCGAACACCGACGCGCCCGCGCCGCCGCGGCCGCCGACCACGCCGAGGACCAGGCCGGCTTCTTCGGCCGGGGTCTCGACGACGTCGGCGAACGCGCCCGCCAGCTCGGTTTCTTCGTCGGGCAACGAGATCACGCGCTCGACGCCGCCGCGGAACGCGTGCTCCCACGTCCGTGGGCCCGGACTGCCCTTGCAGACCAGCAGGATTCCGCCACGGCGAGGGAGGCGGGGTGGCAGCCGGGCGGCTTCCTCGTCGAGGACCACCAGTGGCGCACGCGCCCACTGACCGCCCGCAGCCGTCAGGTCCGGTGCCCGCTCGAGTTCGCAGCCCGCGACCGCGGCCACGCGCAGGATCTCGTCGAGCACGGTCTCGTCCGCGGCCACCACCAGCGGTCGTTCCCCCGCCATGCGTTCCTCCCCCGTCGTCGGTGCGGGCCGTGGGTGGCCCGGATTCCACCGTCGCGCTCGGGGGTACGGGGGCACAACGGGCCGGGCGGCCGGCTGTGGACAACCGGGGTGTTGTGGACAACTGCCGTCCGCCGAACCGCTCGCGGACCGGTTCTGTCGGTGGGCTGTGGCAAGATCGCGCCCGCCCGCGACGCACCTGCGGCGAAAAGCGGAACGAATATCCGCATCGACGATTTCGATCACCCGGAAAATGGGTGATCGGGCCCGCGCCGAACGGAATCGAAAAAGGTAAGAGGAAGGTTAAGAGGGCGGCCCCCGCCAGGGGGGAGGGACGGGGGCCGCCGTGGGTTCAGCCCCGGGGGGTCGGACTGAACCGGCCCGGTTGGACACCGGGCTCCCTCACTGTAACTCCGCCGGTGGCCGGTTCGCGCGCCAGGCCGGGCATACAGTTCGATAACGGCACGGCGCGCCGGAAGTGCCTTCCTGTCATGGATTTTCCGCCGGTGCGACGCGCGCGTGGTGGACCAACGGGACGTGCCGCGATCAAGCTCTTATCCTGGTGGCGTGGCCGAACCGAGCAGCGCGCCGTCGCGCATCCGGAAGCCGGGCCCGGAGCACGCGGTGGCCGCGTTCTTCGACCTGGACAAGACGATCATCGCCTCGTCGAGCGCGCTGGCGTTCAGCAAACCATTGCTCAAAGAAGGATTGATCAACCGCCGCGCGGCGTTGCGCAGTGCCTACGCGCAACTGGTGTTCTCGCTCGCCGGCGCCGACGAAAACAAGACCGAACGCCTGCGCGCCGAGGTTTCCGCGCTCTGCGCCGGGTGGGACGTGGCGCAGGTTTCGGCGATCGTCCGCGAAACCCTGCACGACGTCGTCGATCCGCTGGTGTACGTGGAGGCGGCGGAACTGATCGCGCGGCACCGCGAAGACGGGCACGACGTCATCGTGCTGTCGGCGACCGGCGAAGAGGTCGTCGCGCCCGTGGCGGAAATGCTCGGCGCCACCCGCAGCGTCGCCACGCGGATGCAGATCGTCGACGGCCGCTACTCCGGCGAAGTCGACTTCTACTGCTACGGCGCCAACAAAGCCGTCGCCGCGAAGCAGCTCGCCGCGACCCACGGCTACGACCTCGCGGAGTGCTTCGCCTACACCGATTCGAGCACCGACATCCCGCTGCTCGAAGTCGTCGGGCACCCCCACGCGGTCAACCCGGACAAGCTCCTGCGGCGCGAGGCCCTCGAGCGCGGCTGGCCGATCCTGGCCTTCGACCGGCCCATGTCGCTGCGCAGCCGGATCCCGACACGATCGGCGGGAATGGTGGCTCTCGGCGTCGGCGCGGTGGCCGCCGGCGCGACCTGGTACGGGCTCAGTCGTCGCCGTCGGTCGCGATAGCGCGAGACCGTCCCACCCACACGGCCGCACGACCTGCACTTTGCTTGGCCCAGCCCCGAATTGTCCGTCGCGCAGGGTGCCCGTGTCACCCGATCCAGCCTCTGTACCGGTGCACCCGTCCGCGCACTTGAAGTGACCGGGCTCACGGCGTAGAAAGTAGGTGCGGACGTTTGGTCGGCCAGGGAGCAGGTAGAAGAGAAGCCTGTTCCACCCCGGCAAACCTCCGTGCGCGGACTCCGGGTACCCACGCGCAGCGCGCCGCGGGAGGCTCGTCGTCTAGGGACTGCGTAGTGGGACGCCACACGCCGAGTCCATGTAGGTACGACCAGAGTTGCACGCTTGGTCGCCCGAGAAGTTCGCGCTTGCAGGCGGCGCCCGTCGGCCCTTGGCCACGGGCGCCGCCTCGTCTCTGCGTAAAGGTCGTCAAGCCGGCCTGGGCAGAGCCGACCCTGGGTAGAGCCGACACAGCCCACTCGTCGAAGTGGTCCGGCACCCGTTCAGCCGTAGCGCATGTTGCGAACGGCGAATTTCTTACCGATCCGGGTACGAACGGACCGTTGGTGCCGTCGGTCGATGGACATCGCCGGATTCGGTGAGTAGCTTCCCGATACTGGCGCCTCCGAGTGGACTTCTCACGTCCGCCGGGCGCCCGCAACTTTCTGGGAGGCTGGTCGTGACGACCCGAAATCGGAGGTTCCATGCGCTCGCCCTGCCCGTCGCGGGGGTGCTCGCCCTCACCGGTGTGGGTGTCGCGACCGCGGCGAGTGCGCCTCAGGTGAGCGCCGACGCGCAGGCGGACGCCGCGGCGACGCAGGCGTTCCGGGGGCTGACGCTCGAGCAGAAGGTCGGGCAGCTGTTCGTCACCTGGGTGAACGGCAAGTCGGCCGACGAGGTGAACCCGAAGAACCAGGCGGACTTCGGCGTCGACACCCCGGCGCAGGTGATCCGGAAGTACCACCTGGGCGGCGTCATCTACTTCAACAACGACACGCGCGACAACTTCGACGACCCCGTGCAGGTCGCGAAGCTGTCGAACGGCCTCCAGCAGGCCGCCATCGGCAGCGGGGCGCACATCCCGCTGCAGATCGGCGCCGACCAGGAGGGCGGCACGGTGACCCGGATGGGCGCACCGGCGACCGAGTTCCCGAACTCGATGGCCATCTCGGCCGGGCGGGACCCCGGGCGGGCGACGAAGGCCGCGACGATCCTCGGCCACGAGCTGCGCGCGGTCGGCATCAACCAGGACTTCGCGCCCGATTCGGACGTCAACTCCAACCCCGCCAACCCGGTCATCGGCGTGCGTTCCTTCGCCGGCCAGCCCGGCCTCGCGAGCCAGTTCGTGACCGCCGAGGTCAAGGGCTACCAGGACTCCGACCTGCCGACGAAGACCGTCGCGGCGACCGCCAAGCACTTCCCCGGCCACGGCGACGCGGCCACCGACAGCCACACCGGCCTGCCCCGGATCGACCGGACCGAGCAGGAGTGGCGCGACATCGACGTGCCGCCGTTCAAGGCCGCGATCGCGGCCGGCATCGGCTCGATCATGACCGCGCACATCCAGTTCCCCAGCCTCGACCCGTCGCTGGAGCCCGCGACGCTGTCGAAGCCGATCGTGACGGGCAAGCTGCGGGGCGAACTGGGCTACAACGGTGTCGTCATCACCGACTCGCTCGAGATGCAGGGCGTGCGCGAGATGCACAGCGACGCCGAAATCCCGGTGCTCGCGCTCAAGGCCGGCGTCGACCAGCTGCTCATGCCGGTGCACCTCGATGTCGCCATCAACGCGGTGCTCAACGCCGTGAAGACCGGCGACCTCCCGATGCAGCGGATCGACCAGAGCGTGCTGCGCGTGCTGAAGCTGAAGTTCAAGAGCGGCATGCTGTTCTCGCCGTTCGTCGACCCGGACCGGGTGATGAAGACCGTCGGCACGCCGGCGAACCTCGCCACCGCGCAGGACATCGCCGACCGCGGCATCACGGCCATCGCGAACGACGGCGGCGTCCTGCCCCTGAAGCAGAAGCCCGCGACGACGCTCGTCACCGGCTGGGGCGTCTCCACGACGGCGGCGCTCGCGCAGAAGCTGACCGCCCACGGCACCACGGCGACCGCGTACCAGACCGGGCAGGCGCCGACGGACGCCCAGATCGCGCAAGCGGTCGCCAAGGCGCAGAGCGCCGACCTCGTCGTCGTCCTGACGAACAACATCGGCGGCTTCCCGCTGCAGACCAAGCTGCTGAACGCGCTGCAGGCGACCGGCAAGCCGGTCGTCGCGGTCGCCGCGCAGATCCCGTACGACGCGGGTTACCCGAGTCAGGTGCGGACCTGGCTGGCGACCTACGGCTACATCACGCCGACCCTGGAGGCACTGGCCAAGGTCATCCTCGGCGAGACGAAGCCGGTCGGGAAACTGCCGGTCGACATCCCGGCGGGCGCCGACCTGCAGACCGTGAAGTACCCGTTCGGTCACGGGCTGACCTGGTGAACCTCAACCGGCGCCACTTCCTCGGCGCGGGCGCGCTCGCCGTCCCGGCCCTGGCGAGCGGCTCGGCTGTCGCCGGGGCCGAGCCGGAGAACCGGCCCGGACGGGTCCTGACCGGCGCGGAGCAGCTGGCCGCGCAGGGCTGGCGGTCCTTCGCGGGCCGCAAACTCGGCGTCCTGTCGAACCCGACCGGCGTGCTGCTGAACGGTGACCACATCATCGACTCGATGGTCGCGGCCGGCGTCAAGCCGGTCGCGGCCTTCGGGCCCGAACACGGCTTCCGCGGCAGCGCGCAGGCCGGTGGCTCCGAAGGCGACTACACGGACCCGCGCACCGGCGTGCCCGTGTACGACGCGTACGGCGTCGACGCGACGAAGCTCGCTTCGCTGTTCACCAAGGCGGGCGTCGACACGGTCGTCTTCGACATCGCCGACGTCGGCGCGCGCTTCTACACCTACATCTGGTCGCTCTACACGGCGATGGTGGCCGCGGCGCAGGTCAAGGCCGCTTTCGTCGTGCTCGACCGGCCGAACCCGATCGGCGGCCGGGCGGCCGGGCCGCTGCTCGACGCGAAGTTCGCCTCGGGCATCGGGAAGAAGCCGATCGTCCAGCAGCACGGCATGACAGCCGGTGAACTCGCGCGCTTCTTCGCCGAAGAGTTCCTGCCCGGCGAAGGCGTGAAGCTCGACCACCTCGACGTCGTCCAGGTCCGCGGTTGGCAGCGTGACACGCTCTTCGCGCAGACCGGCCTGAACTGGGTGCTGCCGAGCCCGAACATGCCGACGCCGGACACCGCGCTCGTCTACCCGGGCACCGGCATGTTCGAGGGCACGGTGTTCTCCGAGGGCCGCGGCACGACGAGGCCGTTCGAGATCATCGGTGCGCCCGGCCTCGACTGGCGCTGGCGCGAAAAGCTCGAGGGTCTGCGGCTGCCCGGCGCGAAGTTCCGCGAGATCTACTTCGTCCCGACGTTCAGCAAGTTCGTCAACCAGACCTGCGGGGGCGTGCAGCTGAGCGTCGACGACCCGCAGGCCTTCGACGCCATCCGGACCGCGGTCGCCATGCTCGTGACGGCCAAGGCACTGCACCCGGACGTCTTCGCCTGGCGTTCCGACAACTACATCGACAAGCTCTCCGGGTCCGACCGCCTGCGGACCATGGTCGACGCCGGCGCGGGCGTCGACGAGGTCACCGGGGCGTGGCGGGCCGAGCTCGCCGAGTTCGACCGGAGACGTCGTCACTACCTGCTCTACCGCTGAGGGGGAACTCGTGCGTGCTAGGAAGGTCATCGCCGCGGCCACCGGAGTGCTGGTCGCTCTGACCACCTTGACCTCGGGAGCCAGCGCCATCGGACGCCACGACGACGCGGGCCGCTTCGACCGGCCGCAGCAGGGCTTCGCCGCGCCGTGGACGACCCTGCGCGACGGACGGCCGCAGGAGGTCAACCTCGATCCGGCGCCGATCAAGGCCGCCGAGGACTTCCTGGCGAGCTGGACGAAACCGGACGCCACCGGGCACCCGCACTTCTCCGGCGCGGTCGGCCTGCTGGCCCACGACGGCGTGGTCGTCGACCGGTACGCCGTCGGCGGCGCGCTGCGGTACGCCGATGCGGCGGGCACGGAACTGCCCGCCGACCAGCAGGTCCCGATGCGGAACGACACCATCTTCGACATGGCGTCGATCTCGAAGCTGTTCACCTCGATCGCCGTGCTGCAGCTGGTCGAACGCGGTCAGCTCACCATCGACACGCCCGTGTCGAAGTTCTTCCCGGAGTTCGCGACCGGCGACAAGGCCGCCATCACGGTCAAGATGCTGCTCACGCACGTCTCCGGGTTCGACGCCGACCCGGTCCCCTCGCTGTGGGCGGGCTACCCGGACATCCCCTCACGCCGGCAGGCGGTGCTCGACAGCCCGTTGAAGAACAAGCCGGGCACGACCTACCTCTACTCCGACATCAACCTGCTCACCCTCGGCTTCATCGTCGAGAAGCTGACCGGGCAGACCCTCGACAAGGTCGTCCACGACCGGATCACGGCGCCGCTGGGCATGGTCGACACCGGGTACAACCCGCCCGCGTCGAAGCTGAACCGGATCGCGGCGACGGAGTTCGAGACGAACCCGCCGCGGGGGATGGTGCGGGGCAGCGTCCACGACGAGAACGCGTGGTCGCTCGGCGGCGTCGCCGGGCACGCGGGGGTGTTCAGCACCGCGAACGACATGGCCGCGCTCGCCCAGACGATCCTCAACGGCGGCACCTACCGCGGGCACCGGATCCTGGGCGCCGAGACCGTGCGGCAGATGCTGACCAACTACAACCAGCAGTTCCCGGACGACTCGCACGGCCTCGGCTTCGAGCTCGACCAGCCCTGGTACATGGGCGCGCTCGCCTCGCCGGTCACCGCCGGGCACACCGGATTCACCGGGACGACGCTGGTCATCGACGCCGAATCGCGGTCGTTCGCGATCCTGCTGACCAACCGCGTGCACCCGAGCCGGAACTGGGGCTCGATCAACACCGCGCGCCAGGTGTGGGCGACTTCGCTGGCCAGGGCCATGGCCGTGCAGCCGGCCGTCGGAAAAGACGCCTGGACGAGCACGCTGGGTAACACGAGCGTGGCCACGTTGAGTACTCGACCATTTACTACGCAAAGTGATCAAGCACGCGTGTCCTTTTTCGCCTTCGTGGACACCGAAGGAAGCACTGATCCATTACAGCTGCAAGCCTCCACCGACGGGGTGAACTGGCAACCGATCGTGCTCTCGGTTTCCGGCCCGGGCGCACCCTCCGGAGATGTGACGTCGCTCTCCGGACACGGACACCGTGCCTGGTGGAAGGCGACCGGCTTGCTGCCGCAGGGCGCGTCCGTGAGCCTCCGCTGGCGTTACAGCACCGACCCGAATTACACGGGCCGCGGAGTTTCGGTCGACGGTGTGAAAGTCACCGAGAGCGGCCGATCACTCCTCGACGGTGAACGGAATCCCGCTGCATTCGTCGCAGAGGGTTGGCAATTGAGCGCTCGGTGACTTGCCGGTCGCTCGTTGTTGACTTTTCACCGCAGTTAACCGTCAGCTTGCCGTTTGCACCGCGACACTAAGTTGCCAAGTCGTTAGCTTGAGCTCGTTAACAAGACCGACCTGGTTGGCGACTTTCTGGTCAGTGATTAATCGCAAATCCAGATCCGCAGACACGGACGGGTTGCGATCCGACCGAAGGGTGTGGGTAGCCTTGTCGCAGATGCCAACGGTTAGTAACTTTCCGACGGTGAGTGATACCGAATCCGTAGTCGGCACGGCACCGTCCGAGCCCGTATCGGTCCAGACGGCCGTGCGGGACGCGGACGCCAGCCCGCTGGTCCGGATCCGGTCCCTGCTCCCCGGCCTGGCCCGCGCCGAGCAGCGCGTGGCGAAGGTGGTGCTGGAGGATCCCGCGCAGGTCGCGAGACGCAGCATCACCGAAGTGGCCTTGGCGGCCAACACGAGCGAGACCACGGTGACGCGGTTCTGCAAGGCCGTCGGCGTCGGCGGGTACCCGCAGCTGCGCATCGCGCTGGCCGCGGACACCGCCCGCACCGAGGCGCGGACCACGCGCAACCTCGGCGGCGAGATCGGCCCGGAGGACGACCTGGCCGCCGTGATCGGCAAGGTCAGCTTCGCCGACGCGCGGGCGGTCGAGGAGACGGCCGACCAGCTCGACGTCGCCACGCTGGAGCGCGTGATCGAGGTCGTCGCGAACGCCGGCCGCGTGGACGTCTACGGCGTCGGCGCCAGCGCGTTCGTCGCCGCGGACCTGCAGCAGAAGCTGCACCGCATCGGCCGGGTGTGCTTCTCGTGGTCGGACACGCACATCATGCTGACCTCGGCCGCGGTGCTGAGCCCCGGTGACGTCGCGATCGGCGTCTCGCACACCGGCGCGACCACCGACACCGTCGAGGCGCTGCGGGTGGCCCGCGAGCACGGCGCGATCACCATCGCCGTGACGAACTTCCCGCGGTCCCCGATCACCGAGGTCGCCGACTACGTCCTGACGACGGCCGCCCGGGAAACCACCTTCCGTTCGGGAGCCACGGCGAGCCGCATCGCCCAGCTCACCGTCATCGACTGCTTGTTCATCGGTGTCGCCCAGCGGCACATGGACGCGTCGGTCAGCGCCCTGGACGCCACCAGGGACGCGGTCGGCTCGCACCGCTTGGGGGTCAGGCCGGACGGTCGTCGCCGTCCGCGGGAAACCGGCAAGTAATGACCGGAGAAAATGTGAGGCGCATGATGACCGTCCCCACCCAGGCGGTGCACGTCGATTCGCCGACCGAGACCCGCAATCCCCGCACCACGGACATCGACCTGATGTCCACCGCGGGGATCCTGGGCGCGATCAACGCCGAGGACCGCACGGTCGCCGGTGCCGTGGCCGCGGTGCTGCCCCAGGTGGCGCGCGCGGTGGACTACGCGGTGGACGCCCTGCGGTCCGGCGGGCGGGTGCACTACGTCGGGGCGGGCACGTCCGGGCGGCTGGCCACGCTGGACGCGGCCGAGCTGGTGCCGACGTTCAACGTGCCGGCGGACTGGTTCATCGCGCATCACGCCGGCGGCGAGCAGGCCCTGCGCCACGCCGTCGAAAACGCGGAGGACGACGACGGGGCGGGTGCGGCCGAAATGGCCGCGATGGTCCAGCCGGGTGACTTCGTGCTGGGGCTGACGGCGTCGGGCAGGACGCCGTACGTCTTGGGCGCGCTGCTCGCGGCGTCCCGCCAGGGTGCCCGCACCGGGCTGGTGTCGGGCAACCCGAAGGCCGCGAAGCCCGCCGGCGTCGACGTGCTCATCGCCGTCGACACCGGCCCCGAGGCGATCGCCGGCTCGACCCGGATGAAGGCGGGCACGGCGCAGAAGATGATCCTGACGTCGTTCTCCACCGCGACGATGATCAAGCTGGGCCGGACGTACTCCAACCTGATGGTCAGCATGCGGGCCACGAACGCGAAGCTGCGCGGCCGGACCATCCGGATCCTGCAGGAAGCCACCGGCATGACGATGGCGGACTGCTCGGACGCGCTCACCGAGGCCGGGGGCGACCTCAAGGTGGCGCTGGTGCACCTGCTTTCGGGCACGGACGTCAAGAGCGCCGCGAAGGCGCTGCACACGTCCGGCGGGCATGTCCGGAAGGCACTGGACTTGGTGCGCGTGCGCGCCAGCTGACCCCGTCTTTCGGGGGCTCCGGGTGGCGGAGCCCCCGGCCCGAGGCGGAGCCTCGGTTGTCACAGCATTGCTCTTCATCTGCTCACCTGTCTAACCTCTCAGATGAGGGAAGGCGGGTGGCGATGGCGGGGACGAAGGAGGACTCGCGGCGCGGGCTTTCGCGCCGCGAGTGGGTGTCCGTCGGCGGGATGGCCGGGTTCATCCTGCTGCTCAACGTCGTGGGCTGGGTGGTGCTCGCCGCCTTCGTCGCTCCGAAGCACTACGCGCTGGGCACGTCCGGGGTGTTCGGGATCGGCCTCGGCGTCACGGCGTTCACGCTCGGCATGCGGCACGCGTTCGACGCCGACCACATCGCGGCGATCGACAACACCACCCGGAAGCTGATGGCCGACGGCCAGCGGCCGCTGTCGGTCGGGTTCTGGTTCTCCCTCGGGCACTCGACGATCGTCTTCGCGCTGTGCCTGCTGCTGTCGCTCGGTGTCCGCGCGCTGGCCGGGCAGGTCGAGGACGGCTCCTCGGCGTTGCACGACGCCACCGGCCTCATCGGCACGTCGGTGTCCGGCGTGTTCCTGTACGTGATCGCGATCCTCAACCTCGTCGTGCTGGTCGGCATCCTGCGGGTCTTCCGGCGGATGCGCCACGGCGAGTTCGACGAGGCCGCCCTGGAGCGCCAGCTGGACAACCGCGGCGTGCTGAACCGGCTGCTGCGCGGCGCGACGAAGGCCGTGCGCAAGCCGTGGCACATCTACCCCGTCGGCGTGCTGTTCGGGCTGGGCTTCGACACCGCGACCGAGATCGGCCTGCTCGTGCTCGCCGCCGGCGCCGCCACGTTCGCCCTGCCCTGGTACGCGATCCTGGTGCTGCCGATCCTGTTCGCCGCCGGGATGAGCCTGTTCGACACCGTGGACGGCTGTTTCATGAACTTCGCCTACGGCTGGGCGTTCGCCAAGCCCGTGCGCAAGATCTTCTACAACATCACGGTGACCGCCCTGTCGGTCGCGGTGGCGCTGGTGATCGGGACCATCGAGCTGGTCTCGATCCTCACCGAGAAGCTGGACATCACGTCCGGCCCGCTGGCCGCGATCGCTTCGGTGGACCTGGACTACGTCGGCTTCGGGATCGTCGGGCTGTTCGTGCTGACCTGGGTCGTCGCGCTGGCGGTGTGGCGGTTCGGGCGGATCGAAGAGAAGTGGTCGGCGAAGCTGTCCGCTTAAGACGCCGCGTCCGAAATGCTCTTCGCCTCGCGCGCACCTGCCTCGAACGCTTCGCAGCAGAAGAGCAGCCACGCGCGTACGCCGTCCGGCGAACCGCTCGCGAACCCCTCCGCGGCCTCGAGATAACGCGGCACGCGGCGGAAGAACGCGACTTCGGGCACGCTCAAGGCCTTCGGGTCCAGGCCCGTCGCGATCATCGTCAACCGGGCCGCCGCGCGGGCCACGACGCCGTCCGCGCTGCCGAACGGCTTGAGCGCCAACAGTTCCCCGTGCACCACGGCCGTCAGGACCGGGCCCGGCACCGAAGTCGAGCCGGTCACGAGCTGGGCGAGCAGCTCGAGCCGGCCGCCGCCGGAACGCGGGCGCCCCAGTGCGTCCAGGTCGTCGACGAGGTCCGCCGCGGCCAGGACGTGCAGGCGCGCCAACGCCTGCATCGGCGCGCGGCGCCACGTCGGGAGGAGCGACTCCAGCGTTTCCGCGACGCGCAGGGCGCCGGCGAGGATCGGGTCGGCGACCGAGCCGTCGGCGGGCAGTTCCGGGTTCGCGCCTTCGATCCCGGCCGACGCGCGGGCGGCGCGCACCGACGCTTCCGCCGCCGTCTCCGCGCCGCCGCGGAGGTTCGCCGGGAGGCGGTGGACCGCGAACACGGCGTCCTGCGCGGACTTCGCGGCCGCCGCGACGCCTTCGAGGTCGAGCAGGGGCTTCAGCGGATCAGGCATCGAGCACCTGGCCCGCGCGCGCGACCACGGGCGGCAGGACCGACCACGGGAAGTTGATCCACTTGTCGGTGTGCCGCCAGACGTACTCGCACTTCACCGTCGAATGCGGCTTTTCGTAGACGACCGCCGAGCGCACCTCGGCGACGTGCTCGAGGCAGAAGTCGCGGACCAGCTTGAGGGTGGCGCCGGTGTCGGCGACGTCGTCGGCGATCAGCACCTTCTTGCTCGTCAGGTCGACGACGTTGGGCACCGGCGGCAGCATCACCGGCAGGTCGAGGCGCTGGTCGACGCCGGTGTAGAACTCGACGTTCATCACGTGCAGGTTCTTCACGTCGAGCGCGTAGCCGAGCGCGCCGGCGACGAAGAGGCCGCCGCGGGCGATGGACAGGATCAGGTCCGGCGCGAAGCCGTCGTCGGCGATGGTGTGAGCCAACTCACGGCTGGCCGTGCCGAACAGTTCCCAGCTCAGCTCTTCGCGCTCTTCGGCCATCGATCCTGCCTTCCGTCGTGGTCAGCCGAGCATAGGCAACGCCGAAGTGGCCTGCGGAAATGCTCCGAAATTGGCTATCAGGAGCAGCCACTGCGCGCCTTACGGTGATCAGGTGAGCGACTGGAGCACCACCCCGACCCTGGCCGGCGAGCACGTGCGGCTGGAACCGCTGAGTCTCGACCACGCGAAGGGCCTGCTCGAGGCGGGCGCCGACCCGGGCATCTGGGCGTGGCTGAGCATCCGGCAGCCGGGTGATCTCCCGGCGGCGGAGCGGATGGTCGAGCAGGCCCTCGCCGACCCCGCGCGCCGCGCGTTCGCGCAGATCGACGTCCCCTCCGGCCGCGTCGCCGGGACGACGTCGTACTACCAGGTCGTCGAGCCGCACCGGATCCTCTCGATCGGGCACACGTGGATCGGCACCGACTGGCAGCGCACCGGGCTGAACACCGAGTCGAAGCTGCTCCTGCTCACCCACGCGTTCGAAACCCTTGCCGCGCAACGGGTTTCGTGGGAGACGGACATCCGGAACCTTCGCTCGCAACGCGCCATCGAACGGCTCGGCGCGCTTCGCGAAGGCGTGCTGCGCGCACACCGCATCCGGCCGGACGGCTCGTCGCGCGACACCGTCACCTATTCGATGCTGGCGCCGGAATGGCCCGCGGCGAAGGCACGGCTGAACGAACGCTTAGTCACCGGGGCTCGCCTGCCTCGGTGAAACCACAGGGCAACGTGGGTGCAACCTTTTACAAGGCGGACTAACGTCGCTAGCGTGCCGCTAGCCGTCGTCTCGGCGCACTACAGGAGGCCTTGCAACCATGACCGAGCAGTCCCCAGCCCTGGACAACCTGCTCACCGAGAGCCGCACGTTCCCGCCCAGTGACGAATTCGCTGGCCAGGCCAATGCGAAGGCCGAGCTCTACGCCGAGGCGGACGCCGATCGCGAGGCGTTCTGGGCGAAGCAGGCGGAGCGGCTGACGTGGGACACGAAGTGGACCACGGTACTGGACTGGACCAATGCGCCCTTCGCGAAGTGGTTCGTCGGCGGCAAGCTGAACGTCGCGTACAACTGCGTCGACCGGCACGTCGAGGCCGGGCACGGCGAGCAGGTCGCGATCCACTGGGTCGGCGAGCCGGGTGACACCCGGGACATCACCTACGCCGAGCTGAAGACCGAGGTTTCCAAGGCCGCCAACGCACTCACGTCCCTGGGCGTCACCGCCGGCGACGTCGTGGCGATCCAGCTGCAGATGGTCCCCGAGGCCATCTTCGCGATGCTCGCCTGCGCGCGGATCGGTGCGCTGCACAACGTCGTCTTCGGCGGCTTCTCGCCGACGGCGCTGCGGGCCCGCGTCGACGACGCCGCCGCGAAGATCGTGATCACCTCCGACGGCCAGTTCCGCCGCGGCAAGGCCGCGCCGATGAAGGCCAATGTCGACGAAGCGCTCGAAGGCGCCGAGACCGTCGAGAAGGTCATCGTCGTCAAGCGCACCGGCGACAAGCTCGAGGGCGACGTCCCGTGGACCGACGGCCGCGACCTCTGGTGGCACGAGCTCGTCGACGGACAGTCCGAAGAGCACACTCCCGAAGCCTTCGACAGCGAACACCCGCTGTTCATCCTCTACACGTCCGGGACGACCGGGAAGCCGAAGGGCATCCTGCACACCTCCGGCGGTTACCTGACGCAGACGGCGTACACGCACCACAACGTCTTCGACCACAAGGCCGGCGAGGACGTCTACTGGTGCACCGCCGACATCGGCTGGATCACCGGCCACAGCTACATCGTCTACGGCCCGCTCGCCAACCGCGTCACGCAGGTCGTCTACGAAGGCACGCCGAACACCCCGCACGAGGGCCGGCACTGGGAGATCGTCCAGAAGTACAAGGTCTCCCTCTACTACACCGCCCCGACGCTGATCCGCACGTTCATGAAGTGGGGCGCGGAAATCCCGGAGAAGTACGACCTGTCGTCGCTGCGGGTGCTGGGCTCGGTCGGCGAGCCGATCAACCCCGAGGCGTGGATCTGGTACCGCGAAAACATCGGCGCGGGCAAGGCCCCGATCGTCGACACGTGGTGGCAGACCGAAACCGGCGCGATCATGATCTCGCCGCTGCCGGGCGTCACGTCCACCAAGCCGGGTTCCGCGCAGAAGGCGCTGCCGGGCATCTCCGCGAAGGTCGTCGACGACACCGGCACCGAGGTCGCGCACGGCGGCGGCGGGTACCTGGTGCTCGACAAGCCGTGGCCGTCGATGCTGCGGGGCGTCTGGGGCGACGAAGAGCGCTTCCGCGACACCTACTGGTCGCGCTTCAAGGAGCAGGGCTTCTACTTCGCCGGCGACGGCGCGAAGTACGACAACGACGGTGACATCTGGCTGCTGGGCCGCGTCGACGACGTGATGAACGTGTCCGGCCACCGCATCTCGACGACCGAGGTCGAGTCCGCGCTGGTCTCGCACCCGACGGTGGCCGAGGCCGCGGTCGTCGGCGCGACCGACCCGACGACCGGGCAGGGCATCGTCGCGTTCGTCATCCTCCGCGGCAACGCCGTCGACGGCGGCGACGAGGCCGTCCAGGAGCTGCGCAACCACGTCGCCAAGGAGATCGGGCCGATCGCGAAGCCGCGGCAGATCATGGTCGTGCCGGAGCTGCCGAAGACGCGCTCGGGCAAGATCATGCGCCGCCTGCTGCGTGACGTCGCGGAGAACCGGCAGGTCGGCGACGTCACCACGCTGGCCGACTCGTCGGTGATGGACCTGATCTCGTCGGGCCTGCAGTCGGGCAAGTCCGAGGAGTGAGCTAGCGTTCTTCCGTCAGGGCCCTTCCGGCTTCGCGCCGGGAGGGCTCTGTCATGACACCCCGAGTGGCACGCCTCGAACGCATGTTCTACGCTGTGCCGCGAACCACACCCCCTTCCCGGGCAAGGAGACGACACGACGATGACCGTGGATGTCCTGACGCACGACGAGGAAACGGCTGCTGCCGAGGCTCCGGCTTCGGCTCCGGAGGTTTCCACCGCCGAGGCGGCCGTCACCGAGTCCGCGTCCCCGGCCTCTTCGGAAGGCTCTGCCGAGCCTGCCGCCGAGGAGGCTCCCAAGCCGAAGCGCGGCCGCCCGAAGGGTGCGACGGCGTCGACGGCGAAGAAGACCCGCACGGTCGAGCTCACCCTGACCGTCACCGGCACCGCCGACGGCGAGTGGCAGGCCGAGCTCAAGAACGGCTCCAAGTGGGTCGCGAAGGGCCTCGAGATCCCGGCGGCGGCGGTCTCGCGCGCGGCGAAGGAGCTGCACGCGGACCTGTCGGGCCCGATCGACGAGGTGATCAACCAGGCCCGCGAGGCGCAGGCGGCGAAGGTCGCGGCGCTGGAGGCCGAGCTCGAGAAGGCCAAGCAGGCCCTCGCCGAGCTGGACGCCTGAGCTTCACTCCAGGAGACGCCCGGTCCCGCCTCGAGCGGGGCCGGGCGTTTCCGCGTGTTCGGAAGGCCGACACGCGTGATTGAAGGGTCGACACGGGGGTCAGGCGATGGGGGGTCTTGCCGGGAGCGGGGACTTGAACTCCACCCACATGGAGTCCGTCAGGGCCTCGACGTGGTGGGCCACCCCGCGCGGGTGCAGCACCGAGTCACCCGGGCCGGCTTCCGCCTCCAGGCCGTCGACCGCGCCCCGCAGGCGGCCGGACAGCACGTAGACGATCGAGTCGTGGTCGTGCGCGTGCGTCGGCGAGGCCACCCCCGCCGGGTAGTGGATCAAGTACGCCAGGCCGTGCTCGGCCTTCTCCAGCAGCCGGTACCGGCCCTCGCCGCCTCGCAGCGGGAGGCCCTCCACCGCCACCAGCGGCTGCCAATCCTGCTCCTCCATGCCGCCCATGATGACCCATGGCGGCTGAGAGTCCACACAGGACGGCTTAGGTAAGGCACGCGTTAATTAGGCGTACCTGACAAAAAGAACAAGTCTCGCCACGATTCTGCGTTCGTGTTTCACTGTTCTCGTGACCGAAACGATTGACGGTGACGCCGTGGAGCACGCGCACGAACCGCACGAGGACGTGGGCGGGAAGCTGAACTGGCTGCGGGCCGGGGTTCTCGGGGCGAACGACGGGATCGTGTCCGTCGCCGGGATCGTCGTCGGCGTCGCCGGCGCGACCACCGAAAGCACCGCGATCCTGACCGCCGGAATCGCCGGGCTCGTCGCCGGCGCCTTTTCCATGGCCGGTGGTGAATACGTCTCGGTGAGCACCCAGCGCGACACCGAACAGGCTTTGCTCCGGCTGGAAAAGCACGAGCTCAAGACGATGCCGGAGGCCGAGGAGCGCGAGCTCGCCGAGATCTACGAGCAGAAAGGGCTTTCGCCCGAGCTCGCCGGCCGGGTCGCCCGCGAACTGACCGAAAAGGACGCCCTGCAGGCGCACGCGGAGGCCGAGCTCGGGATCGACCCGGACAACCTGACCAGCCCGTGGCAGGCGGCGTGGGCGTCCCTGCTCGCGTTCTCGGTCGGCGCGCTGCTGCCGATCCTCTCGATCGCCTGGGCCGGGGTCTCCCTGCGGGTGTGGGCCTGCGCGGCCGCGGTCGTCGTCGGCCTGACGCTGACGGGCTACGTCAGCGCCAGGCTCGGCGACGCCCAGGTGGGGCGCGCGATCCTGCGCAACGTCGGGGTCGGCGCCCTCACCATGGTCGTGACGTACTTCGTCGGGGTGCTCTTCGGCGTCACCGTCGGGTGACGGCCGCCCGCCGAGGGCCCACCCAGCTCAGTGGACGCCCTTCATCAGCTTGCGGATGAAGGGCGTCGCCGCCAGCAGGAGCACGCCGATGACGATCGCGACGCCGCCGACCGTGCCGAAGTACGGCGTCTCGTCGTCCACCGAGTAGTACTCGGCGAGCTTGCCCGACATCGCCGTGCCGAACGAGATCGACAGGAAGTTCAGCGCGACCATCTGCGTCCGGAAGGCCTTGGGCGCGAGCTTCGTCGACAGGGACAGCCCGACGGGCGAGAGGCACAGTTCGGCGATCGTGAAGACGAACAGGATGCCGACCATCGCGAGCATCGGGCTCGCGTTCTTGCCGCTGCCGACCATCGGCAGGAACAGCAGGAACGCCACGCCCATCAGCACCGTGCCGAGCACGAACTTGACCGGCGTCGACGGCTGGCGCTCGCCGAGCTTCGTCCACAGCGCCGCGATGATCGGCGCGAACACGATGATGAACACCGGGTTGATCGAGTTGACCCAGGACACCGGCATCTCCCAGCCGAACAGGTCCCGGTTCAGCCGCTGGTCGGTGTAGGCCGCGACGACCGTGAACTGCTGCTGGTACAGCGAGAAGAACGCGGCGCTGGCGATGAACATCGGGATGAACGAGAACACGCGGCTGCGCTCGTCCGACGTGATCTCGCGGCTGCTCAGGATGACCACGAAGTAGATCACCGAGATGATGCCGACCACCCAGACGACGACGTCGGCCAAGTTGTCCGGGTTGACGACGCCAGTGAGCACCAGCGCGACGATCGCGGCGACCAGGACGACGGCCGCGCCGACGGCCAGCAGGCGGCGGGACGACGGCAGCGGGTTCGGCACCTCCTTGGCCTTCTCGCCGAGGTTCTTGCGGCCGAGCGTGTACTGGATCAGGCCGAGTGCCATGCCGATCGCGGCGAGGCCGAAGCCGAGGTGGAAGCCGACCTCGGTCTGCGCGAGCCCGGTCAGCAGCGGACCGACGAACGCGCCGAGGTTGACGCCCATGTAGAAGATCGTGAAGCCGGCGTCGCGCCGCTCGTCGCCCTCGGCGTAGAGCGTGCCGACGATCGCCGTCGCGTTGGACTTCAGCCCGCCGCTGCCGACCGCGACGCACACGAGGCCGACGCCGATCCCGGCCATGCCCGGCAGCAGGGCCAGGCTGATGTGGCCGATCATGATCAGCACGGCGCTGGAGAAGAGCGTCCGTTCGGAGCCGAGCAGCCGGTCGGCCACCCACGCGCCGACGACGGCGGAGAGGTACACGAGCCCGCCGTAGGCGCCGACGACGCCGAGCGCGGCGTCCTGGTTCAGGCCCAGGCCGCCCTGGTCCGCCTTGTAGTAGAGGTAGATCGGCAGGATGCCGAGCATCCCGTAGAAGGAGAAGCGCTCCCACATCTCGACGCCGAAGAGGTTCGCCAGTCCTCGTGGGTGCCCGAAGAACCTCGTGTCCTGCTGGACCTCGGTAGAGGTGCTCACAACTCTGTCTTCCTTTGTCTCGGACTTCGTTGTCGCTTGGCATGGTATGAGTGCTCGCCGGTGAATCACCACCGGCACCCCGTGTGGCGACGGCCATAACAGTCCGTGACAAACAGGCATTAAAATGGCGTCAAGGTGCGCCGGGAAGTCTGGTCGGCAACGGTTGTCAGCGACCCGAGGAGCCGTCCGTGTCCCGTCCTTTGAACGAGTTCGCGCGCTACCTGCGCACCGAGACCACCGGCGGGCTGATCCTGCTCGGCGCGACCGCCGTCGCCCTGCTCTGGGCCAACTCCCCGCTGCGCGACAGCTACCACGCGCTGCGCGACTTCCGGCTCGGCCCGCAGTTCCTGCACCTCGACCAGACCGTCGGCGACTGGGCGAAGGACGGGCTGCTCGCCCTGTTCTTCTTCGTCGCCGGCCTCGAGCTCAAACGCGAGCTGGTGATCGGCGAGCTGTCCCGGTTCAAGCAGGCGATCCTGCCGGTCGTGGCCGCGATCGGCGGCATGGTCGTGCCCGCGCTCGTCGCGCTGGCCGTCGGCTGGGGGACGCCGGGCATCGACCGCGCGTGGGCGATCCCGGTGGCCACGGACATCGCGTTCGCACTCGGCGTGCTGGCCCTGACCGCGTCGAACCTGCCCTCGAGCGCGCGGGTGTTCCTGCTGTCCCTGGCCGTGGTGGACGACCTGGGCGCGATCCTCGTCATCGCCATCCTGTTCACCACCGGGTTCGACCTGGTCGCCGTGGGGGTGGCCGTCGTGGCGCTCGCGCTGTACGCGTTCCTGCAGCACCGCCGGGTGCGGACGCCGTGGCTGTACGTACCGCTCGCGCTCGTCACCTGGGTCGCGGTGCACTCGGCGGGCATCCACGCGACGATCGCCGGCGTCGCGCTCGGCCTGCTCACCCGCGTCCGCGCCGACGAAGGCGAGGCGGAGGCACCCGCGCTGCGGCTCGAGCACCGGCTCCAGCCCTGGTCGGCCGCGGTCGCCGTGCCGGTGTTCGCGCTGTTCGCGGCCGGGATCTCGGTCGACGGCGACGCGCTGGGCGCGGTGTTCACGACGGCGTTGCCGCTCGCGGTGCTGGCCGGGCTGCTCGGTGGCAAAGTCGTCGGCATCCTCGGCGCCAGCATGCTCGCGGTGAAGCTGCGGCTGGCGGAGAAGCCCCGCGGGATGGGCTGGCGCGACATGGCCGCGTTGTCGGTGCTCGGCGGGGTCGGGTTCACCGTCAGCCTGTTGATCGCGGAGCTGGCGCTGCCCGAGGGGACGAGCGAGCTGGCGAAGGCCGCGGTGTTGATCGCGTCCGCGACGGCGTCCCTCCTGGCGGCGGCCCTGCTACTCCGCCGTAGCAAAGTGCACGCTCGAATCTCCGACACACTGTGACTCCGCCGCGCCCGCTCTACGGACACATGGCACGATGACCCGGTGAGCAGCCCCAAACACGAACGCACCGGCCCCGACGGCGTGGGGGCCGTGCCTTACCTCCCGCTGTCCTCCGACTCCGACGTCCCCGGCGACCAGTCGATCGGCCGGCTCGTCGGCGACGCGACCCAGCACATCTCGACCCTCGTCCGGGCCGAGATGGAGCTCGCGAAGTCCGAGCTGGTCGGCGAAGTGAAGAAGGGCCTCAAGGGGGCCGTCTACTTCCTGATCGCGCTGACGGTCTTCCTGTACAGCACGTTCTTCCTGTTCTTCTTCGCCGCCGAGGGGCTCGCCGAGTGGGTGCGCTACCGCTGGATCGCGTTCGGCATCGTGTTCGTCCTGATGCTGCTGGTCGCGGGCGTGGCCGGGTTCCTGGGCTACCGCAAGGTGAAGAAGTTCAAGGCGCCCGAGCGGACCATCGCCAGCGTCAAGGAGACCGCCGCCGCGCTGAAGCCGCAGAAGGCGCCTGAAGCCGACTTGACCACTACGCGCGACTGAGTTCGTTGCCCGCGTCCCCCGACCCGTCGAGCGTCCGCCTCGACGGCCCGTGGGTCCACCGCGACGTGTCCGCGAACGGCATCCGGCTGCACGTCGCCGAGCTCGGTGACGGCCCGGTCGTGGTGCTGCTGCACGGGTTCGCCGAGTTCTGGTGGACCTGGCACCACCAGCTGCGTGCGCTGGCCGAAGCGGGGTTCCGCGCGGTCGCCGTCGACCTGCGCGGCTACGGCGACTCGGACAAGCCACCCCGCGGCTACGACGCCTGGACCCTCGCGGGCGACGTCGGGGGCCTGGTCAAGTCCCTCGGGGCGCGACGCGCGCACCTCGTCGGGCACGCCTGGGGCGGCATGCTCGCCTGGACGGTCGCGTCGCTGCACCCCCGGCTCGTCTCGTCGGTGACGGCGATCGGCGCCGCCCACCCCCTCGCCCTGCGCTCGGGCGCGGCCCGCCCGTGGCGCGGGCAGGGCCGGGCGGCCGGGCACCTCTTCCGCTTCCAGGTACCGATGGCGCCGGAGAAGTGGCTGGTGAAGGACGACGCCCAAGCCGTCGCCGACCTCTTCGGCGGCTGGGCCGGGAGCCGCTGGCGGTCCACTTCGGACTTCTCCGGCAGCGTCGAGGCGTTCCGGCGGGCGATGCTCGTGCCGGGGGTCGCGCACAGCGCGCTGGAGTACTACCGCTGGGCGTTCCGCGCGCAGTTCCGCGGCGAAGGCCGTCGCTTCACCGACGCCGTCGGCAGCCGGATCGCGGCGCCGACGCTGCAGCTGCACGGCGCCGACGACCCCTGCATCCTCCCCGAGACCGCGACCGCGTCGGTGCGCTGGGCGGGCCCGCACACCGAGCCGGCCCTTTGGCCGGGCGTCGGGCACTTCCCGCACCTCGAAGCCCCGGACCGCACGTCGGCGGCCCTGATCGACTTCCTCAACTGAGGTCGATGGCGTTCTTCGCCCGCTCGATCGACTCCTCCGCCGGCCCGCCCGTCGGGTTCTCGGTAGCCAGGGCCTGGTTGAGCTCGGCGAACGGCCGCATCCGGCGCTCGTAAGCCGCGAAGGCCGTTTCGTGGTCCGCGCGGCCCAGCTCCTGCGCGAGGACATACGCGCCGACGAGCGCGAGGCTCGTCCCCTGGCCCGACAACGCCGAAGCGCAGTAGGCGGCGTCGCCGAGCAGCACGACCCGGCCCGCCGACCAGCGGTCCAGGTGGATCTGCGCCATCGCGTCGAAGTAGAAGACGTCCGCGGTGGCCATGGCTTCCAGCAGCTTCAGCACCTCCCAGCCGACCCCGGCCAGCCGCTCGGCGACCAGCCGCTTCTGCTCCGGGACGGTCAGCGGGGGCAACGGCTCCGAGCCGAAGCCGAGGGTGACGCGCAGTTCGGTGTTGTCCCGCACCGGGTAGACCGCGCCGCCGGTTTCCTCGTGCCGGAACCAGACCTGCCAGTCTTCGAGGCCCAGGGAGTTCGGCGCCGGGAAGATCGCCAGGTACTGGCCGAGGTGGCGGGCGAACTCCTCCTCCGGCCCGAAGGTCAGCCGCCGCACGGCCGAATGCAGCCCGTCCGCGCCCACGACCAGGTCGAACGTCCGGGCGTCGCCGTGCTCGAACGCCACGCGCACGCCGTCCGGCCCGTCGGTCAGGGCCTTGATCGCGTCGCCGAAGACGTATTCGACGTCGGTTGCCTCGTGCAGGATCGCGACGGCGTCGTCGCGCAGCAGCTCGAAGTCGTCGCTGTCGAGCCGGCCGCTGCTGTAGGTGAACTCCTCGGTCCGGAACAGCTCCTGCCCGGCACCGTCCACCATGGACATCCCGCGCATCCGGGTGCGCACCGCGCGCATCCGGTCGCCGAGGCCCATCGCCTCGACGACGTCGAGCGCGGCGCCCCGCACGTCGATCGCCTGGCCGCCGGTGCGCGGGCCGGGCGCGCGCTCCACCACCGTCACGGTCCACCCGTCGCGCGCCAGGAACCACGCCAAGGTGCCGCCGGCGACGCCGGCCCCCGAGATCAGAACGTTTCGCATGAGCCCCTCCAGAGTCGTACGCTTGTCTGCACCCACTGTGGAGTTCATGCAGCTCGAAGGCTAAATCTGTACTAGTACAGATGGCCGGCTGTACTAGGTCAGGAGGCAGCCGTGAAGTACGTGGCCATCGCCGACGAGCTGCGTGGCCGGATCGTGCGCGGCGAGCTCCCGCCGGGCGCCCGCGTGCCCTCGACCCGGCGGCTCGCCACCGACCACGGCGTCGCCATGGCGACCGCGGCCAAGGCGCTGGCCCTGCTGAGCCAGGAAGGCCTGGTGCGCGCGGAGCCGCGGTCCGGCACGGTCGTCGCCGGCCGCGACCGCCGCGGTGGTCAGCGCGGCCTGACGCGCGACCGGATCGTGCGCACGGCGATCGAGGTCGCCGACGCCGAGGGGCTGGCCGCGCTGTCGATGCGGGGCATCGCCGCGCGTCTCGGCGTCGGGGCCATGGCGCCCTACCGCTACGTCACCGGGAAGGACGAACTGGTCCTGCTGATGGCCGATGCGGCGTACGGCGAAGGCCACTACCCGGCCACCCTGCCGTCCGGCTGGCGCGAGCGGCTGCTGCTCGTCGGCCGCACGCTCTGGGAGATCTTCCGGCGGCACCCCTGGCTGGCCCAGCTCACCCCGATCACCCGGCCGCTGCCGCTGCGGAACCTGGCGGCGCACGGCGAGCGCGCGCTCTCGGCCTTGACGCAGCTGGGCGTCGACGCGGCCACCCTGTGCGACCTGCACGTGGTGTTCTTCAGCCACGTCCAAGGCGTGGCGATCCACCTGGAACGCGAGCAGAACGCGCTGGCGTCGTCCGGACTGTCCGAAGACGACTGGATGAACCGCCAGACCCCGGCGATGATGGCCGTGACCAGCGGGTACCCGATCTTCACCCGGATGCTCGGCGAACTCGGCGAGACCGGCTACGACCTCGTCCTGGACGACATCTTCGAGTCGGGTATGCGGGCGCTGCTGGACGGCCTCGCGCTGCGCTACGGGCGTTAGGCGGCGCAGGAGCCGGTGGACACGTTCGTCGACTGCGACGGCGCCGCGTCGACCTCCGCCCGCACCTGCTCGGCCGTGAGCGTGAAGCCGGTTTCCGGGTCCTCGACCGCGGCCCCGAACACGACGCCGATGACCCGGCCGTCCGGCGTCACCATCGGGCCGCCGGAGTTGCCGCTGCGGATCTCCGCGCGGACCGTGAAGACGTCCCGCTGCACCGTGTTGGCGTCGTAGATGTCCGGGCCGCGCAGGTTGATCCGGCCGCGCACGCGGGCCGGCGTCGCCCGGTACGGGCCGTCGAGCGGGTAGCCGAGCACGATCGCGCTGTCCCCCGCGCGGGCGGTTTCCGGCGCGAACTGCAGGGGCTCGGCCCGCAGGCGCGGCACGGCGAGCACCGCGATGTCGACCTCCGGGTCGAAGTAGACGACGCGCGCCGGGTAGTCGCCCTGCGTCGTCTCGATGCCGACGGTGTCGGTGCCGGCCACGACGTGCGCGTTCGTCATCACCCGCTGCGGGGAGATCACGAAGCCGCTGCCTTCCAGGGACCGCGAACACGAGCTGGCGCTGCCGCGGATCTTGACGACGCTGCCGTGCAGTTGCTGGACCGTCGAGCTGGTCTGCAGGGCCGGGTCCGGCGGCGAGGTGTCGGCCGTCGGGGCCTTCTGGAACGGGTCGACGATGGACGGGAAGCCGGACGCGTCGAGCAGCTTGCGCAGCTGGCTCGGGAAGCCCTGGGCGGCCTCCGGCATGGCGTCGTTGACCTTGCCGAGGACCACCGAGCCGTTGATCGCCTTGGCCAGCCCGGGCAGGCCGGACACGGTCGTCAGCGGTGTCGCGATCAGCCACGCCACCACGAACACGACGGCGGCCTGCACGACCGCGCCGAGCGTCTTGTCGATGCCGGAGAGCTTGTCCGGGTTGATCTTCTGGCGCAGCTTGCGCCCCACGTAGACGCCGATCGCCTCGCCGAAGGCGACCAGGAAGACCACGGTCGCGACCGCGAAGGCGACCTTCCAGACCGGGTCGTCGAAGAACGAGACCACCACCGGCGCGAGCTTGATCCCCACGACCGCGCCGAGCACCACGCCGACCAGCGACGGCAGCGCGATGATCACGCCCTGGTATGCGCCGGACACCGCCGCCAGCACGGCCAGCAGCAGCACCAGCACATCGACCCAGTTCACCGCGTCACTCCTCGCCCGTAATTCGTGCCCGGTAGGCGGCCAGCGCCTCGTCGAGGTCCCGGACGTCGCCCGGGTCCCATTGGCGCTCCCAGCCTCCCAGGCCGAGGAGGACGGACAGCAACCCGGCGGTGAATCCCCAGACGAACAGGCCCGCGACCTCGAAGGCCGGCCCCTTCCACGGCGCGCCGGCCTTCTGGACGGTGAACCGGTTGGCCGGGTCGACGAGGTCGGCGATGGGCACGCGGGCGACGGACGCCGTCTCGGCCGGGTCCACCGCGTGCACCGGCGACGGGGTCTCCCAGTGCGCCAGCACGGGCGTCACGGCGAACTTCGAGACCGGGACGAACAGCTCCGGCAGCACCGCGACCGGCCGGACGCCGGAGGGGACCACCCCGGTCTCCTCCTCGGCTTCGCGCAGCGCGGTGCCGACCGGGCCGCCGTCGCCTTCCTCGGCGCCGCCGCCGGGGAACGCGACCTGCCCGGCGTGCGAGCCCAGCGTGTCGGCGCGGCGCTGCAGGAGGACGTCGGGCTCGCCGTCGGCCTCGCGCTCGCCGAAGAGGATGAGCACCGCGGCCGGGCGCGTGTAGGCGTCCTCGGGCGGGCTGAACCGGGTGAACGTCTTCGAGTCGACTTCGCCGCTGACCTTGACCAGCGGCCGCAGCCACTCGGGGACGGAGTCCGGCTCGACCAGTGGTCCGATCACGATGCTCCCTCGACTGCCGCGCGCACCTGGTCAGTGTTCCCGAAGGTGCGTGGATTCGCGATGAACCGCACGTCACCGGCGGCGGTGACCAGGTAGGACGCCGGCAGCGACGACGGCACCTTGAGCGCCGTCCGGACGGGCCCGGTCCGCCCGTCGCCGTCGAACACCGACGGTAGGTGCACGCCCAGCTGGGCGAGGAGGTTCAAGCCGTCCTTCGCCGGGCTCTGCACCTGGACGCCGAGCACCCGCACGGCCCCCGGCTGCTTCGCGTACTCCTGGAGCACGGGCAGCTCGGTCCGGCACGGCTGGCACCACGACGCCCACACGTTGACCAGCACCGGAGCGCCCGCGAGCGCGCGCCCGACGTCGACACTCGCGCCGTCGCCGAGGCAGTCCGCCTTGACGCCCTCGAGCTGCTTCACCGGCTGCGCCGAGCCCGGCGCCGGGCACGGTTGGAGCGCCGCCGCGGACCGGGCCGGGGCCAGGTCTTCGGACGGCTTCGCGGCGCTGTCACCACCCCCGCGGGGGAGCAACGCGACGATGAGCGCCACGGCCACCACGGCGGCCGCGAGCGCCCACTTGGTGACTCTCGTCACCGGGGCGCCGCCAGCGCCAGGATGTGGTCCTTTTCGACGCCTTTGACCAGCTTCGCGGCTTCCTCGAACCCGGTCGGGCCGGTGCCGTACGACGGGCAGTCCTTGGCCAGCGGGCAGGCGCCGCAGGCGGGCTTCTTGGCGTGGCAGACGCGCCGGCCGTGGAAGATCACCCGGTGGGAGAGCATCGTCCACTCCTTGCGGGGGATCAGCTCGCCGACCGCGTGCTCGACCTTGACCGGGTCCTCCTCGGCCGTCCAGCCCCAGCGCCGGACCAGCCGGCCGAAGTGGGTGTCGACGGTGATGCCCGGGACGTCGAAGGCGTTGCCGAGCACGACGTTGGCCGTCTTGCGGCCGACGCCGGGCAGGGTGACCAGGTCGTCGAGCTTGGCCGGGACCTCGCCGTCGAAGCGCTCGACGAGCGCCGCGCCGAGGCCCATCACGGAGTTCGCCTTCGCCCGGTAGAAGCCGGTGGAGCGCAGGTACTCCTCCAGCTCGGTGCGGTCGGCGCCCGCGTAGTCGGCGGCGGTCCGGTAGCGCTTGAACAGCGCGGGCGTGACGAGGTTCACCCGGACGTCGGTGGTCTGTGCGGACAGCACGACCGCGACCAGCAGTTCCAGCGGCGTGGTGAAGTCGAGCTCACAGTGGGCGTCGGGGTACACGTCGTCGAGGCAACGCTTCATCCGCCTGGCGCGTCTCACCAGAGCTAACCGGCTTTCACCAGCGGCCTCACGGGGGGCGTTCGTGGTGGCAGGTGGCACCCCGATAGCCTACGGGCGCCGTCGGACGAGCCGGTGACTGACCGGTGGACGACCGACACGCCAGAGCACCACCTCGGCGCAGTTTTCCGGCCGCCATGAGCGAGGATCTGGAGTAGATGCTTTTCATCGAGTGTTTCGGGGTCCGGTCATGACTGTCTGGTTCGTCATCCTGGTCCCGTTGGTGATCATGTTCTTCGCGCTGTTCATGGAGCGCGTCGAAAGCCGGCTCAAGCACGTCGCGGTGCAGGAGAACGAGGTCGAAGAGTTCCTCGAGCAGGCGCAGCCCAACGAGGTCCGGGCGCTCTACGGGCACGGCATCGGCCGCGCGCTCGAGCTGTTCCGGCTGCGTAGGCTGGGCGGACGGGCAGCCAGGCTACGCGCGCGACGCGTGCGGAGTTAGGCTCCACGTTCGAACGAGATCATCTGGCGGGCGCGCGTCCGACAGGCGATCTCGCGAGTACGCCCTAGACTGACGCGCAAGTGATCGGCGTCACGCCCTTCCAGCCACGGGAGGGCGTGAACGTTTCTCGACGAGGAGGCACCCGAGGTGGACGAAACCCTGGCCCGTGCGGGCATTTTCCAGGGTGTGGAGCCGGCAGCGGCGGAGGCGCTGGCCCAGACCTTGGAATCCGTGGAGTTCCCCCGCGGCCATGTCATCTTCAACGAGGGTGAACCCGGCGACAAGCTGTACATCATCCAGTCCGGCAAGGTGAAGATCGGCCGCAAGAGCCCGGACGGCCGCGAGAACCTGCTGGGCATCTTCGGCCCGTCGGACATGTTCGGCGAGCTGTCCATCTTCGACCCCGGCCCCCGGACGTCGAGCGCGACCACGGTCACCGAGGTCCGCGCGGTCACGATGGACCGCCCGGCCCTGCGCCAGTGGATCTCGACCCGGCCGGAGATCGCCGAGCAGCTGCTGCGCGTGGTCGCGCGCCGCCTGCGCCGGACGAACAACATGGTCGCCGAGCTGATCTTCACCGATGTCCCCGGCCGCGTGGCGCGGGCGCTGCTGCAGCTCGCGCAGCGTTTCGGCAGCCAGGAAGCCGGCCTGCTGCGGGTCACGCACGACCTGACGCAGGAAGAGATCGCCCAGTACGTCGGCGCCTCGCGCGAGACCGTCAACAAGGCGCTCGCCGACTTCGCCCACCGCGGCTGGCTGCGGCTCGAGGGCAAGAGCGTGCTGATCCTGGACCCCGAGCGGCTGGCTCGCCGCGCTCGCTGAGTCTCTGTCACGTCGAAGGCCCCTCGGCTTGCCGAGGGGCCTTCTTCATGGCTTGATGTAAAAACGGTGCTGGTTACAAACAAAGAGCCGGGCGCCACCCCCGACGTGGCGCACCGGCTCTTCGTTTGTCGCGCGGACCATCCCCCGACGATCCGCGCTCCCCGCCCTCCGGACCAGGCCCCGACCCATATGCCGGAGGGAGCTGGGTTCTCTGCTGTTGTTCAACCATCACGGCCCATACCCACGAATTCAAGGCCATTCACTCTCAAGGACGCTGACCCGGCTGTTTCGTTGCACGGGTTCACGGAGAATATCGCGAGTGTTACCCGATCGAGACCTGGTGACGCAGCTGACCCGCAAATAACTGGTACCCACGTACCACTCTGCGGCATACTGGTACGCGTGTCCCACTCCGAAGGTCGTACGACTCTGGCCGATTACCGCAGCGCGCTGACGACCCGCGCGGCGCGGCGGCCCGCTGTCGCGGCGGTGCTCGCCCGGCTGCCGATCGCGATGATCGGCATCTCGGCGCTGCTCTACGTCCAGCGCGAGACCGGCTCCTTCGCCGCGGCCGGGCTCGTCTCGGCCGGTTCACTCGTCGGGGTGTCGGTGGGCGCGGTGATCCAGGGCCGGCTGATCGACCGCTTCGGCCCGACGCGGCCGCTGCTCGTCGTCGCGGTCACCCTGGCGCTGTCGATGACCGCGCTGGTGACGTCGATCGAGTCGCACGCGCCGACCCCGGTGATGGTCGCGCTGGGTGCGGTCACCGGGCTGTCCGAGCCGATGGTCGGCTCGGCTTCGCGCGCGCTGTGGAGCCGTCTGCTGCCTCCGGGTGGCGCGCGCAACGCCGCGTTCTCGTACGAGGCGATCAGCATGGAGGTGTTCTTCATCCTCGGCCCCGGCCTCGCCGGGCTGCTGGTCATGGCGCCGTGGGCGGGTACCGGCCTGGTGCTGGGCGTCGCGCTGCAGTTCACCGGCGCGGTGATGTTCGCACTGAGCCCGGCGGTCCGCTCGTGGGGTCCGTCGGCCTCTTCCTCGGGGACGCTGCTGGGTGCGCTGGCGAGCCCGGGCATGCGGACGCTGGCGCTGGCCGCGCTCGGCTTCGGCATCGTGATCGGCTTCGTCGAGGTCGCGGTGCCGGCGTCGGCCACCGAGGCGGGTCACGCGTCCGTGGGTGGCCTGCTGCTTTCGGCGTGGTCGCTGAGCTCGGTGGCGTTCGGTGTGGCGTACAGCCTGCGCCCGTGGCCGCGCCGGCTCGGCCTGCGGCTGCCGGCGCTGCTGGGCGCGTTCGGTGCGCTGGTGGCGCTGCTCGCGTGGCCGTCGTCGCTGTGGGGACTGGCGCTGATGATGCTGCTGGCGGGCGCGTTGATCACGCCGCAGTCGACGGCCCATTCGTCGGCGATCGAGGTGGTCGCGCCCGCCGGGACGGCCGCCGAGGCGTTCGGCTGGGTCCTGACGGCGGTGACGCTCGGCTTGGCGGCCGGGCAGTCGGTCAGCGGGTACGTCGTGGAGCACGCCGGGCCGTCCGCCGCGTTCCTCGCGGCGAGCGTGGCCGGGCTGGTGCTGGCGGTGGCCGTGTGGCTGCTGCGCGGGACGGTCCGCGCGCCTCGGCAGGCTTCGACGGTCGAGTCGCCTTCGCTGGTCGGTGCGGGCCGGTAGGTCTCCCGCCGTTTTTGTCGGTGGTCGCCGCTAGCTTGGCGGGTATGGACGTCACCGCGCCTGCCCACCGCCTCTCGGCGGCTGTCTCCGCCGCTGCCCGGCTGCTGCCCGCCCGCGCCGGGCTGCGGTTGCGGGCGGACGCGGCCGGGCTGACGGTCGCCGGCAGCGACCCGGATCTCACCGTCCGGTTCGCCTGCCCGGCGACCTCGCACACCGACGGCGAGGTCGTCGTCCCGGCGGCACCGCTGGCCGAGACGCTGAAGATGCTCGACGCCGAGCTGGTCCGCCTGGTCGTCGAAGGCAGCCGCCTCGCCTTGCGGCTCGACAACGCCCGCTTCGCGCTGCCACTCCTGACGGCCGAAACGACCCCACCGGACGCCGAGCCGGTCCGAGTGTCCGAAGTGGACGGAGCAGCGTTCGCGTCGGCGCTTCGGATCGTCGCGGGAACGGCGGCGAAGGACGACCCGCTCCCGCTGTTCACCGGCGTCCGCCTCCAGGCGGCCGAGCACCTGACCCTGACGGCGTCGGACCGCTACCGGATGGCCGTCGCCCGCCTGCCGTTGCGCACCCCCGGCGCACTGGACGTCCTGGTCCCGGCGACGTTGCTGACGGAGGCCGCACGCCAGGCGAAGGGCACGGTCGGCCTGCACGCGGGCCCGGGCCGCTTCGGCCTGAGCTGGGAGGGCGGCCTGATCGGCACGGCGGTCCTGGACGCGGGCTTCCTCTCGGCGGACTCGATCTCGTCAGGCACGGTCGACACCACGGTGACCTTGAACGCCGACGCCCTGGCGGCGGCGGTCCGCCGCGTCGGGGTGTACGCGGAGGACCGGCGAGTCCTGACCCTGGAGGTGGGCGACGCCCAGGTCCGCCTGGCGAGCACCCGCCAAGACACGGGCGAAGCGGAGGAGACCCTGAAGGCGGACGTCGGCGGAGGCCGGACCTCCCCGTCGTTCCAGGCGAGGTACCTCCTCGACGCCTTGCACGCATTCACCGGCGAGCGCGTGACGCTGTCGATCCAGCCGGGGATGCGAGCGTGCATCCTCCGGGTGGCGGACCCCGGTCCCGGGGAGGTGGAGCTGACCTACTACCTGATGCCGATGCTCAGCCGATGAGCCCGGCGGTGAACACGACGCACTGGGCCGCCTTGAACGGCGAAGGTGTGGGCCGCCTTCCTCCACGGAACGCGGCCCGGCGCGATCAGCCCGCCGCAGCTGCCTTGACCGCGGCCTCCACCTCGGCGAAGGAGGGGTTGACCATCGCCGTCGAGCCGACGATCACGGTCGGCACGGTCTCGTTGCCGTTCGCGACCTCGCGCACGCGTGCGGCGGCGTCCGGGTCCTCCCAGATGTTGATCTTGCGGACGTTGAAGCCGCTCTTCGACATCGGCCGGTCCAGCGCGGCGCAGAACCCGCACCCCGGGCGCCAGTAGAACTCGACCTCGACGTTGCTCATCCCTGTTCCTCCGACCGCAAGTAGTCCAGCTGCGCCTGCACGCTCAGTTCGGCGGGCGCCCACAGCGCCCGGTCGACGTCGGCGTACACGACCTCGACGACCTGGCGCGGCGTGGCGTCCGCCCCCAGCGTCTTCAAGGCCGAACGCACCTGGTCCAGCCGCTGTTCCCGATGGGCAAGGTACGCACGGGCGGTAGCGGGGAGATCGGGGAGCTCTGGACCGTGCCCGGGCAGCCCGAGCAGGCCCGCCGGCAGCTCGATCAGCTTCCGCAGGGAGCGCAGGTAGTCGCCGAGGTCGTGCAGGACGGTCGTGCCGCGGCCGAGGATCGTGTCGCCGGTCAGCACCTGGCCGTCGAGCACGAGCGACACCGAGTCGTCGGTGTGGCCGGGCGTGTGCAGCACGCGGATCGACAGCCCGCCGGCGTCGATGACCTCACCATCCACAAAGGATGAGGCGGCGACGCACAGCGAGGGGTCGAACGCCCGGACCGGCGCGCCGACCCGCTCGGCGAGCCACGGCGCGCCCTCGGCGTGGTCGGGGTGGAAGTGCGTCAGCAGGATCAGCTCGACCTCGCCGGCCGCGGCCAGCAGTTCGAGGTGCTCGAGGTCGCGGTAGCCCGGGTCGACGACCACGGCGGGGGTCGACGGCGTCGCGCGCAGCACCCAGCTGTTCGTGCCTTCGAGCGTCATCGACGACGGGTTGTTCTCCAGCAGCACCGAAGCCGTCTCGGACACCTGGCGCAGCACGCCGTAGGCGGGGGCGGTCATCGCTGCTCCAGCACGACGCGGACCTGGTCGTTCTCCTGGACGAGCGTCGGCGCGATCCGGACGATCTCGCGCGGCGCGTTCAGGATGTCGTCGGCCGTGGCGAACTCGGCCAGCTCGCTCAGCGTCAGCCACGTCGGCGGCATGAGCATGCGACGGCCTTCGCGCGCGTCGGCGATCGCGGCCTCCGGGCGCTGCCAGCCGGAGCCGGCCGCCTCCGACGTCGCGCCGTCGGCGTGCTGGCCCTCGGGCAGTTTCGCGACGTAGAAGCGGGTGTCGTAGCGGCGCGGCTCCTCCTCGGGCGTGATCCAGTGCGCCCACGGGCGCAGCAGGTCCGCCCGCAGCGTCAGCCCGGCGTCGGCGAGGAAGGCGGCCAGCGACACCTCGCGCGTCTCCAGGGCCTGGCGCGCGGCCGCGTACGGCGAGACGTCGGTGAGCACCGCGTCCGCGCTGCCCGCGAGCAGCACGCCGGACTCCTCGAACGTCTCGCGGACCGCCGCGCAGGTCAGCGCCCGCGCGAGGGCGTCGTCGCAGCCGAAGCGCGAAGCCCACCACGAGGGCTCCGGGCCGGCCCAGGCGACCGACGCGTCGGCGTCGCGCTTGTCGACCCCGCCGCCCGGGAAGACGGTCATCCCGCCCGCGAACGGCATGCCCTTGACCCGGTGCTGCAGGAAGATCTCGACGCCGTCGGCGCCGTCCCGGACCAGGATCACGGTGGCCGCGTCCTTGGGGACGGCCGGCGGCCCGTCGGCGTTCGCGCGGGTGGCTACCCCGGCGCCGACGGGGATGTCGAAGACAAACTCCTTTGGCTGCTCCACCGGGGAAACATACCTCCGGTACCCGGCGTTCCGTCGCGCGGTTGTGGCACGCCGGACACGGAAATGGCGGAGCTTTCACGGGAAAGCTCCGCCATTTCCGAGACGAACCTAGGGGGCGGTCCAGCCGCGCTGGTCACCACCGGACCGGGACGCGCCGTTGAGCCGCATCTTCGCCGCCTCCGCGCGTTCGCGCTCGGCCAGCTCGGCGTGCAGCTCCCGCAGCAGCGCGCGGTCGCGCTCGCTCAGGCTCGGGTCGTCCAGGTCCAGCGCCGGCAGCTCGACGACCTCGTGCATCGACGGCTTGCCCGCGGCGATCTCGCGGCCCTTCTCCGGGTCCTCGGCCAGCGCCTGCCGCAGCTGCGCGACCTCGGCCGGCGTCAGGTCGGCGGTGCGCTCGGCCCGCGTCTCGGACCGCTCCGACCGCGACTGGCGCGGCGGCTCCGGGGCCGGCTGAGGAGGCGGCGGCGAAACGATCGGCACCACGGGGGCGACCGGCTCGGGCGGAGCCGGCGGGGCCGCCGTGGCGGCGCTCGACCGCATGCTGTGCCGGCTGCCCGACTCCGCGACCGGTTCCGGCGTCACCGGGGCCGGCGGCTTGACGGGCTCCGGGCGGTACGGCGACGAGCTCGACGTCGGGCTGCCCGTCACCCACGCCGGCGACGCGGCCGCCGAAGCGGCCTGGTGGTACTCGGAGTGCGCGACACCCGGGCCGCTGACCTCGACGACCGAGTGGATGCCGGCCCGGCGCAGCGCCGTGTCGACGCGGAACGCGACGGCCGGCGGGTTGCCTTCCGGACCCAGCTCGACGAGCACCACGCGCTGCGGCAACGCGCCCGGCACGCTGCCGGCCGGGGTGTTGCGCCACACCGCGTGCACCGAGCGGACGTCCGGCAGCACCTGCAGGGTGCGGTCGAGCGCCTCGGCGATGCCGAACTCCGGGGAGTTCTCGCCGGTGAACCGGTGCGTGTTGACCGGCTCGGCCTCGTCGACCAGCAGGTCGTTCGCCAGCGTCGCGTCGGACCGGCTCATCTCGAGGACCAGCGCCAGCTCGCGCTGCTCGGCGGAGCTGACCGGGATCCGGCCCGCGATGAGCGTGCCGGTGGTCAGCTCGACCGCCTCGTCGATGTGCGCCCGGGCGATCAGCTCACGTGCTTCGGTGAGTGCGCTGTCGTCGATCCGGCCCGCCAGGGCCAGTAACAGGTTGTGCAGGCGCAGGGGCACCGAGAACCCGTCCATGGGCGGGCCGTCGTGGACCTCCACCATTGCCTTGCTCCCTCCCAGCTCGCTGGCGGGCGAGCGTTATGCGGCTACTAGCCGGTTCCCCGCCACCGCGCCCACGCAGACCAGCTCTGAGTCGGCCAGCGCGGCCCGGTGGTACCCCGGCAGGTCGAAGCGCGGCGGAATGACCTCGACGCTGGGCTCTTCGTCGCCCAGCACTCGCAGCACCCGCTGCAGTTCACCGGTCAACCTCGGCAGACCGCTCAGCGCGGTGATCAGCAGGACGCGCTTGGCGGTGCCCTGTCCGACCACGCCGACGTGCCGCCAGCTCTGCCGCACTTCCCCCACATCCGGCCGTCCCCGCAACGTTGCGTGGATCAAAACGGACACGGAGTCGACCGAGTTAACCCATTCGGGCGCACTCGACGTGAATGTGTACCGGTTCTCGGTGACGTCGTCTACCCCCAGCGTCGAACTGACCTGGTGCCAGTCGGCGCCGTGCGGGATGAGCCCGGCCACGAGCAGCCGGTACTCCGTCTGGTCGAGGTCAATCCTGTGCTTAAGCAAAGACCTCGGCAGGGTCCGGGCGAGCGTGCCCATGGCACCCTCGCCGAGCCAGTCGCGGAACCGCCACAGCAGCTGGTCGGGCAGCCGCCCGGCCAGCCGGAGCAGCAGTTCGTGGGTGGACTGCTCGATGTCCGGGTCCATCACTGCACCTCCACGATCAGTTCGACCTCCACCGGCGAGCCGATGGGCAGCTCCGCGACGCCGACGGCCGAGCGGGCGTGGATGCCCGCGTCGCCGAAGACCTCGCCGAGGAGCTCGGACGCGCCGTTGACGACCGCCGGCTGGCCGGTGAAGCCCTCCGCGGAAGCCACGAAGCCGACAACCTTGACGATCCGCGCGATGTTGTCAATGCCCACCAGCGCGTGCACCGCCGCGAGCGCGTTGAGCACCGAAGTGCGAGCGTGCCCCTTCGCCTCTTCGGGGCTGATCTCCGCGCCGACCTTGCCGGTCGCGGCGAGCACGCCGTCGACGAAGGGCAGCTGGCCGGAGGTGTAGACGTGCTTGCCGCTCTGGACGGCGGGCACGTACGCGGCCAGCGGGGCCGCCACGCCGGGCAGCTCGATGCCGAGCTCCTTCAGCCGTTCGCTCCAGCTCACGCGGATCAGCCCTTCGGACGCTTGAGGTACGCGACGTGCTGCTCGCCCGTCGGGTTCGGCAGCACGGTGACCAGCTCCCAGCCGTCCTCGCCCCACTGGTCGAGGATCTGCTTCGTCGCGTGGATCAGGAGGGGGACGGTCGCGTACTCCCACTTGGTGGCGCTCATGACCCGGGAGCGTAGCCAAGCGGGCAAGCGCGCCGGGGGCCGCCGCCGGATTCGGGCCCGCGACGCGCCGTCGCGCGCGCCGACTGTGGTTCATCTCACGCTCACCCTCGCCGCCCGGGCGGCCGCTAACGTTGGTCCGTGGAAACGTGGCGCGTGATCGCGACCGTGCTGCTCGCGGCGGCCGGGCTGCCCCTCGTGCTCGTCGTGATGGCGAAGGTGCGGGACCGGACGCAGAATTCCGGCTCGGTCGCCGTCGGCGGCGTGGTGACCCTCACGCTGCTGGTCGTCATCGGTGTGCTCACCCTCACCGTGCTGCCCGGGCTCGTCGCCTGGGTGCTGGTCGCGGCGGTCGCCGCTGCGGTCAGCGTCATGCTGCTCGCCAGCTGAGCGCTGATTTAGGGTGAAGAAGTGACCACTTCCCATGCCGGCTGGACCGACGAGCTTGCCCGTGCCCGGCTGCACTTCGTCACCGGCAAGGGCGGGACCGGCAAGACGACCCTGGCCGCCGCACTCGGGCTCGCGCTCGCCCGCGAAGGCCGGCGCGTGCTGCTCATCGAGGTCGAGGGGCGCCAGGGCATCGCCCAGCTCTTCGACACCGAGCCGCTGCCGTACGCCGAGCAGCGCATCGCGGCCGTCCCCGGCGGGGGTGAGCTGCGCGCGCTGCACATCGACGTCGAAGCCGCGCTGCTCGAGTACTTCGAGATGTTCTACAACCTCGGCTTCGCCGGCCGGACGCTGCGGCGGATGGGCGCGATCGAGTTCGCGACCACGCTCGCGCCGGGCCTGAGGGACGTCCTGCTCACCGGGAAGATCAAGGAGTGCGTCGGGCGCACCGAGTCCGACGGGCGGCACACCTACGACGCCGTCGTCGTCGATTCGCCGCCGACCGGCCGGGTCGTCAAGTTCCTCGACGTCACCAAGGCCCTGACCGACCTCGCGAAGACCGGCCCGATCCGCGGCCAGGCCGAGGGCGTCGTGCGGCTGCTGCACTCCGGCGAGACCGTGATCCACCTGGCCACGCTGCTGGAGGAGATGCCGGTCCGCGAGACCGTCGAGGCCGTGGCCGAGCTGGACGGCGCCGACCTGCGCCCGGGCGCGGTGCTCGTCAACCGGGTCCGGCCGCCGCGGCTGCCCGCCCGGTCGGTGACCGCGGCCGCGGACGGGCGCGTCGACGCCTCCCGCGTCCGCTCCGGGCTCGCGGCCGCCGGGCTGAAGCTGCCGGAGGAGACGCTGGACGCGCTGGTCGAGGAGACCGTCGAGCACGCCGTGCGGGTCGCCGCCGAGCAGCGGGCGCGCGAGCAGCTCGCCGAGGCCGACCTGCCCACCCTCGAGCTGCCGGACCTGACCGACGGCGTCGACGTCGCGGCCCTCTACGACCTGGCCGAAGCCCTGACCGACCAGGGGGTGCGGGTGTGACCACCATCGACATCGACGCGATGCTCGACGACCCGGAGAGCCGCGTGATCGTCTGCTGCGGCTCCGGCGGCGTCGGCAAGACGACCACCGCGGCGGCGCTGGCGTTGCGCGCGGCCGAGCGCGGCCGCCAGACCGTCGTGCTCACCATCGACCCCGCCCGGCGCCTCGCGCAGGCGCTGGGCCTGCGCGAACTCGGCAACCACCCGAAGCAGGTGCAGGTCGAAGGGTTCGAGCCCAAGGGCGAGCTGTGGGCGATGATGCTCGACATGCGCCGCACCTTCGACGACATGGTGCGCGTGCACGCCGGCCCGGAACGCGCCGAGCAGCTGCTGAAGAACCCCTTCTACCAGACCATTTCCACGTCGTTCTCCGGCACGCAGGAGTACATGGCGATGGAGAAGCTGGGCCAGCTCGCGGCGACCGGCGACTGGGACCTGATCATCGTGGACACCCCGCCGAGCCGGTCCGCTTTGGACTTCTTGGACGCCCCGACGCGGCTCTCGTCCGCTTTGGACGGCCGGATGATCCGGCTCCTGACGGGTCCGGCGAAGGCCGGCGGCTGGGGCCTGCGCAAGGTCGTCAACGCCGGGTTCTCGATGTTCGCGAAGGCGGTCTCGACGATCATCGGCGGCCAGCTGCTGACCGACGCGTCGGCGTTCATGCAGGCCTTCGACAGCATGTTCGGCGGCTTCCGCGAGCGCGCCCGCAAGACCGCCGAGCTGCTGCGCTCGTCGGGGACGTCGTTCCTGGTGGTCGCGGCGCCGGAGCCGGACGCGCTGCGCGAGGCGTCCTACTTCGTCGAGCGGCTGTCGGCGGAGTCGATGCCGCTGGCCGGGCTGATCGCGAACCGGACGCACCCGGTGCTGGCCTCGCTGTCGGGCGCGGAGGCGCGCGCGGCCGCGGACACGTTGCAGGGCGCGCCGCTGGCCGAGGCCGTGCTGCGGCTGCACGCGGACCGCGTCGACCTGGCGGCCCGCGAAGAACGGCTGCTCGCGCGGTTCACCCGGGCCCACCCCGAGGTGGCGTTGGCCCGGGTGCCCGCGCTGGCCGGTGACGTGCACGACCTCGACGGCCTGCGCGACATCGGCGTGAAGCTCGCCGGCTGAGCGTCGTGGGCGGCGCGCCGGCAGGGCCGCGCCGCCCACGGCCGCTCAGCCGACCTGGACCCGCTCCTCCGCGTCCCGCTTGGCCGCGTCGAGCAGGTCCGCCCAGCTCACCACGTCGGGGCGGCGGCGCAGCAGCGCCCGCCGCTCCCGTTCGGTCATGCCTCCCCACACGCCGAAGTTGATCCGGCCGTCGAGTGCTTCGGCGAGGCATTCGGTGCGCACCGGGCAGCCCATGCAGACCGCCTTGGCCCGGTTCTGCTCCGCGCCCCGGACGAACAGGCCGTCCGGATCGGCGTCCCGGCAGGACGCGTTGATTCGCCAGCTCGACTGGTTGGTTTCCATACCCCCAGCTCCCTACCCTGGTGATCGACGCACCAGCGGGGAAAGGCAACTGCGCTCCTTGCCCCCGCGAGCGTGTCTCCCTCTGCTCACGTCGGTTCCCGGGCACCTCCCCGGTGCCGGTGCCGCCGTTCGGACCAGGCGAGCTCCCACTCGCGTTGATCCATCCGACGGCTTTTCTTCGTGAGACGTTGACGGACTGTAGGGGCCCTCGGTTCCCCCCGCCAAGACCTAGAATGCCTTCCGTTACCAGATGTCACCGAAGGGGGTCGGTTTTGTCACTGATTTCACACCTCCGGAGACACGGCGTCACCGGCGCCTGACTCACTCCGGGTAGCCTGGCCCTCGTGCGAAAAGCGGATGGTTTGTTCAAGCTCATCGGCCTCTGCCTGCTCGCCGGGGTGCTCTTGGCCGGAATGCTGTTCCCCGTCGTGGGGGCGGCCGGCGTCATGTCCAACCAGGCCAGCGAGACGGTGGAGAAGACCTCCTCCGACCTCGCCGACATCCCGCCACCGCTGGTCACCACGGTCACGGACAGCACGGGCAAGCCGATCGCGACCCTCTACGACCAGTACCGGCTGCCGATCACGCCGGACCAGATCAACGAGGCCATGAAGTGGGCCCTGGTCTCCGTCGAGGACAAGCGGTTCTACGACCACCACGGCGTCGACTGGCAGGGCACGCTGCGCGCGGCCGTCAGCAACAGCACCGGCGCGGACACCCAGGGCGCCTCGACGCTGACCCAGCAGTACGTGAAGAACTACCTCATCAACGTCGTGTACCGGAACGACCAGGTCGGCCAGAAGAAGGCCCAGGAGCAGTCGATCGCCCGCAAGCTGAAGGAAGCGCGGATCGCGATCCAGCTCGAGACCAAGCTGAGCAAGCAGCAGATCCTCGCCGGCTACCTGAACATCGTCGAGTTCTCCCGGCAGATCTTCGGCATCGGCGCCGCCGCGCACGCGTACTTCAACACCACGCCCGAGAAGCTCACGGTGCCGCAGGCGGCGCTGCTGGCCGGGCTCGTGAACAACCCGATCAACAACGACCCGTGGAAGCACCCGGACAAGGCCACCCAGCGCCGCAACCTGGTGCTCGACCGGATGGTGGAGAACAAGAAGCTGGCCAAGGCCGACGCGGACCGCTTCAAGGGCGAGCCGCTGGGCGTCGTGCCGGACTTCCCCGCGAAGCCCGCCGCCAACTGCATCGGCGCGGGCACCGAAGCCGGGTTCTTCTGCCAGTACGTCGAGGACTACCTGATCAAGTCCGGGATGACGAAGGACCAGCTCTACACCGGCGGCTACACGATCAAGACGACGCTGGACGAGAAGGCGAACCACGAAGCGAAGGTTTCGGCCGAGGAGCAGGTCAAGAAAACCCAGCCGTACGTGGCGAATACCTTGTCGCTCATCCGGCCCGGGAAGAACAGACACGAAGTCGTCGCGCTGGCGGCGAACCGCGACTACGGCCAGGACCAGGACGCCGGACAGACGACGTACGCGCTCCCCGCGGGCGTCTACAACACCGGCGGCGCGGGGTCGACGTACAAGATCTTCACGACGGCCGCGGCGATGGAGAAGGGCGTCGCGGGGATCTATTCGCCCGTCGACGTGCCGGACACCTACGTCTCGCACGTCTTCACCGGTGGCGGCAACAGCTGCCCGAAGACCGGGCCGCCGCAGAACTCGCGGTGGTACTGCGTCGGCAACGCCGGTGACTACAGCCGGATCGCCCAGGGCGCGAACGTCCAGATCGCGCTCGCGACGTCGCCGAACACCGCGTTCGTCGAACTCGAGGACCGGCTCGGCAGCACCGCACCCGGCATCGACATGGCCAAGCGGCTCGGCATGCGCGAGACGATGGCCAGCACGCCCGGCGGCGGCACGGTCGACCCGAAGTCCGACGACCCGGGCAAGCGCCGGAGCCAGGCCGAGGTCTACGGGCCGGACAGCCGGTCCCCCGGATACGGCGCGTTCACCCTCGGCTTCAGCCCGCTGAGCGGACTCGAGCTGGGCAACGTCGCGGCGACGATCCTGTCCGGCGGCGTCTGGTGCCCGCCGACGCCGATCGCCGGCGTGACCGACCGCAGCGGCCAGCCGGTGCCGGTCAAGGAAGCGGCGTGCGAGCAGGCCGTGCCCGAAGGCCTGGCGAACACGCTCGCCGTCGGCATGAGCAAGGACGACCAGCCCGGCGGCACGTCGGCGCAGGCGGCCTCCGCGGTCGGCTGGGACCGGCCGATCATCGGCAAGACGGGCACGACGCAGGGCAACGTCTCCGCGACGTTCGTCGGCGGCACCCCGCAGCTGGCGGGCGCGGCGATGACGTTCAAGTTCGGCGGCGGTCAGGGCGGCATCTGCGACGCCGGACCGGGCAACGTCCGCGTGTGCGGCAGCGGGAACATCTTCGGTGGCAAGGCTCCGGCCCGCACGTGGTTCGGCGCGATGAAGAACATCATGGACGACAGCCAGCCGAGAACGGACCTGCCGCAACCGGATCCGCAGTACATGGGCGGTGGCGGCCGGTAGCCCGGCCCGGGTGATCGGCACAGCGGTGCCGATCACCCGCCGGGCATGGTGGACAGGATCTGCTCGTTCCACCAGTAGTAGAGCTGGTCCAGCTCGTCGGCGTTGGTGACCTTCGCCGACTTCAGGACGCCGGCCATCAGGTTCTGCTTGTCGGTCCACACGAGCATCGCCGGGTCGCCGAGGTAGCACGTCAGGTACTCGCCGTCGACCGGGTGGCGGGTCTCCGCGCGGTAGTACGTGCCCCAGATCTTCGGCGCCTTCAGCGGACGGCACGCGCCTTGGGCGTCGTTGCGGGTCAGGCCCTGGGACTTCACGATGCCCTGGAAGAACGCGTCCATCGCGCCCGCGTCGGCGAACCGGAGGAACCGTGCGCCCGTCGGCTGTTTGAAGACCACGTTGCCCGACTGGGCGTCCCCGATGTTCGAGTCGGCGCACTCGACCGCCGCGACCGCGCCGGCGTCCGGGGCCGCGTCGCCGCAGGTGGCGTTTCCCTTGTAGGCCGAGGGAAGCGCGTCGTACAGCTTGCCGTCGTGCGGCGCCTGCTGGTCCGAAGTGGACGGTGGCGGCGTGGACTCGGGCGTCGTCGACGTCGGGGGTGTGACGGTCACCGGTGGCGTCACCGAACCCGGGTGGCCGGTCTGGGTCGTGCTGTCCTTGGTCACCAGGTACGTGATCAGCAACGCGACCACGACGACGCCGGCCAGCGCGCCGCACAGCGCGATCCACCCGGTCCGCCGGGACTTCGGTGGTGCGACCGGTCCCGGTGGGGCGGTGAACGGACGCGGGTACGGCCCGGGCGGCGGCGCGGGAACGGCGACCGGCCCGGAGGACGTGGGCGGTGGTGCGGCGAGCGTGGGCCGCGGCGGGGTCACCGGGCCCGGTGTCGTGAGCTGCCACGTCGGGATCGGGGCCGCTGGTGCGCTCACCGCGGCCCGGACCGCCTGGGCGAACGCCGTCGCCGTCGGGTAGCGGTCGGCCGGGTTCTTCGCCATTCCGCGCGCCACCACGGCGTCCAGTGCGGGCGGCAGGCCCGGCCGCTCGCGCGACGGCGCCGGCGGCGGCGCGGTCAGGTGCGCGCCCATCTGCGCGGCCGCGCCTTCCGCGGCGAACGGGCGGTGCCCGGTCAGGCATTCGAAGAACACGCACGCGAGCGCGTAGACGTCGACGAGCCCGGTGATCGGCGCCTCGCCGAAGCGTTCCGGGGCCATGTAGTCGAGCGTGCCGATCACGTTGCCGGTGCCGGTGATCGACGTGCCCTCGCCCGACATCGACCGCGCGATGCCGAAGTCCACGAGGTACACGAAGTCCGCGTTCGTGACGAGCACGTTGGACGGCTTGACGTCGCGGTGCACCAGGCCGTCCGCGTGGGCCGCGTCGAGCGCGCCCGCGACCTGCTCGACGATGCCGGCCGCCCGCGCGGGGTCCAGGGGCCCGGCTTCCAGCAGTTCCTTGAGGTCGCGGCCTTCGACGAGCCGCATGTCGAGGTACAGCCGGCCGTCGATCTCGCCGTACGCGTGGATCGGGATGACGTGCGGTTCCCGCAGCCGCGCGACGATCTGCGACTCGCGCCGGAACCGCGCGCGGAACGCCTCGTCCGCGACGAAGGGATCGGACAACAGTTTCAGCGCGACGACCCGATCGTGCGCGGTGTCGTAGGCGCGGTGGACCTCGCCCATGCCCCCGCGGCCGAGCAGGCCCTCGATCCGGTACGGCCCGAACTGCTCCATCGTTCTCCCCAAGCCCCCCGGCTTGAATCCCGTCTGTCGGGCCGACGCAAATGCTAAGCGTCAGGTTCCCCGTAACGGCGGCGAAGTCATCCAACTGTTGAGCACGTATCCTGGACCTCGTGAGCACGCTCAGTAACACAAGCACGTCGGGGGCGACCGCGAAGCGCCTCGCCGCGGGGACGGTGGCGCTCGGCGTCGCGACCCTCGGTTACGCCGTCGGCATCGAACGGCGCCACTGGACCCTGCGCACCGCGGAACTGCCGGTGCTGGCGCCCGGGGCGCGGCCGTTCACCATCCTGCACGTCTCCGACCTGCACATGCTGCCCAGCCACCGCAGCAAGCAGCGCTGGGTCGCCGCGCTCGACGAGCTGAACCCCGACCTGGTCGTCAACACCGGCGACAACCTCTCGCACCGGCAGGCGGTCCCGTCCGTGCTGCGCGCGCTGGGCCCGCTGCTCGACCGGCCGGGGGTGTTCGTCTTCGGCAGCAACGACTACTACGCGCCGAAACCCAAGAACCCGGCCCGGTACCTGATGCCGCAGGGCAAGAAGAAGCGCATCCACGGCGTCCAGCTGCCGTGGCGCGACCTGCGCGCGGCGTTCGTCGAGCACGGCTGGACGGACCTGACCCACGTCCGCCGCACCATCGACGTCGGCGGGCAGCCGGTCTTCGCGGCCGGCGTCGACGACCCGCACCTGCGCCGCGACCGCTACGCCGACATCGCCGGCCCGGCGGACACCCGCGCGGCCGTCCGCATCGGCGTCACGCACTCCCCGGAACCCCGGGTCCTCGACACGTTCGCCACGGACGGTTACGACCTCGTCCTCGCGGGCCACACCCACGGCGGCCAGCTCCGGCTCCCGGGCTACGGCGCCCTGGTCACGAACTGTGAGCTGGACCGCACCCGCGCCCGCGGCGCCTCCCGCTGGGGCGCCCACATGTGGCTGCACGTCTCGGCCGGCCTGGGCACCTCACCCTGGGCGCCCGCACGGTTCGCGTGCCCGCCCGAGGCCAGCCTGTTGACCCTGGTCCCGCGCGGGTCGGAGTCGCCGGAGCCGCGTAAGGCAGCCCGCCGAAAAGCCCGCGACACCGTCCGCTAGACTTCTGCACGACCCGTTAAGCAGTACCTCGGGGTGTGGCGCAGCTTGGTAGCGTGCCTCGTTCGGGTCGAGGAGGTCGTGGGTTCGAATCCCGCCACCCCGACGAGTAAGAGCCGGTGTCTTCGGACACCGGCTCTTCTGGTTTCAGCGGGTCGCCGTCACTTCGACCCAGCACTGGCTGAAGTCGCCGTCGCCGCCGCGGGTCCACATCCACGCCGAGCGGGCCGCGCTCGCCAGCTGGTCGCGGTCGCGGCCCTCTTCCTTCAGCGCCGCTTCCAGCCGCGTCTCGACGTATCTCGCCAGGTCGCGGTAGCTCATGTCCGAGCGGTAGCGGGCTCTCGACACCACCTCCGTGAACCCCGCCGTGACGCACTGGTCGGCGATCACCCGGCCCGCGAACGGGTTGCCGCCCGCCTGGCGGCGCAGCAGGTAGTGCCCCCTCAGCGCCGCGTCGACATTCGCCGTCTTCGGGCGCAGGCGGGCCCTGCTCCAGTCCGATGTGGACAGAGCAAGCCTGCCGCCCGGCCTGAGCACCCGGCGCAGTTCCGCCAGCGCGTCCGACGGGCGGGCCAGGTGCTCGAACAGCGCGTGCGAGAACGCGACGTCGACGCTTTCGTCGGCGAACGGCAGGTCGTACGCCGACGCCACCACGAAGTCCACTGTGGAGCGTCCGGCCCGGCGCGCCGCGGCGCGCGCGAGAGCCACCTGACCGGCGTCGAGGTCCACCCCGGTGACCCGGGACTCCGCGGCGAGGCCGAGCGTGATCGAGCCGGGGCCGCAGCCGAGGTCCACCACCCACGTACCCGGTCTGAACAGCGCTTGGGCGAACGTCGCCCGCTCCGCGGCGGTGCGCGCGGACATCATCGAAACCGCGTCTCGCCCGTAGCCCGGCGCGTAACCCTCCAGCACCCCGCACACAGTACGGCCCGGAGGTGGCAGGATCGAGGGGTGAGCACGCAGTCAGCCAACCAATATCCGCCCGCGGTGGTCCCGGACCGGCTGTTCGACGACGCCGAAGCCGAAGCCCGCTGGCGCGCCCGCTTCCACGCCCCGCGCATCTCCGTGCCCGACTGGGCCCGTGACGCCGCCGACGCCAACGTCTACGTCTCCAACGCCAGCGGCGTCTGGGAGGTCTACGCCTGGAACCGGGCGACGGGCGAACACCGCCGCGTCACCGACCGGCCGAACGGCACTCTGCACGCGACCCCGTCCCCGGACGGCGCGTGGATCTGGTGGTTCGACGACACCGACGGCGACGAGTTCGGCTCGTGGGTGCGCGAGCCGTTCGCCGCGAGCGAAGGCACCGAACCCGAGAAGGCCGTCCCGGACGTCCACGACGGCTACCCGGCCGGCCTCGAGATCGGCACCGGCATCGTCGCGATCGGCGTCTCCACCGACGACGGCAGCGAGCTCTTCGCCCGGATCGACGGCGAGACCCACCGCTTCTACAGCCACGCCGACGACGCCGGCATCGCGTCGCTCTCCCGCGACGAGAGCCTCATCGCGATTTCGCACTCCGAACACGGTGACTCGCGCCACCCCGCGCTGCGGGTGCTCGCCGCCGACGGCTTCGGCGTGGTCGCCGAGAAGTGGGACGGCGAGGGCAAGGGTCTGAGCGCCTTGGAATTCTCGCCGCTGCCCGGCGACCAGCGGCTGCTGGTGCTGCACGAACGCCGGGGCCGCGAGGAGCTGCTCGTCTGGGACGTCCGCGAAGACACCGAGACCGAGCTGGAGCTGGACCTGCCCGGCGAGGTCGTAGCGGGCTGGTACCCGGACGCGCGCGCCCTGCTGGTCGTCCACTTCCACGAGGGCCGCAGCTCGTTGTACCGCTACGACCTCGACACCGCCGAACTGTCCTCGGTGGACACTCCGGCCGGCCGGATCGGCGGCGCGGGCGTCCGTCCGGACGGCACCGTCGAGTACTCGTGGTCGAGCGCCGCCGAGCCGGCCGCGGTCCGCGCGCGGACGGCCGACGGCACCGACTCGGTGCTGCTCGAGCCGCCGGGCGAGCGCGCGCCGGGGTCCGAGCCGGTGACCGACGCGTTCGTCGACGGCGTCGGCGGCCGCATCCACGCGCTGGTGTCGCGGCCTTCGGACGCGCCGGAGGGCCCGCTGCCGACGGTGTTCTCGCTGCACGGCGGCCCGCACGCGGCGGACGAGGACCGCTTCTCGGCCTACCGCGCGACCTGGCTCGACGCCGGGTTCGCCGTGGTCGAGGTCAACTACCGCGGCTCGACCGGCTACGGCTCGGCCTGGCGCGACGCCATCGAGGGCCGGCCCGGCCTGACCGAGCTGGAGGACGTCGCCGCGGTCCACGACTGGGCCGTCCAAAGTGGACTCAGCGATCCGGCGAAGTGCGTCGTGAACGGTGCTTCGTGGGGCGGCTACCTGTCCCTGCTCGCGCTCGGCACGCAGCCGACGCGGTGGGCGGCGGGCGTCGCCGGGGTGCCGGTGGCGGACTACGTCGCCGCGTACGAGGACGAGATGGAGCAGCTGCGCTCGTTCGACCGGGCACTCTTCGGCGGCGCGCCGGAGGACGTGCCCGCGGTGTACAAGGAGTGCTCGCCGATCACCTACGTCGACGCCGTGACGGCGCCGGTGCTCGTGCTGGCCGGCGACAACGACCCGCGCTGCCCGATCCGCCAGATCGAGAACTACCTGGACCGCCTCGGCGGCCGCGACCTGCACCACGAGTTCTACCGCTACGACGCGGGCCACGGCTCGCTGGTGATCGCCGAGACGATCAAGCAGACGTCGATCGAGGTCGGCTTCGCCCTGCGCGCCCTCGGCCTGCGCTGAGCCCGGAGCTGAGCGGCACCGCCGGTGGCGGTGCCGCTCAGCGCTCGGAGTGCAGGACGCCGCCGGTGGCCCAGTGGTCGGCGCCGACCTCGACGAGCGTCACCTGGACGCCCTCGGGCTTGCCGCCGCAGGTGCGGACGAACGCGTCCGTCAGCTCGCGGACCAGGGCGCTCTTCTGGGCGGGCGTGCGGCCGGGGAACATGGCAACGCTGATCATCGGCATGACGGGCTCCTGCTGCTAGGTGGGACGCCGCGAAGCTAGCACCGGGACGGCCGCCGCGTACTGCGGGACGAGCCGCGCGCCCAGGGTCGCCTTCATCTCCGTCATCTTCTTGCCGAACACGACCGCCGTACGCCCGTGCGCGATCGCCCAGCGCACCGCCTCGCCGTAGAAGTGGAAGTAGAGGTTCGGGCGGCCGCCGTCCGCCGGGCCGAGCGCGCCCCAGTGCCGGGCGATCGGGCGCGCCGGGTGGTCGAACAGGGTGGCGACGGCGAGCAGCCGGCCCGTCCGGGTGTCGTGGTACTCGATCACCGAGACGTCCGGCTGCCGCAGCAGGGCCGTCAGGTAGCCCACGAAGTGGGGCAGCGGGACGATCGGCACGTCGTGGTGCTTGCGCTCGTTGTGCCGCAGCACCTCCGCGACGGCGACCGGGTCGGCCTCCTTCCCGGGCACGCACCGCACCGCGACCGACGCGTCCGCGTCGAAGGTGCGGAAGATCTTGCGCAGGTTCTGCTTCCGCTTCCGGGCCAGGGAGTTCATCCAGTCTTCGCGGGAGCCGAACGCGGAGACGTCCAGCACCGCGATGTCCTCGGTGCGCCGCACCAGGCGGAACCGGCCGCTGACCGCGGGCACACCCGCCTCGCCGACCTGACGCACCAGCATCCCGCGGAACCCGGGCCCGAGCTCGGCCCGCATCGCCGGGACGTACGTCTCGAGCAGCCTGGTCACCCCGCCGTCGTCACCCGGGTCCGCGAACCACCAGCCGGGCCGGGAGCTGGCGCCGGGGGCGCGGATGTCGAGCCCGCCGAACCAGCCCCGGCCGTCGCCCGCGAAGCGGTACCGGCGCGTCCGGCCGGTGACCCAGGCCGCGCTGACGACCCCGTGCGGCGTGGCGCCCTCGCGGAACACGGTCACCGGCTGCGGGGTCCGCGCGGCCCACGCCTGCGTCGCGAGGACCTCCCAGCTCCAGTCGGCCCGGAGGCCGGCTCGCTCCCGCAACGCCGTCCAGTACACCGGTTCCGCGTCGTGGCGCGGGTCGAGGACGTCGATCACCACCGCGTCACCGGCCTCGGCACGACCACGCCGGTCATCGGGCTCGGCGTGAACCCCAGCGACGCCTTGAGGTCGGTGACCCCGCGGCCCAGCGACAGGAACTTCCGGTTGTGCTCGATCATGTGCCGCACCCCGCGCACGACGACGTCGAAGTAGAGGTGCTTCGGGCGGCCGTCGGCGGGCAGCAGCGCGGCCCAGTGCTGGTGCAGCGGCATCACCGGGTGGTCGAGCAGGTCGGTGAAGGCGAGCAGCCGGCCGCGCTCGTCGTGGTAGGTCGTGGTGACGACGTCGGGACGGCGGACGAGCTCGCCGAGGTACTCCGCGGTGACCGGCCCGCGCTGGTCGAACTTCACCGTCCCCTTGGTTTCGCGGTGCGCGCGCAGCATGGCCGCCAGCTCTCCGGGGTCGACGTCGTCGCGGGCGGTTCCCTCGCGGACGACCACGCCCGGGTCGGCGGCGATCTTGCGGATCTGGCCGCGCAGGCTCGAGCGCCGGTTCCGGCTCAGCGACGCGAGCCAGCCGTCGAGGTCGGCGAAGGTGTTCTCCAGCACCAGCGCCGGCTGGATCTCGCGGACGAGGCGGCCGCGGCCGGCCACCAGCCCGGCGGTGTCCGGGGTGGCCGCGCGGTAGACCACGCCGAGACAGCCCGGGCCGGTCCGCCGGCAGGCGGCGCGTTCGAACCGGCGCAGGATCTCGCGGCGCGCGGCCGCGTCGAGCTCCTCGGCGAACAGCCACGCCGGGTAGCACGACAGCCAGGCGTGCTGGACCTCCAGCCAGCGCGGGCCCCACCGCGCCGGACCGCCGACCGGCCCCGGCTCCGCCCCGCCGGGCCGGCAGACCATGGCGAGCACCGCGGCGACGAGCTCGTCGCCGTCGGTCACCACGGTCAGCAGGTACGGGCTGCGGGAGGGCCGCGACTCCGTGCACAGCAGGCCGTAGTCCCAGGTCAGCGGCGCCTGCTGGGCGTCGAGGAACGCGGCCCAGCCGGCGGGCTCGGGATCGGTGCGCGGGTCGAGCACCCGGACGGCGAAGGTCATCGGCCCAGCACCGGCCTCGGTACGGCCACCGAGAACAGGCTCCGCGTGCCGAAGCCCAGCGCGGTCTTCTCCGGCAGCATCGCCCGGCCCGCGGTCAGCTCCGGCCGTCCTTCGGCGATCATGTGGGCCACGCACCGGGCGTAACAGTCGACATAGAGCCCCTTCCGGCCGCCGGCCGCACTCGGCAGCGCGGCCCAGTGGTGCACCGCGGCCCCGCCGGGGTGGTCGAGCATCGTGTGGAAGCCGATCAGCCGCCCGGCGTCGTCGCGATAAGTGCGGGTCAGCACGTCCGGCCGCCGGACGAGCGCTTCGAGGTACGCCGGTGCGACCGGGCTGCGGGTGTCCAGGTGCAGCCCGCCGATCCGCGACCGCTGCCCGCCCGCCCACGCGCGGTCGTCCTGCCGCGCGCGGTGCGCGTTGAGCAGGACGGCCAGCTCGCGCGGGTCGACGTCCGCGCGGCCGAACGCCGCTTCGGTGGCGACGTCGGCGTCTAGGTACCGCCGGACTTCGGGTGCGAGCGTCGCGACCCAATCGTCCACAGTGGAATAGCGGTTGACCAGCACGGCGGTCGGGTCGATTTCGCGCGTCACACGGCCGCGGCCGTCGAGCGCGGGGACCAGGTCCGGGTTCATCGCCCGGTAGACCACGCCGAGCAGGCCCGGGCCGACGTACTCCCGCAAGGCTCGCTCGAACTCACGGATCGCCGCCCGCCGCTCCGTGAAGCCGTCGTCGAACACGGCCGCCGGGTAGCCGCTCAGCAGCGGGAGGTAGACCTCGGCCCAGCGCGGCCGCAGCCGTCCGGCGGACAGCGGGCCGAAGTCCGCGGCCCGCCAGCTCCGGCAGACCATCACCGAAAGCGCGCCGACGATCGCGGAGCCGCTCCGCACGACGGCGAGCACCGGCGGGTTCTTCGCCAGCCACGCCTCGCGTCGCAGCAGTTCGTGGTCCCACACCGGAGGGAGGCACCGGGCCCGGAATGCGGCCCAGCCCTCGGGCGGCGGGTCGACTCGGGGGTCGTGGATGTCCACGTGCGACACCGCGGTCAGGGTCTTCACCGGCCCAGCACCGGCCTCGGCACGGCGGCCGTGTACACCGGCCGCGCCCGGAACCCCAGCTCCTGCTTGAGCTCGAGCATCCCGCGGCCCGCGGACAGCTCCGTCGCCCCGCGCCGCGCGAGGAACCGCACCGCGCGCACGTAGGAGTCGAAGTACAGGCCCGACCGGCCGCGCTCCTCGATCGGCAGCGCGGCCCAGTGCTGCAGGCTGGGGCTTTCCGGGTGGTCGAGCAGGGTGTTCACGGCGAGCAGCCGGCCGTCGGCGTCGGCGTAGGTGAGCGTGTGGACGTCCGGCCGCCGGACGAACCGGTGCAGGAAGCCGGCCGACGGCGGCGTGCGCGTGTCCAGCGGGAGCTTGCCGTAGCGCTCGCGGTGCGCCCGGATCAGCCCGGCCAGCTCGGCGCCGTCGAGGTCGTGGCGCCCCGGGCCGCCGCGCACCACCAGCGTCGAGTCCTCGGCGAGCCGGCGGTGCCGACGCCGCAGCCCGGATCGCCGGGAACTCGGCAACGTCGCGAGCCAGTCCTGTTCGGACCCGAACCGGTTTTCCAGCACGGCCACCGGGTCCACGCGCTTGACGAGCCGGCCGCGGCCGGCGAGCCCCGCGGCGAGGTCCGCGCCGAGCGCGCGGTAGACCACGCCGAGCAGGCCCGCACCGAACCGCCGGCCCAGCTGCCGCTCGAACTCGCGGACCAGCGCGTGCCCGTCGCGGAAGCCCGGGGTGAACACGATGCCCGGGTAGCCGCTCAGCCACGGCTGGCAGACCTCGGCCCAGAACGGCCGCAGCAAGCGCTTCCCGGGCCGCGGCGCGAACCGCGGGGACAACCGGGGCCGGCAGACCAGAACGGACAACGCGGCGACGAGCTCGTCGCCTTCGGCCGCGACGACCAGCAGCTGCGGGTTGCGGGCGCCCCACGCTTCGACGCCCATCAGTTCGTAGTCCCACACGGGGTGCGGCCGCGCGGCCCGCCGGAACTCCGCCCAGCCCGCGGGCACCGGATCGACGCGGGGGTCGTGGAACGCGAACCTCACAGGACGACCGGGGTGCCGTGCCGCGGGCAAGGCGCGATCTCCGCGCGCACGCCGGCGGCCGGGATGACGTCGACGAACCGCGGGGAAGCCTGACGCAGCAACGTGACCGCGAGCCCGCCGGCGGTCGGGCGCGCGTAGACGTGCCGCCAGTCGAGGTGCCACCGCCCGCAGCTCCCCAGCGCGCCGAGGTACCCGAGCACCGGGTCGTGCAGCACGCCGTACGGCCCGGCGTCGAGCGAGTCGAGTTCGCGGTGCGGCACGGCTTCGACGCGGTCGTCTTCGATGAAGGCCGCGAGCGCCTTGTCGTCGCCGACCGCGAGCACGCGGTGGCCCCGGTTCAGCACGGCGGTCAGCTCACGCAGTACCGACGTGCTCGGCGCGTCGGGATCGGTGACGCAGCCGCGGACGCCCTTCGGCAGGTCGGCCGGCGGGCGCAGGCCGTCCGGCCCGAGCAGGACGACCAGGCTGCCGGGCCCGGGCTCGCGTGCCGTCCGCAGCACCCGGCCGAGCCCGCGAACGGGCTCCGTCCGCTGGGCGCCCCCGGCGAGCGGGACCAGGTCGACGACCTGGTGCACGGCTTCCGCGAGCGGCGCCGCGCCGCCGTTCGTCCCGGTGCGCCCGGGCACCAGCACCGGGTCTTCCCGGCCGTCGAGCGCCCAGCGCTCCCGGTAGAACGGCACCGTCGCGAACGCCGAACGCACCGCCCGGACGTAGGCGGCACGCCAAAGGACCCCCGCCCCCAGATTCCACATGGCCGGGGAGTCTGCGTCATCCGCGCCCCGGACGGAAGGAGTTCACCGGAAGGACACCCCGAATGCCGGATGGGTTAATACTTTGGTCTGGGTCTGAACGGAGGAATTCGAAGTTCTGCCGTCGCAGAACGACGATCCGTCTGCTTATAACTCCGCCACACCGCATATCGGCAAGCTGGCTTACCGGATCCGTCTGGGGGATTCATGATCACTATTCGCACTGTCGGTGACCGAACGGACACAAAACCGGGACCACGCCCCGGGCGCCGCAGATGACCAGTCCTTTCCCGGGGCCGGCCCACAGTGGACTCACCGTAGTCATTCCGTGCTTCAACGAAGTCGAGAACGTCGGACCGTCCTATCGGGAAATAACCAACGAGCTGTCCGGCTATTCACTCGAACTGTTCTACGTCGACGACGGGAGCGTCGACGGGACGTTGGACGAGATCCGCGCGCTCGCGGCCGCGGACCCGCGCGTGCGGTATGTTTCCTTTTCACGGAACTTCGGTTTCGAGGCCGCTTTCTCGGCCGGCTACCGCTACGCGTCACGGCCGTGGGTCCTGCACATCGACGCCGACCAGCAGTTCCCCGCCGCCGAGGCGGAGAAGCTGATCGCGGTGGCCGAGCAGGGCAACGACGCGGTGTTCGGCGTCCGCACGAACCGCCAGGACCCCCGGCTGCGGCGCTGGGGCACCGCGGCGTTCCACTTCCTCGGGCGGCGCGTGCTGCGCATCGAAATCCCGCCCGGGGCCACGGCGTTCCGGCTGGTCCGCGCGGAACTGGCCCGCAAGATCGTCGACCTGCGGCTCGGCACGCCGTACTTCCTGGCCACCGTGCCCCGGCTGACCAGCCGGTTCGCCTGCGTCCAGGTGGCCCACCGGGCCCGGGAGCGCGGGGAGTCCAAAGTGGGCTTCGGCTTCCTTTCGTCGCACGCCATCGAGCTGTTCGTCGGGTTCACGCGACGACTGACGACCGCGGCGTCGGCGACGGCCCTGTTCGCCGCGGGGATCGGCGTGCTGGCCGCGGGCGCGGCGGCCTTCGGGCTGCTCGGCGCGAGCGTCACGGCCGCGACGCTGTTCGCGCTGCTCAGCGTGCTGCTGGTCGTGCTGTCGCTGACCGTGCGCTACCTCGTCGTGGTCGGGGCCGGCCAGGCGCGGCCCCGGCAGTTCTACGTCCGGGAGGCGAACGTCGTCGTCGACGCCGAGGACCGGCTCTTCACCCCGGTGGACCCCGAGGGTCCCCGGCTCATCGATGTGCAACTGGGGAAAGGCGTTTCAGCGTGACGAGTTCGAAGAAGGACCCCGCGAGAACCCTGGTGATCCTGGGGGGTGCGGACGGTTCGGTCAGCACCTACGAGCGGGCGCGGGAGCTGGGGTTCCGCACGATCTGCGTCGACGTCCGGCCGGCCGCGCCGGCGGTGGCGTACGCGGACGAGTTCCTGCAGGTCAGCGTGCGGGCACCGGAGCAGATCGCGGCGGCGCTGGAGGGCCGCCGCGACCTGGCGGGCGTGCTGTGCCCGGCCAGCGACGTCGGCCTGCCGGCGCTGGCGTGGCTGACCCGCCACTGGGGCATGCCGGATCCCCTGCCCGAGTACGCGGTCCGGGCGTCGACGGACAAGGCCGTCTTCCGCGCGCTGTCCGACCACCTGGGCCTCCCGAGCTACCGCAGTGTCGACGGCCGTCCCGGCCCGGAGCTGATCCACGCCGCCCAGCAGCTGCGGTTCCCCGCGCTGGTCAAGCCGGTCGACTCCTCCGGCAGCCGCGGGGTCGTCTCGTGCGCGGGCCCGGGCCGGCTGGCCAAGGCGTTCACCGAGTCGCTCGCGTTCTCGCCGTCCGGGCGCCTGGTCGTGGAGGAGCACCTCGACGGCTCGCACTTCACGATCGAGGCGCTGGTCGTCGACGGCCGGATCGTGTTCCACGCCGTCACCGAGCGCGTGCTCACGCCGCCGCCGTTCTTCGTGACGTCGTCGCACCTGCTGCCCGGCGAACTGCCGGCGGACGTCGAACTGCGGCTGATCGAGGCGCTCGACCTGATCTGCACCGAGCTCGGCTACCGCACCGGCCCGCTGACGCTCGACGCCGTGCTCGGCCGCGACGGGCAGCTGTACCTCATCGAGATGGGCGCGCGCATGGGCGGCAACGGGCTCGCGGAAGCGATCGCGCACTGCCACGGCGCCGACCTGATCGCGGCCGGGATCGCCGCCGCCACCGGCGGCGAGGTCCGGCTGGACCTGCACGAGCCGAGGCCGACGCTGGTGCACATCCTGGCGTCCGACCGCGGCGGGCACCTGTCCCGGGTGGACGGTGTGGACGACGTGCGCGCGATGCCCGGCGTGGTCGGCCTGCACCTGTTCGCCGACGCGGGGTCGTTCGTCCGGCCCTACGAGCAGGCCGGGCACAAGCTCGGGTACGTCGTGCTCACCGCCGGTTCGGTGCCGGAACTGCTCGCGTGCGAGAACGCCGTCCGCGGCACGCTGAAGTTCCTGCTCCACGACCAGGACATGGCGGTTCCGCTGCCGTGACCGTGCCCGCCACCGCCCCGCCGGTCGCGGCCCCGCCGCGGCCGGCGGTCGTGCTGCGGCTGCTCGCCGGCCGCGGTGTCTTCCGGTTGTCGGTCCAGGCGATGGGCCTGGTCCTGATCACCGCGTGGGGCGCGCACGACTACGGGCGGTTCGCCAACGCGCTCGGCCTGATGACCTGGCTGAACTTCGTGCCGGCCGCGGCGGAGAAGTCCGCGCTGAAGGCGTTGCCGCGGTTGAGCCGGACGCGGGACGCCGTCGCGGCGCTCGCGGTCCGGCTGGCCGCGGTGCCGGTGCTGGCGGTGCTGGCCGCGACGGCCGTCGCGCTGGTCGCCGCCCCGGCGTCGGACGCGGCGCTGTACCTGACGGCGGCCGCGTGGTCGATCTCGGGCGGGTTGCTGATGACCGTGTCCGGTCTGCACCGCCTGCGCGGAAAGTCCACTTTGGACGCACTCGCGTTCACCGCGGGCTCGGTCGTGGTCGGCGTCGTGACCTGCGTGACGTGGGCGGTGCGCTGGTCCCCCGGCACGCACCTCGCCTTGCTGCTCGCCGGGATCCTCGTGCTCCTCGGTGTTTCGGTGGCCCTGCTGCCGAGGCCGTGGTTGCGCGGCGGCGGGGTGCCGGGGCACCGGCTGCTGCCCGCGTTCGGCCGCAGCACCGTGCTGCTCGGCCTGACCGAACTGCTCGACGTCATCTCGACGTCGGTCGTGTTCGCCGTGCTCGCGCTGGCTGGGCGGACCACCGACAGCGGGCCGTTCTACCTGGCGCTGCTGGCGTCCAGCGCGTTCTGCTCGCTGCTGTACTACCAGCTCAAGCTGCACCAGCCGGCCGCGTCACGCCGGCTGCGCGGCACCGGCGCGGCCGCCGGGCGGGCGCGGGCGGTTTCGCTGCTGCGGCTGGTCGAACGGGCCGGGATCGCCGTCGCCGTCCTGCTGGCCGCGGGTCTCGCCATCCCCGGGACCCGCGGCCTGCTCACGGCCGAAGACGCCTACGTCGTCCTCGGGGTGCTCGTGCTCGCCGAGACGGCGTTGTACGCGATCGGCCTGTACGCGGGTTTCCTCATCGAAAACACCAACAGCAGGGTGCTGACGCTGACGTCCGGCACGGCCGTCGTCTCGCTCGCCGCCACCGCCGTCGCCGCGGCGCTGCTCGTCCCGCCGCTCGGGCCGGTCGGCGGGTTCGCCGCGCTCGTCCTCGCGCTCGCGGTCAAGGCGGCCGTCCTGCGCCGCCTGGTCCGCCGCTACTGAAACTGGGAGAAAGTCATGTACGTACTGGGCATCAGCCGGGTCCACGACTCGGCCGCGGCACTCGTGCGCGACGGCGAGATCATCGCCTTCGCCGAAGAAGAGCGCTTCACGCGCGTCAAGCACGACGGCGGCTTCCCCGCCGAAGCCATCAAGTTCTGCCTGGAGCGCGGCGGGATCACTCTCGCCGACGTCGACCACGTCGCCTACTACTGGCAGCGCTGGAAGGAAGGCATCCACGCGGCGAAGGTGTTCGCGCGCTACTTCCCCGGCACGCTCGACGTCTTCCGCAACGCCAACGGCGACGAGGGCGGCAAGTCCGCGGGCATGGTCGACACCTTCCTGACCGGCGGCGGGAAAGGCCACGACGACTACCACGTCGGCGGCGCGGTCCTGGCCCACATCAAGCGGTCCTACACCCTCGAGAAGGACGTCAAGGAAGCCGCCGGCTGGACCGGGCCGACGAAGTTCAAGACGCACCTCGTCGACCACCACCGCGCGCACGCGGCCAGCGGCTACTTCATCTCGCCGTGGGACGAATCGGCCGTGCTCACCTTCGACGGCATCGGCAGCGACGGCACCGCGACCTACCTCGCGCACGGCCGCGGCAACCGGATCGTCGACCTGCGGCGCATCAAGTTCCCGCACTCGCTCGGCGCGATGTACGCGGGCGTCACGGGGTATCTGGGCTTCTACCCGACTCGCGACGAAGGCAAGATCATGGGCCTGGCGCCGCTGGGCGAGGCCACCTACGTCGACGCGTTCAAGCAGCTCATCCACCTCGACGACGACGGCGGCTTCGAGCTGGACCTGTCCTGGTTCGGCCACCACCGCACGGGCAAGCACGTGATGAGCCGGAAGTTCACCGACACCTTCGGCCCGGCGCGGCCGAAAACCCGGGTCACGGCTTCGAATCCCGTTCCCCAGCACTATTGCGACATCGCGTACGCGCTCCAGGTGACGCTCGAAGAAGCCGGTCTGCACCTCGCGCGGTGGCTGCAGCGGGAGACGGGTTCGAAGCGGCTGTGCGTCGCCGGCGGCGTCGCGCTGAACAGCGTCATGAACGGGCGGATCCTGCTGGAGACGCCGTTCGAGGACTTCTTCGCCCAGCCCGCGGCGGCCGACGACGGCTGCGCGCTCGGCGCCGCTCTGGACGTCTCGGTCGCCAAGTACGGCAAGCCGCGCCCGCGTGACGGCTACACCTACACCGGCCCGGACTACACCGAGGCCGAGATGGAGCTGGCCCTGCAGGACGCCGGCGTCAAGTACGAACGCGTCGACGACATCGCCGCGCACACCGCGGCGAACGTGGCCGACGGCAAGATCGTCGGCTGGGTGCAGGGCCGGATGGAGTGCGGGCCGCGGGCGCTGGGGAACCGTTCGCTCGTCGCGGACCCGCGCGACCCGGAGTCGAAGACACGGATGAACGAGAAGGTGAAGCACCGCGAGGCGTTCCGGCCGTTCGCGCCGTCCTGCCTGGTCGAGCGCGCGGGCGAGTACTTCGTCAGCGACTACCCGTCGCCGGTGATGCTGCTGGTGTTCGACGTCCTGCCGGACAAGCGGGCCGAGGTCCCGGCGATCACGCACGTCGACGGCACGGCCCGCGTGCAGACCGTCAGCCGGGAGGACAACCCGCTGTACTACCGGATGATCAGCGAGTTCGAGAAGCTGACCGGCGTGCCGATGGTCGTCAACACGTCGTTCAACGACAACAATGAGCCGATCGTGGCCAGCCCGGCCGACGCGATCGCGTGCTACCTCAAGACCGACGTCGACGCGCTGGCGCTCGGGCCGTTCTGGGTGGAGAAGGACCTGTGACCGTTGTGGAAACGCCCGGCCTGGTCGCCGCGCTGTACCGGCGGCGGCAGTGGCTGTGGCTGGTGGCCGCGGTCCCGGCCGTGGTCACGGCGCTGCTGATCATGGTGGTGCTGCCGCCGGACCAGACGCTGGACAACGTCGGCGACTGGGCGTTCAAGCTGTGCCCGTTCGCCTTCGCGGTGCTGACGGTTTCGCTGTTCCCGCGCGGCCGGTTCGGCCCGGCGTTGATCGTGTTCGCCGTTTTCGTCTACATGTCCTATTTGGACACCGAACTGGTGATGCGGGTGCAGGACTTCGCGCGCTCGCCCGACCAGGACTTCCAGCCGGTGTACCAGTTCGAGCTGTTCGTGACGACGTTCATCGTGCTGTTCGCGCTGCTGGCCTACCGCCTGGGCGGCGGGCGGACGGCGAACGTGCTCAAGGTGGGCGTCGCGTCGATCCTGGTCGTCATCTCGGGCGTCAACGACCTGACGTTCTGGGCGCTCAACGACGTCTGGGCGGCGGGCACGAAGCCCACCGAGCTGAAGTGGGCTTCGCACATGATCGTGTTCCTCGGCGGGCCGCCGAGCGTGCCGGCCGCGGTCGCGTTCATGGCCGTGCACCTGGTGCTGGCCGCGATCGTCGTCGCGCTACCGGTGGGGCGGTGGGTTTCGCTCAGAGTCCACGCTTGACGGCCTGGAGTTTCGTGACGGCGGCCGCGTCGCCCTCGAAGTCGAGCTTCACGGCGTCGCGGCCGAACACGAACAGCAGCAGGTCCACCGGCTCGCCGACGATCGTGACGGGGTCGGGCCCGGTCTTGACCGCGGCTTCCCGGCCGTCTCGCGTCTTCAGGGTGACGCCGACCGGCGCCTTGCGGAGGTTGAGCTTGGCGGCTTGTTTCGCGGACTTCCACGCGGCGGCGTCCCGGGTGGGGTCGGCGGGCCGCGGCTCCCAGCCGGGCTGCGCTCGCCGGACGTCCTCGTGGTGGACGAGGAACTCGGCGGTGTTGGTCAGCTCGTCGAGCGGGCCGATGGCGGTCGGCCAGAACTTCGACGGCCCCCGCCGCACCTGCTCGACGAGGCTCGCCCACGGCTTGGCGGCGTAGCGGTCCTGGACCTTCTTGGTGTACCCGGCGAGCGCGGGCACGAGAATCCCGGGCGCGGTGTCCGGCCGGTGCTCGCGCACGACGAGGTGCGCGGCGAGGTCCCGCGTGGTCCAGCCCTCGCACAAGGTCGGCGCGTCGGGCCCGAGGTCGTCGAAGAGTGAGCTCAAGGCTTGGCGTTCGTCAGCAGCGACACCCATGTGGCCGACGTTACTCGCCGGTACACCCTTCGCGCGACGGGAAGAGACGCCGGGCACGCGTCGTTGATCGAAAGGTGAGCCGACTCTTCAGCCCGATCACCGTCCGCGGCCTGACCCTGCCGAACCGCGCGTGGGTTTCGTCGATGTGCCAGTACTCCGCCACCGACGGCGTGCCCGGCGACTGGCACCTCGTCCACCTGGGCCAGTTCGCCACCGGCGGCGCCGGCCTGGTCATGACCGAGGCCACCGCCGTGGTCCCGGAAGGCCGGATCAGCCCGCAGGACACCGGCATCTGGAACGACACCCAGGCCGGGGCGTGGCGCCGGATCGTCGATTTCGTGCACGGCCAGGGCACCGCCATCGGCCTGCAGCTCGCCCACGCCGGCCGCAAGGGTTCGACGCGACGGCCGTGGGAGGGCACCGGCAGCGTCCCGGAGGCCGAAGGCGGCTGGCAGACCGTCGCTCCGTCGGCGACCGCGTTCGGCTCGTACGCGACCCCGCGCGAGCTGACCACGGACGAGGTCAGCGCCCTGCCGCAAGCGTTTGCGGACGCGGCCAAGCGCGCCCTCGACGTCGGCTTCGACCTGCTCGAACTGCATTTCGCGCACGGCTACCTCGTGCACCAGTTCCTGTCGCCGCTGTCCAACACCCGCACCGACCGCTACGGCGGCGACTTCGAGGGCCGCACCCGGCTTGCGCTGGAGATCGCCGACGCCGTCCGCGCCGAAACCGACGTCCCCCTCTTCGCGCGGCTGAGCGCCACGGACTGGACGGAGGGCGGCTGGACCGCCGACGAGTCCGTCCGGCTCGCGAAGCTCCTGGCCGAGCGCGGAATCGACCTGATCGACACCTCCACCGGCGGCAACACCCCGAACCCGGACATCCCGGTCGGCCCGGGCTACCAGGTGCCCTTCGCCGAGCGCATCCGCACGGAGACCGGCATCCCGACCGGCGCGGTCGGCATGATCACCGACCCGCACCAGGCGGAGGAGATCATGGAGAAAGCCGACGCGGTCTTCCTGGCCCGCGCCCTGCTGCGCGACCCGCACTGGCCCCTGCGCGCGGCGAACGTCCTCGGCGCCGACGTCCACTGGCCCGACCAGTACGCCCGCGCCAAGTCCTGGCACTGAGCGGCACTTTCCCGGGAAAGTGCCGCGTCAGTGGTGGAAGGAGGTCGCCGTCGACGGGTCGTTCTGGCGGCCGCCTTCCTTCTTCAGCTCCGGGAGCACGCGGGCCAGGTCCGCCAGCAGCAGGTCGGCCAGGTCGTGCGTGAAGCCGTTGCGGACGACGATCCGCAGCACCGCCAGGTCCGTCCGCTTCTCCGGGAACGTGTACGCCGGCACCAGCCAGCCGCGCTCCCGCAGTCGTCGTGACACGTCGAAGACGTCGAACCCGACGTCCGGTTTCGTCGTCACCGCGAACACCGGCAGCTGGTCGCCGCGGGTCAGCAGTTCGAACGGGCCCAAGCGGGCGATCCCGGAAGAAAGGTGCATCGCGACGTCCCGCGAAGCCTGTTGCACCGCCTGGAACCCGGACCGCCCCAGCCGGACGAACGTGTAGTACTGCGCCGCGACCTCGGCGCCCGGGCGGGAGAAGTTGAGCGCGAACGTCGGCATGTCGCCGCCCAGGTAGTTCACCTTGAACACCAGCTCCGACGGCAGCGCCTCCTGGTTGCGCCAGACCACCCAGCCGACGCCCGGGTACACGAGCCCGTACTTGTGGCCCGACGTGTTGATCGACGCCACGCGCGGCAGCCGGAAGTCCCACTCCAGGTCCGGGTCGAGGAACGGCGCGATCATCGCGCCCGACGCGCCGTCGACGTGCAGCGGGATGTCCCAGCCGGTGCGCTCCTGCAGGGCGTCCAGCGCCTCGGCGATCTCCGCGACCGGCTCGTAGCTGCCGTCGAACGTCGAGCCGAGGATCGCCACCACGCCGATCGTGTTCTCGTCGCAGCGGGCCACGGCCTCGTCGGCGGTGAGGTGGTAGCGGTCGCCGTCCATCGGCACCAGCCGCGGCTCGACCTCCCAGTACTCGCAGAACTTCTCCCAGCACACCTGGACGTTCACGCCCATCACCAGGTTCGGCTTGCCGGTGCGCCCGAGCTTGGACCAGCGCCGCTTCAGCGCCATCCCGGCGAGCATGCAGGCCTCCGACGACCCGGTCGTCGAGCAGCCCATGATGTCCGTGGGGTCGGGCGCGTGCCAGAGGTCGGCGAGGATGTTGACGCAGCGGCGCTCCAGCTCGGCCGTCTGCGGGTACTCGTCCTTGTCGATCATGTTCTTGTCGACGCACTCGGCCATCAGCTCGCGCGCCTGCGGCTCCATCCACGTCGTGACGAACGTGGCGAGGTTGAGCCGCGCATTGCCGTCGAGCATCAGCTCGTCGCGCACGAGCTGCAGCGCGGTGTCCGGCGGCAGCGAGTCTTCGAGCAGCTTGTCGCGCGGCATGACCAGTCCCGCGGCCAATGCCGGGTTCGCGCCGGCGTAGAGCGGGTTCGTCCCGCCGACGCGGTCCGGGCGGTCGGCTTTCCCCTGATGCAGCACCATGCCGTCGAAAGTACTGCGTGCGGACGCGAAAGGGGCCGTTCCACGCGGGAACGGCCCCTTTCGCGGGACGGATCAGGCCTGCTGCGCCTGCCACATCCAGTGCGCCTCTTCGAGTGCGCGGGTGATCTCGATCAGCAGGTCCTGCGTCACGAGGTCACTCTTGTCCGTTTCGTCGATGCGGGCCCGCAGGCGCTCGATCAGCGTCGCGAGGATGTCGACGATCGCGGCGACCGTGGACTCCACGGACTGCCAGTTGTCCGGGTACTCCGGGGCGCCCGAGCTCTCGACGACGGTCTTGGCCTTGCCGTTCGGCGAGATGCCGATGGCGTTGGCGCGCTCGGCCACCTCGTCGACGTACTGGCGCGCGGTGGCGACGAGCTCGTCGAGCTGCAGGTGCGCGCTGCGGAAGTTCGCACCCACGACGTTCCAGTGCGCCTGCTTGGCGATGAGGGACAAGTCGACGAGGTCGACCAGCGTCGCCTGCAGGGCGTTGCCGGTGATTTCCTTGTCCGCCTCGGAAAGCGGGCTCTTGATCGGAGAGTTGCTCATCTCTGGGGATCCTTTCCTCGGACTGGTCCGGAACCGCCGCCGGGCGGTCAGACGGTGGCGGAGAGCGCGACCTCGATGTTGCCGCGGGTCGCGTTGGAGTAGGGGCACACCTGGTGGGCCTGCTCGACCAGCTGGTCGGCCTGGGCCTGCTCGAGACCCGGCAGGGAGACGTTCAGCGCGACGCCGAGGCCGAAGCCGACCTCCTGCTTGAGCACGCTGACCTCCGCGGTCACCGTCGAGTCGTGCAGTGCCACCTTGGCCTGACGGGCGACCAGCTGCAGGGCGCTGTGGAAGCAGGCCGAATAGCCGGCCGCGAAGAGCTGTTCGGGGTTGGTCTTGTCCCCGCCGGGGCCGCCCATTTCCTTCGGGATGGCCAGGGACTCGTCGATGACGCCGTCCGACGAGGTCACTTCGCCGTTGCGGCCGTCGCCGCGCGCCGTCGCCACCGCGGTGTAGATCGCCTGACCCATGCTCAGCCTGCCTTCTGTCGCGAACGCTCCACAGCGAGCGTCTCACTGGGCACAACATCCCGCACCCGCGGAACCGTGCCCCCACATGGCGGGCATCACGTGGATTCGATTACCCGGCCGCGGCCGGGCGAAACGTCATGCGGCGCGCGTCACGGCGAACTCGGCGACCTGCCGCCCGATCAGGCGAAGGGTGCGGACGCTCTTCTCGTCCGAAGCGCCGCCGCCCTCGTCGAACTTGGTCTCGGCGGAGTTGATCGAACCACCCAGCGGGGTGGCCCAGCCGCGCAGCGCGTGCGTGATCGTGCGGAGCTGCTCGAGCGTCGTCACCGCGGCCTGCCAGCCGTAGGCGACGGCGGCGAGGCCGACCGCGCGGCCGTCGAGGTAGGGACGTTCGTCGTCACGCAGGTCCTCGACGTAGTCCAGGGCGTTCTTGACCAGGCCGGACAGCGCGCCGTGGTAGCCCGGCGAGACGACGATGAGCCCGTCCGCCTGCCGGACGGCCTCGACGAGCCGGGCGGCGCGTTCGTCGCGCCCCGGTTCGCCGGCGTCGTAGAACGGCAGCACCAGTTCCGGCCCGGAGAGCATCCGGACCCGGACGCCGACTTCGGCCGCGCCGGTGAGCGCGATCTGCAGCGCGCGTTCGGACTGGGAGCCCTCCCGCAGAGAGCCGCCGATCCCGAGCACGTTGATCGTCCTGGCTGAAGTCACGTCTTTCAGGCTAACCCCTCCACTTAAGTGGATATCCAGACTTTGGGACCGAGGCCCGCGTCACAGCTGGACCTGTTACCTACTGACGAGTAACGTCCCCGTCGGCACCGACGCTCAGGAGGCAACGATGGCGATCCCGCTCCCGGTCCGCGCCCAGGCCGCGGCGTCCCAGCTCGCGTTCTGGCTGCCCGCGCCGCTGCGGCGCGCGGTCGCCGGCCGCCCCGTGCGCATCGACGGCCAGGAGCTCGCGCTCGACGCCCAGCTGCTGCTCCGGCTGCAGAAGGTGTCCGGCGCGGAGCTCGTGCACGGGTCGGTGGAGCAGTCGCGCGCACTGCTCGACGTCGGACGGCACCTGGTCAGCGGCAAGCCGGTCGAGCCCGTGTCGGTGCGCGAGATCGCCGTGCCCACCCCCGACGGCGACGTCCCGGCCACGCTCTACACGCCGGTCGGGCTGCCCGAGAAGTCGCCGCTGCTGGTGTTCTTCCACGGCGGCGGCTGGGTGATCGGGACGCGCGCGAGCCACGACAACGCGGTCCGCTTCCTGGCCAAGCACGCCGGGGTGCGGGTGCTGTCGATCGAGTACCGGCTGGCCCCGGAGTTCCCGTTCCCGGCGGCGGCGGAGGACGCGCTCGCTGCGTTCGAGTACGCCGTGGCGAAGGCGGGCGATCTCGGCGCCGACCCGGCGCGGATCGCGGTGGGCGGCGACAGCGCGGGCGGCAACCTGGCCGCGGTGACGGCGCAGCAGGCGGTGCGGCGCGGCGGCCCGGCGCCTGCGTTCCAGCTGCTGATCTACCCGGCGACGGACTTCGCGAAGCGCTACCGCTCGCGGGACCTGTTCGGCGAAGGCCTGTTCCTGACCGACGCGCACATGAAGTGGTTCGAGAACCACTACGTGCCGGAGGGCACGGACCTGACCGACCCGCGGCTGTCGCCGTTGCGCGCGGAGGACCTGAGCGGCCTGCCGCCGGCCCTGGTCGTCACAGCGGGCTTCGACCCCCTTCGCGACGAAGGCGAGGCGTACGCGGAAAAGCTGCGCGAAGCGGGCGTCGAGGTGGCCCTGCGGCGGCACGAAGACCTGATCCACGGGTTCATCAACTTCACCGGCGTCGGCACCCGGTTCCGCGAGGCACTGGCCGAGATGGCGGGTGCGCTGCGGCAGGGTCTGTCCAAACGGGACTGAGCTCGGCCGGAAAGGCCCGAAAACGAACCCGGAGCCCGGCGCGGAGGAATGTCCGCGGCCGGGCTCCGGGCCCCCCTGTTTTCGGTGGCCGGGTTACGAACCTGGAACCGGCAGTGGTGGCACCGGCAGCGGCGGCACCGGCAGCGAACCGAGCAGGCCGCCGAGGATGCCCGTGACGGCGCCCAGCAGGGCCTTCAGCAGGTCGCTGACGATCTTCAGCGGGCCGGGCAGGTCCGGGATGGGCGGCAGCGGCAGCGGGGGCAGCTGGCGCGGGGTCGCCGTCGGGTCGGTCAGCAGCCGGTTCGACTCGTCGGCGCGGCCCTTGGCCAGGCCGGCGAGCTGCTGAGTGTCGGTTTGGATCGTGTAGCGCTTTCCGGCCGCGATGTCCGCGAGCACCGGGCTGAGCTGCCCCAGGTCGCCGCGCGTGGCACCGACGTTGCCCGCGTAGGCCACCTTGGTCAGGTCGTCACGCATCTGGAGCACCTGTGCGGCGAGGGCCTGAGTACTGGAGGAACCCTTGCCCCCGTCCGGGCTCGCCGAAGCGATCCCCGCCGTTCCGACCGCCAGCAGACTCGCGGCGGCTACCAGGGCGATGGACCGCCCGAACTTGCCTTTCATTCCTTACCTCCTGGCCTCGGGAGACCTGACGGGATAAATCGATACCCCCCGTATCGGAGATAAGCCACCCGATCACCGGTTAGGGACGTTTTCTAACCCTTACGTGCCGGATGCGCGGGCAGCGAACTGTCCCGCAATTGATTAACGTCGAAACCTTGCCCGTCCCCCTGAAGATCATCATGACCGATCCCGAACGTCACCGCTGGTAGCGACCGTCCACTATGGAACATTTGGGTCACTCACGCGGGTGTAAACGGTGATCATTTAGCTTCATCACTCCGTCGGACCGCGTGTCGCGACTGCTCCAGACGGGGCGTCCCCCACGCTCGCACCGCCACCCACAAGGTTCCGCCACTGGTGGACGCGGAAATGCGAAATCAATTCCGGAAATTCGCACTTCGGGCGGGACGGAGGGGGCAACGGCGGGGGTTCCGCGCTCGGCTGTGCCGCGACGGGCGGGTGACGGCACCCCGGTCGGCGGCGATGCCACCCCGCGCACCAGCCCGCCCACCGCGAACCACCCCCGGGCACCTCCCCTCAGAGCGGCAGGCCGGTCTCCAAGTGCGCCAGCGCCCGGTCCAGCACGGCCAGGGTGTCGGCCTCGGGATCGGACGCCGCCCCGGCGAACGCCGCCATGATCACGCCGACCACCGCGCCCGCCCAGTTGCGGACCTCGAACTCGTCCCGCTCGCGGCCCGTCCGCTCCGCCGCCATCCCGGCCAGCAGGTCGATGCCCTCGGCGAACTGGTCCATGATCGCGCTGCGCAGCTCCGGCTCGCGGAACACCAGCAGCTGGCGCTGACGCTCGCGGGCCCAGTCCTCGCCCGAGATCTGCTCGCGGATGGTGCCGGCCGTCGCGCGCAGGGCGGCGGTCGGGCTCAGCTCCGGCGGCTGCGCGAGCGCCGCCGCGATGAGCACCGGGTCGAACGGGTCGTACAGGACCGTCGCTTCCTTCGTCGGGAAGTACCGGAAGAACGTGCTCGGCGAGATCTCCGCCGCGGCCGCGATCTGGTCCACCGTCGTGGCGCTGTAGCCCTGCTCGTCGAACAGGCGCAGCGCGTGCCGCTGGATCGCGGCACGCGTCCGGGCCTTCTTCCGTTCGCGCAGCCCCGTGGGCTCAGATGGCGACGACGTCATGCTCCGATTCTCGCGGCTGCGGCTCCCCGGCCGCCCGCCCGGGCAGGAACAGCAGCGCGAGCAGGGCGCCGGCCAGGCCGAGCCCGGCGCACACCCACAGCGTCGCCGCCATGCCGTCGGTGAACGCGGCCCGCGCGGAGCCGGCGAGCGCGGGCAGGTGCAGCTTCGCCGCGACGGCGATCGCGGCCGACGCGCTGCCCCGCACGGCGTCGGCCACCGGCGCGGGCAGGCCGTCGACGGCGACCCCGGCGCGGTAGACGCCGTTGAGCACCGTGCCCAGCACCGCGACGCCGATCGTCCCGCCGACCTGGCGCAGCACCTGGATCAACGCCGACCCGGCTCCCGAACGGCCCTCGGTGAGCGCGCCCATGGCCATCGACATCAACGGCGGCAGCGTGCACCCGGTGCCCAGGCCGATGACGACTTCCCAGGCCAGGGTGACGCCGTAGCCGTCGGACGGCGACGTCGTCGAGCCCCACGCCAGCCCGGCCGCGAGCAGGACGAACCCGGCCGTGACGACCACCCGCACGCCCAGCGCGACGACCAGCCGTTCGGCGAGCTTCGCCGACGCCAGCATCCCGCCGATCAGCGGCAGCAGCCGCACGCCGGTCTGCAGCGCGTCGGCGCCCTGCACGGCCTGGAACAGCTGCGGCAGCACGAACAGCAGGCCCATCAGCGCGAAGGACGCCATCGTGGCGAGCACCGCGCCCCAGACGAACCGCGGTTCGCGGAACAGCGCGAGGTCGGTGAGCGGCGCGGCCACCCGCGTCTGCGCCCAGCAGAACACCGCGAGCACCGCGGCGCCCAGCGCGATCAGGCCGTACGTCACCGGGTCGGCCCAGCCGTGCTCGCCCGCGTGGACGAAGCCGTAGGTGAGCGCCACGAGCCCGGCCGCCGACAGCGCGATGCCCGGGAAGTCGACCCCACCCTCGCCCGATCCGCTCGTCAGCGGGACCAGGAACAGCACCGCGAGCAGGCCGACCGCGGTCAGCGGCACGTTGATCAGGAACACCGAACCCCAGGCGAAGCGGTCGAGCAGCCAGCCGCCGAGCAGCGGGCCGAGCGGGATGCCGACGAACGTCGCCATCACCCACGTCGTCAGCGCCTTCGCCCGTTCCTCGGGCGGGAACAGGATGTTCAGCAGCGAGAGCGACAGCGGGATGAGGAACGCGGCGCCGACGCCGAGCACGACCCGGGCGGCGATCAGCTCGCCCGGCGAGCTCGCGTAGGCGCACCACAGTGAGGCGAGCCCGAACACCGCGAGCGCGCCGAGCAGCAGTTTCTTCGGGCCGAAGCGGTCGCCGAGCAGGCCCGCCGGCAGCAGCAGCGCGGCCAACGCCAGCGTGTAGGCGTTGCCGAACCACTGAAGTTGCGTGGTCGTCGCGCCGAGGTCGACGGCGAGCGTCGGCACGGCGACGTTGAGCACCGTCAGGTCCAGGCCGACGGTCAGCAGGCTCACCGCGAGCGCGCCGAGCGCCCACCACCTGCGTGGGTGTGGCTGAGTCATAGCGACCCCCAATTGATAGTTACTACCAAATGAGAGTAGCTCTCAAAATTACCCGGCACCAGAGGAGATGCCCGGAAATAAGTTGCACGCGCGTACCACCTTGGGTTCTCATCGAGTACGTGCCTCTGCAGCCCTACCGCCGGGTGCTCTCCGTCCCCCGCGTCCCGTCGACGATGGCCCTGATGTTCCTGGCCCGGCTGCCGATGACCATGAACGGCGTGCTGATGACGCTGTACGTCGTCACCGGCCTCGGCCGCGGCTACGGCGCCGCCGGGCTGGTCGGCGCGGGCGTCACGCTCGGCATGGCCCTCGGCGCGCCCCTGCTCGGCCGCTGCTTCGACCGGTACGGGCTGCGCCCGGTCGTCGCGGTCTGCGGCACCGGCACGACGGTGTTCTGGATCGCCGCGCCGCACCTGCCGTACGAAGCCCTCGCCGCCGTCGCGGTCCCCGCCGGGATGCTCTCGGTGCCGGCGGGCTCGCTGGCGCGGCAGGTCCTGGCCGCGCTCGTCCCGCTCTCGGAGCGGCGGGCCGCGTACTCGCTCGACACGATCTCGATCGAAGCGACGTTCATGATCGGCCCGGCGATCGGCATCGCGGCGATCACGACGATTTCGCCGACGTTCACGCTCAGCGCGCTGGGCGTCCTGTTCGGCGTCACGGCCTTCCTGATCTGGCTGGTGAACCCGCCGATCCGCGAGTCCGTCGAGCCCGGCGCGTCCACCACCCGGCCGCCGCTGCGGAGCTGGCTCACCGGCCGGCTCGTGGCGACGCTCCTGGTGGCCGGCGGCACGCTGTTCGTGCTCGTCGGCACCGAGCTGGCGACCCTCGCCGCGCTGCGCGCGAACGGCGACATCGGCGTGACCGGCCTGGTCATCGCGGTGATGTGCCTGGCGTCGATCGCGGGCGGCATCGTGCACGGCGCGGTCAAGCGGTCGCTGCCGCAGGGCGTGCTGATGCTGTTGCTCGCGGTGCTGGTGATCCCGGTCGGGCTCGCCGACCGGCCGTGGTGGCTGCTGATGCTGGTGCTGATCCCGACGAACCTGGTCTGCGCGCCGACGCTCGCGGCGACCACCGAGACGGTCAGCCGGATCGCCCCGCCGCAGGTCCGCGGCGAAGCGATGGGCCTGCAGGACGCGTCGACGCGGCTGGGCCTGGCCCTGGGCAGCCCGGTGGTCGGCTTCGCGATCGACCACTCGAGCCCGGCGTGGGGCTTCGCCGCGGCGGGCATCGGCGGCCTGGTGATCGCGTCGGCGGGCCTGCTGCGGAGGCGGGCACCAGCGGCCGAGCCGACGCCCGCGTTGGCGGAGAGCTGCAACTGAGCGGTCTGCCGCGGCTTGTCAGCCGCAGGCCGCACGGAGGGCGTCGAGCTTCTTGACGTTGCGCTGCACCCACTGCGCGACGACACCGGCGTCCTCGATGCGTTCCTTCTGCACCTCGACGTACGAACCGGCCATGCCGAGCAGCGCGTTCTTGACGTCCTGGTCCTGGACGTTCCCGGCGAGCTCGCGCAGCCGCTTCTCCTTGTCCGCGGCGCGCGCCTTGAGCTTGGCCGGGTCGACCAGGGGGTTCAGGTCGGCGAGGCCGAGCGCCTCGGTGCAGGCGCTCACCTTGTCCGCCGTCTTCGACCCCTGGTCGACCGCGTCGCTGACCTGGTCGCACCCGCTCAGCAGCAGTGCGGCCGCGGCCAGCAGCGCGGCCGTCGTTCCACCCCTCGTCATGGCGCCAAGGTACCGCTCAGCCCTTGACGCAGACCACCTGCTTGAGGTGCGCCACGACCTCGACCAGGTCCGTCTGGGCCCGGATCACCGAATCGATGTCCTTGTAGGCCGCCGGGATCTCGTCGACGACGCCGGTGTCCTTGCGGCACTCGACGCCCGCCGTCTGCTCCGCCAGGTCCTCGGCCGTGAACAGCTTCTTGGCCTTGTTGCGGGACATTCGCCGTCCGGCGCCGTGCGACGCCGACTGGAACGACGAGTCGTTCCCGAGACCGCGGACGATGTACGAACCGGTCCCCATGCTGCCCGGGATGATCCCGAGGTCACCCGATCCGGCACGGATCGCGCCCTTGCGGGTGACGAGCAGCTCGACGCCGTCGTAGGTCTCCTCGGCGACGTAGTTGTGGTGGCACGAAATCGCGTCGTCGAAGGTCGTCTGCGGGACGATGTCCTTCAGCGCCTGCTTCACGAGCGCGACCATCGTGGCGCGGTTGCGCGCCGCGTAGTCCTGCGCCCAGAACAGGTCACGGCGGTAGGCCCGCATCTCCGGCGTGCCGGCGACGAACACCGCGAGATCCCGGTCCGGCAGGTCCGCGTTGTGCGGCAGCTTGCGCGCGACGGCCATGTGCCGCTCCGCGAGCTCCTTGCCGATGTTGCGCGAACCCGAATGCAGCATCAGCCAGACGCGGCCGTCGTCGTCGAGGCAGACCTCGATGAAGTGGTTCCCGCCGCCGAGGCTCCCGATCTGGCGCGCGGCCCGGCCGTGCAGCTCCTGGACGCCGGTGTGCAGCTGCCCGAAGCCCTTCCAGAACGCGTCCCAGCCGCCGACGCCGTGCACCTTCGCGGGGTTCACGGGCGTCTTGTGCAGCCCGAAACCCACGGGCACGGCGCTCTCGATCCGGCGGCGCAGCGCCCCGAGGTCGTCGGGCAGGTCGCTCGCGGTGAGCGACGTCCGCACGGCGCTCATCCCGCACCCGATGTCCACACCGACGGCGGCAGGCGAAACGGCGTCGCGCATCGCGATGACGCTGCCGACGGTGGCGCCCTTGCCGTAGTGGACGTCGGGCATCACGGCGACACCGTGCACCCACGGCAGGTTCGCGACGTTGTGCAGCTGCCGCATGGCCTGGTCTTCGACCGACGCGGGGTCGGCCCACATCCGGATCGGGACGCGGGCGCCGTCGACAGCGGTGTACATGATTTCCTCCCCGGGACTTGCTTGCGACGCCTACGATCCCCCGAGACGGGGAATCGGACAAGGCGATTTCCGATCGTCCACTGTGGAGGAGAACGGACATGGGCCTGCTGCCCGGCCCCGGGGGCATGGTTTCGGACGCGGAGCTCGGCGCCGACCCGCACTTCGACGACCCGGAGCTCGCCACGGCGGTCTCCGCGGCACTGGCCGGCGACTGGCACTCGGCCGCCGCCACCACGGCCACGACCGGCGTCAAGTGGAACGCCGCCCCGTTCGCTCCACGGCGCACACAGACCCGCGGGAAGCCTGAAGGCCCCCTCGGCGAGCGGCGGATTCGAGGGGGCCTTCAGCTCACTGCTGCGCGATCAGCTCCGCGATCTGCACGGCGTTGAGCGCCGCGCCCTTGCGCAGGTTGTCGTTCGCGATGAACAGGGCCAGGCCGCGGCCGCCCTCGACGCCCTGGTCGACGCGGATGCGGCCGACGTAGCTCGGGTCGTTGCCCGCCGCCTGCAGGGGGGTCGGGATCTCCGACAGCTCGACGCCCGGCGCGTGCGTCAGCAGCTCCGTCGCGCGGTCCACCGTCAGGGGCCGCTCGAATTCGGCGTTCACCGAAATCGAGTGCCCTGAGAACACCGGCACGCGCACGCACGTGCAGGACACGCCGAGCCCCGGGATGCTCAGGATCTTGCGGCTCTCGTTGCGGAACTTCTTCTCTTCGTCCGTCTCGAGCTCGCCGTCGTCCACAATGGACCCGGCCATCGGCAGGACGTTGAACGCGATCGGGCGGACGTACTTGTCCGGCGCCGGGAATTCGATCGCCCCGCCGTCGTGGGTCAGCAGGGACGCGTGCTCCGCGCCCGCCTTCACCTGGCCCGCCAGCTCTTCGACGCCGGCGAGCCCGCTGCCGGACACCGCCTGGTAGGTCGACGCGACCAGCCGGACCAGCCCGGCCTCGTCGTGCAGCGGCTTCAGCACCGGCATCGCGGCCATGGTGGTGCAGTTCGGGTTCGCGATGATCCCCTTGCGCGCTTCCTTGATCGCCTCGGGATTGACCTCGCTGACGACCAGCGGGACGTCCGGGTCCATCCGGAACGCCGACGAGTTGTCGATCACCGTCACGCCCGCCTCGGCGAACCGCGGCGCCTGCGCCTTCGACGTCGAGCCGCCGGCCGAGAACAGCGCGATGTCCAAACCGGACGGATCCGCGACCGCCGCGTCCTCGACCGTGATCTCCGTGTCGCGCCAAGGCAGCTTCGAACCCGCCGAACGCGCCGAAGCGAAGTACCGGAGCTCGGCGATCGGGAACTCCCGCTCCGCCAGCAGCTTGCGCATCACCGCGCCGACCTGGCCGGTCGCGCCGACCACCCCGACCCGCAGCCCGTCCGCCATCAGCGACCACTCCCCGCGTAGACCACCGCTTCCTCGTCGCCGCCGAGCTCGAACGCGTCGTGGATCGCGCGCACGGCCTCGTCGAGCTGCGCGTCGCGGATCAGCACCGAGATGCGGATTTCCGAGGTGTTGATGATTTCGATGTTGACGCCGGCGTTCGCCAGCGCTTCGCAGAACGTCGCCGTGACACCGGGGTGCGAGCGCATCCCGGCGCCGACCAGCGAGACCTTGCCGACGTGGTCGTCGTAGAGCACCGACTCGAAGCCGATCTCCGCCTTGACCTTCTCCAGCTCCTTGACCCCCGCGGCGCCGTTGGCCTTCGACAGCGTGAACGTGATGTCGGTACGGCCGGACACCGTGCTCGACACGTTCTGCAGCACCATGTCGATGTCGATCTCGGCGTCCGCGATCACGCGGAAGATCCGGGCCGCGGCGCCGGCGTGGTCCGGCACCCCGGTGACCGTGATCTTGGCTTCGGAGCGGTCGTGCGCCACACCGGTGATCAGGGCTTGTTCCACGGGGATCTCCTCGATAGAACCGGTCACCGTCGTGCCCGGCTTGTCACTGTAGGAAGAACGGACTCGGATCGGAACGCCGTAGCGGCGCGCGTACTCGACCGACCGCAGGTGCAGGATCTTCGACCCGCTCGCGGCCAGCTCGAGCATCTCTTCGTAGGTGACCGTGTCGAGCTTGCGCGCGTCCGGCACCACCCGCGGGTCGGCGGTGTACACACCGTCCACATCGGAGTAGATCTCGCACACGTCGGCGTTCAGCGCGGCGGCCAGCGCGACGGCGGTGGTGTCCGAACCACCGCGCCCGAGCGTCGTGATGTCCTTGGTGTCCTGCGCGACCCCCTGGAAGCCCGCCACCAGCGCGACGTAGCCCTGCTCGAGGGCTTCCGTGACGCGGCTCGGCGTGACGTCGATGATGCGCGCGTTCCCGTGCACCGACGTCGTGACGACGCCGGCCTGCGAACCGGTGAACGACCAGGCCTCGGCGCCCTGGGCCGCGATGGCCATGGCGACCAGCGAGTTCGAGATGCGCTCACCGGCGGTGAGCAGCATGTCCATCTCCCGCTCCGGCGGCGCCGGGTTCACCTGCTGTGCCAGGTCGAGCAGTTCGTCGGTGGTGTCACCCATCGCCGAGCAGACCACGACGACGTCGTTGCCCGCCTTCTTCGTGGCGACGATCCGCTCTGCGACGCGCTTGATCCGGTCGGCACTTTCCAGCGACGATCCGCCGTACTTCTGGACCACGAGGGCCACGCCCGAACCTCCTCGACGGGCCGGGTCTGCTCCCTGGCGGGCACCGGAGAGCCCCCGCGTCCCATAGTTGAGAAGGAGCCTACCGGGGCTCCCGCGGCCCGCCACCCTCTTGACGTGGGGCGGGTGCCGCGAACGGGCGGCGCGGAAGTAAATCTTCCGTAACACCAACGAAATGCGCGAAGCCCTTCCTCCCGAGTGATGCAGCGCACGCCTGGGTAGGGTCGAGATCGTGCGAAAGCCAGCTGTGACGAGCGTCCCCATCGCGACCGTGATGGCCGAGCGGTGGAGCCCCCGGGCCTACGACGAGACGGCCGTGATCACCCCGGAGCAGGTGAGAGCGCTGCTCGAGGCGGCCCGCTGGGCCCCGTCGTTCGGCAACACCCAGCCGGCCCGCTACCTGGTGGGGCGGCGCGGGACGCCGTCGTTCGACGCGATCTTGGCGACGTTGAACGACGGCAACCAGGCGTGGGCGCGCCGCGCGAGCCTGCTGCTGATCGGCGTGATGGTGACGACGAACGAGAAGGGGGCGGTGCCGTACGCGGAGTACGGCCTCGGGCTGGCGTCGGAGAACCTCGTGCTGCAGGCCGTGGAGCTGGGCCTGATCGCCCACCAGATGGCGGGCTTCTCCCCGGACGCGGCGAGCGCGGCCTTCTCACTGCCCGCCGACGTGGTCCCGAAGGTGGCGATCGCGGTGGGCTCGCCCGCGTCGCCGGACGTGCTGGAAGAGGACTGGCGGATCGAGCGCGAGAAGGCGGACCGGGTGCGGGTGCCGCTGGCGGAGTTCGCGTTCACCGACCAGTGGGGCACGCCGGCTTTCTAGCCCGGCCGATCCGCAGGTCCCGTGCGATGAGCGGGTCGCCCGCGACGAGCTTCCGCGCTTCGGCGCGGCGGCGAGGGCCGGGTTCGGGCCGTCGACGCGCGGCGAGCTCCAAGATCGTGGCCACCGAGGTCAGCACGTTCCGGTCTTGCCCGCGAGGTCCTCGGCGCGGCGTGCACGAACGGCACCCAGCGGCTCGTCACGAGCCCCCGTCGATCGTGATCGGCGTGAAACTCAGGAAGCTCCGCCGACGCGGCGGATGACCTTGGCGAGGATGCCCGACACCACCAGCCAGAACACCGCCGCGATGCCGTAGTTGACCAGGACTCGCAGCTTCTCGTCACTCGGCGTGAACAGGTCGCTGAAGCCCAGCGCCAGCCCGTCCGCCCAGGACTTGACGAACGAGACGATGCCGTTGTCCGGGTTGGCCGAGCCGACCGTGAAGATCACGTGGATCACCAGGAACGCGGCGAAGACCAGGCCCACCCAGCGGACGATCGAGGCCACCAGCGAGGCGGCGCGGCCGCCGGTCCGGCGCCAGTCGACCGGGGCCCGGCGCGAGACGCGCGTCTCCTCCGAGGCCGATGACGACTCCGCGTGCTCACCCATGCCCGAAGTTTCGCACGGCGACCGGCCAATTGCTACCCACAGGTAACCCTCGTCGGGAGATGCCCGGCTTTCCTCACGCAGCGTTCCGTGGTTATGGTGGGGTCGTGGCGCGTGCTCTCCTGCTTCGCTGCCGCGACGGGGCCTGACCGGACCGGCTCCCCGTCGCGGGGCTTCGTGGTGCCGGTCGCACCCGTCGATCTGGAGACACCCCAAATCCCATGAGCACCATTCGCAAACCTTCGCGTCCCGCACCCGCCGACCAGCCCGTGTGGAACACCCAGCGCGGCACGTCCATGCCGGTCCACCGCTACCGCCCCTGGTACGACCTCGTCGAGAACATCGACCTGCCCGACCGCACCTGGCCCGGAAAGCGCATCGAGCGCGCGCCGCTGTGGTGCGCCGTCGACCTGCGTGACGGCAACCAGGCCCTGATCGACCCGATGTCGCCCGCGCGCAAGCGGAAGTTCTTCGACCTGCTCGTGCGCATGGGCTACAAGGAGATCGAGGTCGGCTTCCCGGCCGCGTCGCAGACGGACTTCGACTTCGTCCGCGAGATCATCGACGAAGGCGCCATCCCGGACGACGTCAGCATCCAGGTGCTGACCCAGTGCCGTCCCGAACTGATCGAGCGGACCTTCCAGTCGCTCGAAGGCGCGCCGCGCGCGATCGTCCACATCTACAACTCGACGTCGATCCTGCAGCGCCGCGTGGTCTTCCGCGAGGAGCGCGAAGGCATCAAGAAGATCGCGACGCAGGCCGCGGAAATGGTCGTCGAGCTGGCGGCGAAGCAGCCGGACACCGACTTCCGCTTCCAGTACTCGCCGGAGTCCTACACCGGCACCGAGCTGTCCTACGCGCTCGAGGTCTGCAACGCCGTCACCGAAATCTGGCAGCCGACGCCGGAGAAGCCGGTCATCCTGAACCTGCCGGCGACCGTCGAGATGGCGACGCCGAACGTCTACGCCGACTCGATCGAGTGGATGTCCCGCAACCTGGAGCGCCGCGACTCGGTGATCCTGTCGCTGCACCCGCACAACGACCGCGGCACCGGCATCGCCGCCGCCGAGCTGGGCTACCAGGCCGGCGCGGACCGCATCGAGGGCTGCCTGTTCGGCAACGGCGAGCGCACCGGCAACGTCGACCTGGTCGCGCTGGGCATGAACCTCTACAGCCAGGGCATCGACCCGCAGATCGACTTCTCCGACATGGACGAGATCAAGCGCACGGTCGAGTACTGCAACCAGCTGCCGGTCGGCGAGCGCTCGCCGTGGGGCGGCGACCTGGTGTTCACGGCCTTCTCCGGTAGCCATCAGGACGCGATCAACAAGGGCCTCGACGCGCTGAAGGACGCCGCCGACAAAGCGGGCGTACCGGTCGACGAGTACCCGTGGGAGGTCCCGTACCTGCCGATCGACCCGAAGGACGTCGGCCGCACGTACGAGGCCGTGATCCGGGTCAACTCGCAGTCCGGCAAGGGCGGTGTCGCCTACATCATGAAGGCCGAGCACCAGCTCGACCTGCCGCGGCGGCTGCAGATCGAGTTCTCGAAGGTCATCCAGCGCTACACCGACTCCGAGGGCGGCGAGGTCGACCCGACGACGATGTACAACGCGTTCTCGGCCGAGTACCTGGAGCTGAAGACGCCGCTGGAGCTGGTCCGCCAGCACGTCCGCGACAACGGCGACGGCGAGTACGACATCACGGCGACCGTCCGCGTGGAGGGTGACGAGCACGAGGTCACCGGCCGCGGCAACGGCCCGATCGCGGCGTTCTTCGACGCCCTGAGCACGGTCGGGTACGACCTGCGCCTCCTGGACTACAGCGAGCACACGCTCTCCCCGGGCGACGACGCGCGCGCCGCGTCGTACATCGAGTGCGCCATCTCCGACCGGGTGTTCTGGGGCATCGGCGTCGACCCGTCGATCGTCACGGCCTCGCTGCGCGCGGTCGTCTCGGCGGTGAACCGCGCCCACCGCTGAACCTGTGGGCCGCCTGTCGGGTTCCTGTGAGTACCCGGTGATCAGGAGTTTTCCGGGCCGGGCAGGCGGTTAATGGAGATGTGGACACGACTACGGCGGGACTGCTGGTGCTGTTCGTCGTCTCGCTCGTGCCGCTGCTGCCGACCGAGGTGACGATCCTCGGGATGGGCGTCGCGGCGGCGCAGGGCGGGACGTCGCTGGCCCTGGTGATCGCCGTGGCCAGTGCCGGGTGCCTGGTCTCCGACCAGGCGCTCTACGCCCTCGGCCGGTTCGGTGGCCGGGCGGCGCTGGACCGGCTGAGCCGGCGGCGGAAGATCGCCGCGGGCATCGGCTGGCTCGACGGCCGGCTGCAGCGCCACCCCCGGCCGGTCCTCGTGGTCGCCCGCTGGCTGCCGTCGGGCGGGACGGTCGGCGCCCTCCTCGCCGGCTCCCTGCGGTGGCCGATGGCGGAGTTCTTCACCGCGTCGGCCGTCGGCGTCACGCTCTGGACGTCCTATGTGGCCTTCCTCGGCTACGCCGGCGGCCAGCTCATCACCGAACCCGGGATCAGCATGCTGCTCTCCCTCGGCGTCGCCCTGATCCTGGGTTCGGTGATCACCTACAGCGTGAAGCGGTCCGCTAGAGCGCTTTGAGGATGTCCTCGGGCTCGGTCCGCGTGACGAAGTCCGGGTGGACGTCGACGAACCGCAGCACCCGGTCCCGGTCGACCACGACGACCGCCGGGTGCACCAGCTCCCAGGTGCCGTTGACCTGCTCGAGGTCCGTACCGAGCGCCTGCATGGCTTCGCGCACGGGCGCGGAAACCGGGTAGCTCAGCCCGAGCCCGCGGGCAACGGTGCTGCCGACGTCCGAAAGCACCGGGAAGTCGAGGTCCGGGAGCGGGCCGTCCGGCTGCTGCGGGCTGATCGCGGCGAGGGTCGCGTTCCTCGCCGTCAGCTCGGGCAGGAGCTCCTGCTGGTAGGTGCGCAGGGTCAGGTTGCAGTACGGGCACCACTGGCCGCGGTAGAAGACGAGCACCGCCGGGCCGTCCGCGACGAGGTCGTTCAGGCTCGTCGGCACGCCGTCGGCGCCTGGCAGCGTGAAGTCCTCGATCTTGTCGCCCACCTGGGCGAACGTCGTCTCGGCGGCGCGGCGCCGGGACGCTTCGAACACCTCGAAGATCTCCGGCGGCAGCGCGCCCCGGGCGTGGTCGTTCACGCCGGTCAGGGCTTCGTTGAGCGTCATGGATTCCCCAAACTCTGGTTGTACTGATCAGTACAGTGAACCGGACTGTACTATTCAGTACATGGAGGCGCAAGCGGCTTCGACCCCACGCGGCCAGCGGACGCGCGACGCGATCGTCGACGCGGCGGCCGCGCTGATGTACGTCGACGGCGTCGCGGGCACGAGCGTCGACAAGGTGCTCGCGGCGAGCGGGGCCGGGAAATCGCAGATGTACCACTACTTCAAGAACAAGGAACAGCTGGTCGAGGCCGTCATCGACCGGTACCTCGAGCAGGTCCTCGGCAACCAGCCGGCGATCTTCGCGCTGTCCTCCTGGGCCGATCTGGAGACGTGGACCGAGCAGCTGCTGGACGTCCACCGCCGCGCGGGCGGCCCGATCGCGTGCCCGCTGGGCAACCTCGCCGGCGAAGTGGGCGACAACCCGAAGCTCGCACCGCTGGTCGACCAGGCCTACCGGACGTGGGAGTCCCACCTGGAGCGTGGCCTGAAGACGTTGCAGGACAACGGCGAACTCGACCCCGACGCCGACCCGGCGCGGCTGGCCCAGGCGGCGATGACGTCCGTCCACGGTGGACTGCTGCTGGCCCACATCCGCCACGACCTCACGGCCCTCGAAGACGCCCTGGGCATCGCTCTGGCCCACCTGCGTGGCTTCAAGCGGTGAGCTGGGCGATCTCCGCGCGCAGCTCGTCGATCACCTTGGCCACGGCCGGGCGCTGCAGGGCGCCGGTGCGGCACACCGCCTCCACCCGCCGCGCCGCGCGGATGCCCGCCAGCGGCCGGCTCACCAGGCCGCTGCCCCGGCGCGTGTCGATCGTGTAGCGGGGCACCAGCGCGATCCCGTGGCCCGCCGCCACCAGGCGTTCGGTGATCCGGAAGTCGTTGATCCGCTGGACGACGACCGGCCGGACGCCGGTGCGGATGGTCAGCGAGCGCAGCACGTCGTCCACCGGGAAGCCGTGGTCGACGCCGATCCAGCGTTCGTCCGCGAGCTCGGCCAGCTCGACGCGCCGCTTCTTCGCCAGCCGGTGCCCGACCGGAGCGCGACGTCGAGCGGCTCCCGCAGCAGCGGCACGACGTCCAGGCGGTCCTGGTCGAACTCCGGCGCGTGCTCGTCGCGGTGGGCCACGACGACGTCGTAGTCCGCGACCAGGCCGGGCACCTCGGGCGGTGTCATGTCGACGTCGCGGACGTCGACCTCCAGGCCGTCGTAACCGGCGACGCGGGTCAGCAGGCCCGGCAGCAGCATCAGGCCGGCCGACTGGAAGATCGCGACCCGCACCCGTCCGCGCGGCGCGCTGCGGTAGGTGTCCAGTTCGGACTCCGCGCGCTCGAGCGCGGCCAGCACCTCGTCGGCCCGGGCGACCAGCGCGCGGCCGGCGTCGGTCAGCCGCAGCCCGCGGCCGGCCGGCTCGGTGAGCGGCAGGCCGACCTCGCTCTGCAGGGCCCGCAGCTGCTGCGAAACCGCGGACGGCGTGCAGTGCAGCGCCCGCGCGGCCGCCGTGACGCTCCCGCGGTCGGCGAACTCCCGCAGCGTGCGCAGGCGACCCAGATCCACCCCGCCAGCATATGTGAAGCACGACTACAAGGTCCCTGCAGATATTCTCGCTGGTCCTTCACGATCGACGTCGTCACAGTGGGGGTATGCCCGCTCGTGACCGCCTGCTCGCCGTGTTCGTCGCCGTCCTCTGGGGCCTGAACTTCCTCGCCATCCACGCCACGCTCGGCCAGTTCCCGCCGGTGTTCGCGGGCGCGCTGCGGTTCGCCGTGATCGCCGTGCCGACGATCCTGTTCGTGCCGTGGCCGAAGGTGAAGGTGCGGCACCTGCTCGGCTACGGCCTCGGCTTCGGCACCGGGCAGTTCGCGTTCCTGTTCATCGCGATGGACACCGGGATGCCGACCGGGCTCGCGTCGCTGGTGCTGCAGGCGTCGGCGCCGTTCACGGTGCTGCTCGGGGCCGTCTTCCTGCGCGAACGCGTCACGCCGCACCAGCTGGCCGGCATCGCGCTGGCCGTCGCCGGAATGGTCGCGATCGCGTGGCAGCAGGCCGGCCACGCCGCCCTGCTGCCCATGGTCCTGACCCTGCTGGCCGCGCTGAGCTGGGCGTTCGGCAACCTCAGCACGCGCAAGGCCGAGCCGGACAACCCGCTGCACTTCACCCTGTGGATGTCGGTGGTGCCGCCGCTGCCGATGTTCGCGCTTTCGCTGGTCATGGAGGGCCCGGCCGCGCAGTGGAAGTCGCTGACCACGCTGGGCACGTCGACCGGGCTGACCGCGCTCGCCGGGCTGAGCTACGTCGTGCTGATCGGGACGATCGTCGGGTCGGGCCTGTGGACGACGCTCATGCGGCGCAACCCGGCCGGTGTCGTCTCGCCGTTCTCGCTGCTCGTGCCGGTGGTCGGGCTGACGGCGTCGTTCCTGTTCCTGGGCGAGCGCCCGACCGGGCTGGAGATCGGCGCGGCCGTCGTCGTCATCGCCGGCGTGCTGCTCGGGTCGCTGCGGACCGCGCGCAAGCCCGACCCGGAGCTGCTGCCCGAAGAGATCCCGGTCTAGGACGCGGTCTCTTCCTGCTTCGGCTGCTGCTCTTCTTCTTCCTCGTGCTTGCGGCCGAGGCGCTTCTTCATCACGAAGAAGACGACGACGCCGAGCACGATGGCGGCGACCAGGCCGTACTTGGAGAAGTTGCCGAGCCACTCCTCGGCGACGACGCCGAGGTAGTAGACGAGCGCGGTCGTGCCGCCCGCCCAGATGATGCCGCCGGCCGCGTTCGCCAGCAGGAACTTCGGGTAGTGCATCTTGAGCGACCCGGCGAGCGGGCCGGCGAGGATGCGCAGGAACGCGATGAACCGGCCGAGGAAGACGGCCCACACCCCGCGTTTGTCGAAGATCCGTTCGGCGTTGGCGAGGTGCGTCGGCCCGAAATGCTTCGGGAATTTCCGGCCGGCCCAGGCGAACAGCCGTTGCCCACCGGTCTTTCCGATCAGGTAACCGATGCTGTCGCCGACGATGGCGCCGGCACTGGCCAGCACACCGATCCACAAAGGGCTGAGCGTGCTGTGCTGCGAGGCCAGCAAGGCCGCGCTGACCAGCACGATCTCCCCGGGCAGCGGGATGCCGAGGCTTTCGATCATGATCACGGCGCCGACGATGAGGTACACCGAAAGCGGCGGGATCGCCTCCAGCCATTGGTCGATGTGCACTGCCCGTACCCCCTACGTGGAGAATCTGCTTTTCGCAGGGTACCGGGGAAGGGGTGCGCCGGGCGGCCTACTCAGGTATCGCCCGGGGTACTCCTCAAGTCGGGTTCACTCGAGCGTGGCGAGTGCGGGGGCGACCGGGAAATCCCCGGAAACGACGTCGAAGCCGCGGTTTTCGGTGAGCGGCTCCCGCAGGACCCTGACGAGCACGGCGGCGACGTCCCGCCGGCTGATCCGTCCCGGCTCGAGGTGGCCCGCGGCCTTGACGCGGCCGGTGGCGGGTCCGTCGGTGAGCGTCCCGGGCCGGACGATGGTCCAGGTCAGCGCGGAGCGCGTCAGGACGCTGTCGGAGACCTGCTTGGCGAGCAGGATCGACCGCACGAGCCGGTCGCCCTGGTCGGGCGCGTCGGCGAACTGCGCGGAGAGCTGGACGTACCGCGGCACCCCGGCGGTCTCGGCGGCCCGGATGGCGGCGATCGAGCCGTCCCGGTCGACGAGGTTCACCGACTCGGGTTCGGGATCCGGCGCACCGATGGCGCTGATGACGACATCGGAGTCCTTGAACACCTCGACGAGCTCGTCGAGGTCGGCCGTGACGTCGGCGACGACCGGCTCGGCTCTCTCGTCTCTCAGGACTTCGGCCCGGCGACGGCTCCGAAGCCCGGCCCGGACGGTATGACCTTGGGCGGCGAGCAGGCGGACCACGTGGATCCCGGTTCGTCCTGACGCCCCCAGCACGGTGACCTGCATGAGCCGATCGTCCCGCACCAGGCGCGAGTTCGCCGGTCCCGGAGTTGTCCACAGGGTTGCCCACAGGGGCGGTCCCCGTGTGGACAACTCCGGTCGTGCCATCCTCCAGAGGGTCGACATCGTCCGGGAGGCGCGCGTGAAGTACGTGGTCCTGATCTACGGCAACCCCGAGTCCCGTGCGGCGTGGGAGGGGATGAGCGACGAGCAGCGAGCCGCCGGGCTGGCCTACTACCAGCAGCTCAACGACGACCTCGATGCGTCCGGGGAGCGGATCGTCTCCGAACGGCTCGCCTACCCCGAACTGGCGAAACGGGTCAGCGGCGGCGCCCTGACCACCGACGGGCCGTTCGCCGAAGCCAAGGAGTTCCTCGCCGGGTTCTACCTGCTCGACTGCGAGAGCGAGGCGCGCGCGCTCGAGATCGCCCTGCGGATCCCCGAAGCGGCGTTCGGGACGGTCGAGGTGCGGCCGGTGATGGGGCTGCACGGGCCGGAGCTGTGACCGCGGTCGAAGGCCTGCTCCGCGAGCTGGCCCCGCAGGTCCTCGCGGCGCTGGTCCGGCGCTACGGCGGCTTCGACACCTGCGAAGACGCCGTCCAGGAGGCCCTGCTGGCGGCGTCGCTGCAGTGGCCGGCCGAGGGCGTCCCGGATCACCCGAAGGGCTGGCTGATCACGACGGCGTCCCGGCGTCGGATCGAGCAGTTCCGCAGCGAGACCGCCCGGCAGCGGCGGGAGGCGACCGTGGCGCTCGCCGAGCCGCCGGCCCCGGAGCCGGTCGCCGGGGTCGACGACACCCTGACGTTGCTCCTGCTCTGCTGTCACCCTTCGCTCACGCGACCGTCGCAGGTGGCGCTCACCCTGCGGGCCGTCGGCGGGCTGACGACGGCGGAGATCGCGCGCGCCTTCCTGGTCCCGGAGGCCACGATCGGCCAGCGGATCAGCCGGGCGAAGCAGAAGCTGCGCGGCGAGCGGCTCACCCGGGACGAGAGCCCGGAGCGGCTGGCCGCGGTGCTCCAGGTGCTGTACCTGATCTTCACCGAGGGCCACACGGCCAGCTCCGGCGGCACGCTGAACCGCGTCGAGCTGACGACCGAGGCGATCCGCCTGGTCCGGCAGCTGCGCGCCGAGCTCCCGGGCGACGGCGAAGTCAGCGGGCTGCTGGCCCTGATGCTCCTCACCGAGGCACGCCGCCCGGCGCGGGTCACCGCGGGCGGCGCGCTGGTCCCGCTCGCCGACCAGGACCGGACCCGGTGGACCAAGCCGTTCATCGCGGAGGGGGTCGAGCTGATCACGAAGGCCCTGGCGACGACGCCGGTGGGCCCGTACCAGCTGCAGGCGGCGATCGCGGCGGTCCACGACGAAGCCCCGACGGCCGCCGAGACCGACTGGGCGGAGATCCTCACGCTGTACGACCTGCTGCGGGTCGTGGCCCCCGGCCCGATGGTGACGCTGAACCGGGTCGTCGCGTTCGCGCAGGTGCACGGCCCCGAAGCCGGGCTGGCCGAGCTGGCCGCGACCGACGACCCGGCGCTGGCCGCCCACCACCGCGTCGACGCCGTGCGCGCGCACCTGCTGGAGCTGTCCGGCGACGCCGCCGGCGCCCGCGAGGCGTACCTGTCCGCCGCGCGGCGGACGTTGAGCCTGCCGGAGCAGGCCTACCTCCAGTCCCGGGCCGCGGCCCAAAAGCCGTGAAGGCCTCCTTGAGGGAGTCAAGGAGGCCTTCACGGGCTAGAGGATCTCGGCGGAGGTGCCGACGTCCGGCGGGCCCAGGTCGGGGTTGAGCGACCCGGTGAGCTCGATCAGCTCCGGCTCCACCTCGTGCGGCTGGATGCGCCCGTCGCGGATGTCCTCCGCGAAGTGGCACGCCACCCGGTGACCGCCGCCGATCTCGCGCAGCTGCGGGCGGTCCGTGTCGCACAGGCTCGCCTGCTTCCACGGGCACCGCGTGTGGAAGCGGCAGCCCGACGGCGGGTTCGCCGGCGAGGGCAGGTCACCCGCCAGCAGGATCTGCTCGCGGCTGTCCTCGACCTGCGGGTCCGGCACCGGGATCGCCGAAAGCAGCGCCCGCGTGTACGGGTGCAGCGGGTCCCGGTACAGCGAGTCCGCGTCGGTCTCCTCGACCAGCGCGCCCAGGTACATCACGCCGATGCGGTCGGAGATGTGGCGCACCACCGCGAGGTCGTGCGCGATCACCACGTACGTCAGGCCGAGCTGGTCCTGCAGGTCCTCCAGCAGGTTGACCACCTGGGCCTGCACCGAGACGTCCAGCGCGGACACCGGCTCGTCGGCGACGATCAGGTCCGGCTCCACGGCCAGCGCCCGCGCGATGCCGATGCGCTGACGCTGCCCGCCCGAGAACTCGTGCGGGTACTTCCGCAGCGACGTCTCCGGCAGGCCGACCGCGGCCAGCAGCTCCCGCAGCCGCCGCTGGGTGGCTTCCTTGTCCTTGTCGAGGCCGTGCGCGTGCATGCCCTCGAGCAGGATGGACTCGACCGACTGGCGCGGGTCCAAACTGGACATCGGGTCCTGGAAGATCATCTGCATCCGGCGCCGGGCCTTCCGCAGCTCCTCCCCCTTGAGGTGGGCGACGTCCGTGCCGTCGAAGACCACCTGGCCGGCCGTCGGCTCGTTGAGCCGCAGGATCGCCCGGCCCAGCGTCGACTTGCCGCACCCGGACTCGCCCACCAGGCCGTAGGTTTCGCCGCGGCGGATGGAGAGGTCGACGCCGTCGACCGCGAACACGTGCCCGACCGTCCGGTCGATCACGATGCCGCGCTTGATCGGGAAGTGCACCTTGAGGTCGCTGACCTCGAGCAGCACGTCACCAGCGGGACGGGTCATCGGGCTCCTCCTCCCGCCGCGACCGCCGGCCGCACGGGGTTGTGACAACGCAGCAGGGTGCCCCGGTCGGGCACCAGCTGCGGCTGGACCTCACGGCACACCGGCAGCGCGTTGGGGCAGCGCGGCGCGAACGCGCAGCCGCCCTCCCACGGGATGTTGTCGGCCACCGAGCCCCGGATGGGGACCAGCTTCTCGCCGCGGCCCGCGTCGAGCCGCGGGATCGACGCGAGCAGGCCGTGCGTGTACGGGTGCCGCGGCTCGGCGAAGAGCTGGTGCCGCTGCGCCCGCTCGACGATCTTGCCGCCGTAGAGCACGTTGACCTCGTCGCACAGCCCGGCGACCACGCCGAGGTCGTGCGTGATCATGATCAGCGCGGTGCCGGTGTCCTGCACCAGTTCCCGCAGCAGCGCCAGGATCTGCGCCTGGATGGTGACGTCCAGGGCGGTGGTCGGCTCGTCGGCGATGAGCAGCCGCGGCCGGCACGCCAGCGCGATCGCGATCAGCGCGCGCTGCCGCATCCCGCCGGAAAGCTGGTGCGGGTACTCGGAAAGCCGCCGCGACGGGTCGGGGATGCCGACCTTGTCCAGCAGGTCCGTCGCTTCGACGGACGCCGCCTTGCGCGACATGCCGCGGTGGCGCTCCAGCACCTCGGTGATCTGCAGCCCGATCGGGATGACCGGGTTCAGCGAGGACAGCGGGTCCTGGAACACCATGCCGAGGTCGCGGCCGCGGCGGTCGCGCATGTCCTTGTCGGACAGCTTGAGCAGGTCGGTGCCTTCAAAGCGCACCGAGCCGCTGACCTTGTTGCCGCGCTTGGCCAGCAACCGCATGATCGCCAGCGACGTCACGGACTTGCCGCAGCCGGACTCGCCGACCAGGCCGACGGTCTGGCCGGGTTCGACGTCGAAGCTGACCCCGTCCACCGCGGTGAAGGGGCGCTCGCCGCGTCGCTGGAACACGACCGAAAGGTCGCGGACTTCAAGGAGTGCCATGGGATCTCACCGCCTGTTCTTCGGGTCGAGGGCTTCACGGAGGGACTCGCCGAGCAGCGTGAACCCGAGCGCGACGATGATGATCGCGATGGCCGGGTAGTACGCGAGCTCCGGGCGGATGTCGAGGAACTGGCGCGAGGCCTTGCCCAGCATCAGCCCCCACTCCGCCCGCGACGGGTCCGGGTCGCCCAGACCGAGGAACGACAGCGCCGCGGCCTCCAGGATCGACGTCGCCAGCGTCAGGGTCGCCTGCACGATGACCGGGCCGAGCGAGTTCGGCAGCATGTGCCGGAACACGATCGTCCCGCGCTTGACGCCCAGTGACGTCGCCGCCAGCACGTGGTCGGCGTCGCGCTGGACCAGCATGGAACCGCGCAGCAGCCGGGCGAAGATCGGCACGCCGACCATCGACACGGCGAGGATGACCGTCCACTGGCTCGGCTTCGCGAACAGTGCCGCGATGGAGATGGCCAGCAGCAGCGACGGGAACGACAGCATGACGTCGACCAGTCGCATGAGGACGGTGTCGACCCAGCCGCCGAAGGCGCCGGCGAGGCCGCCGATGATCACGCCGATGAGGACGCCGATCACCGTCGCGAGCACACCGACGAGCAGGGTCTGCTGGGCGCCGACGATGAGCCGGGACAGGAAGTCGCGGCCGAAGTCGTCCACCCCGAGCGGGTAGCCCGGCATCGACCCGGGGATGATGCCCCGGCCCAGCTGGACCTGGTCCTGCAGCGCGCGGTCGAGCGGGTCCTTCGGGGCCAGCAGCGGCGCGAAGATGGCCAGCAGGAGGAACAGGCCGGTGATCACGCCACCGGTGATCGCGACCGGGCTGCGCAGCATCCGGCGGAGCGCTTCCCCGCCGAGACTGCGCCCGCTCGCCGCGGCGAGCTTGTCGATCGGTTCCTTCTTCTTGTTCAGCAGAGTGTTCATCGCACACGCACCCTCGGGTCGATGATCCCGTACGAGATGTCGACCAGCATGTTCACCAGCACGTACACCACGGCCCCGAACAGCAGGAGCGCCTGCAGCCGGGGGTAGTCACGCCGCTCGATCCCTTCGGCCAGCAGGAAACCCAGGCCGCGGAAGTTGAACACCCGCTCGGTCAGCACGGCGCCGCCGAGCAGCGCGCCGGTCTGCAGGCCGATGGTGGTGACCACCGGCAGCAGGCCGTTGCGCAGGACGTGCCGGGTGCGCACCACCTGCTGCGTCAGGCCCTTCGAGTTGGCCGTGCGGATGAAGTCCTCGTTGAGGACGTCGAGCACCGACGCGCGGGTGATCCGGGTGATCACCGCGAGCGGGATGGTGGCGAGCGCGAACGCGGGGAGGATCAGGTGCTTGATCGCGTCCCAGACCGCGTCCCACTCGCTCGTCATGATGCCGTCGAGGATGGCGAAGTTCGTGATCGACGTGGCGTCGAGGCCCGCGGCCTGCCTGCCCTGGGACGGCAGGCCCAGCGGGGAGGCGAGCAGGTCCTGCATCATGTAGCCGAGGAAGAAGACCGGCACCGCGACGCCGACCAGGCTGAGCACGATGATGACGTTGTCGACCGGCCCGCCGCGGTACCGCGCGGAGAGGTACCCGGCCGGGATGCCGATGACGACCGCGATGATCATCGCGGAAAGACCGAGTTCGATGGTCGCCGGCAGGAACGTGGCGATCTCGCCCATCACGGGCTGGCTCGACACCAGGGAGTTGCCGAAGTTGCCGGTGAACGCCCGGCCGAGGAACCCGAAGTACTGGATGATGATCGGCTGGTCGAGGCCCAGCACGTGGTTGAGGTCGGCGATCTTCTCCGGCGTCGCCTTGTCGCCGAGCAGCGCGGCGGCCGGACCGCCGGGCAGGGACCGGAGCCAGGCGAAGATCAGGATGGACAGGATGAAGAGCGTCGGGATCGCTTGTAGCAACCGACGCACGAGAAAACGAAGCACTTGCAGTCCTTTGGTGCCAGCCCGGGAATCAGGCGCAGGGGGTGGGTGCGGTAGCACCCACCCCCTGTCCTGGGCCGAATTCCGGAATCAGCTCACGGTCACGGTGTTGAAGCGCTCGTCGGTGAGCGGGCTCGCCACCAGACCCTTCACCTTCGGGCCGACCACGATCGCCGGCGTCGGGTAAGCGATCGGGACCGCCGGGAGGAAGTCCATGATCTTCTTGTTCACGTCCTGGTACGCCTTGGCGTGCGCGTCGCCGGCCGGCGAGGCGTCCGCGGCGGCGAGGGCCGAGAACAGCTCCGGGTTGTTGAAGCCGAACTCCTTCTTCTCACGGCCGAAGAACGTGCCGACGAAGTTGCCGGCGTCGTTGTAGTCACCGGTCCAGCCGAGCAGGTGCAGGTCCTGCTTGCCGAACTTCTGGACGTCGTCCTTGTAGCCACCGTTCCACGGCTCGGCGTGGGCCTCGATCTTGATGCCGATGTTCTTGAGGTCCTCGGAGATCGCGGTGAAGGTGTCCGCCGGGTTCGGCATGTACGGCCGGGTGACCTCGGTCGGGTAGTAGAACTTCAGCGTCAGGTTCGACGCGCCGGCCTGGGAAAGCAGCTGCTTCGCCTTGTCCGGGTCGTACGGGTACTTGGTGACGTCGTCGGTGTAGCCGGAGATGACCTTCGGCACGAACTCGGTCGCGACCTCGGAGCCCTCGGCCAGCTTGGACTTCACGAACTGCTCGCGGTTGATGCCGTAGGCCAGCGCCTGGCGGACCCGCGGGTCCTTCAGCTTCTCCGCGGCCGGGCCGGACTGGTTGATGCCCAGGTACAGCACGTTGAACGACGGGCGGATGAGCACCTGCTCGCCGTCGTTGCGCAGCAGGCCGTAGTCCGCCGGGTTCGGGTAGTCGTAGCCGTTGATGTCGCCGGCCTTGAGGGCCTGCTTGCGGGCGTTCTCGTCCGGGATGACCTTGAAGATCAGCTTGTCGAGCTTCGCCGGCGTCGGGCTGGTGTCGTTCTTGACGAGGGTGATCTCACCCTTGCCCTGGTCCCAGCTCTCGAACTTGAACGGGCCGGTGCCGACCGGGAACTTGTTCGCGTACTCGCTGTAGGTGAACGAGTCGCCGCTCTGGGTGACCTGGTCCGCGTTGTGCTTCTTCATCGCGTCCGGGCTCTGGATCGCGAAGGACGGCAGCGTGAACGCCGCCGGGAACGCGCCCTTGGCCTTGTTCAGGTTGAGGACCGCGTGCGTCGGGTCCTGCGCCTGGCAGTTCTTGTAGACCGGCTCGCCCGCCGCGTCGCCTTCGTTCTTGGCGAAGCCCTCGAAGACGTCGCCGTAGTAGATCATCTGGCTCTGGGCGGCGGCGCCCTTCATGTTGTACCAGCGGTCGAAGTTGTAGCAGACCGCCGTGGCGTCCATCGGGGTGCCGTCGGAGAACTTCACGCCGGACTTCAGGGTGAACGTCCAGGTCTTGCCGTCGTTGCTCGAGTCCCACTTCTCGGCGAGGGAGGGCTCGAGGTCGGCGGTGCCCGGCTTGTTCTGGATCAGCGTGTCGTAGATCTGCCGCGTGATCCGGAAGGTCTCGCCCTCGTCGTTGAACGCGGGGTCGAACATCTTCGGGTTGCCGGCCGCACCGAAGATCATCGTGCCTCCGGAACCACCCCCGGCGCCCTCATCACGCTTGGATTCCGCACAAGCGGACAGCGAAACCGCGAGCGCGCCGGCGAGCCCGATCAGGGCCACGCGGCGTGTTCGGGTCAGCCGCAATTGCTGCATCTGGCACCCCTTGGGAGATGTTCGGGTTTCAAAGTCACCGTCCGGTCGGTCAGGAACTCGACGGACGATCGGTGTGCCCGCCGACACTAGCGGGAAGTCGGCCCGGGCTTAAGTACGTGAGGTTACGATCGCGCTACGTGGGCGTCGATTTGACCGCAATGTGTCCGTAAATCACGACAGACTGTGACCATTTGTGGCCGGCCGCTCCGCCCGGTGCCGGATCACTAACTCAGATGGCGGTACCAACGTTCGCCCGACCGTGGTGGACCGGGCCGTGGAGCTTGATCGATCCGGAGCCGTCCGTTCACGCACGGTGACCGTTCGACCCCCTACGAAAGTCGGGTCCCGGCGGCCCGGGGGGTGCCGTCGACGGCGAACCAGCCGTGCTCGAACCGCTGCCAGCGCTCCAGTTCGTCCCGTGCGTCCGCTCCGTCCCGCGCGACGGCCCTGGCCAGCCGGTCCGCCGCCGAGCCCCCGGAGAGCCAGCAGAGGTGCGAAAGCAGGGGCCTTGCCGAAGTGCGTCCACTGGAGACGCCCTCGAGGACCAGGAAGTCCGGAACCGGCACCCGGACGAGCTCGCCAAGGCGCGGTTGCCCGCCGGTCCAGTCCATCCGCCGGTAAGCGCCTGCCACGCCGTTCGCGAGCGGCCGCAGGACGCCGTCGGCCAGCCGGGGCCACCACGCGACCGGGTCGTCCCAGGTCGCGAAGGCGTCGGTGCTCACCGATCCGGTGTGGTGGCCGCGGGCGCGCAGTTCGCCGACGACCCGGGCGGCCAGTGTGGACTTGCCCGAACCGGACGGTCCGTCGATGGCCAGCACGCGCACCCCGCCGAGCCGGGCGGGTGCGGCCAGCAGGGCGTCGACCACCCGGTCACTTGGAGACGCGGTGCACCTCGGGAAGCCCCTTGACGTCGTCCGGCGCCGGCGCCTCCAGCGCGGCGATCCGGTGCTCCAGCTCGCGCTTGGTTTCCTCGAGCTCGCAGCGCAGCAGCGCGGTCTCCTCGACCGTCGTGCGCACTTCTTCCTCCAGGCGCCCGACTTCGGTGGACAGGTGCAGCGAGACCAGCGCCAGCACGAAACCGGCCAGGAGGAAGACGAAGTTCGACGGCGTCTGCACGCCCGTGTGCTTGGCCAGGAACTCGGCCGCCTGCGGCAGCACCGCGAGGACGACGACACCGACCGCGACGACCAGCCACACGCCCGCGTACTTCTCGCGCAGCTTCCGGCGTCTCATCATCTCCACGACGACGAAGAGCACGACACAGGCGACGACGATGCTGAGAATGCGCCAACCGGCCATTTCGCTTCCCCTTACGCCGAGTCCGACGAGCCGACCGCGGGACGGCGGCGCACCAGCGCCAGCAGCAGCGCCAGCCCCGCCCGGCTCAGGTAGACGGCCGACTTCACCGGCGAGTGGCTGGGCGTGCCGCCCGCCCGCTCCCGCATGACGACCGGGATCTCCTTGATGGTCAGCTTGGCCCGGATGGCCAGCACCAGGGACTCCACGGTGTCCCCGAGGTACTCCGCCGGGTAGTAGCCGGCGAACAGCCGGATCGCGCGCGGGCCCATCGCCTTGAACCCCGACGTGACGTCGGTGAGGCGGGTCTTCGCGAGCCGGGAGAACACCAGTGCCAGCACGACCATCGCGTACTTGCGCGGCCCGCTCGCCTTGTACGTGCCCTTGCCGGCGAACCGGGAGCCGATCACGATGTCCGCGTCTTCGAGGCCGCGCAGCAGCGCGTCGAGCTCGCCGGGGTCGTGCTGGCCGTCCGCGTCCACCTGCACGACGACGTCGTACCCGCGGGCCGCGGCGTACCGGAAGCCGGTGCGCATCGCCCCGCCGACGCCCAGGTTCACGGCGAGCCGGGCCACCCCGGCACCGGCCGCGCGGGCGAGCTTCGCGGTGTCGTCGACCGAGCCGTCGTCGACCACCAGCAGGTCGCTCTCCGGCAGGGCCAGCTTCACCTGTTCGACGACCGAAGCGACGCTCTCGGACTCGTTCCACGCGGGCATCACGATGAGCACGCGGTGGCTGGTCACAGCGGTGCTGGTCACGGAATCACCCTAGCCCTTCACTGCCCGCCACGGGCCGCTGACGCGGGGGCCGCACCGGCCGCGACCACGCCCTGCTGGCCCTCGATCTCGTACACGGTGGCGCCGGCGTTGTGGAACACGACCTTGAAGCCGGGGTTGCCGTCGATGTTCTTCAGGCCCGGCCCGTTGAAGCTCGTGGGCTGGACCCGGCCCTTGCCGAGGAAGAGGTACCGCACCTTGAGGTCGGTGAGCAGCTTGCGCACGTGCGGGTACCGGTCGATGTCGTCGAGGTAGCGGCTGAGGAAGCCGGCCGGGGTGTCGGCTTCGGCGCCGTAGAAGGTCCACTCGACCGGCTGGACGCCGCTGAGCGCGTACATCCAGACCGAGCCGTCGGCCTTGCCGTTCATGACGTGCTCGCCCGGCGCGACGTGCGCGGCGAGCCAGTCGAAAGCGCTGCGTTCGTCGTTGCCGACCGTCGGGCCGTCGTTGTAGCTGTACTGCAACCGGGCGGCGTTGCGACCGACGTACCCGCCGCCGCTCAGGCCGGCCACCACGACCGCGAGCACCACCAGGCCGGCCGAGGTGAGCACCGCCGGGCGGACCTTCGGCAGCCAGGCGCCGGCCTTGCCCGCGAACCAGCGGGACGTGGTGTCGGCGAACTCCCCGAACGCGACCGCACCGGACAGCGGGATCAGCGCGCCGATCCGCCAGTGGTCGTTGTAGAAGATGCCGGTGAGCGCGTGGACCAGGGGTGTCTCCAGCGAGACGGTGGCCGCGAACAGGGTGCCGAAGACGACGTAGGCGGCGACCATCCACAGCATCCGCCGGTGCCGCACCAGCATGAAGACGCCGATGATGGCGGGCAGGCCGATCCACCACTGCGGGAAGTCGGCCATCGGCGAGAACGTCAGCGCCTCGCCGATGCCCCCGGAGACGGTCGCTTCGGATCCCCAGATCGCGCCGGTCACGCCACCCGCGTTGTACAGCGAAGGCAAGGCGAGCGGCAGGCCGCAGACCACGGCGAGCGCGAGCGTGGCCCCGAGCGAAGGCGCGGACCGGCGCCAGTCGATCCGCTCCGCTTTGAGGAGCACGGCGGCCAGGATCAGCAGGAAGTAGACGACGACCACGAACGCGACGCTGGTGTGCAGCCCGATCAGCCCGGCGACGCCGACGCCGATGGCGGCCGGGCCGGCGAGCCCGCGCGGCTCGAGCAGCAGGCGGCCCAGCGCGAGCATCGCCGGGATCAGCGCGACGCCGGCGGCGTAGGGCCACAGCGGCCCGCGCCACATCGCGTCGTACGGGAAGTTCGTGAACGACACCGAAACCGCCGCGGCCGCGGCGACCGCGATCGTCGGCATCCGCCACACGTGGCACATCGCGGCGACGCCGACCGGCACGCACAGGATCACCGTGAGCGCGGCCATGTTCAGCGTCGGCATCATCGCCAGGCCGGCCTTGTCGAAGACCAGCGCGAGCAGGGCGTGGTAGGTGTCCGGGTAGAAGTAGTCCGTCTGGTTCGGGAGGTTCGCGATCGTGCCGACGGTCGACGGCCGGGCGTCGCCGTGCTCGGCGATCCAGCGCACCAGGTTGGCGTGGAACGGCGCGTCCCAGTCCTGCTGGACGCGGTCGAGTCCGTGGGCCCCGCGCAGGAACGTGACGACGCCGACGAGGCTGCCGGCCAGCACGCCGGCGCCGATCAGCAGGTGACCGCGCAGCGACCGGGGCGGAACGGCCGCCGCAGCGTCCTTTTCGGCCCAGTCCGGGTGTCTCCGGACGGTGAACCGCTTGACGAGCAAGGAGAGGGCGAATCCCGCGGCGGACAGCACGAGTGTCCACAGTGCTACGTCGAGGATCGTCCAGCGGATGCCGAGGTCGCCGAGCACGGGCACGCCGAGGCTGACGACGCCGAACGTGAGCAGCGGCGCGGCCGCGGCGAGCAGCCAGCCGCGCAGCCTGATCGCCGCCCCGAAAACGAGGCCCGGCACCCAGAAAGCGAGCACGACCAGAAGTACGTTCATGGTTCCCGATTCCTGTCCCGCGGTCCGGCCGCGGTCACCTTACTGAGACGCCGCAGCGGGCTTTGCGTTGCCCGGACGACGCAGGACGAAGATCACCACGACGACGAGACCCAGCGTCGGACCGCCGGCCAGGCCGGCCACCGCCCTGAGGATCGGATCGCCCGGCACGAGCAGCAACGTCGCCGCCGTGGCGATCGCGACGACGGCCCAGGTGACGAGCACCTTGTTCGCCTCTTTCCTGGCCACGAGCACGGCCGTCATCAGCTGCAGCGCGGTGAGCAGCACCGCGCCCCACACCATCCAAGCCACCCACCAGCCCCGGGCGACGAAGTCCGCGCCGTAGAGCAGCGAGACCAGCCAGGGCCCGGTCAGCCAGCCGACGAGCGCGCCGACCGCGCCGACGACGAGCGTGCCGAGCGCGCCGGCCGCGAGCAGCTTCCGCAGCCGGTGCCCGCCTTCCTCGGTACCCGAAAGCCGCACGACCGTCGGCACGGCGAGCGCCTGCAGCGGCGAAAGCAGCAGCAGCGGGACCCGCGACACGGTGAGCGTCGCGAAGAGGACGCCGACGTCGGCGGCGGACCCGCCGGGGGCGAGCAGGCTCACCATCGCCGGGTAGCCGGTGATGACGCTGGCGGTCAGGCCGGCGCCGGCCATGAGCACGAGGATCCGGGCCGTCACGGTGCCCCAGCCGTCGCCGTCGGCGTGCGGGTCGACCAGCCCGGAAACCGGGCGGACGAACAACAACCAGGCGAACGAGCCGGTGGCCGCGGCGATCGCGAACGACGTCAGGCCGGTGAGCCCCGCGGCCGCGATCCCGAGCAGCACGACCACGCGGACCGCGGCTTCGGCCACGACCAGCCCCGAATACGGCTTGATCCGCTGCTGCCCGACGAGCAGGCCGCGGGCGGCGAACTGGCAGGCGAACGAGACGGCTCCGCACAGCACGATCACGCCGAGCGCGGTGTTCCCGGCGTAGAGCCGGTCCGAGAGCACCGGCACGACGAGCGTCACCGCGGCGACGACGGCGACGGTCACCGCGCCGACGGTGAGCGCGCGCAGCGCGGGCTTGCCGGCCCGGCCGCCCTCGAGCGCGGCCACCGCGGACTGGCGGGACAGCTCCTGCTCCAGCGGCGAAAGGGCGCTGCCGAGGCCCATCAGGATGCCCCAGAAGGACAGGTAGACCTTGCTGTTCACCGGGCCGAGCCAGCGCGTCGCGACCAGCGTGAGGACGTAGCCGAGCGCGATCGCGACCAGCAGCGAAACGCCGATCTTCCCGGCCGAGCGCCCGGTTTCCCTCGCCAGGCCGCGGCCGGCCGTCTCGTCGGTCACCGGGGAGCTCATCGTCCCCGCCGCCGGCGGGCCCGCAGCGCCAGGACGAGCCCGCGGACGGCACCGGCGCCGAACGCGGTGCCGAACACCGGGGCGAGCTTCGCGACGGCCTTGGCTTCCGCGTTCGTCGCGCCGAAGCGGGTCACGGCCGCGCCGGCCGCGGCGGACCCGGCGGCCGCGAGCACCACCGCCGTCTTCGGGCGCCGCAGCGCCAGGCCCAGGCCGAACACGCCGACGCCGAACGCGGCGAACAGGCCGGTGCGGGCCGGGCCCGGCGAACCGAGGTAGGAGTCCACGAAGGTCGTCCCGCGGAAGTAGGCCTGGGCGGCGAACTTCCGGAAGCTGTCACGCCCGTGATAGGTCGCGGAGAACTCCGGCGCCAGGAAGATGCGGTGGCGTTCGGCGATCCAGCGCAGGACACCGGTGTCGTCACTCGCGAAACGCACATCGTCGAACAACGAAACGAAAGCATCGGAAGCGGACTCGAGAACGGCACGCGGCGCGGAAAAGAATCCGGTGCCCTTCGGAAACAGGTCGAACTGCTCGATACCGAACGACATCAGGCGCGGATCCGCGCAGTAGCGGCGCCACGGAATCTTCACCAGACCGGCCAGGAAACCGGCATACGGGTTGTTCTCCGACGCGACGTTCACGTGGCCGTTCCACACTGTTCGCCCAGGGTGGCCGACCAGCTGGTCGCGCAGGAAGGTCAGGGAGCCGGAGTCGACGACCACGCGGCTGTCGAGCAGCAGGACCTGCTGCCCGGACGCTTTGGCCAGCCCCGCCCGCCGGGCTTCGAACCGGCCCGAATTGGCCTGGCTGATGACGGTGATGCCGTGGTGTTCGCGCAGCTCGTCGAGCCGCACCGGGGTCGCGTCCGTGCTGCCGTCGTCCACGACGACGACCTCGATCGGCCAGTTCGCCGCTTCGGCCGAGGCGAGCAGCGCGCCGACACTGCGTTCGATCCAGTCCTGCTCGTTGTGGACCGGGATCACCACGCTGAGCGAAGGGAGGAGCGGGTTCGCACTCACGGTGCCGAGGCTACCCGGCAGCCCGGGTGGGGGGTCGGCCAGTATCCTTGCGCCACCGATTCCGACCAGAAATGGGCTTTCACGGTGATTTCCTTCATTCTCGGCACCACCGCGGAACTGATCAAGATCGCGCCGGTCTGGCACGGGATCGCCGAACGCGGGATGCGCCCGAAGATCTGGTTCACCGCCCAGCACGTCGACGAGGTGGCCGATGTCCTCGCCGACCTGAAGCTGCCGGAACCGGACGTCTGGCTGGTACCGGAGGAGACGGCCCGCAACCTCGAGTCGCCGGCGCAGGTGCCGGGCTGGGCCGCGCAGGTGCTGCGCACCGCGTGGAGCCGCCGCCGCGAACTGCGCGCGAAGCTCGCCGAAGACGGCCGTCCCCCGCTGGTGCTGGTGCACGGCGACACGTTCACCACGCCGTACGGCGCGCTGATCGGGAAGCGGATCCTCAAGTCCCGCGTCGGGCACGTCGAAGCGGGCGCGCGGTCGGGCAGCATCCTCTCGCCGCTGCCGGAGGAGCTGAACCGCAAGATCGCGGCGAAGATCGTCGACATCCACTTCGCGCCGAGCGCGCGTGAGGTGCACAACCTCCGCAACGCCCGCGGGGTGGTCGTCGACACCGAAGCGAACACGGCCATCGACGCGATGCGCCTGGCCGTCAACCAGCCGCTCGACGTGCCGGACCTGCCGGAGAAGTTCGGCCTCGCCACGCTGCACCGCTTCGAACTGGTCTCACGTGCGGACAAGTACCGCGAGGCGCTGGAGATCCTGCGCGAGCGGAGCCGCGAGATGCCGGTCCTGTACATGGCCGGGGCGCCGGAGCGCGAGCGGATCCGCGCGATGGGGATCGAAAACCTCTTCGACGACCGGTTCATCGTGCAGCCGAAGATGCGGTACCTGAAGTTCCTCCCGCTGGTCGCGCGCGCGGAGTACGTCGTCACCGATTCGGGTGGCCTTTCGGCGGAGTGCTACTACCTCGGCCTGCCCTGCGCGGTGCACCGCGAGCGCACCGAGACGCCGCAGCACCTCGGCGAAACGGTGGTGCTGACGGAAATGCGCGGCGACAAGCTGCGGAACTTCCTCGACACCTACCGGAACCGGCGGGGTGAGTCCTGGATGGACAAGTACCACCCGTCGGAGATCGTCGTGAACACCCTGGCGCAGCTCGGCTACTGCTGACGTCCCCGTCCGGGTGATCCCGGTCGCCGCCGCCGCGGGGATCGGGCAGCTTTTCCGCCATGATCCACATCGGACTCGCGGCGGTCCTGCTGGTGACCCCGCCGGTCGACCAGCCCTCCGTCCGGGCGGCCGCCCTGGACGCGGGCTACCAGGACGCGTACGTCGCCACCGCGGGCCCGATCGCCCGCGCGATCCACGCGGCGTACAACATCCCGGCGTCGGTCACGGTCGCGCAGTCGATCCTGGAGTCGAACTGGGGCCGCAGCCAGCTGTCGGCGAACGAGCTCAACTACTTCGGCTTCAAGTGCGTGACCCCGACGAGCCCGGGCCCGATCGCGGTGCGGTGCGCGCGCTACCCGACGACGGAGTGCGTGCCGGCACCCTGCCACCCGGTGGACGCGTTCTTCCGGTCGTACGCCTCGATCGAGGACTCGTTCCGCGACTACGGCCGCCTGCTGACGACCTCGTCGAACTACGCGGCGGCGCTGCCGGTGCGCTCGGACCCGGACGCGTTCATCCGGGTGGTGGCGCGCAAGTACGCCACCGACCCGGAGTACGCGGACAAGGTCATCCGGCTGATGGACCGCTACGACCTCCGCCGGTTCGACGCCTAGAGCGCCCGGCGGCCCGAGAGCGCGCGGCCCAGCGTCAGCTCGTCGGCGAACTCCAGGTCACCGCCCATCGGCAGGCCCGACGCCAGCCGCGTCACGCTCAGCCCCGGGAAGTCGCGCAGCATGCGGACCAGGTACGTCGCCGTCGCTTCGCCCTCGGTGTTCGGGTCCGTCGCGATGATGATCTCGCGGATGTCCGCCTCGCCGATGCGCTTGAGCAGCTCACGCATCCGCAGCTGCTCCGGTCCGATGCCCGACAACGGGTCGAGCGCGCCGCCCAGGACGTGGTAGCGGCCCTTGAACTCGCGCGTGCGCTCGACCGCCAGGACGTCCTTCGGCTCCTCGACCACGCAGATGACCGTGAGGTCGCGGCGCTCGTCGCGGCAGATGCGGCACGTCTGCTGCTCGGAGACGTTGCCGCAGACCTCGCAGAACTGCACGCCCTCCTTGACCTTGCCGAGCACGTCCTGCAGCCGCGCGATGTCGGCCGGGTCGGTGGCCAGCAGGTGGAACGCGATCCGCTGGGCGCTCTTCGGCCCGACCCCGGGCAGCCGCCCGAGCTCGTCGATCAGGTCCTGGACGACACCTTCGTACAAGTTCGTCAGCCGCCGAAACCGAGGGCGCCGAGGTCCGGCATGCCGCCACCGCCGCCGAGCCCGTTGGCCAGCGGGCCGAGCTTCTGCTCGGTGAGCTTCTGCGCGTTCGCCGACGCGTCGCGCACCGCGGCCACGACCAGGTCGGACAGCGTTTCGACGTCGTCGGGGTCCACGACCTTCGGGTCGATCTGGAGGCTCTTGAGCTGGCTGTCACCGGAGACGGTCGCGGTGACCAGCCCGCCGCCGGCACTGCCGGTGACCTCGGTGTTGGCCAGTTCTTCCTGGGCTTCGACGAGCTTCTGCTGCATCTGCTGCGCCTGCTGCATCAGCTGGGAAAGGTCGAAGCCGCCGCCGGGTTGGGCCATGATCGCACTCGGTCCTCTCTGCACGCCTGTGTCGTCCACCAGGGTAGTCGCGCCACGCGGGGTGCCGGGCTGTGGCACCGTGGTCGCCGTGCGACGCGCGATTGCTCCCCTCCTGCTGGCCGGTGCCCTGCTGCTCACCGGCTGCTCCGGCGACGTCCCGGCCGCGCCGGCGCCGGCCCCCGTGACCACCCGGACGGTCACGCCCACGCCGTCGACCGTGACGCCGTCCCCGACGCCACCGTCGTCGTCCGCCGCGCCCCCGGCGACGCCCGCGTCCGGGAAGGTCGTCGTCCTCGACCCCGGGCACAACGGCGGGAACGGCGCCCACCCGGCCGAGATCAACCGGCAGGTGCCCGCGGGGCGCGGCCAGACCAAGCCGTGCAACACGACGGGCACCGCCACCAACGCCGGCTACCCCGAGCACGCGTTCACCTGGGACGTCGCCCAGCGGGTCGGGAAAGCTTTGGCGGGCAAGGGAATCCGCGTCGTCTACACGCGACAGAACGACACCGGCGTCGGGCCCTGCGTCGACCGCCGGGCCGCGATCGGGAACGAGGCGAACGCCGACGCGGTCGTCTCGATCCACGCCGACGGCTCGACGTCGCCGGGCGCGAGCGGCTTCCACGTCGCGTACTCGTCCCCGCCGCTGAACGCGGCGCAGGGCGAGCCGTCGACGCGGCTGGCGCAGGTCGTGCGGGACACCCTGCGCACGAGCGGCTTCAGCACGTCGAACTACATCGGCGGCAACGGCCTCTCGGCCCGCACGGACCTCGGCGGCCTGAACCTCTCGACCCGCCCCGCGGTGCTGGTCGAGTGCGGCAACATGCGCAACGCGGCCGAAGCGGCCCGGATGACCAGCGAGGAAGGACGCCAGCAGTACGCGTCGGCCATCGCGGCGGCGATCGAGGCCTACCTGGCGTGACGTACCCGGTGGGCGGTGCCGGTGATCGTGCGGGCGACCGCCGCTGGGCCGGCCGTCAGTCCAGGGGGCGGGCGCCGAGGTGGTCCGAGATGAGCTTGCGGGCCAGCTCGTCCGGGTCCTGGTCCGGCGGCGGTGGGGGCGGCGGCGGGGCCGGGCTGGCGTCCTCGTTGTAGAGGTCCTCGTCGTCCTCGTCGGAGGGCTCCGGGGGCAGCGGGATGTCCGGCTCGGCCGTCGTGACCTTCGGGCGCGCCGGTGCGGGCGGTGCCGCGGGCCTGGCGGGCGCCGCCGGTTCGGGGGACGGCGCGGCCGGGGCCGCCGACTGCCGCGTGAACGACCGCTCCGGCGCGGGCGCGGCGGCCTGCTGACGGGCCGCGGGGGCCGGGGCGTTGCCGTGGACGCAGCGGACCCGCCAGTCGCCACCCAGGACGTCGGCCAGGGCGCCGGCGATCTTCTGGGCGTTGTCCTGGTCGGACAGGCGGCGGGCGAGGGGCTCGGACTTGTGGGTCAGGGTGACGGCGTTGCCCTCGACGGTCGCGACCGTCGCCTGGGTGAGCATCGCCTCGAGGCTGCGGCCACCGGTGAACTTCCGCAGGGCGGTCATCAGCTGCGGCCAGACGTTCCGGATCGCGGCGGCATCGAACTCCCCGGTCGCGGCGGGAGTTGCTTCGGCCGCAGGGGCGGGGGTGCGTGCGGCTCCCCAGCCACTTTCCGCGGGAGCGGCGGCAGCCGCCGGAGCCGCGGGTGCACCGCTACCCGGCGTGCGTGGAGTACCCCAGGCACCCTCCGCACGCGCACCGCTACCCGGCGTGCGCGGGCCCCCTTCCGCGGAAGCGGCGGCCACCGCCGGAGCCGCGGGCGCACTGCCACCCGGCGTGCGCGGGCTGCTCCAGCCGCCCTCCGCGGACTGGGTTGCCGGAGCGCTCGAAGCGGCAGGCGTGGTTTCCCGGCCATCGTCCGCCGGTGCGGAGGCTCCCTGTCCGGTGCTCGCTGGCCGGGCAGGTGCCGAGGCGCCCGCGGCCTGGTCCGCAGCACCGTGGCCACCATCAGCAGGCTGAGCCGCAGCAGTTCCCTGGCCATCGCCCTTGGTGTGGGTGGGCTCGGCCGCCACCGGGGCCGGGCCGGCCGAGGCCGCGCGCTGGGACGGCCGGGAAAACTCCCGCTCCGGCGCGGCACGCACCGGGGGCTCGACGCCGCCCTCGGCGGGCGCGCCTCCGCCGGCGGCCACCGTCGCGCGGCGCTCCAGCCGCTCGATGCGGGCCAGCAGTGCCTTCTCCGCCTCGGTCACCGACGGCAGCAGCATCCGCGCGCACAACAGCTCGAGCACGAGCCGCGGAGAAGTCGCGCCGCGCATCTCCAGGAGTCCATTGTGGACGATGTCCGCGTACCGCGAGAGCGTGGCCAGGCCGATCCGCTCGGCCTGCGCCACCATGCGCGACAGCTCCTCCTCCGGCGCGGACACCAGGCCGCCCGCGGAGTCCGGCACCGCGCGCAGCAGCACCAGGTCACGCAACCGGTCCAGCAGGTCCGTCGCGAAGCGGCGCGGGTCGTGCCCGGCCTCCGCGAGCTTTTCCACCGTCGAAAACACCGTGGCCGCGTCTTCGGTCGAGAGCGCGTCCACCATGTCGTCGATCAGCGCGACGTCCGTGACGCCGAGCAGCGCCACCGCGCGCCCGTAGGAGACGCCGTCCGGGCCCGCGCCGGCGAGCAGCTGGTCGAGCACCGACTGCGTGTCCCGCGCCGAGCCACCGCCCGCGCGGATGACCAGCGGGTACACCGCCGGCTCGACCTGCACGCCCTCCGCCGCGACGTTGCGCTCCAGCAGCTCGCGCATCGAGCTCGGCGGGATCAGCCGGAACGGGTAGTGGTGCGTGCGCGAGCGGATGGTGGTGAGCACCTTGTCCGGCTCGGTGGTCGCGAAGATGAAGATGACGTGCTCGGGCGGCTCTTCCACGATCTTCAGCAGGGCGTTGAAGCCCTGCGTGGTGACCATGTGCGCCTCGTCGATGATGAACACGCGGTACCGCGACTCGGCCGGCGCGTAGAACGCCTTGTCGCGCAGCTCGCGGGCGTCGTCGACACCACCGTGGCTGGCCGCGTCGAGCTCCGTGACGTCGACGCTGCCCGGCCCTTCGGGCGCGAGCGCCTTGCACGAGTTGCACTCACCGCACGGGTCCGGCGTCGGGCCTTTGGCGCAGTTCAGCGAGCGCGCCATGATGCGCGCGCTCGACGTCTTGCCGCAGCCGCGCGGGCCCGAGAACAGGTAGGCGTGGTTGATCCGCCCGGCGGACAGCGCCGTGCGGAGGGGATCGGTCACATGCTCCTGCCCGACGACCTCGGCGAAGGTTGCCGGACGGTACTTGCGGTACAAGGCGAGAGCCACCCCGCGAGGGTACCGGGCACCTACGACAACCTTCGCCGTGCGGTCAGGGCAGCTGGGCGAGCAGCGCGTTCACCTTGGCGACGTGCTCCGCGGTGAAGGCGTCACGCGCCCGCGCGCGGGGCAGCGCGTTGTCCAGGTAAGGCTGCAGACCCGCCTCCGGGCCGTCGAGCACGCACTGCGCGACGGCCTCGACCTCGGGGCCGTCGGACAGCGTCCGGGTCACGTAGACGTCCAGGTCGATCAGGTGCGAGACGTACTGGCCGGTGGCCAGGAACGCGCGGATGTCGGCGACGGTGCCGTCGAGCGCCTTCTGGGCCGCCGCCTTCGTCGACGGGCCGCCGGCCGCCATGATCCGGTCGACCTCGACGCGGTCGTCGGTGTCGCGGCCCGGGTAGTCCCGCGTGCGCAGCAGCTCGGCGACCCCCGAGTACGGCCCGGCGAGCGCGTCGCGCGCGGCCTGCCGCAGGCCCGGACGGGCCGCCGGGTCGTCCGCGATCGCCTGGACGGCGGCGCGGTCGTCGGTCTCCTGCGCGGCGGGGAGCCCGCTGTGCACGAAGGTGACGACGTCGTCGTCGGACCCGCTCAGCGCGGCACGTGCCGCGTTCTTGACCGCGGCGCCGCCGTTGCGCAGCAGGTAGACGGCCGCGCGGCGGCCGTTCGGCACGGTCAGCGCCGGGTCGGCCGCGTCGGCGAGCAGCTTGTCGTTGTCGGTCTTGGCCTGCGCGGCGCGGGCCGCGGCGTCGCGGGCCTCCTGCTGCGCGGTGGCCTCGGCACCCGCGGCGGCCCGGCCGTCCTCCTGGCCCTTGGCCCGCTGGGCGGCCAGCCGGTCCTTGTTCGCCTGGCGCGCGTCGGAGGCGATCGTGGCGGCGCGGCTGCGGGCGAGCTGCACGCCGAGGGCGCTGTGCTTGGCCGCGGCGGCCTTGCCGAAGTCGACCTGGGCCTGCACCCCGGCGAGCTCGGTGTCGCCGTTCGCGGCGACCTGCCGCCAGAGCGAGAGGAAGTACCGGACGTCGTCCGGGGTGCCGTCGAGCGCGGTCTGCGCGGCGGCCCGCACCTCGGGGCCGCCCGCGGCCATGGCCTGGTCGGCCGTGATCCGGTCATCGGTGTCACGCGCCTGCTGCAGCCCGGTCTCCAGGAAGGCCCGGACGTCGGCGGGCGTGCCGTCGAGGGCCTTCTGGGCGCGCGCGTTGACGGTCGGCCCGCCGGTGCTCATGGCCTGGCCGACGGCGATCCGGTCGTCCGCGACCCGGGCCTGGGCGAGGCCGGTGGCCAGGAAGGCGCGGACGTCTTCGATGGTGCCGCCGAGCGCCTGCTGGGCGGCCCGCTTGGTGACCGGTCCCCCGGTGGACAGGGCCTGGGTGACCAGGACCCGGTCGTCGTCGTCCTTGGCCTGCTGCCGCCCGGTGGCCAGGAAGGCGGCCAGGTCGGCCGGAGTGCCGAGCAACGCCGCTTCGGCGGCTCTGGCCACCCCCGGCCCCCCGGTCTCCAGGTACCCCACCGCCTGCGCCCGGTCGGGCAGGACGTCCGCGGCGGCGGGCGTCGCGAAGACGCCGGCAGCCAGCGCGGCCGCGATCATTACTGCGCTTGCACGCAAGGGAACCCCCTCGATCGTCGATCGTTCCGCTCCCTTATCGACCGGCTGGTCGGAATGTTTCCGATATGCTCGAATTTCGTGAGCCGCACGCGAAAACCCGGCCGGTACCCGGTCCGGTTCGGCACGGCCGAGCTCCTCCGCGACGCGGACCGCCCCAACGCGTGGCTGCTGTCGGTGGACGGGGTGGCCCAGTCCCACGTCGACCTGGACGACCCGGCGAGCCTGGAGTTCGACTACGTCCGCCGCTTCGCCGACGTCGTGGACCAGCTGCCCCCGGGCCCGCTGGACGCCCTACACATCGGTGGCGCGGCGTGCACGCTCCCGCGCTACGTGGCGGCAACGCGGCCCGGCTCGCGGCAGCTGGTGTTCGACGCCGACGGCGAGCTGGTGGAGCTGGTCCGCACCCAGCTGGGCCTGCGGATCCCGGGCGTCCGCGTCCGGGTGACCGACGGCCGCGAGGGCCTGGCCACCAGACGCGAGAACTCGGCCGACCTGCTGGTGGTGGACGCGTTCGAGCGAGCGACCCTGGCGGGCGGCCTGGCCACCCTGGAGGCGACGCGCGCGATCGCCCGGATCCTGCGCCCGCCGGGCATCTGCCTGGCCAACATCACGGACGGCTCGGGTCTCCCGTTCGCCCGCCGCTACCTGGCGACGCTGCGCGAGGTGTTCCCGCGGGTCCTGCTGCTGGCGGACCCGGCGGTGCTGAAGGGCCGCCGCTTCGGCAACCTGGTGTTCGCGGCCTCGGCAACCGACCTCCCGACGGCGCAGCTGGCACAGAGGGCGGCATCGGCGGCGTTCCCGTCGAGGTGCGTCGAGGGCGCGGAGTTGCGAAAACTGGCAGGCCGGGCAACCCCGATCACGGACGAGGACCGCCCACCACCGCCACAGCCCCCAGAGGACATCCTGGGCGTTTTCTGACCGCCACGCGGCCCCCAAGCCACCCGACGGCCACGGCAGCCCCCCAAGCCGCACCAACGGCACCGTGGGGGCTCCGGGGGCTCGGCCCCCGGGCAAAAGGACGAATCGAAGGCCCGGCGAGGGGGCGAAGCCCCGAGAGCCGGAGCCGAAAAGAAGGGGACCCCGCGCACCCGTCAGAGCCTGCTTATCCTTGCTGCCTTCCGGCCCTGGGGAGGTTCACAGGGTGGACGCCGCGCGGGGTCCGTCGCCAAGTGTAGCGGGCCCGGATCAGGTGCCCGCGCCCGCCTGGGCACGCGCCTTGCGGAACGTGTTGTGCAGGACCGCGAGCAGCGCGTCCCGCACCGACAGCTTCTGCCGCGCGTCGAACGTGATCAGCGGGACGTCCTCGCTCACCGCCAGCGCCCAGCGGACGTCGTCCAGGTCGTGCCCCAGGGAGCCGTCGAACATGTTGACCGCCACGACGAACGGCAGGCCCGCGTTCTCGAAGTAGTCGACCGCCGGGTAGCAGTCGTCCATGCGGCGGGTGTCCACGATCACCAGCGCGCCCAGGGCGCCGTGGACGAGGTCCTGCCACATGAAGCCGAAGCGGTCCTGGCCCGGCGTGCCGAACAGGTACAGCTTCACCTCTTCGTCGATCGTGATGCAGCCGAAGTCGAGCGCGACCGTCGTCGTGGTCTTGGCCGGGACGTGGCCCGTGCGGTCGACCGACGCCGCCACCGACGTGATCGCCGCTTCCGTGGTCAGCGGCTTGATCTCCGAGATGGACGACACCGCCGTCGTCTTGCCGACGCCGAAGCCGCCCGCGATGACGATCTTGACCGGAGCCGGCGGGCGGGCGCCCGGTTCAGTGAATGGCTTCGAGTCCACGAATGACCCTTTCGATCATGCCGAGGTCGTGCGAGTTGTGGTTCCCCGGCCGCCGGACGACGACGTAGCCCAGCTCCGCGAGGTCGGCCACCAGCACGCGCGCGACGCCGATGTGCAGGCCGAGCATGGCGGCCACCTCGGCGACGGACATGGTGCTGCGGCAGAGGGAGACGATTTCCTGCCGTTCGAAGGTGAGCTTCGGATGCGACGCGGCCCCGAGGCGGGACGTCATGACCTGGGCCTCGATTTCGAGGCTCTGGTCCACGGGCTGGGCGCGTCCCGAGGTCATCAGGTACGGCCGCAGCAGCGAGGTGTCCGGCTCCTCGCTCATCACGAACCCACGGTGTTCTTCAGTTCCTCGATCAGGCCGGGCGTGAGGACTTCGGTGGCGCGGTTGGCGAACATCGCCATCTCGTAGGCGATCGTGCCGAGGCTGGCCTGCTTGTTGGCCAGGACGCCGAGCGAGCAGCCGATGCTGATGGTGCAGACCAGCAGGTAGCCGTGCTCCAGCTCGATGATCACCTTGTCCGGCGAGCCGAGCGGGTGGCTTTCGGAGACGCCGTGGGCGAGGCCGAGCATGGCGGAGGAGATCGCGGCGAGGCGGTCGGCGTTGGACCGCTCGAGCTCCGACGACACCGCGATCAGGAGTCCGTCGGCCGAAACCGCGATGGCGGCGATCGCGCCCGCGGTGTGCTGCGCGAAGCGGCTCACCAGCCAGTTGAAGTTCTGGGCTTCGACGCTGACACCGGCTGCGGGGATGCTCATTTCCTGCTCTCTTCTGCTCGTTCCGTCACACGACCGGCGACCACGCCTTGCGGCGGGCTGTCTGCCGTCACCACGTCCGCCTTGGCGAGGCCGGCGGCGAACGCGTCGAACGCCGCTCGCTCGGCCGCCGGGTCCCGCCTGGTGCGGTTCACGACGGCTCGGGCGACCGGCCTGCCCGAGGCGGCCTGCTGGCGCAGGCCGGGGGCGAGCTGGGCTCCGGGGACGCGGCGGACCAGGCCGTCCCGGGACTGCGGAGCGGCCGGGATCCCGGCCGAGGGCGTGGCCGGGACGCGCACGGCACTTTCACGGGAAAGCGGCGGCTCGGCCGTCATCGCGGTGACTTCGGCGGCCTTCGCGAAGGCGCTCTGGAAGCCGTCCATCGCGGACTTGGTCGCCTCGGGGTCGTGCCGCGGCTTGAGGTCGGCCGTCACCGGCGCCGAAGTGCCGGGGCTGGGCAGCTGCGCGCCCCGGACGCGCCGCTTCAGGCCGCCACGGCTTTCCGGCTCTTCGGCGACCTTGACGTCCGGCTCGGCGTCCGGCCACACCGGCTCCAGCTGGTTGAACCAGCGGAACCCGGTGCCGGGCCCGAGCAGCGCCGGGATCGCCGGCGCGGGCAGCTCGACGGGCCGCAGATCGTCCAAAGTGGACACCGAAGCGGCCACGGCGGCGGCCTCCGCGGGCCGCGCGGTCGGCGGCGCGGACACCGTGGCCTGCACCGGGATCACCGGGGCCGGCTCGGCCTTCGCGCGCAGCCCCGAGCGGTGGCTGAACAGCGACGGCGGGATGGTCAGCCGCGCGGTCACGCCACCGGTCGTCGGCGTCGCCAGCAGTTCGACGCCCAGGTCGTGCCGCCGCGCCAGCCGGCCGACCACGAACAGGCCGAGCACGCTGGTCGGCGCCAGCTCCAGCCGTTCGCGTTCGACGAGCCGCTGGTTCTCCTCGGCGATCTTCTCGGCGGTCATGCCGATGCCGTGGTCGACGATGCTGACCAGGCACGAACCGTCGGCGAGGAACATCGTGTCCACCTCGACCAGCGACCCCGGCGGCGAGAACGACGTCGCGTTCTCCAGCAGTTCGGCGAACACGAGCACCAGGTCCGCGCCGAGGGCCGACGAAAGCAGGATCTCCCCGACGACGCCGAGCTTGACGCGCTGGTAGTCCTCGATCTCGGCGAGCGCGGACCGCAGGGCCGTGGACAGCTCGATCGGGCCGGCGATCCGGGTTTCGTCGCGGGTGCCGGAGACGACGAGCAGGTTGTCGGCGTTGCGGCGCAGGCGGGTGGACAGGTGGTCGAGCCGGTAGAGGCTGGCCAGCAGCCGGGTGTCCTGCTCGTTGCGCTCGACCTCGTCGATCAGGGCGAGCTGGCGGCCGACGAGGTTCTGCGTGCGCTTCGCGACGTTCGCGAACATCAGGCTGGTGTTGCGCCGGGTGAGCGCCTGCCGCTCGACCAGCTCGGCCGCGGTCGTCTGGACCCGGTTGAACGCCGCGGCCAGCTTGCCCAGCTCGTCGCCGGAGACGACGTCGATGGTGGCCAGCCGCGGGACCTGCGCCTCGGCCTCTTCGGTGTCGGTCACGCGGACGAGCTCGGTGCCGGCGAGGTCGGCGACCGACGTCGCCGCGGTGGTCAGCCGCCGCAGCGGCTGGGCGATCGAGCGGGACACCGCGACCGCCAGGAAGGCGACCAGCAGGAACAGCACGCCCGCGCCGAGGCCGACCAGCCACGCCAGCCGGGTGCCGGCGTCGGCGCGGCCGGTCGCCGCGTCGGCGATCTCGCCGGTGACCCGTTCCTGCACCAGCTTGCGCTGGCCCGCTTGGCTTTCCGCCGCGGTGAGCACGTCGGTGACGTACTGCGTGGTGGCGGCCGCGTCCCGCGGGTTGGCGACCTGCGCGGCGAGGTCCTCGATCCGGCGGCCGGCGTCGCTCTGCTCGACGTTGACGACCAGGGCGGCCTGCTCGCTGTCGGACTCGTCGTCGGCCTGCTGCACGAACCGGTCGGTGAAGATCGGCGCCTGCTGGGTCGCGTCGTCCAGGATGGGCCGGCCGGCTTCGGGCGCCACGGCCGTCACGATCAACGCCATGCCGCGCAACGAGTTCTCCTCGTTCGCGCGCAGCAGCGCCTCCAGCGCGGTCAGTTCCCTGGTGCCTTCGGCGTCGCTGGTGAGCTGGGGAACGAGCCACAGCGAATCGATCACCGCGCCGATCAGCGCGTGGTAGGTGCGCGCGACGCTGTCGAGCGCGACGCCGCGGCGCAGCGCGTTCTGCCGCAGCTCGTTCAGCGAGCCGATCCGGGTCAGGGCCGCGGACAGCTCGTCCGGCGCGTCGGACCCGAGCGACGAGCGCACGCTCTCGACCGCCGCGTCCACCGTCTTCTGCTGCTGCAGCACCTGGTCGGCCGACATCGACGGCGTCGCGACGAAGGCCCCGGTCAGCAGCCGCTCGCGCTGCAGCTGCCAGACGAGCCCGCCGAGCTGCTGCGCGTGGCGCGCCACCGTCGCCGACTGCGACGCGGCCACCGCGCTGCTCGCCTGGGTCAGCACGAACGGCACCGACACCAGCACCACCGCGACCAGCGGGGGCAGGAGCAGCAGGTTCAGCTTGCCGCGAATGCCGAGCCGGGCGAGAAGACCCCCGCCGGCGACCCGTTCCGCGCGCGCCCTGCCGTGCCTCATCCCCACACCTTCCCGTCTTCCGTTCTCACTCGACCGCGGCGACCCGGCTGACGTGGCCGCGGTGCTGCTCCCGGACGAGGTCCTCGATCCGGGCGCGCAGCGCGAGGAACGCAGGCTCGCGCTTCACCGCCAGGTCCCGCTCGGCCGGCAGCGTCACCTCGACGTCGGCGGCGATCCGGCCCGGGTCGGAGGCGAGCACCACGACCCGGCCGCCCAGGAACACCGCTTCCTCGACGTCGTGGGTGACCATCAGCACCGTGGTGCCGGTGTCGGCCCACACCTGGCGGATGAGCACCTGCATGTCCTCTTTGGTCTGGACGTCCAGGGCGCCGAAGGGTTCGTCGAGCAGCAGCACGTCCGGTTCGCAGGCGAGCGCCCGCGCGATCGCGACGCGCTGCTTCTGGCCGCCGGAAAGCTGTTTCGGCAGCGACTTGCGCACGGTGTCGAGCCCGGTTTCGGCGAGGTACCAGTCGACGCGCTTGGCGCGCTCGGCCGCGTCGAGCGAGAGCAGCTCGAGTCCGAACGCGACGTTCTTCTCGACACTGCGCCACGGGTACAGCGCGCCCGCCTGGAAGACGAGCCCGCGGTCCGGCCCGGGGCCGGTCACCGGGACGCCGTCGAGCACGATCTCGCCCTCGGTCGGCTGGTCGAGGCCGGCCACCAGCGAAAGCAGCGTCGACTTGCCCGAGCCGCTCGCGCCGACGACGCAGACGAACTCGCCGCGCAGCACTTCGAGGTCGACGCCGTCGAGCGCGCGCGTCACCTCTCCGCGGACGGTGTAGTCCTTCGCGACGTTCCGCAGTTCCAGCGTCATGCCGCCCACTTCCCGACCCGTGTGCGCAGCAGGCGCAGCAGGACATCGATGACGACCCCGGCGACCCCGATGAGCACGAGCACCGCGAAGATCTTGTCCGTCTGCAGGAACCGCTGCGCGCGGTTGATGCGGTAGCCGAGGCCCGCCGCCGAGTTGATCAGCTCCGCGACGACCACGAGGTTCCACGCCGCGGCGGCGTTGACCCGGATCGCGTCGATCATGCCCGGCAGGGCGTGCGGCACGACGACCTTGCGCAGCACCTCGCCGCGACGCGCGCCGAGCGTGTAGGAGACGTCGAGGAGCGAGCTCGGCACCCCGCGGACGACGTCGGCGGTCATCAGCGTGTTGAAGAAAACGGTGCCGATGAACAGCAGGGCCACCTTGGACGGCTCGCCCAGACCCAGCCAGATCAGCAGCAACGGGATGAACGCGCTCGCCGGCAGGTAGCGCAGCAACCCGATCAGCGGCTCGAAGAACGCCTGCCCGGCGGCGAAACCGCCCATCAGGATGCCGAGCGGGACCGAGATCAGCACCGCGAGGCCGAAGCCTTCGAGCACCCGCTCGGTCGTCGCCCAGAGGTCGGCGAAGAGCTCGCCGGTGCTCGCCATGTCCACCCCGGCCTTGAGGACCGCGGCCGGGGACGGCAGGTACGTCGAGTCGACGGCGCCGCTGGCGCTCAGCGTGATCCAGGCGAGGAGCGGGATCACGAACGACAGCACCGCCAGCGTCCAGCGGGCCGACGCGGAAATCGGCTTGCGCAAGGAGAACAGCGGTGACGTGGCCGGCTTGAGCCCGGCCCGCCGCGGCAGCGGCGCCCAGGCCGGGCGCCCCCGGCCGGACGCCTGCGCGTCCGCGAGCCGCTGCTCGGCCTCCAGTTCCCCGGCCAGCCGTTCGTCCGCCGTGCCCGGCGTGGTGGTGCGCTGGGTCGGACCCGTCACTGTGGCACGGCCTTCACGAACTGGTCGTCGAACAGCCCGTCCAGCGACGGCCGCTGCTGGGCCAGGCCGGTGCTGGTGATGAAGTCGATGATCTTGTTCGCCTGGAAGTCGAGGTGCTGCGGGGTGACACCCGGGGTGAACGCGTCGAGGTTCTGCTGGCGCGTGAAGATCGTGGTGCCCGCGTCGTAGGTCTTGTAGTCCGCCTCGGAGACGCCACCGCGCTTGGCCATGATCTTGATGGCCGCGTCCTTGTTGTTCTTGATCCAGGTCAGCGTTTCGTACCAGGTGTTGACCAGTGCCTGGACGTCCTTCGGGCGGTCCTTGACCAGCTTCTGCGACGTCACGAGGTGGTCCGGGATGGCGCCGGGGAACTCGGCCGACGAGGAGATCGCGCGGCTGCCCTGGCGCTCCAGCGCCGTCGAGGTGAACGGCGCGAACGCGGCGACCGCGTCGACCTGGCCGCTCTTGAACGCGGCGGCCGCGGCGTCGGTCGGGAGGTTGACCAGCTGGATGTCCTTTTCGGTCAGCTTCGCCTCCTGCAGCGCCAGCAGCAGCAGGTAGTGGTCGACGGCGCCCTGCTCGACGGCGACCTTCTTGCCCTTGAGGTCGGCGATGCTGGTGATGCCGTCCCGCGCGATGATCTTGTCGTTGCCGGTGGAGTTGTCGTTCACCAGCACGATCGACAGCTTGGCGCCGCCCGAGGCCGACGAGAGCGTGTCGTTGAGGGTCTGGCTGTTGGCGTCGATGGCTCCGCTGGCGAGCGCGTTGATGCTGTCGGTGTAGTTGTCGAACCACTTCAGGTCGACGTTCACGCCGTTCTTCGCGAACAGCCCCTGTTCCTGCGCCACCTGCCAGGGGAACCAGCCCGGCCAGGCGCTGAACCCGAGGGTGATCTTGCCGCCCGTGCCGGAGGCGTCGCTGTCGCTGCACCCGGAAAGCGCGGTGACGCCGGCGAGGGTCAGCAGAGTCAGGAGCACCGTCAGCAGACGGGGGCGGGAACGGGAAATCACAACGAACTCCAGGTTGCGGGGGAAGTGGAGTGGTGCCGTACCAAAGGGGGAATTGCGGTGCCCGGAACTACGATTGGTGACCACGAGGAGGCGGGTCGGGTCGAGCAGCGCCAACGCGCACGGTCATCGCTGCTCTCTTCCAGCCGCACCTGATCGGGTCATGGCAGAGAACGCGGACCGGGAGCACCCCAGGAACCCAGCACTCAGCGCACCGGGTCAGCCACCCCTTGTCCCTCTCCCGGCGGAGAGCCTAGCGAGTAGCACAAGATCCCCACAACGCCCGGCCAATGCATCCGAACGAGTGACCAACAACCGTGTCAACCAGCAACATCGACGGCCTCGAAGATCAAGTACGGCCGTGTTTCTGTCGGCCGCCCGGCCAAGATCAGGTCACGGCGAGATCGCCGAGCGCGTGCAGGTGCACGGGCCGTAGCTCCTCGTCGTTACATCGGCCCGCGATCATCACCGAGGGCCACGCGCGCCGGCCGAACAATCGTTCGGAATGCGCCGGTCAGCGGGATGGATTCGAACAGGTGTGCACCCCCGCGGGTACCGCGCCCGGCCGTCGCGCGCCGAATGATTCCGCGACTGTTAACACGCTTGAAACAATCGGGCGAATTTCGATCAATTGACAGATTTTGTGAGGTCGTAAATCGTCGTCCCGCCGACCGTCTGCGGCGTGAAGTTCTGTTCGACCCAGGCCTGGATCTCCCCCGAGGTCCCGCGGCCGCCGCCGAAGCCACCACGCCCGCCTGCGACGAAGTAATGGACATCGCCCGCCGCGACGTACTGCTCGAACTGCGCGAGCGTCGGCGCCGGGTCGCTGCCGCTGAAGCCGCCGATCGCGAGCACCGGCCGTCCGCTCGACAGGGCCAGCCCGGCCGACTGCATCGCGCCGCTCTGCGCGGCGGCCCACTTCGTCGTCGTGTTCTTCAGCAGGCCGATCACCGCCGCGTCGGTCTGCCCCTCGCCGAAGCCGCCGGGACCGCGGCCGAACCCGCGGCCGCTGGCGCCGGCCGGGCCGGATGACGGCGTCCCGCCCGAATGCGCGGTCGCCGCCGTGACGAGCGTGAACGACGTCGTCCCGAGCAGCGCGCCGCACAGGCCGAGCACGGCCACGACCGGGCCGAGCCGCCGCACGCGGTCGGCGCCGAAGAGCAGCGCGAGGACGGCCACCGCACTGAGCACGAGCAGCGCGTAGCGGATCCACGGCTGCCATTCCGGCGTCCGCGCGAGGAGCACGAACCCCCAGACGGCGGTCACCGCGAGCATCACCGCCAGCACCGCGCGGGCCGCGAAGTTCGCCCGGCCGCGCCAGAGCTCGCGCGCGGAAATCCCCAGCGTGCCGGCGATCCCGGGCGCCAGCGCGACCGTGTAGTACGGGTGGATGATGCCGCTCATGTAGCTGAACACGAGCACCGTGACGACCAGCCAGCCGCCCCAGAGCAGCAAAGCCGCGCGCGTCCGGTCGGTGCGCGGCGCCCGGCGCGTGAACCACAGGCCGGCGACCAGGCCGACGACCGCGGCGGGCAGCAGCCACGACGCTTCCCCGCCGAACTCGCCGCCGAACAGCCGCGTCAGGCCGGTCTGGCCGCCGAAGCCACCGAAGCCGCGGCCGCCGCCTCCGGACGGCGGGCCGAACGTCCCGCCGCCGCGGCTTTCACCGAAGATGCGGCCGAGGCCGTTGTAGCCGAAAGCCAGCTCCAGCACGGTGTTGTCGGTCGACCCGCTGATGTAGGGCCGGTCGGCGACCGGCCACAGCGCGACGATCACGATCCACCAGCCCGCGGCCACGAGCACCGCGCCGGCCGCGGCGAACAGCTGCCCGATCCGGCGCCCGAGCGACGTCGGCGCCGCGACGGCGTACGCCAGCACGAAGGCGGGCAGGACGAGGAAGGCCTGCAGCATCTTGTCGAGGAAGCCGAACCCGACCGCGACGCCGGCGAGCAGCAGCCACTTCGTGCTCGCGTGCTCGAGCGCCCGCACGACGCAGTACCCGCCGGCGACGAGCAGCAGCACCAGGAAGGCGTCGGGGTTGTCGTAGCGGAACATGAGCGCGGCGACCGGTGTCAGCGCGAGGGCGGCCCCGGCGAGCAAGCCGGCGCCGGGCCCCGAAAGCCGGCGCACGGCGAGGTACAGCAGGCCCACCGACGCGACACCGGCGAGCGCGTTCGGCACGAGCAGGCTCCAGCTCGAGAAGCCGAAGATCCGTCCGGAGAGTCCCATGATCCACAGGGAGAACGGCGGTTTGTCCACGGTGACGACGTTGCCCGGGTCGAGCGAGCCGAAGAACAGCGCCTTCCAGCTCCACGTGCCGGCCTGGGCGGCCATCGCGTAGAAGTCGTTGGCCCAGCCCGTCTTCGCCAGGTCCCACAGGTAGAGCAGGCCGGTGCCGGCGAGCAGCGCGGCGACGGAAGGCCTGATCCACCGCGGTTTCCGGGCGGGCGCGGGTGCGGGCTGGGCGTGTTCGGGCGCCGACAGCGTGGTCGTCATGATCCTCACCGTGTCGGCGCCGCATGTGGTGAACTTGTGCCGAAGCTGTGCGCCGGCTGTGCATCCGGCCTGATCGGGTGATCAGCCCGCGGCCTCCGGGAAGGTGACCTCGAACTCCGTGCGCCCCGGCCGGCTCTGCACACCGACCCGGCCGCCGTGCGCGCCGACCACCGCGGCCACGATCGCCAGCCCGAGCCCGGTGCTGCCCGCCGCCCGCGAACGGGAGTTGTCGCCACGGGCGAAGCGCTCGAAGATGTCCGGGAGGACGTCCGGCGGGATGCCGGGGCCGTCGTCGGCCACGCGGAGCCGGACGACTCCGTCCGAAGTGGACAAACTGGTCGTGACCGTGGTGCCCGCCGGGGTGTGCGTGCGCGCGTTGGCCAGGACGTTGATCACGACCTGGTGCAGCTGGCCCGCGTCGCCGAGGACGCCGATCGGCTCGCCGGGGACGTCCATCAGCCACTTGTGGTCCGGACCCGCGACGTGCGCGTCCGCGACCGCGTCGGCCACCAGCCGGCACAGGTCCACCCACTCGTGCACCACCGGACGGCCGGAGTCCAGCCGCGCGAGCAGCAGCAGGTCCTCCACCAGCGTCGTCATCCGGCGCGACTCGGACTCGACCCGGCTCATCGCGAACGCGACGTCCGGCGGCACCTGCTCGCCGCTGCGCCGGGTCAGCTCGGCGTAGCCGCGGATCGCCGCCAGCGGCGTGCGCAGCTCGTGGCTCGCGTCCGCGACGAACTGGCGGACGCGCTTCTCGCTCGCGTGCCGCGCGTTCAAGGCGTTCGCGATGTGCTGCAGCATCCGGTTGAGCGCCGAGCCGACCTTGCCGACCTCGGTGTTCGAGTCCGTGTCGGCCTCCGGGACGCGTTCGGACAGCGCGACCTCGCCGCGGTCGAGCGGCAGTTCCGAGACGCGGGTCGCGGTCGCGGCCAGCCGGTCGAGCGGCTTCATCGTGCGGCGGATCGTGGCCGCGCCGACCGCGCCCGCCACCAGGATCCCGGCGAGCGCGACGCCGCCGAGGATGAACCCCAGCCGCCACAGCGTCTCGTTGACGTCCTTGAGCGGCAGGCCGATGACGGTCTTCTCGCCGCTGCGCGACGTCGTCGACACGACGCGGTAGTCGCCGAGGCTGCCGCCGAGGTCGATGGTGCGCTGCTTCCCGTCCGACGGGAGCGCCAGCAGGGCCAGGACCTGGCTCGGCTCCACGGTCTTGACGGGCGACCTCCGCTTCGACGGCCCGCCCACGCTGGAGTCGAGGACGCCCGCCTTCGCCTCCGAGCCGGTTTGGACGACGGCGAGGGTGCCTTCGCCCTGGCCGAGCACGCGCAGCGGATCCGGCGGCGGGGCTTCGCCGTAGGTCCAGGGCGGCGGCCGTTCGCCGCTGTGCGACGCGCGGTCGCTCGCCGCGGCGAGCCGCTTGTCCTGCTGGCCGACGAGGAACTCGCTGAGCGCGAACTCCGTGACCACGCCGACGACCAGGCACACCAGGGCGAGCAGCGCAGCGAGCTGGACGATCAGCCGCCGCCGTAGCGACCACGGCCGCCGCGTCCGGACCGGGCCCGGCTCAGCCGGCGGGCTTGAGGACATACCCGGCGCCCCGCATGGTGTGGATCATCGGCTCGCGGTCGGCGTCGATCTTCTTGCGGAGGTAGGAGATGTAGAGCTCGACGATGTTGGCCTGACCGCCGAAGTCGTAGCTCCACACGCGGTCCAGGATCTGGGCCTTCGACAGCACCCGCTTCGGGTTGCGCATGAGGTAGCGCAGCAGCTCGAACTCGGTCGCGGTCAGCGGCACCAGGTCGCCGCCTCGGTGAACTTCGCGGCTGTCCTCGTCGAGGGTGAGGTCACCGACGACGAGCGTCGACCCGCTCGCACCGGTCACGCCGCCGGCCCGGCGCAGCAGGGCGCGCAGCCGCAGGGCGACCTCTTCGAGGCTGAAGGGCTTGGTGACGTAGTCGTCGCCGCCCGCGGTGAGCCCGGCGATGCGGTCCTCGACCGCGTCCTTCGCCGTCAGGAACAGCACCGGCAGGTTCGGCGCCTCGGCGCGCATGCGGCGCAGGACCTCGAGACCGCTGAAGTCGGGGAGCATGACGTCGAGGACGACGGCGTCGGGCCGGAAGTCGCGCGCGATCCGGACGGCCTCGGTGCCGTCGCCCGCGCTGCGCACCTCCCAGCCCTCCATGCGCAGGGCCATCGAGACGAGCTCGGCCAGCGTCGCCTCGTCGTCGACGACGAGGACCCGCACCGCGCTCCCGTCGGCGCGGCGCAGGTCGGCCTTGCCGGGGCCGGGTGACGTGGCGTTCATAGCGGTCATGGTGCCATCTTCTCGGCGGGTCTTCAGTAGTCGCTGTGCGGTGACTGTGCGTTTCCTGTGAAGGTTCGATCTTTCGAGGCACAGCACCCGCTGACGCTTCGCACAGCTCGCACACAGCGTCGGCGACGAATCTGGGCAGGACCAGTCTGGCCCTACCGGAGGACACGATGACGACCGAGCCGACGCCGAACACGCCGCCCCAGGGCGAGCCGGCACCCGCCGCGAACACCCCCGCCTGGGGCGAACCGGCCCCGGCCGCGGCGAACTGGGGCGACCCCGCGGCCGCCCCGCCCAAGAAGGGCTGGTCCGGCAAGAAGACGGCCATCGCGGCGGGCATCGCGGTGGTGATCGCGGCCGGCGGCGGCGCGGCGATCTGGGCGGGCACGAGCAGCGCGGACAACAGCGCCCAGCAGGGCCCGGGTGGCTTCGGCGGCCCGGGCGGCGGCCCCAACGGCCGGTTCAACGGCCAGGGCATGCCGGGCGGCGGCTTCGGCGGCGGCATGGCAGCACTGCGAGAAGCCCTGCACGGCGACTTCGTGGTGTCGAACGGCAGCGGCGGCTACACGACGGAGCGCCTCCAGACGGGCGACGTCACCGAGCTGAGCGCGACATCGGTGACGCTGACCAGCAAGGACGGCTACAAGCAGACGTACACCCTGGACAGTTCGACCCAGAAGACGGGCGACGTCAAGCAGGGCGACACGAACGTGACGGTGGTGGCCAAGGTCGAAGGCCAGACCGCAACGGCGACGTCGCTGGGCCAGGCCCTGCAGGGCCAGCGCCAGCCAGGCCAGCGCCGCGGCGGCGACTACTCGGCCCGCCCGACGAACTGACGCACGTTCCGGGGATGAGAGCAAGCCCCTTCATCCGTCGACCCTCCTTCCAGGGAGCGTCCCGATGCCGGCGTACCCCTCCCGCCGCATCGGGGCGTTCCCGCCCACCCCCTTGCCTTCTTGCGGCAGAGTTGCGGGTGTGTACGACATCAGCGGGTCCCTGCGGCGCCAGTCGTTGCTGGTCGCGCTGGTCTGCGTCGTCTGCGACGGGGCGCTTTTCGCCCTTCGGGGGCCGCTCGGCGAGGCCGGGTGGCGGGCCTGGGTGGTGCTGCTCGCCGGGATCGCCGTCAACGCCGCCCTCGCCGGGCCCGCGCGGTACTCCGGCTGGGTGGCTCTCGCGCACGCCGTCCTCTTCGCCGGCGGGCCGCTGCTGCTGGGGCACGTCTCCGGCGCCGAGATCGGGGACAACGCCGGCATCCTCATCGCCGGCTACCGGGCGGGCGCGTGGTTGCGGCCGAAGCCGTCGGCGCTCGCCCTGTTCGCGCTGCTCGCCGGGGTGACGGCGGGCTGCCTCGAGATCGGCAAGGGCGGCTCGGACTGGCGGCTGATCGCGATCAACGTCGGCGTCAGCGCGCTCCTGCCGTGGCTGGTCGGCCGGTACACGACCGCGCGCCGCGCCTACATCGCCGACCTCGAACGCGAAGCCGACGAACGCCGCCAGCACGAGGAAGAGGCCGTCCGCCGGGCCGTCCTCGAGGAGCGGACGACCATCGCGCGCGACCTCCACGACGTCATCTCCCACCACGTCAGCGCCATCGGCGTGCACGCCGGCGCCGCGCGGCTCGGCCTGCCCGACGGCGCCGAGCCGGTGCGGAAGTCGCTCGGCGCGGTCGAGTCCGCGAGCCGCTCGGCGATGGCCGACCTGCGGCGCCTGCTCGACCTCCTGCACGCGGAGACCAACGCCGAACAGCCCGGTCTCGACAACCTCGACGAGCTGGTCGAGACCGTCCGCGCGGCCGGCCTGCCGACCCGCCTCGCCCTGCGCGGCGAACCCCGCGAGCTGCCCGGCTCGCTCGACGTCGCCCTCTACCGGATCGCGCAGGAAGCCCTGACCAACGCGCTGCGCCACGGCGAAGGCCCGGTCGAGGTGGAGCTGAACCACGGCCGCACCGAAGTCGTCCTCACGGTGACGAACGGGCTCCGCGCCGGCCGCGCCGAAGAGAACGAGCACGCGCACCGCGGCCTGACGGGGATCCGCCAGCGCGTCACCCTGTTCGGCGGCCAGGTCTCCTACGGCGAGAACGGCGAGCACTGGCAGCTGCGCACGACCTTCCCGGTGGAGAGCACATGATCCGCGTCCTGCTGGCCGACGACCACGCGATGTTCCGCTCCGGGATGCGCGCGCTCCTCGACACCCAGCCCGACTTCACCTGCGTCGGCGAGGCTTCCGACGGCCGCGAAGCCGTCGCCGAGACGGCCCGCCTCCGCCCGGACGTCGCGGTCCTCGACGTCCGCATGCCCCGCCTCGACGGCCTCGCCGCGACCGAGGCGATCCTGGCCGCGCCGGGCAACGACACCCGCGTCCTCGTGCTCACGACCTACGACGCCGACGAGTACGTCTACCGCGCGCTGCGGGCCGGGGCGAGCGGGTTCCTGCTGAAGAGCCTGGCGCCGGAGGAACTCGTCGCGGCGATGCGGGTGGCCGCGCGCGGGGACGCGCTGATCGACCCGTCGGTCACCCGGCGGCTCGTGGCGAAGTTCGCGGCGGTGCTCGAACCCGCGGCCACCGAGCCACCCGAGCTGGCCCGGCTCACCTCCCGCGAACGCGAAGTCCTGCTGCTGATCGCCAACGCGTGCAGCAACGCGGAGATCGCGCGGCAGCTGCACGTCGGCGAGGAGACGGTCAAGACGCACGTGTCCCGCGTGCTGAGCAAGCTCGGGCTGCCCGATCGCGTGCACGCCGTCGTCTACGCCTACAAGCACAAACTCGTCCCGGACGAGCACCCTGCCTAGACTGGGGCGATGAGGCGGTGGATCACGTTCGCGGTCGGGGTCGTGCTCGTGCTGGTCGGCGCCGTGTGGGTGCTGCAGGGCATCGGGGTCATCACCGGCAGCTTCATGACGGGCCAGAAGCTGTGGTTCCTGATCGGGCTGGTCGCGTTCCTGGTCGGGGTCGTGCTGGTCGCGGCGAACCTGACGCGGCGCAAACCCACGCCGTGAGGACCCACCCCGCTACTTCGTGAAGATCTCGAAGATCGGGTAGCCCGGCGCGATCTCGCGCAGCTTCTCGTCGGACGCCTTCGCGTCGACGCCGTCGAAGAACACGCCGACCTCGAACTTCCAGCGCTTGAGGTACGCGCGGAGGATCCCCGGCTTCTCGTCGTCGACGAGCTCGCGGAAGGTGAACTCCTCGACGCGGCGCCCGACGCGCAGCGTGCCCTGGCCGGCGGCCCGCAGGTTGCGCACCCACTGCGTCTCGCCGCGCGGGGCGACGAGGTAGCGCACGCCGTCGACGGTCAGCAGGTTCACCGGCACCGACCGCGGCTCGCCGCTCTTGCGCCCGACGACGGTCAGCACCCGGCTGCCCCACACGCTGAAGCCCATCCGAGTCAGCTTCGCGACGGCCTCGTTGAACGCGTTGGTGGACTTCTTCGGCTCGATGTAGCGGGCGGCGGTCATGGTGTCCTCCGAAGTTCTGGGAGAGCAGTGCTCTCGGTTAAGAGCAGTGAACACCCTTGAGAGCGCCGCTGTCAAGAGCAGTGCTCTCGATTTTGTGCAGCGCTCTCGTCATGGCACACTGATCCGCATGACCGCGACCCGGACCGCGCGCGAACGAGCCCGCGCCGAACTGACCCAGGAGATCAAGGACGAAGCCCGCCGCCAGCTCGCCGAGGTCGGCGCGCACGGGCTTTCGCTGCGCGCGGTGGCGCGGGAGCTGGGCATGGTGTCGTCCGCGCTGTACCGGTACTTCCCGAGCCGGGACCGGCTGCTGACCGACCTGATCGTCGACGCCTACAACGCGATCGGCGAGGCGGCCGAGAACGCCGACCCCGGCGAAGGCAAGCCCCGCGACCGGTGGCTCGCGATCTGGCAGGCGACGCGCGAGTGGGCCCGCGCGCACCCGCACGAGTACGCGCTGATCTACGGCTCACCGATCCCCGGGTACTCGGCGCCGCAGGACACCGTCGCGCCGGCCGGGCGCGTCGCGCTCGCCCTGGTCAAGGTGCTCACGCACACCGAACTGCGCGCGGTCGACGGCGACGTCGCACCCGAGCTGCGCGCCCAGGCCGAGACGCTCACGAAGGTCCTCGGGATCGTCGCCGGGCCCGAGACCGTGGCCCGGCTGATCATGGCGTGGACCCAGCTGTTCGGCGCGATCAACTTCGACCTGTTCGGCCAGTACGTCGGCAGCGTCGACCCGGCCGACGCGTTCTTCGCCCACTCGGCGATGCGGATGGCGGAGTTCGTGGGCCTCTAGGCGGTACCGTCACGCGCGAGAGAGACCGACAGCGGAAGGCGGGCGCGAAGTGACGGGGTGGGCCGGGAAGGTCGGCAGGATCCGGGTGATCGGGACCGGGGTGATGGGCCGCGGGATCGTCCAGCTCGCCGCGACCGCGGGGGTGACCGTCGAGCTGGCCGACGTCCGGCGCGAGGCCGTCGCCGAAGCGATCGAGTACGTCGGCGGGATGGTCGACAAGCTGGCGTCGAAGGGCAAGCTGACCGAGGACGCGCAGGTGGTCAAGGACCGGCTGGTGGCCGTGGACGCGCCCGACGCCCCGGCGGACGGCGTCGACCTCGTCGTCGAAGCCGTGCGGGAAGACCTCGCGACCAAGCGGGCCCTGTTCGCCGGCCTCGAGCGGGTCTGTCCACAAGAGACGATCTTCGCGACGAACACCAGCTCGCTCTCGGTCACCGAGATCGCCGCCGAGCTGGCCGAACCCGGCCGGCTGGTCGGGCTGCACTTCTTCAACCCGGTGCCGCTGATGCGCCTGGTCGAGGTGGTCCCGGGCACGCGCACGCACGACTGGCTGCCCGCCGAGGCGCTCGAACTGGTCCGCGGCTGGGGCCACGAGCCGGTGCTGGCGAAGGACGCGCCGGGCTTCCTCGTCAACCACGCCGGCCGCGGCCTCAACACCGAGGCGCTGCAGATCCTCTCGGAGGCGCTCGCCGAGCCCGCCGACGTCGACCGCGTCGCGCGGGACGTGCTCGGCCTGAAGCTCGGGCCGTTCGAACTGCTCGACCTCACCGGGCTCGACGTCTCGCACGCGGTGCTCGAAAGCATCTGGAGCGGCTTCCACGGCGACCCGCGGCTGCGGCCGTCGTGGCTGACCCGGCCGCGCGTCGCCGCCGGCCTGTTCGGCCGCAAGAACGGCGAAGGCTTTTACCGCTACGACAACGGGAAGCAGCAGGTCGCCGACGAGCCGGAAGCACCGCCGAGGCCGACGAGCCCGGTGTTCACGGCGGACGAGCACCTCGCGCGCACGCTCGCGGCGGCCGGCGTGCAGGTCGTGCCGGACGCCTACCCCGACGCGGTCCTGCTCGTCCCGCTCTACGGCGAGTCCACGGTGGACGCCGCGACCCGCGCCGGGCTGCGCCTCGACCGGGTCGCCGGCGTCGATCCCCTCGGGGGCTACGAACGGCGCCTGACGATGTCCGTCCACCCGGGACTCGACCCGGTGGTGGGCCGCGCGGCGTGGGGCGCGCTGGCCGCGACCGGCCACCCGGTGACGGTCGTCCGCGACGGCCCGGCCCCGATCGCCCAGCGCCTCCTGGCCTCGATCGTCAACACGGCGTGCTTCATCGCGGGTCAGCACCTCGCGACGCCGGCCGACATCGACACGGCGGTCCGGCTCGGCCTCGGCTACCCCCGCGGCCCGCTGGCCTGGGGCGACCTCGTCGGCGGCGACGTGGTGCTGCGGATCCTGCGCGGACTGGCCGCGTCCACCGGGGACCCGCGGTACCGGCCGAGCCCGTGGCTCACCGAGCGCGTCGCCCTCGGGCTGCCGCTGGCGTCGGCCGGGACCACGCCGGCGGACCTGACGGTCACCGGATGACCTGGACCTCGTCACCCTTGTCCAGCGCGGAGAAGAACTTCAGCGACGCCGCGGCCGAAAGGTGCACGCAGCCGTTCGAGTACTTGGCCAGGCTGCCCTGGTGGAACGCGACGCCGTTGTAGAAGAACACGGAGTTCGGCATCGGCGCGTTGTCGAATTCGCGGCTGAGGTGCAGCTTCTCCTTGGCGAGCACGTGCCACGTGCCGACCGGGGTGGTGCTGCCCTTCTTGCCGGGCATGATCTTCACCGGGCCGTAGACGATCTTGCCGTCGTCGAGCAGCCAGGCCTGCTTCCCCGAAAGGGAAACGCACGCCTTCGCGGTGATCGTGCACGGAACACCGGGCGCCACCGTCGGCTTGCTGTCCGAAGTGGACGGTGTGGCCGGGGCGGCCGAAGTGGGCGACGGCGTCCCCGCCGCCAGCCGGACGTCGGCGGTCTGACCGGCCGAACAGGCCGTCAGCACCGCCGCGACGGCCAAAGTGGACAGTGCGGCCAGCGCGCGCCGAATACGCATGTGCTCCCCCAAGATCGTGGTTCCCGCTCTCTGCCTCTCAAGACGTGCGGGCCCCGCCGAGGTTCCGAAACGGCGCAGGCCGCCCCCGGAAACCCGGGGACGGCCTGCGCCGGTCGTGGTCGGTTACCGCGTCACCAGCGGCGGTCGACCGCGCCGGTCGACGGCGTCCACGTGATGTAGCCGCCCTGGAAGTCGCTGCGGTACACCCCGTTCGTCACGTACTCGTCCGAGGTCGCGTAGCCCAGGTAGGACTTCTCCCAGCCGAGGGCCGCCCAGCGCTTGCGGATCTCGCCCTTGATCACGTGCGTGCCGGTCATCGGCGTGTAGTAAATCGAGTGGCCGAGACTGAAGTGGTTGAAGCGGCCGACGCCGTCCGGTGTCCCTTCCTCGTCGTTGATCGGGTAACCGAGGCCGCGTTCGTAGCCGTAGGCCGCCCACTTCTTCCGGATTTCGCCGTAGATCGCGTGTGCGCCGAGCGCGTTCGTCCAGTAGATCGAACCCACGTTGCCGGCCTTGACGAAGTCGTTGAACCGGCCGACCCCGTCCGGCGTCCCGTTCTCGTCCGCGGTCGGGTAGCCGACGCCCTTTTCGAGGCCGAGCGCCGCCCACTTCTTCCGGATCTCCCCGACGACCGCGTGCGCGCCCGTCTGGCCCGTCCAGTAGATCGACCCGACGTTCGTGCCGTTCAGGAAGTCGTTGAACCGGCCGGCACCGTCCGAGGTGCCGGTCTCGTCCGTCGTCGGGTAGCCGACGCCCCGCTCGTAGCCGAGTGTGGCCCACTTCTTGCGGATTTCGCCGTAGAGCGCGTGCGCGCCGAGCGCGTTGGTCCAGTAGATCGAACCGACGTTGCCGGCCTTGACGAAGTCGTTGAACCGGCCGATCCCGTCCGGTGTCCCGTTCTCGTCGGAGGTCGGGTAGCCGAGCCCCTGCTCGAGGCCCAGTGCCGCCCACTTCTTCCGGATTTCCCCGTAGACGGCGTGCGCACCCGTGGCGGCCGTGTAGTAGATCGACCCCACGGTGCCGTTGTTGACGAAGTCGGAGAACTGCCCGGTGCCGTCGGCGGTGGCCGTGGTGTCGGTCGTCGGCGGGCCGAGCTTCGCGTGGCCGCCGTAGCCGAGGTACTTGTCCAGCACCGGGCCGGTCACGTACTTCGTGCCGCCCACCGCGCTCCAGTAGAGACGGCCGTTCGCGTAGGTCCGGTAGTGGACCGTGCCGTCGGTGACCTCGGTGCCCGTCGGCGCCCCGAGCTTCGCCCGCAACGCCGGGTCGCCGTCGTAGCGCTGGTCGATCGGGGTCGCGTAGTTCGCCGTCAGGGTCAGATCGCCCGAGCCGACCGTGACGACCCACGTCGTGTCGGTGGGACCGCCCTGCCAGCCGGTGAACTTCGAAACGCCGTCGATGGCCAGCGGCGCGGCCTCGACGTCGAAGGATGCGCCCTCGGTGACCAGCGCCGTGCTGACGCCGCCCTCGACCGGGATGCTCAGCGCCGCGGGCTGCGTGCCGAGCAGGGTGATCCGGTGCCGGCGCGGCCACGCCGTGTACGTCTTGGACGTCGTGACGCCCGCGCTGTCGGTCACCGTCGCGGTGAACTCCATGCGGGAGTCCGGGTGCTCGGTGAACGGCGCCGCGTAGCTCGCCCCGGTGCCGCCGGCCCCGGGGTGCGCGTGGCACGTCGCCTCGGTCGGGCAGTGCCGCACGGCCGTGGTCCAGGTGACCGGCAGCGCGCCGTCCTCGGCGTCGGTCGCGGTGGCGCTCAGCGAGACCTGCTGGTTGACCGCGAAGGTCGCGGAGTCACCCGGCGTGGTGAGCGTCAGCTCCGGGGTGTGGTTGCCGGGCGCGACCGCGATGGTCGTCGTGTCGCTGGCCTCCAGGGGGTCCCGGACGGTCAGCTTCGCCGTGAACGCGTCGGTGCCCGCGGCGTAGGTGTGGGAAACCTGCGGGCCGGCGTCGACCGCGGTCGTCCCGTCCCCGAAGTCCCAGTCGTACTTCAGCGGGTCGTTGTCGTAGTCGACCGAAGCGGAGCCGTCGAACGTCACCGTGCGGGTGGCCGGGTCGGTGACCGAGGTGGCCTTCGCGACCGGAGCCGTGTTGTTGGCCGAGTAGGTCAGCCGCCGCAGGTTGCCGGACAGGATGTCGGCGTAGACGATGTCGCCGTTCGGCGCCGCCGCGAACTTCACCGGGCCGCCGATGCCGGTGAACACCGGCGGGTTCTCCGGCGCCTGCGTCAGCTGGCCCTGGCCGTCGTAGCGCAGGGTCCAGATCTTCTTCGTCACGTAGTCGCCGAAGAAGTACGACCCGCGGTACGCCGCCGGGTAGCTGGATCCGTTGTAGACGATGCCGCCGGTGACGCTGTTGCCCTGCATGTCGCCGGTGCCGTGCTGGTACTCGAAGATCGGCGGCTGGTTCGCCACGCCGGCGCAGCCCGCGAGCCCGCTGTAGCCCGGGGTCGCGTGGTTGCCTTCCCAGCACGGCCAGCCCTGGTTGGCACCGCGCTGGACGACGTCGACCTCTTCCCACGTGCTCCAGCCGACGTCACCGGCGACCGGCAGGCCGAGGTTCGGGTCGATGCTGAATCGGAACGGGTTGCGGAACCCGCGTGCGAACACCTTGCTCGCGGTCGAGCCGGGGTTGGCCGCGTCGTAGTACGGGTTGGCCGGCACGCCCCGGCCGTCGGCGGCCAGGTGGAAGATCTTGCCGTAGGGCTGGTTGACGTCCTGCGCGCGCAACGACGCCGGGTCCATCTTCGTGAAGTCGCCGTTGTCGCCGATGGACAGCCAGAGCGTCCCGTCGGTGGCGGCGACGACCGTGTCGATGGCGTGGACGTTCGTGATGCCCGGCACCTCGAACAGCGTCTGCTCGCCGGTCAGCCCGGTCGGCGCGCCGGCCGCGTCCACGGTGACCGTGAACCGCGCCAGCCGCATGACGAAACCGCTGGTCTGATTGATCGACCGCGTCAGGTAGATGGCGTGCGACGTCGCGTAGTCCGGTGCGACGGCCAGCCCGACGAGGCCGAGGTCCTCGTCGGTCCGGACGGGCAGCGTCGCGATCGTCCGGCCCGCCCCGGTCTCCGGCAGCCAGCGGACGGTGCCGGTCTTGCTGATGACGAACACTGAGTTGTCCGGCAGGTACCCGAAGTCCGTCAGGGGCTGGTTCCCCAGCCCCGCGTTGGTGTCCCGCAGCACGAACCCCTGCGGGATCGTCGTCGCCGCCGTCGCCACCCCCGTGGACACGACGGGCAGCAACGCCCCGGTGAGCACCGCCGCGACGAGTGCGTGGCGTAGTGCTCTGAGCCTTCCCAAGGCCATTTGGCCCCCCTTCCCAAGCGATCACATATCGCCTGAACAGGGGGGCCAGTTTCACTCTGCCGAGTGATCTTATTCGTTCGTGATCAACTGTCCGTATTGGTCAAGGACCGTTTACGGAACCACCTGCACGATGTCACCGACGTGCAAGGTGGTGAAGAACTTCAGGGACGCGCCCGCCGACAGGTGGATGCAGCCGTGCGAGTACACCGAGAGACTGCCCGTGTGGAAGGCGTCACCGGGGTAGAAGAACACCGAATTCGGCATCTTCGCGTTGTCGAACTCCTTCGACAGGTGCACCTTCTCCTTCGAGAGGACGTGGAACGTGCCGGTCGGCGTCGGGTTGCTCTTGCGGCCCGGCAGCATCGGCACCGGCCCGTAGACGACCTTGCCGCCCTGCAGCAGCCACGCCTTGTGCGCGGAGATGTCGACGCAGGCGGCGGTGCCCGAAGACGCGGCCGCGGCGGCGCACGGCACCCCCGGGTCGCTCGCCGGGGGCTGCGGCTTGGGCTTCGGCTTGGCCGTGGTGGTCGGCGCCGGCTTCGCCGTGGTGGGCGCGGCGCTCGTCGAGGCCGGCGTCGCGCTGGTCGTGGTGGGGGCCGGAGTGGTGCTCGACGTCGTCGGCGTCCCCCCGCCGGTGCCGGCGGCGACGGCGCCACCGCCCGCGTTCGGCCCGCCCGCGGCCCCGCCGCCCGAGCAGGCGGCCAGCACGAAGGCGGTGGCCAGCGCGGCCGCTCCCGCCAGAAGCCTTTTCACGATCCGGTACCCCCATGCTCGATCATCGCGTTGCGAACACCCCTGAAGACGGCGATCACCCGGTCGAGGTTCGCCCCGGAAGGTCACGATTCGGTCAGCGTCCACCCTGGGGTTGAGATCGAGGTCCACCCGGGCCCGATCCGCGCGCCGACGAAACCGGGCCGCCGTTCGCCGATGCTGGGGGCACCTTCGAAACCAAGGAGCCCCGAAATGTCCAGCGCAGCGAACGTCCTGCTCTACGTGGTCATCGCCGCCTACGTCCTCTACAAGGTCGTGTACAAGCAGGTCCGCGGCACGCTGCTGAACCGCAAGACGCTCGTCGTGATGCCGCTGATCCTGGTCGCCGTCGGCGCGTACCTGACCGCGAAGGCGCTGCCCGGCGCGTCGGCCGCCGAGCTCGGGCTGCTCGCCGTGGACCTGGTCGTCCTCGCCGGGCTCGGGGTGCTGCGCAGCACGACGACCACGCTCAGCGAGCGCGGGGGCACGACGTTCCAGAAGGGGTCGGCCGTCACCGTCGGGCTGTGGCTGCTGACGATCGCGATCCGGGTGGGGCTCGTCGCCCTGGGCACGGCGCTCGGCGTCGCCGGGCCGCTGACCTCGGCGTCGATCGCGCTCACCCTGGGCGTCAGCATCGCGGTGCAGAACGCGACGACGTACTACCGCATCCAGCAGCGCGGCCTGCCGCTCGCCGAGCAGCGGCCGGCGGCGCTCAACCGCTGACGCGTCCCAGCATCCGGGCGTACATCCGGCCCGGGCTGGGCACGGACGGCGGCACGAGGAACCCCGGCAGCGGCGGCAGCGCGCCGACGAACGCGCCCAGCCGCTCGTACAGCACGGCCGCCCCGGGCGGCCGTGCTTCGGGGTCTTTCGCCAGCATCTCGGCGAGCAGCGCGTTGAGCTGCTTCGGGACGCCCGGCACGGGCGGTGGCAGCTCCTTGACCTGCCGCTCGAACACCGCGTACGCCGTGGGCCCGTCGAAGAGCCGCCGCCCGGTGAGCATCTCGTGCAGCACGCAACCCAATGCGTAGAGGTCGCTTCGCGGTTCGGCGCCGCCGCGCTGGATCTGCTCGGGCGCCATGTAGGACGGCGTCCCCAGCAGCTGCCCGGCCCGCGTGAACTGCGCGGCGTCGGCTTCGCGCAGCACGGCGAGGCCGAAGTCCATCACCTTGACCCCGCCGTCCGGGCCGAGCATCAGGTTGGACGGCTTGAGGTCGCGGTGGCACACCGCGAGGGCGTGGGCGGCGGTCAGCACCGCGCACGCCTGCGCCGTGATCGCCGCGGCCCACGGCACCGGCAGCGGCCCGTGCTCGGCGAGCAGGTCGGCCACCGTCACGCCGTCGACGAACTGCATGACCTGGAACAACCGGTCGTCGTGCGTGCCGTAGTCGTACAGCGTCGGTACGCCGGGGTGGTCGAGCGTCGCCAGGATCCGTGCTTCGCGCGCGAAGCGGGCTTCGAGCTCCTCGTCGCGGCCAGGCAGTCTCAGCAGCTTGATCGCCACGCGCCGGCCCAGCCGGCGGTCGTGCCCGCCGTGCACCGCGCCCATCCCGCCGCGGCCGAGCGGCAGCTCGTCCAGCTCGTAGCGGTCGGCGATCAGCATCCGTTCCCCTATCGGCCCGGCGCGAGCCGTCCTTCGACAAGTCCAGCGAAGCCTAGCCGGACCAGCTCACGGCCCGTTTCCGCCGTCTCGCGCAGAACGGCGTCGAACTCGGCCAGCCGCCGGAAGACCCGGCCGTACTCGCGCTGGACGCCGATGGCGACGCGCGGGATCCGCACGCGCCTGCCGTCGATCCGGGTCGACGCCGACGCGGCGGGCAGGTCGGCCGCGCGCAGGCAGCCGGCCAGGAAGTCCGCGTCCAGCCGGTCCGGGTCGACGCGGTACACGGTGAGCCCGGGCCCGACCGGCTCATCTGGTCCACTGTGGACGTACGCGATCCCCGTCACGGACGCGACGACGTCGCCCGCCTCGGCCACCGGGTGGTCGGCGTCGGCGCGGGCCGCGTGCTTGACCTCGACGACACCGGCCTTGACGAGCTCGCCGACCGTCGTGAACGCCGGCTCGGTGTCCACCGCTTCGAGCGGCGGCAGCCGCGGGCTCAGTTCGGCGAACCGCGCTTGCACGGCCTGGAAAGCCCGGCCGAGGTCCTCGTCCCGGACGCGGCGCCGGGCCGGCGTGAGGTCGACGTCGTCGTCGAGCAGGTCGATGATCCGGACGCCGGATTCGGGGTGCTCGAGGAAGCCCCGCCACATATCGTCCACTGTGGACAGATCGTCGCCCGCCTCGCCGAGCAGGACCGTGGACGGCGGGCGCCGCCCGGGCACCGGCCGCCGCAGCAGCCAGAGGTCGGGTCCCGCCGCCGTCAGCGTGACGACCGCGCGGACCGCGCCCGCGCGCAGCAGGTTGCCGCGGATGCGCTTGCCGCTGCGCCGCCCGGCCGCCGCGCCCGGCATCAGGATCGCCACCGTGCCCCCGGGTTCGACGTGCGCGAGGCAGTGCTGCACCCAGGCGAGCTCGGGCTCGCCGCGCGGCGGCAGGCCGTACTCCCAGCGCGCGTCGCCGACGAGCTCGTCGTGGCCCCAGGCCCGCTCGTTGAACGGCGGGTCGCACAACACGGCTTCGGCCGTCCGGCCGGCGAAGGCGTCATCGCGCAGCGCGTCGACCGCGTAGACCTCCGCCTCGAGGCCGCGCAGCCGCAGCCGCAGCGTCGCGATCGAGGCCGTCATCGGGTCACTGTCCTGCCCCAGCACGGTTTTCGCGCCGCTCGCCAGCGCGAGCGCGCCGAAGCCGCAGGCGGGGTCGAGGATCGTGGCCACCGGGCCGGCGAGCCGGGCCATCAGCTCGGCGACCGGCTCCGGCGTCGTCGACAACCGCCGCGAATGCGCTTCGAAGTAGCGGCGGCACAACAGTTCGAACGATTCGACCGGGCCGTCCCGGTGCGTCATCTCGCTGAGCAGGGTGATGAGCTCGGGGTCGTCCAGCCTGCTGTCGAAGGTGTCGAAGATCCCGGCCTGGAAAGCGAAGAAGACGCCCGCGCGGCTCACGCGCTCGGCCAGGCCGAGGTCGTCGCCCAGGGCACGAAGGCGCTGCCACGCGCGTTCACCGGCGGACAGTTCGAACTTCTTGCCCCGCGTGCGGAACCAGCCGGCGACGGCGGACAGGCCGAACAACGGGCTCGACGCCGTGCCGCCGACCGGCGGCGGGAAGTCCGGGTAGCGACGCCGCCAGTTGCTCACCGCGGCCCGGCCGACCCCGGCGAGCCGCGCGATGTCGGCCGCGCTGACCGTCGCGTCGTCGTCCATGCCGGAACCCTATCGGACAGTGCTCCATTCAGCCGAGTTGCTTGTGAACTCAGTCAACCAATGCTTTCATGGGATCATGACACACGATCGGTACGTCCTCCGGTACGCCGCGGGGTCGGACGTCGGCAAGCGACGCCAGGTCAACGAGGACTCGGTCTACGCGAGTTCCCGCCTGCTCGCCGTCGCCGACGGCATCGGTGGCCAGCCGCACGGCGAAGTCGCCAGCGCGACGGCGGTCGACGTGCTGCGCGAGCTCGACGTCGACCTCCGGCGGATCAACCTGACGGGCGTGGACCTGGCGGCGACGCTGTCCGGCGTGGTCAAGACCATCGACGAAAGACTGGCCGAGGTCGCCTCGAACGAGCCGACGACCGAAGGCATGGGCACCACGCTGACGGCGCTCCTCTTCGACGGCGTCGAGTTCGGCGCGGCCCACATCGGCGACTCCCGCGGCTACCTGCTGCGCGACGGCGACCTCCGCAAGCTGACCCGCGACCACACGCTCGTCCAGGCCCTGGTCGAAGACGGCCGGGTCGCGGCCGAAGACGCGGAGTCGCACCCACGGCGTTCGCTGCTGATGAAGGCGTTGCAGACAACCGGCTCCGCCGACCCCGACATCTGGACGTTCACCGCCCGCCCGGGCGACCGCTACCTGCTCTGCTCGGACGGCCTGAGCGGCCCGGTCAGCGAGCCCACCCTCCGCGACGTCCTGGCAGCGATCCCGGCCCCGGCCGACGCGATCCCGGAGCTGATCCGCCTGGCCAACGAAGGCGGCGGACCGGACAACATCACCTGCGTGGTGGCCGACGTCGCAGCGCCATCCGGGGCTTCGCCCCGAGCCGGGGGCTCCGCCACCCGGACCCCCACCGGCTGAGACCCACCTTCACGACGACGAACGACCATCCGGTATCGTCTCCTGCGGAGGATTGGCCGAGCGGCCTAAGGCGCACGCTTGGAAAGCGTGTTGGGTTCACGCCCTCGCAGGTTCGAATCCTGTATCCTCCGCCGTTTGATCAGGCGAAACGCCGGGCCTCGCGCCCGGCGTTTCGTCGTTTCCGGCCGGAAACCGGTGGCCTGTCCCGAATCCGGCTCTTCTCGCCGCGCGGGCCACCACCTCGGCGACGGCGAAGGACCCCGTCTGCCACCGACGGATCCGGGCTGGCGATGCTCGTGGGGCACCTGCGACAGCCTGGAATGTGAAATGGCTTCCTCGTTGCTTTCTTGCGCGCGTCTACGGTGAGTTACGAGCAGGGCTGCGCGAAGCCGGTTGCTCCGGTCGCGCTAGTCTCACCCTCAACCCGAGCCCGACCCTTCCAGAAAGGCCAGCAGTGGCACGAAAACCGCTGTGACCTGGGGTAGCGCTGGCCAGCGACTTCAGTGTGCGGACTTCGCGCAGGGACACCCCCTGCACGCACCGTGATCGGCCCGGCCCCGGACGTTCCCACGTCCGGGGCCTTGCTGATTCCGGACCCGTGATCACTCGGCACAGTCAGATGATCACGCTGAGTCGCTGGATCTGTTTCAATGGAATCCGCACCGTACGACCACCCAGATTTCGAGGAGTAGAGGCCCGATGGCCGGAGTCGAAGAGATCCGCGCTGGCATCGCACTCGCCAATGAAAAGGCGTCCGCGAGCATCGCCGCCCTGCAGCAGGCAGCGCAGTCTCTCGAAGAAGCCCAGCAGTCGCTTTCGCAGGCGACGCAGGGGAGCAGCCAGCACGAAGTCAGCCAGGCGCACGGACTCCTGGCGGAGGCCCTGCAGGGCATCAACGGCCTGCAGAGCACGGTCCAAGCGAGCATTTCCTCCGCCGACTCCTACTCGGCGCGTCTCTAGCGGGATGTCGCTCGCCGAACTCCACCAGCTGCTCACCGCTGCCGTGTCCGGGCTCGCCGACGCGCGCGCCCACTCCGAGCGGGCCACAAGCCTGCTCGGGGAAGCCCGGCAAGCGCTCGTGGACGCCCAGGCCAAGGCCGATCCCTGGCTCCCTTCGCAGTACGCGCAGGCCGGCGAGGGGCTGGACCAGCTCCTCGTCCGCCTGGCTTCTGCCGAAGACTTGGTGAGCGGATACCGGTCACGCCTGTAATCCTTTCAGGGACACCTTTTTTGGGGACGCCGATGGCCAACAAGTCAGCCGAGCAACGCAACCGGGTCGAAACCGCCCTCGACCGGGTCCGGCACCAGATCGGGCTGGTCCTGGGCGCGGCGGCCGGTGCGCGCCAAGCCGCGGAGGCCGACCTCGCCAAACTCGAGCTGGAGCGGGACATCGTCCGCGTCGGCATGAACCACGCCGGCACCGAGCAGCAGAACGAGTGGGCCCGGCACCCCGCCGCGCACGAGGTCTTCAGCGCGCTCGGCAGCGTGCGAAGCGCTTACTACACCGACTGGAGCCAAGGGCCGGCGACACTGCGCGAGCTCGTCGCGCAGAACGCACCCGGCCCGGCCGGGCTGCCGCCGGGTGACTGGCTCGGCCGCGTCGGGCACAACCCCGGGATCACGTCACCGGGTCTGTGGCGGGTCGGTTCCGCGACCGCCGCGGGCGGTGACGCGACGCGGACGTTCGACGTCGCGGTCCCGCTGCTCGACGAATCGCACCTCGCGATCACGTCGGCGCCGAAGACGCGGCCCGTCATCGACGGCATCGTCCAGAACCTGCTGATCCGCGTGCTCTCGACGTTCGAACCCGGCGCGGTGCGCGTGCACCTGTGGGACATCGGGCAGCTCACCGCGATCCTGCCCGACCTCTACCCGCTGAGCCGCACGAGCGCGCTTTCGCTGTACGACCCGGGCCGGCTCGAGGACCTCCTCGACGAGCTGGCCGGCCACATCCGCCGCATCCACGCAACCGGCATGCAGGCGGGCCACACTTCGCTGCGGGAACTGCGCGTCGCCCGGGGGGAGCGGATCGAGCCGTTCCGCATCGCGGTGCTGTACGGCAACGGCGAAACCCTCGAACCGGAACGCGCCCGTGACCTCAAGCGCGTCGCGAGCGGTGCGCTGGCCGCGGGGATCTGCCTCATCATGATCGACGTGCCGACCGCCGTGAGCGCGTCGGTCGAGACGCTGAGCCTGATCGACGACCGGCAGGCGATCAGCAGCATGACCGGCACCGACCTGGCCGTGACGCTCGACCCGCCGATGCCGTCCGGGCAGGTCATCCGGGCCGCCGACCGGATCGCGGGGGCGCTGATCGCCAAGCAGGGCGGGCCGCGGGCGTTCGACGACCTGCTGCCGGCCGAGCTGGGGCACGAAAGTTCGGCGCGGGAGCTGCGCGCGCCGGTCGGGTTCTTCGAAGGCGAGCCGGTCGAGGTCGTCATCGGGGACGCGAGCCCGCACGCGCTGATCGGCGGACCGTCCGGTTCGGGCAAGACGAACTTCCTGTACGCGCTGCTCGGCAGCCTCGCGGCGCGGTACAGCCCGGAGGAGCTGGCGCTGTACCTGCTGGACTTCAAGGAAGGCGTCTCGTTCGCCGGGCTGGCGCCGGGCCGGAAGGACGCGAGCTGGCTGCCGCACGCGCGGCTGGTCGGCGTGAACGTCAACACCGACCGCGAGTTCGGCTTGGCACTGCTGCGGTTCCTGGCCGACGAACTGCGCCGGAGATCCGCGGCGGCGAAGGAGCACGAAGTCACGAACCTCGCCGACCTGCGCGAAGCCGACCCCGGCGGGCACTGGCCGCGGATCGTCGCGGTGATCGACGAGTTCCAGTACCTGTTCGCGGGCCGCGACCAGGTGACGGCCACCGCGACACAGCTCCTCGAGGACATCGCGCGGCGAGGCCGTTCGCAGGGCATCCACCTGGTGCTGGCCAGCCAGGACGTCGCGGGCATCGAAGCATTCTGGGGCAAGCCGGCGGTGTTCGAGCAGTGCACGCTGCGGATCGCGATGCCGAAGGCCCGGCGCGTACTGGCCGAGACGAACAACGCGGCGGTGTCGGCGCCGAAGTGGCACTCCGTGATCAACCACGACTCCGGTGTCGCGCACGGCAACCAGCTGGCCCACATCCCGGACGCGAGCAGCAAGGACGTCTTCGTCCGGCTGCAGCACCGGTTGTGGGAAGAGTACGCGGGCCGCTTCCCGCGCCCGCGCCTGTTCGACGGCGCGCATTCGCCGGTCCTGGAACAGTTCCCGGCGTACGTGGACCTCAAGCCGAGCTCGCGGCCGCGGGCGCTGCTGGGCCAGTCCATCGACGTCACCGAGGCGGCGTGCGGGGTGGACCTCGCCTGGGCGCCGGGCCGCAACATCGCGGTGCTCGGATCGGCGACGGCCGAAGCACTGTCCATCATGGACTCCTCGGCGCGGTCGCTGGCGCGGCAGTACGAGCCGGGCGAGGTCGAGTTCGTCCTCGGCTGCACGATCGAGGCGTGCGCCCCGGCGGTGCTGGAACTGGCGGAGCGGCTACGCGCCGACGGCCACCACGCCACGCTGGTGGACGACCTGACGGCGACACTGGAGTCGATGACCGGCGCGCTGTCCGGCGGCGCGAAGATCCTGCTGCTGTACGGGGTCGACGCGGCGCTGCCGGCGTTGGAGGTCAAGGCGGTCGGCCAGCTGAAGAGCGGGCTCGACCACCTGCGCACAGTGCTGAAGCAAGGTCCGGGCCACGGCATCCACACGATCGGCTGGTGGCGCAGCATCGCGCGGTTGAAGGACACCCTGGGCTTCGCGGGCACGGACGACATCGGCACGTGGGCGGCCCTCGACGTCCAGGGCAACGAGCTGGCGCCGTTCGCGGCCGGCCAGGTGGTGCACTGGTCGCCACGCCCGGGCCGCGCGTTGTTCTTCGACCGCACGACGCACGGAGCCCCCGAAGTGATCATCCCGTTCCAGCGCCCGGAGAACGCCCAATGACGGACGACGGTGCCACCGCGGCCATGCGGTACAAGGAAATCATCGCGCTCTCGCGAGGCTCGGCGGAGAACCTGCGGGCGTGGGAACTGGCCCGCGCCGAGGAGCTGGACGCGGAGATCGAGGAAGCCCAGAACGCGATCGAGGCGGCCGCGGAACGCGAAGCCAGGGCGGCCGAGCGGGCAACGCGCTGGTGGAAGATGGCCCTGCACAACATCCAGGGCCTGATGTGGCTCCCCCCGGGCGACGACCCCCGCCCGGTCACGACGGCGCGTGCGGCCTATTTGGAGCGTTACCTCGAGGAAGTCAAGCCCAGCTACCAGGAACTGGTACAGGCGGTACTGGCCTTGGGCTGGCGCGCCAAGCGAGCGGCGTCCAAGCGAGGCGAACCACCGGCTGTTTAGACGTCGAAGACGGTGTCGTAGGGCTCGTCGTCGGCCGGAGCGGGTCTGGCCGGCCGAGCCGCGGGCGCACGGTGCGGCAGACTCTGCGGCGCCTCGGCCAGCGTTCCCCCGGCGGCAACGGCTTCCCGGATGACGGCGGTGATGGTCCGGCTGAGCGTGCCGGCGTCGAACCGCATGGCCTCGGGCGCGAGCCGGACCTCGGAGACGACCCCACCCGGCCCGGCGAGCACGGTGACCGACCGATCAGGCGAGGTCACGGTCGTGTGGTTGGTGCCCGCGATGCCGGCGAGGATGCGCTGGTTGTCCGCCTTGCGGTCTTCGATCTGCTTGAGCTGCCAGCGCATTTCCTCGATCAGCTGCTCGTTGCTCATGGCCCCGTTCTCCCCGCCTGGTGCGGTGCGTAGAGGAACTCGTAGTACTTCCCGAATTGGTGCTCGACCAAGGCGTAGCCCCGGCTCTGCGCGACCCAGTGGAGATCGGCCCTGCTGATGCCGAACTCGGCCATGCGGATGGTGACCTTGTTCCGGCCGTCGAGCCGTGAGGCCAGGCGGGCCATCTGCTGTTCACGCGGCTGGGACCCCCGGTTGATCCGGATGATCGTCACTATCAGACTGGCAGCCAAGAGACCGCCGAGCACGACGGTCAAGAGCAGCAGGAGCAGCAGCGACCCCGCGCTGGTCGAGTGGGCGGCCGACACCATTACCGAGCCGCCTCGCCGCTGCGGAGGCTCCACGCCACCTTCGCCGTCGCCTCGGCGACCGCCGGCCAGGCGTCCTCCGACTCCGCGACCACGGACAGGATCACCACAGACCGGCCGTCCGGCAGCGGGATCTGGTATTCCGCCTTGATCTGAGTGCACACGTCCCTGCCGGGAGGGTGGAACTCACCACCACTGATCGCGACGATCGCCGGGCCGATCGGGAGCCGGACCGGCTGCACCACCGCCCCCGTGTGCCGGCTGCGGTATTGCTCGGCCAGCGCCGTCACCAGGGCGTCACGGCTGCTTGGCGCGGGCTCCGGCCACTGCGCCATACCGAGCGTCAAGGTCGCGACGTCACCCTTGCGCGTGCCGACCGCGAACTTGCCGAACACCCGGATGCCGTTGGCCTGCATGGTCGGGACGAGGGCCATCAGGTAGCTGCCGAACTCCTCGACGGACTTCCCGGCGCCCGCCGCGACGTTTTCGGCGATGGTCCAGGCGTGGCCGCGGTTCATCTTGTCGTCGGTGCCCACCGGCATGCCCGCGAACCCGGGCGGCAGGTCGATCTGCAGAGGCATCAGTTCCACACCTCGTCTTCAGCGCGCTCACGACGTCGTTCGGGGGTGTTGTCGGCCTGAACTCCGGCCTGGGTCGCGTTGCCGACGGCGACGGCCACCCACGGCGCAGGCCCGGCGACGACAGACGAAGCCGCTGCCGCCCATTGGCCGGCGTCTTTGGGCAGCCAGTAGTTCTTGAAATCGTCGATGGGACCTTCGAAGTCCATCCCCGCCACCTCGGTCGCGGCATCGGTCTGGAACTGGGCCCCCACCGCTCCCAGGCCGATGGCTTTCATCGCGATTTCACCACCCGGTGGAAGGAAACTGCCGATCAAGGAAGTTCCCGTGCCGATGCCGTCGAAGATCAGGGTTTCCGGAGCGACATCGGCACCGGCCACCTTGGCCACGGCATGCCCCTCCAGTGCCGTGACCCCGAGACCCGTCGCGACGGCTCCCACCGCCAGGTTGACCGGCGGCGGCAGGAACTCACCGACGAGGCCGAGGACATTGCCGACGTCACCCGCTACGTCCGAGAGCTTCGCGATCACCTCCGCGTGGTCCTGGACGAAGTCCCACGCCTGGGCCGCGCTGTCCGCCAGTGTGTTCGCCAGATCGCCCATCGCCCCGCCGACGGCGTCCGCCAGCTTGTCGAGGACGTCCGGCTCGTCCGGGGCCAGCTCCTTCGCCTTCCGCAGGGCCTCCGCGACCCTGGCCGCCGCCTCGCCGTGCTCCTGCTGGAGCTGCCTGGCCGCGTCCTGGATGTTCTGGCAGCCGTCGATCGCCGTTTGGAGTTGCCGGCCCGCGTTGTCCAGGAGGCGCTGGGCGATCTGGAGGGACTGCTGGTCCGGGAACGTGCGGTTCGCCAGGGCGAAGTCCGGGTTCGCGCGGGCCTGCTCGGCCGCCTTCGCCGCCGCTTCCGCGCGGGCCTCCAGGTCGGCCGCGCGTTTCTGCAGGTCGCCCAGGTCCCGGGACCAGCCCTCCAGGGCGTCCGCCGCCTCGCCCATCGACCGCGCCGCGCCCTCGAGGTACTGCGGCAGCGGGCCGATGCGGCGGGCGAACGCCTCGCTCGCCTCGCCCTGCCAGATGCCCTGCTTGCGGACGATCTGCCGCAGCGAGTCGTCGGCCTCCGTCAGGTCCTTGCTCACCGCGCGGTACTTGCCCGCCAGGTCGGTGATGCCGTCCAGTTCGCCCGGCGCCGGGTCGAAGCCCAGGGCCGGGAAGTCGCGGGCGCTCACCGGCCGGTGCCGTTCAGGATGTCCGTGATGCCGCCCGTCGCGCCGCCGCCGACCATGCCACCGCCCGGCGCCGCGCCGCCGTCGCCCAGCACCGCCGAGCCGAACTTCGCCAGGTCGCCGCCGAACTGGGCCTCGATCCGCTCGTACTTCTGCTTCGCCTGCTTCAGCCGCTCGGTGATGTCCGACGCCGCCTCGCCGAGCCGGCCGATTCCGTAGCCCCAGGCCTCTTCGAACTCGACGCCCGCCTTGCCCAGGTCGGCGTTGCCCAGCGAGCCGAACGCCCCGCCGCCGCCGAGCTTCTTGTTGGCGTCGGCCATCCGGCCCGCCGCCGTGTCGAGGTCGTCGATGAGCTTGCCCAGCTCGTCGACCTTCACCGCGTATCCGTCCACGCCACCCTCCCCTGTGGGTCCGGTCAACACTAGGACGACCGTCAACTCTCCGGGGTTTCATCGTCACCCGAAGGGGCGAGTACGAGAAAGGCCACCATCGGGGCAACCCGATGGTGGCCTTTCGACGCCCGCGTTTACGGGAGGTACTTGCCGAGCAACTGCTCCAGGTAGTCGAGCAGGTCGTTGATCCCGTCCTGGATCGCGTTGCCCGCGCTCGGCCGGAACCGGACCACCTGCGGGTCGTGGTCGCTCGCCTGGTCGGCGAACTCCGCGTTGATGTGGACGACGTCGTAGTCCACCCCGCGCGGCGCCGTCGACGCCAGGATGTGGTCCAGCACCTGCGACTGGCCCTCGAACACGTAGCTGTACCGCTCGGCCTCGGGCACCGACGCGATCAGGTCCTTCAGCGCGCCACCGGCGGTGAGCGTCTGGACCGCGGGCGAGAACGGGTAGTCGTTCAGGTCACCCGCCACCACGACGTTCGCGTTCTTGTCCGACGCCAGCAGCGAATCGACGAACCCGCGCAGCACCGTCGCCTGCTTCTGCCGCTGCACCTCGGAACTGCGCACCGGCGGCTGGAACCGCCCGTGCGTCGGCTGGTCGCCGCCCTTCGAGTTGAAGTGGTTGGCGATGACGAACACCGTGCGGCCCTTGAAGACGAACTCGCCGGCCAGCGGCTTGCGGCTCGCCGTCCAGGCGTCGTTCGCCGGGTCGACGCGGCCCGGCGACGCGGTCAGGTGCGTCTTGCCGTGGTCCTTCGTGACACCCACCGCGGTCGTCGACGTCCCGCCCGGACGGTCCACAAAGGACACACGCGCCGGGTTGAACAGGAACGCCACGCGGATGTTGCCGCCGGGCTGGCCGCCGTCCTGGTCGTTGACCGGGTCGATCGAACGCCACTGGTAGCGCGGCCCGCCCTTGGCGACGATCGCGTCGGTGAACTTCTGCAGCGTCTGGTCCGCCGTCACCGTGCCGTCGTCGGTCGCGCCCGTGTTGTCCTGGATCTCTTCCAGGTTCACGATGTCCGGCGTCGCCAGGTGCGTCACGATCGCCTCGCCGAGGCGGTCGTACTTCGCCTGCGGGTCGCTCGGCGCCAGGTTTTCGACGTTGTACGTCGCGACGGCCAGCTCGCCCGACCGCTGCTTGCGCGTGGTCTCGGCCTGCAGCCCGTTGTCCTTTTCGGTGCCGAGCACGCTGGCGAACAGCGTGTAGCCGCCGAAGTTGCTGTACTCGACCGGGCCCGACGTGGTGCCCGTCAGCACGTCACCGACGTTGAGCTTCGGGAACGGCCGCTGGTCGAACGGGATCAGCGACGAAACCTTCATGACGCCGGAGTTCAGCTGGTCGTAGCCGAGGTAGACGCTGCCGCCGCGCACGGACTCGTGCTGGTCCGGCTTGGACGTCACGTACAGCTCGTTGAACGAGTTCGACGGGCCGACGACCCGGGCGTCGCTGACCGAAACGATCTCGCTCTCGTGCGACTCCCAGAAGTCCAGCGCGTACTTCGTGGGCTCCAGCGGGAGCGCCTCGATGTTGCCGCCGGGCGACGGCGCGTACGTCGTCGGCACGGTGTCGGGGTTCAGCACGGTCGGGGCGGGCAGGGCGTTCCCGTGCGAGCCGACCGTCCACTGTGCACTGCTCAGCTCGGTGAGCGACTGGTAGTTCGACGTCGCGGGCGCGTCCGGGTAGAACTCGCGGACGGTGCCGGTCGCGGTCACCGCGTCGCCGACGGCCACGGCCGGGCTGGTCGAGCCGGTGAACACGAACAGGCCCTCGCTGGTACGCGGGTCGTTGTCCGGGTTCGGGTCGGTGAGCCAGAAGCCGCGCGACGAGCCGAACGTCCTGGTCGCGGTGACGACGCCGGTGACGTCGCTGACCTTCTTGTCCTTGAACGGCGAAATGCGCGTGGTGCCCTGGATGTCGTGGATCTTCGCCGGGGTCCCGGGGTCGCCGGGGGTGCCGCCGCCGGTCGTCTCGCCCTTGGTGTTGGTCGGGGTCGGGTCGCCGACCGCGAAGTCGGTGGCGTTGTCGTCGGTGTCGGCCAGCGACGCGGCGCGCGCGACGGACGTCGTGTTGGACGGCGCGGCGGTCGGGTTGCCCTCGCGCACGGTGGCCGCGCCGAACCCGACGAGGTCCTTGACGCGCGTGTCGGCAGCGCAGTCCGCGGCGGTCTTGCAGGTCAGGGCGGTCGTGCCGGAGACGAGGGCGACCGTGCCCGCGGTCGCCGACATCGCGATCGCGCCGGTCGCGTCCGGCGTCGGCAGTGCGACCGTGCCGCCGCTGCCCTTGCCCTCGGCCACGAGGTAGCGCCCGCCCGGCGCGACGCTGCCGGCCAGCTGCGTCACCTGCCAGGTGCTGGACGCGCTCGGCGAACCGGGCAGGTACTGGACGCTGAAGCCGTCGACGCTCGCGGCGGCAGTACCGTGGTTGGCGAGCTCGACGAAGTCGTTGGTCAACGTGGCGCCGGAGTTGCCGCCACCGCCGTAGACCTCGGCGATGACCGCGTCGGCGCTCGGTGCCGCCAGCGCCGCCGGTGCGGCCACGCCGCCGAGCACGAGGCCCGACGTGACGGCCGCGGTGAACGCGGCCTTGCCTCTGTGGGTCTTGGTCACCCTGAGTCCCCTTTGTGCTTGAACAGTCGTGGCATAGTCCCCCGAACAAGTGAGGAGGAGGAAGACAAAGGTGCAACGATTCGTAACAACTACTTTCGTCGTCACTCGTTCGGCAGAGCAGGTTTCGTGATCACGCTCGTACTCGGCGGAGACGTCAACATTCAGGGCCGCGCGAAGCCGTCGACCGCCTTCGCGGGACTGGATCCGCTGCTCAAGGGGGCCGACGTCCGGTTCGTGAACCTCGAAGGCCCGCTCGACGCGGCGATGGCCGAAGCGCTGACGTCCCCCCGCATCGACGTCGTGTCGTGCGCGAACGACCTCACCCACCCGCCGAGCCTCGCCGTGCTCGACGCCGCGGGGGTCGCGCACTGCGGCGCCGGCCCGAACCTCGATGCCGCGCACGCACCCGCCGTGCTCGAGCGCTCCGGCGAGAAGGTCGCGTTCCTCGCCTACACCTCACTTCGCCCCCATGGCGCGCCGTTGGACTTCCCGGGTGTCGCGCAAGCGTTTGCGACCACGGCGTACCAGCCCGATCCGCGCGTCGCGGAGATCCCGGGCCGGCCACCGCTGGTCCGCACGGCACCCGTGCCCGAGCACCTCGACCGGCTCGTCGCCGACGTCAGGCGCGCGAAGCAGGACAACGACCACGTCGTCGTCTCGATGCACTGGGGCCTGCCGGGGCCCGAACTCGCGGAATACCAGGTCACCTACGGCCGCGCCGCGATCGACGCCGGCGCCGACCTGGTCGCCGGGCACGGGCCGCACACCGTCCAGGCCGTCGAGGTGTACCGGGGCCGGCCGATCCTCTACAGCCTCGGCAACCTCGTCTTCGACTGGCCGGCGATGCGCGGCCGGCACGTCGACGGGCTGCTGGCGGGCTGCATGTTCGGCGACGAGCCGCGGCTCGAGCTGATCCCGGTGCGCCGCACCACCGGCAACGAGTGCGAACCGCTCGCCGGGGACGAAGCGGGCAAGGTGCTGCAGTACGTCGCGGGTCTTTCGGCTCGGCGCTCGACGAACGTCTCCATCAGGGACGGAATCGCGTCCGTAGCCGTTGGCGCGTAACCGAACGCGCGCGGGCGGTGACAGGATCTGGCGCGCCTGTCACCCATCCGGCGCATCTGCCTTAAATGCTCCCTAAGGACCGGAACAAGCCGCGTGAAGCGGCGGTACGGTCTGCGAGAGCCGCCGGAAAAGTGGCACAGACCACTCCTCGACAGCTCTCGATCGGCACGACGCGGGGGGAGGGAGAACGGTCATGTGGGGGCTGGTTGTTCTCAGCTGCGTGTTCGTGCTGGTGCTGGGGATAGCCGCGGTCGTGGACCTCAAGGACCACGACCGCGGCGAGCACCACGTCTAGCGCACGGCCTGCTTCGCTTTGTAGCGGCCGAAAAGCGTCCTCGCGCCGGCGAGCGCGACGCGCCCGGCGCCCTTCGCGCTCGCGGCCAGGACCGTCGTCCAGTCGAAGTAGTCGCGCCACAGCACGATCCGGCCGCCTTCGACCTCGAACGTGCCGCACACCCAGAACTCCGCTTCCCACGCGCCGCGGCGCAGCACGTCGGTGCGTTCGGTGAGCACGACGTTGCCGTCCACGGCTATGTGGTGCGTGCGCGCCTCGAACCCGGACCCGAACCGGGCCATCAGACGCAACTGCTTCTCGACCGCCGCGACGCCGCGGGCGGGCGGCAACGGCACGTTCTGGTACACGATGTCGGTCGCCGCGAACGTCAGCGCGCGGTCGATGTCGAGGTCCTCGAGGGCCTTCAGGAAACCGGTCACCACTGCCTGGGGTTGTTCGGTCATGGCCCCCAGGCTAGGGCTCAGTACGGCCGGTCGCCCGCGATGGCGACGCGCTCCGCGATCCGGACGTGCGGGTGGTAGTCGTTGACCGCGTAGTGCTGCGTCGCGCGGTTGTCCCAGAACGCCACCGAATTCGGCCGCCAGCCGAACCGGACCTGGAACTCCGGCGTGTGGGCCTGCAGGAACAGGTACCGCAGCAGCCGGTCGCTCTCGGCGCGGTCCAGGCCGACGATGTGCGTCGTGAACGCCTGGTTGACGAACAGGGTGCGCCGCCCGGTCTCCGGGTGCGTCCGGACCACCGGGTGCTCGACGGGCGGGAACTGCTCTTGCCACTGCGCCAGGAGGGCGGGATCGGAGAACCGGTCGAACCCGGGGAGGTAGTCGTGCACGGCGGTGAGCCCGTCGATGCGGGCGCGGACGTCTTCGGGCAGGTTGTCGTACGCGGCGGCCATGTCGGCCCACAGTGTGTCGCCGCCGACCGGCGGCACCTCGATCAGCCGCAGCACCGAGCCGAGCGCCGGCTTCGGCCGCCAGGTGACGTCGACGTGCCAGATGTTCTCGTAGCCCGGCATGGCGGCGGTGCGCTCGAAGCGCGTGACGGCCTCGTCGTCGCCCTTCGGGATGAACGGGTTGGTCTCCAGCTCGCCCCAGTTCGCGGCGAACGCGCGCTGCTGCGCCGACGTGATGTCCTGGTCGCGGAAGAAAAGCACCTTCCACGCGAGCAGCGCGCGGTTGAGCTCTTCGCGCGGTTCGGGCGTGAGCGGCCGGCCGAGGTCGACGCCGTCGATCTCGGCGCCGATCACCCGGCCCAGCGGGCGGAGGGTGAACAGCTCGTACTTTTCCTGCGGTTCCCGCAGGATTCGCGGACCTTCGACGATGCCATCGGCGGGCGTGACGGCTTCGCGCAGCTGAATCCGGGCAGGGAGGTCTACGGACATGGCTGTGCTCCAAGGGTTTTCGGAAGGATTCGGACGCCGGGACTCGCGTCAGGCAGGGGGCGAGCCCAGGCGGCCGCGGCGCAGCAGGAGCTCCACGGTGCCTTCTCCGACCGACCGCTCGGAAGCGCGGCCGAGCCACCGGACAGGCGTGCTTTCCGAGGTGGCGGGCATGCGTTCATGGTGGCTTTCTTCCCGAGTTGCGGTCAAGACGTCCACTTGGTGGAACGCCTCAACGCCGCAGGTCACCGCGATGCGGGCGGCCGGGGAGCATTTGGCAAGATCTTCCACGATCGGGTGAGCGCCCATGGACGACGGAGGTCCCCATGCCGGACGGCAGAGGCTCGCGGATCGACGGTGACATCCCGGTGCTTCGGAACCTCCCGAAGCGGCCGGACCGGCTGCGCGCGGCAGCCGACCTGCTCGACCAGGCCGCGGCCGCCGACGACAAGGCAGCGGGGCGGTTCGCCGAAGCCCGCGTCGACTCGACGCCGTTCGGCATCTCGGGTCAGGCTCGCGAGCTCGCGGCGCGCTGGTCGTCGGCCTTGGCGGCGCGCGAAGCCGACGCGCGCGTCCTCGGCGACGCGACGTCCGACCTGGCGGGCCGGCTGCGCATGGCGGCCGAAAGCCCCCGGAGCACCGGCTTCCGGGGGCGGATCGCGGTGGCGCCGTGACCGCTCCGCTGTTCGAGCACCCGGCCCTGACCGCGGCGGCCGCCGAGCTGGCACCGCTGCGCGCGGCGGCGGGCCGCGTCGGCGCCCCGGACCCGGTGACGGCCCTGCGCCACCTGGACTGCTCGCCGGCCGCGATCCGCCGGTCCGCGTCGACGGTCGACGCCGGCGCGCTGGTGGTGACGTCGGCCCAGGCGGAGTTCCGCGCGGGCGTCGAAGCCGCGGAAACCGGCGGCAGCGCGGAAACGTTCGGCACGTGGGCGGACACAGTGGACGATCAGTACGCGGCGGCGGCCCGCGCCGCCGCGGAGACGGCCGCGCTGGGCGCCGAAATCGCCACGCGCCTGGACGACCTGGCGGTGTCGGCGTCGACGGAGGTCCGCGAACTGGCGTCCGCCGCCTCGACGGCGGTGTCGGCGGTGCTGACGGGCGACCGTTCGGCCGAGGTGGTGAGCACGGTCAGCACGACGTGCGCGGCGGTGGTCCGGACGGTGTCCACGAAGATCGCGTCGCTGTCGTCGTTGGTCGCGGAGCTGGAGCCGCTGACCGCGCCGGTCGTCGAGCTCAGCTGAGCCGTTCGCGCGCCCAGGCGTCGAACGACCGGGCGGGGTGCCCGGTGACCCTGGCGACGTCGAGCGAGACGGGTTCCGGGTCGTCGACCAGTGAAGCCCAGTAAGGCAGGGCGCTTTCCGCGAATTCCCTGCCCAACTGTCGGGTCGCTTCGTCCAGGGGTTGTTCTTCCCATTCCGCGGGTGTTCCGAGCACGTCGCCGATGATCCTGACCTGGTCGGCCTGGGTGAGCGCTTCGGGCCCGGTGACGAGGTAGATCCGTTGGGCGTGGTCTTCGGTGAAAGCTTTGACGGCCATGTCGGCGACGTCCCGTTCGTGCACGAGGGAGCGCCTGGCCCGGCCGTAGGGCGCCCGGACTTTGCCGGTTTTCGCCTGCGGCACCCAGCCGAGCGTGTTGGCGGCGAGGCCGGTGACGCGGAGGAAGGTCCAGTCGCCGGTGACCTTCGTGATCGCTTCTTCCACTTCACCCCAGAGACCACCGTCCTCCGCCGCGGCGGAGGAGAGGTAGACGATCTTCTTGTCCCTGAAGGGTTTTACGGCTTTGTCGATTCCGTCCGCGGTGAAGAAGGGCCAGAGGAAGTAGACGGCGTCCACGTCCCGCGCGGCTTCGGCGGGATCGGTGATGTCGCCTTGGACGACGTCGGCGCCTTCGGGAGCCCTGGCGCGGTCACGGACGAGCACCCTGGTTTCGATGCCCGCGTCCAGCAACCCCGCGACGACGTGGCGCCCGGTGGTCCCGGTGGCGCCGGTGACGAGGACCTTCATGGCGTGCTCCTTCGTGGTCAGGTGGTGCCGACCACGCTCACACTTCGAGGGCCCTTCAAGTCAAGCCGCGTTCCGCGGGGAGTTCCCGGAACGCCGGAACCCCCGGCCAGCTGGGCTGACCGGGGGTCCGGGTGAGAGCGGTGGCGGTGGGATTTGAACCCACGGACGGGGATTAGCCGTCACACGATTTCGAGTCGTGCTCCTTCGGCCGCTCGGACACGCCACCGCCGAGAACAATACCGGAGGGTCGTCGCGGGTCTCACGAGGGGTCGGCGGCCCGGCCGTTGCGCCACTTGACCTGGGCTTCCCGCACGGCGCTCGTCGCCTTCGCGCGGACGTCGCGGGCCACCGCGCGGACCCGGGCCGGCCGCGGCCCGCCGACTCCGGACGGCGGTTCCCGGTCAGCGAAGCGTCGCGAAGTACGTCTCCAAGACCGAGGCGCATTGCCGCTCGAGCACGCCGCCGTGCACTTCGGGGCGGTGGTTGAGACGGCGGTCACGCACGACGTCCCACAGCGACCCCACGGCCCCCGTCTTGGGCTCCCACGCGCCGAAGACGAGCCGGGCGACCCTGGCCAGGACGAGCGCGCCCGCGCACATCGTGCACGGCTCCAGCGTCACCGCCAGTGTGCAGCCCTCCAGCCGCCAGCCGTCGTCCACCACCCGGGCCGCCGCGCGCAGCGCGAGGATCTCCGCGTGCGCCGTCGGGTCGCCCAGCTCGACGCGGGCGTTGCGCGCCGCCGCCAGGGGTGCGCCGTCGGGGCCGAACACGACCGCCCCGATCGGCACGTCCGCGCCGGGAGCCCGCGCGGCTTCCAGCGCGGCCTCCACGGCCTCGGTGTCGGACGGGCGTCTCAGAGCTCGTCCAGGAACTTGACGAACTCGCTGCCGAACCCGCAGCGCTGCGCGACCATCTGCAGCTGCTCGTCCGGGTAGAGGTCGACCTCGGCGACGATGACCTGCAGCTCCGGCCCGGGCAGCCCGAGATCGGCGAGGATCTCCAGGTCGCCCTCGGGCCAGACGGAGTCGTCCTCCTCGTCGGGCGGGTCGACGCGCAGGACGTCGAGGACGTCCGCCGCGATGTCGTAGTCCAGCGCCGCCGCCGCGTCCGAGAGCAGCAGCGACGGCCCCCGTGGGCTCGGCCGGACGATGACGAAGAACTCGTCGTCGACCGCCAGCAGCCCGAAGCTCGCGCCGGTGGAACGTAGTTTGCCCAGTTCAGTGATCGCCGCGTCGAGCTCGGTCAACGCCCCCGGGTCGAGCGCGCTGCACCGCCACCGACCGTCTTCCCGGACCACGGCTGCCGCGAAGCCCGTGACCGGCTCATCCACCGCCATGCGCACACCGTATTCCGCCCCCGGACGGAACGCACGCACGGTGCGCCCGAAGCGCCGCATGGGGCACTATCGGGACCATGACCGGCCCCACTGATCTGCCCACGCTGCCCGGCACGCCGTTCGCCGGCCTCCTCGGCGACGCGCGGGCGCTGCAAGACCGCACGGTCGCGCTGCGGCGAGCCGTGCACCGCCGCCCGGAGCAGGGCCTCCACCTCCCGATCACCCAGGCGGCGATCCGCGAAGCCCTCGCCGACCTGCCGCTGGAGATCACCGAAGGCAAGGCCACGACGTCGCTGACGGCCGTCCTGCGCGGCGCGCGCCCGGGACCGGCCGTGCTGCTGCGCGGCGACATGGACGCGTTGCCGCTGACCGAGGAGACCGGGCTGGACTTCGCGTCCGAGGACGCGGAGTCGATGCACGCGTGCGGGCACGACACGCACGTCGCGATGCTGGCTTCGGCGGCGCGGCTGCTCGCGGGGCGCAAGGACCAGCTGGCCGGGTCGGTCGTGTTCATGTTCCAGCCGGGCGAGGAGGGCCACCACGGGGCCCGGTTCATGATCCACGAAGGCGTGCTCGACGCGGCCGGGACGCGGGTCGAGCGCGCGTTCGGCGTGCACATCCTCGCCAACCTCCGCAGCGGGCTCCTGCAGGTCCGGCCGGGCCCGCAGATGGCGTCCGCGGACTCGTTCTCGGTGCTCGTGACCGGCAAGGGCGGCCACGGCTCCGCACCGCAGCACACCATCGACCCGGTGCCGGCGGCCGCGGCGATGGTCGGCGCGCTGCACACGATGATCACGCGCCGGGTCAGCGTGTTCGACCCCGCGGTGCTGTCGGTGACGCGGATCCAGGCCGGCACGACGACGAACATCATCCCGGAGACCGCCGAGCTGGAGGGCACGATCCGCACGCTGTCCGAGCAGACGCGCTCGCTGGTCCGCACCGAGCTGCCGAGGGTGTGCGAACAGGTCGGCGCGGCGTACGGCTGCCGCGTCGTCGCCGACGTCGAGCCGGGCTACCCGGTGACGGTCAACGACGAGCGCGTCGCCGCCGAAGTCCTGGCGCTCGGGGAAGCCGTGCTCGGCCGGGAGAACGTCGAACTGATGGCCGACCCGCTGATGGGCGCCGAAGACTTTTCCTACGTCCTGCAACGCGTTCAGGGCGCGTACGCGTTCCTGGGCGCGTGCCCGCCCGGCGTCGACCCCGTCGAGGCGGCGGCGAACCACTCGAACCGGGTGGTCTTCGACGAGGACGCCATGCCGAGCGGGGTCGCGATGCTCGCCGCCTTCGCGCTGGACGCCCTCCGCTAGGGCCCGGTCCGCGACGGACGGCCGTCTTCGAGGTGGCCGGCGAAGCGACGGCGCCACCCCGGCGCGTTCAGCGTGACGTCGTACCAGCCGTTCTTCGCCGGCACCGGGAAGTCGCGCGTGCCGCCCGGCGCGAGGGTGACGCCGTTCAGCGCGACCGGCTCCGGCCCGCTGTTGGTCACCGTGATCCGCAGCGCGGGCGCGTCCGTGTAGGCGACGGCCGCGTCGAGCCCGGCGCCGCCCGAGGCCTCCACGACGAAGCCGTTCGGGCCGTGGATCGCGATGTCGTACGACTCGCCGTACGCGATTTCGCCCGTCATCTCACCGCGCGGGCCGACGTCGAAGCGTTGTGACGCGCCGCCCGCGTGGTAGGCGTACGCGGCCAGCTGCAGCGCCTCCGTCCCGTGGTTGGCCAGGTGCAGCCGCAGCGCGCCCGGCCCGGCCGTCACCCAGGCGACCGGCTGGTACGGCAGCGGGCGCGCCTTGGCCGTGCCGGGGTCCTGCACCAGCGCACCGGGCCCCAGCCCGGGCTTCGGCAGCCGCGGCTGCGTCCGGGCGGCTTCGGCGCGCAACGCGTTCGCGTCCGGCAGCGACGGGATCGACGGGTCGTGCGCGCGGAAGTCGAAACAGCTGGTCAGGTCGCCGCAGATCAGGCGTCGCCACGCCGAGATGTTCGGCTCGCGCACGCCCGTCCACGTCTCGAGGAAACGCAGCACCGACGTGTGGTCGAAGACCTGCGAGTTCACCCAGCCGCCGCGGCTCCACGGCGAAACGACGGTCATCGGCACGCGCGGACCCAGCCCGATCGGCGCCCCCGCACCGGACGCCTCGCCCCGCTCCGGCCGGTTCCCCGGCAGGTACTCGCCCGGCGTCCCCGGCGGCGGCGTCGGCGGGACGACGTGGTCGAAGAACCCGTCGTTTTCGTCGTAGTTGATGAAGACGACGGTCGATTCCCACAGCTCCGGCTTGTCCCACAACGCTTTCAGCATCCGCAGGACGTAGGCGGCGCCGTCGACCGGCCGCGCGGCCGGGTGCTCGCAGTAGCCGTACGGCGCCACGACCCACGACACCGCCGGCAGCGTCCCGGCCGCGCAGTCGGCGATGAACTCGGCCAGGGCGTGGTCGAGGTCCTCGCCCTTGCCGGAGTCGGGCAGGAGCTTCTTGCGCAGGTTTCCGCGTTCGGCCAGCCGGCGCTTCACCGGGTCCATCGAGTACAGCGCGTCGTGGAAGTTCCGGAACAGCCACAGCGGGTTGTCGCCGTAGTCGCCGGCGAAGTGCTCGGGGACGCCGCGCTCCTCGTCGTTCGCGTAGATCCGCCACGTGATCCCCGCGGCCTCGAGCCGTTCCGGGTACGTCGTCCAGCGGAACGACGGCTCGTAGTCCGGGAAGTTGTGCGTGACGGGACCGCCGGCGACGCCGTCCGGGTCGACGGTGCCGGTCCAGTGGAACAGCCGGTTCGGCTGTGTCGGGCCCTGCATCGAGCAGAAGTAGCTGTCGCACAGCGTGAACGCCTTCGCGAGCGCGCGCTGGAACGGGATGTCGTCGTCCGTGAAGTACCCCATGGTCATGGGGCCCTTCGCGGTGACCCAGCCGTCGTACGCGCCGCCGTTCCACGCGCGGTGCGTCGTGTTCCAGTCGTGCGGCAGCTCCGTGAGGTCCTGGCCGTCCACAACGGACGTGTCGATGCGGAACGGCAGCACCGGCGCGCCCTTGCCGCGCTGGCCGAAGACGTCCCGCAGCGCAGAGCGGTCGCCGAAACCGCGGACGCCCGCCATGGTGCCGTAGTAGTGGTCGAACGACCGGTTCTCCTGCATCAGCACCACGACGTGCCGGACGTCGTCGATCGTGCCCGCTCGCGAGGCGGGAGCCGCGCACGCGGCCGGCAGCGAGCCGGCGACGGTGGCCGCGGCCACGCCGCCGAGCACCGTGCGCCGCCGGACCCGGCCCATGCCCACCTCCTCGGGTGAGCTTTCCCCACGTCCGCGGGCCGGACAAGGAGTACGTTCGCCGCCGAGAGAGGAGTTCCCATGCTCGGCTCAGCGGAATTGGTGGCCTTCGCACCCTCGGCCGACCTGGAGCGCTCACGTGCCTTCTACACGGATGTCGCCGGGCTCGAGTTCATCGAGCAGTCCCCCTTCGCGTGTGTGTTCCGCAGTGGCGCGACCATGCTCCGCGTCACCGCCGTCGCCGAGTTCACGCCGCAGCCGTTCACGGTTCTCGGCTGGGCGGTCGCCGACATCCGGGCAGCGGTGGCCGAACTGCGTGGCCGTGGCGTGGAGTTCCTCACGTTCGACACGCTGCCACAGGACACCGACAAAATCTGGACCACGCCCGGTGGCCGGATCGCGTGGTTCGCCGATCCGGACGGCAACGTGCTGTCCTTGACCGAGTTCACTGGCAATTAAACAACAGTGTTGATTTAATGGCCCGCATGACCGACCTCGACCAGCTCGCCGACCAGGAGGACCGCCTCCAGTTCACGAAGTTCGACAACGAGACGGCACTGGCGCTCGGCGCCCAGCTGCTCGCCGCCGCGCGCGAACGCGGGCTGCCGGTGACCATCTCGGTCCGCCGCAACGGCCAGCGCCTCTTCCACGCGGCGCTGCCGGGCACGTCGGCGGACAACGACGCGTGGATCGACCGCAAGAGCCGCGTCGTGGACCGCTACGGCCACAGCTCCTTCCTGGTCGGCTCCCGGTTCCGCGCGAAGGGCGGCTCGTTCGAGCAGGACTCCCGCCTGAACCCGGACGAGTACGCGGCCCACGGCGGCGTTTTCCCGGTGATCGTCCGCGGCGTCGGCCCGGTCGGCACGGTGGGCGTGTCCGGCCTGCCCCAAGCCGACGACCACGCGTTCGTCGTCGAACAGCTGGAGCTGTTCCTGGCCTAGCCGTTCCGCAGGATCACGACGCGACCGCGAAAAGGGCTGGCGCCCCTTGCTACCGTCGAAGACATGAAGCGCGCAGCGAACACGACGACGCCGGAAAGTGTCCCGGCGCGCTGATCCATGCTCACGAAAGCCCGGGGCGGTCGCCCCGGGCTTCGTCTTGTGGTCACCGCCTCGCCGTCCGCGAGGAGACCACCATGCCCGATCACCGCAAGCTCGGCCGTGAGCTCGGCCTGTTCGGCGGCGACCCGCTCATCGGCGCCGGCCTGCCCTACTGGCTGCCCGACGGCGCGCTCGTCCGGCACAGCCTGGAGGAGTACGTCCGCGGCCTCGAACGGCGTGCCGGCTACCAGCACGTCCATTCGCCCGTGCTCGCGAAACGCGAGCTGTACGAGGTTTCCGGGCACTGGTCGCACTACCGCGACGACATGTACCCGCCGATGGACGTCGGCGGCGAGCAACTCGTGCTGCGGCCGAGCCTGTGCCCGCACCACGCGCTGATCTACCGTTCGCGCGGCCGCAGCCACCGGGAGCTGCCGCTGCGGATGGCCGAGCTCGGCGCGATGTACCGCAGCGAGCTGTCCGGCGTGCTCGGCGGCCTGAACCGGGTGCGCGCGATCCAGCTCAACGACGCGCACGTCTTCTGCACCCTCGACCAGGTCGAGGCGGAGGCGGCCGCGGCGCTGGACCTGATCCGGCGGGCCTACGACGCGCTCGGCATCAGCCCTTCGCGCTACCGGCTTTCCCTCCCGGGTCCCGGCGGGAAGTACGTGGCCGGGAACTGGGACCGGAGCGTCGAAATCCTGCGTTCGGTCCTCGACGGGCTCCCGTACGACGCCGTCGAGGGCGAAGCGGCCTTCTACGGGCCGAAGATCGACGTCCAGATCGCCGACAGCGCGGGCCGCGAATCGACCCTCTCCACCGTCCAGGTCGACTTCCACCAGCCCGCGCAGTTCGGCCTCGAGTACGTCGGCGCGGACGGGGCGAAGCACCGGCCGGTCATGGTGCACCGCAGCATCATCGGCAGCGTCGAACGCGCGGTGGCGCAGCTGGTCGAGGTCCACGGCGGCGCGTTTCCGGCCTGGCTGGCGCCGGTGCAGCTGCGGCTGCTGCCGGTTTCCGCCGCGGAGCTGCCCTACGCGCAGTCGCTTTTGGACAGGTGCGGGGAGCTGCGGGCCGAGATCGCGGCGGAGGGCAGCCTCGGCGCGCGGATCCGGGACGGGCGGCTGGTGCCGGTCCAGGCCGTGATCGGGCCGCGGGAAGCGGCGGCGGGTCTTCTTTCGCTGCGGCTGCGTGACGGAAGCCGCGTCGACGCCCAGCCGGCCGCGGACGCGCTGGCGTGGGTCAGCGCGTCGTCGCGGCCGCCAGCCAGTCGAGGGCCGGCTTCAGGCTTTCCGGAGCGGCCCAGCCATTGATCACCGCGAGCAGCCGGAGGTAGCGCTCCCGGCGCGGGTCGTTGACGGCGTCGAGCCATTCCCGCAGCTCATCGGGGCCGCGCCGGAGACCGTCGACGATCGCGGCGGCCTCCGGCGAGCCCGGTTCGACGCCGGCTTCGAGGGCCGGCCCGACGGCGTCGCGCACCTCGGCCGCGAAGTCACGGCGCAGGCCGCCTTCGTGCTGCTCGACGAGCCGGCGCAGGACGGCGCGAAACTCCTTGTCCTGAGTTAGCCCGGCAAGTTCGATCCAGGCTTCGACCTGGGCGGGGGCGGGGTTCTCGGGCAGTTCCGGGGTCAACGTGCGGGCGACCCCGGCGAGTTCGGGGCGGTCGCCCAGCGCTTCGGCGAGGAAGTCGTCGACCAGGCGACGTCGTTCCCCTTCGGACAGTCGGGCCAGCTCGTGCATGAGCGTCGTCTCCTCGGGGGTCGAACCGCGTTTCGCCACGGTCGTCAGCACCGCGTGCCGTACGCGCAGCACGCGGATCTGCAGGTCCAGGGCCTCGGCGTGCCTCGCCGCGACGTCGGCGACGGTCGCCTCGCCGTCGACGATCCGGCGGATCGTGGCGACGTCGACCCCCAGGTCCCGCAGGGTGCGGATCAGGCCGAGCCGGGCGAGCGCGGCGTCGTCATACCGGCGATGACCTGCGGTGGTGCGTCCGGACGGCGGCAGGAGGCCGCGGTCGGAGTAGAACCGGACGGCCTTGATCGTGAGGCCGGTCCGGCGGGCCAGCTCGCCGATCGAATACCGCATGCCGTCAGCCTGGCACCTCCCCTCGGGGGAGCGGCAAGCGTCAGGTTCGCCCGATCGTGTCGATCACATGTTCGACTTTTCGCGGTAATGTCGATCACATGAGCGAACGAATCAGGTCTCTTCCCGGATCCGGGTCACCAGCTGGGTCGGGTTCACGAACCGCAACGCGACGAGAAGGAGCACGAGCATGGAAGCGGTGTAGATGGTCGCCATCGCGTCGACCGACTGGTTCGCGCGGATGCCCGCGGCGAACACGGAGTTGTAGAGGGCGACGACGAGGGTCGTCGAGTCCGGGCCGGCGGTGAGGAACGTCAGCTCGAACATGCCGACCGTCCGGACGAGCACCAGGATCGAGGCGGCCAGGATCCCCGGCAGCAGCAGGGGACCCAGGATCCGGGTGAACACCGAGACGGTCCGCGCACCGGACATGCGCGCCGCGGCTTCGATCTTCGGGTCGATCTGCTCGATGAACGGCGTCATGGTCAGCACGACGAACGGCACCGACGGCACCAGGTTCGCCAGGATGACGCCGGTGGTCGTGCCGGCCAGGTGGAACTTGTAGAGCACGGTGGCCAGCGGAATGCCGTAGGTGATGGGAGGGATCAGGATCGGCAGCACGAACAGCAGCATCACCAGGCGCTTGCCGGGGAACGAGCGGCGAGCCAGGGCGTAGGCGGCCGGAACGCCGACGGCCACCGACACGGCGATCACCACCAGGGCGACGACCGCCGTCGTGAGGAGGACGTCCGAGAGGCCGAACTCGCGCCAGGCGTCGGCGTACCAGTGGGTGGTGAAGCCGTCCGGGAGCCAGGTGCCGAACCACTGCTTGCCGAACGAGTCGACGACCACCGAGAGCACCACACCGGCGAGGTTGACGAAGAAGAACACGACGACGGCCCAGACGACCCAACGTCCGGGACGCGCGACCCAACCGGTCATCCCTTGCCTCCGGTCGCTCCGCGGTACAGCGTGCCGCGCCACGCCATCACCAGGCCGATCACGATCAGCATGACCACGGCCATGAGCATCGCGACGGCCGAGCCCATCGAGTAGTCGTACTCCTCGAACGCGGCGTGGTAGGCCGCGATCGAGATGACGCGCGTCTCGTTCGCGGGGTCGCCGACGAGCTGCGCGCTCGGGAAGACGGAGAACGCCATGACGAACGAAAGGCAGAAGGTGATCGCCAGGCCGGGAGCCAGCAGGGGCAGCGTGATCCGCCGGAAGCGCTGGACCCAGTTCGCGCCGAGGGTCGCGGCAGCCTTCTCCAAGGAGGGGTCGATGCCGGAGAGATAGGACAACGTCAGCAGGAACGAGAACGGGAAGCCGGTGATCACCAGGGAGAGCAGCACGCCGGTGTAGTTGTGGATCAGCGGGAGCGGCTGGTCGGTGACGCCGAGGACGGTGAGCACCTTGTTCAGCCAGCCCGCCGGCCCGCCGTACATGATCAGGCCCTGCGCGGTGAGCACCGTGCCGAGCGTGATCGGCACGACGAGGATCGTCGTCAGGAGGCGCTTGCCCCGCACGCGGCCACGCATGACGTAGGCGATCGGGATGCTGGCGAGGACGTTGACGAACGTCGCGGGCAGCGCGATCGACAGCGTGGTCCAGATGGTGTCACGGAGGTAGGGATCACTGAAGAACCGCGCGTAGTTGGCGAAGACACCACCCTTGCGCGGGGCGAAGGACAGCTGGAGGCCGTAGAGGAAGGGGTACAGGAACAGGCAGAGGATGACGAGCAAGCCGGGCACGAGGAGCACCAGCGTCCGGTCGACCCCGCGTTCGGCGAGCCGGTGCCGAAGCGCCGGGCGGGCACTCACCACGGCGGTCACGGCGCGACCGCCAAGGCAACCCGCGCAGCGAGCGCGGCGAGACCACTGGAGCGGCCCCCATGGCTCGCACGGACCACTGTGACCGTGGCGACCGGGGCGGCCAGGCCAACCCGGGCGGCGGCATTCGCGGCGGTCATGGCGCGAACACCAGGACCCGCTCGGCCGGCACGCCGATCTGGACCGTGTCGCCCGGCGCCAGGCGCTTGTCGGTCCGGAAGTAGACCGGCAGGCCGCTCGCCAGCCGGGCCGAGATCGACAGCTCGCGGCCGTGGTACTCGACTATCTCGACCGTGACGTCGAGGGCGTTGTCCGCGCCGTCGCCGACCACGAAGTCCTCCGGGCGGATCGCCACCTTGGCCGGGCCCTCCGTGCGGGAACCGCGGCCCGTCAAGCGGACGCCGGTGCCCTCGACCGTGACCGTGGTGCCCGTCGTGGCGGTGATCGTCAGGTCCAGGAGGTTGCGGTAGCCCATGAACGACGCGACGTAGCTGTTCACCGGCTGGGCGTAGACCTCCTCGGGGGTGCCGATCTGCTGGACCGCGCCCTCGCGCAGCACCACCAGGCGGTCGGCCAGGGACAGGGCCTCTTCCTGGTCGTGGGTGACGTACACCGTGGTCAGGCCCAGCGTCTGGTGGAGGCGGCGGATCTCCATGCGCATCTCGAGCCGGAGCTTGGCGTCCAAGTTGGACAGTGGCTCGTCCATCAGGACGACCGGGGGCTCCAGCACGATCGCGCGGGCGATCGCGACGCGCTGCTGCTGCCCGCCGGAAAGCTGCGCGGGGAACTTGGCCGCGTGGTCGGTGAGCTGCACCAGGCGCAGAGCCTCGTCGACCCGGCGGCGGGCGTCGGCGCGGCCGACCTTGCGCATCTTGAGGCCGAAGCCGACGTTGCCGCGGACCGTCATGTGCGGGAACAGCGCGTAGTTCTGGAAAACCATCCCGAACCCGCGCTGCTCCGGCGGCTGCCCGTCGATGCGGGTGTCGTCGAGCCAGATACTGCCGCCCGTCAGGGGCAGCAGGCCGGCCAGGCAGTTGAGGGCCGTCGACTTGCCGCAGCCGGACGGGCCGAGCAGGGCCACGAACTCGCCGCGGGCGATGGCGAGGTCGAGGCCGCTCAGGGCGTTCGCGGAGCCGAAGCTTCGCGAGACCCCGTCCAGCCGCAGCTGCTCGAACGTCACTTCTTGCCGACCTTCGAGCCGCCGACCAGCTGGTTCCACTTGTCGAACGCCTTCACCTGCTGCTCGGCCGGCAGCGAGGTCTCCTTGGGGTACTGCGCGATCCACTGCTCGTACTCCGGGCGCCCGAACTGCTTGATCGTGTCCTGGCTCTTCTGCGGCGCCATCTGCAGCGTGACGTCCTTGACCGCCGGGCCGGGGTAGAAGTAGCCGTCGTCGTAGGCGATCGCCTGCTGGTCCGGCTTCAGCATCCACGCGATCAGCTGCAGGATCGCCGACTCCTGGTCGGGGGACAGGCCCTTGGGGATGAGCGCGTACTGGGCGTCGGTGACCCAGTGCATCGGCTGCATGATCGCCGTCTTCACGGTGTTGGGCACCGTGCCGAGCTTGCGCGGGTTGATGTCCCAGCCGGTCGTCGACATGATCATGTCGACCGAGCCCGACGCCAGGTTCTTCATCGTCTCGGTGGTGCCGGACGGGTAGTACTTCACGTACTTGCCCAGCTCCTGCAGGAACGCCCAGGTCTTGTCCCAGCCCTTGTCCGGGTCCTTCGGGTCCTTGTCGCCGAGCAGGTACGGCAGGCCCATCAGGAACGTGCGACCCGGGCCGGAGTTCGACGGCTGGGCGTACTGGAACTTCTCCGGGTGCGCCTTGGCCCAGTCGAGCAGCGCCTGCGGGGACGCCGGGGCCTGCGGGACCGCCGACGGGTTGAACTCCAGCAGCGGGCCGGACGGGTAGTAGACGATCTCGACGCCGTAGCCGTTGGCGAGCTCCTGCATCTTGGCCGCGGGCTCGAGGTAGTTCTGCATCAGGTTCGGGAACCGGCTCGAGAAGTCCGGCAGCACCTTGGCCAGGGTGCCGTTCGCGATGCCGGCGGACAGGCCGTCGGTGCCGCTGAGGACCAGGTGCGTCTGGGCGACGCCGCCGTCCTGCTCGGCCTTGAGCTTGCCCGCCATGCTCGGTGCGGGCGCCGTCGAATAGGTGACCTTCGAGAGCACTTCCGGGTGCGCGGCCTTGAAGTTCTCGATCATCTGCTTGGTCAGCTGCAGGTTGCCCGCGATGTCGAGGATGTTCAGGTCGACGGGCTTGCTCGGCTTGTCCGGCACGGCCGACGGGTTCGCCGCCTGGCCGCCGTCACCGCCCGGCGCCCCGCAAGCCGCCAGGCCGGCGGTGAGGCTCACCGCCAGCAGCACTCGTCGGAATCGGAAGCCGGTGCGACGCTGCATGGCTGCTCCCTGGGTCCGTGATAATGTTGTATGTCGCATCGTATATCAGATCGGACATGCCAGTGGCGAGCACTTCTTCGGCCAGGAGGCCGCCGCCGCCCGTGTCGCGCACGGATTTCGTGCGGGACGCGATCAAGGAAGCGATCTTGAGCGGGGAGTTCGGGCCGGGCGAAACGCTCGCCGAGGCCGAGGTCGGCGCGCTGCTCGGGGTGTCGAAGACGCCGGTGCGCGAAGCACTGCGGATCCTCGCGGGTTCCGGTTTGGTCACGATGAGCACGTACAAGGGGGCGGCCGTCCGGGTCATGGACGCCGAAAGCGCGCACGCGGTGTTCGACCTGCGCGCCCTCCTCGAGCCCGAGGCCGTCCGGCGCTCGGTCGAGCTCGGCGCCGATTTCACCGAGGCGAGGAGCGTGCTCGCGGAGGTCGGGACCGGTACCGACGCCACCGACCGCGCGAAGGCCAGCCTGACGAACCGGCTGTTCCACCGTGCGCTCTACGCCGGGTGCGGGAACCCGCTGCTGGTCGAGATCCTGGACGGCCTGCGCGACCAGGCCGCGCTGATCACCGTCACCGGCTGGGGCATCAGCCCGACGTGGCAGGGCGAAGCGGCCGAGCACCGGGCGATCCTGACCGCCGCCGAGAGCGGGAACGCCCGGCAGGCCGAGCACCTGCTGCGCCGGCACATCACGGATTTCCTCGATCGGGTCGCGTTCGGGCTCCGAGGCGAAGACGGCGAACACACCGCAGACACGAAGGGGGCCCGATGACGTTCGAGCAGCAGAGGCGGCGGCTTTCCGGGGTGGTGGCCATCCCGGTCACGCCGTTCGACGCCGAGGGCGCCGTCGACGGCCAGACGTACGCGAAGCTCGTCGACCGGCTGATCACCGGCGGCGTCGAGGTCGTGACGCCGAACGGGAACACCGGCGAGTTCTACGCGCTGGACGCCGGCGAAGCCCGGCAGTGCCTGGAGGTCACGGTCGAGGCCGTGGCCGGCCGGGCGAGCGTGCTCGCCGGGATCGGGCACGACGTCGCGTCGGCGACGAGGGCCGCGGCGCACGCGCGGGACGCCGGGGCCGACATGATCATGATCCACCAGCCGGTGCACCCGTACATCTCCGGCGACGGCTGGGTCGACTACCACGCCGCCATCGCGGCCGCGGTGCCCGAACTCGGCGTGGTGCTCTACGTCCGGAACCCGGCGATCTCCGGCGAGCAGCTGCGCGCGCTGGGCGAGGCCGCGCCGAACGTCATCGGCGTGAAGTACGCCGTGCCGGACCCGGTGCGCTTCGGTTCGGTCGCGCGGGACGCGGGCTTCGAACGGTTCGTGTGGATCGCCGGCCTGGCCGAGCTCTCGGCGCCCGGGTACTTCGCCGTCGGCGCCACCGGCTTCACGTCGGGCCTGGTGAACGTCGACCCGGCGATCTCGCTGGAGATGTTCCACGCACTGTCCACAGGGGACTATCCTGCCGCGATGGCGGTCTGGGAGCGGATCCGGCCGTTCGAAGAGCTGCGCGCGGCGAACGGGAACGCCAACAACGTCAGCGTGGTCAAGGACGCGCTCGCCCAGCTCGGCCTCTGCCGCCCGGACGTCCGGCCGCCGAGCCGGCTGCTGACAGCCGGCGAACGCGAGCGGATTTCCGGTTTGCTGTCGTCGTGGGGGCTCGCCTGAGACCTGCCCGTCACCTGAGCTTGGCACGCTGTACAGGTCGCGGCGATTGCCATCGGGCGGCCGGGGTGAGACCCTGGGGCCATCCGCGGAGCGAGCCCGCGGGCAGGCCCCAGTGGCCCTTATCCCGGATCGGGTCCGGCGTGTCATGACCGGAAGCCGTTGCTGGACAAGCGTTTCAGCTGACCAGGACGGCGGACATGACTTCGCTCCAGGCTTTGGAAACCACGCGCGGAAGCGACTTCGCCGAGCTTTCGCGGCTCATCAAGGACGCGGGACTGCTGCGGCGCCGACGGCGGTACTACGCCGTCCGGATCGGGCTCAACCTCGCCGCGTTCGGCGGCGGCTGGGTCGCCTTCGCCTACCTCGGCGACTCGTGGTGGCAGCTGCTCCTCGCCGCGTTCTTCGCGATGATGTTCGCGCAGCTGTCGTTCGTCGGGCACGACGCCGGGCACAAGCAGATCTTCCGCAGCCGCCGCGCGAACGACGCCACCGGGTTCGTCCACGGTGGACTCACTGGGCTGAGCTACGGCTGGTGGATCGGCACGCACGCGCGGCACCACGCCAACCCGAACCACGAGGACGAGGACCCGGACGTCGACATCGCCGCGCTCGCGTTCAGCAGGGCGCAGAGTTCGCGCAAGCGGGGGTTCCTGCGCTGGGTGGCGAAGTACCAGGCGTTCCTGTTCTTCCCGCTGCTACTGCTCGAAGGCCTGAACCTGCACGTCTCGAGCGTGAAGGCGGTGCTGCGCAAAGATCTTCGCCGCCGCAAACTGGAGTCCGCGCTCTTGATCGCCCACCTCGCGGCCGTGTTCATCGTGCTTTCGCCGCTGACCGGCGTCATCTTCATCCTCGTGCACCAGTTCCTGTGGGGCCTGTACATGGGCTGCTCGTTCGCGCCCAACCACAAGGGCATGGAGATGCTGTCGACCGGCCACGAGCTCGACTTCCTGCGCAAGCAGGTGCTGACGTCGCGCAACATCCGCGGCGGCCGGGTCGTCGACTTCGCGCTCGGCGGGCTGAACTACCAGATCGAGCACCACCTGTTCCCGAGCATGGCCCGGCCGAACCTCCGGCACGCGCAGGTGATCGTCCGGGACTTCTGCGCCCGGCACGGCATCGCCTACGCCCAGTGTGGCTGGGCCCGCTCGTATGGCTACGTGCTGCAGCACCTCCACGAGGTGGGTGAGCCGCTCCGGACGGCGAAGGCCTAGTCCGCCCGCCCGAACGCGGCGAACACCGCCGGGACGAACGTCGTCACCTCGGCCACCAGCCGTCGACAACCTCCAGCGCGTTGAACCCGAACGCGGGGAGCCGGCCGTCGTGGCGGAGGTCCGTCACCACCGCCGTGGCACGCGTCCGGCGGAACGTCTCCTGCAAACCATGCCCCGCGTGACGACGGCGACCCCGGAAATTTAGCTTCGCGCAGGTCAACCGGGGTGTGGCCGAAGTTACTCGCGCGTCAATACGGAGTAAGCGGACGACGGAAACGCGTCAGGACGGCATTCACGGGGGACGCGCGGCGAAGGCGGCGGCGGTGTCCTGACGGAGTCCGATCCGCCGTGATGCCCGGAGGCACCCCGTGACGCTCAGCGAGCTTCTTCCCAGCCTCGGCTGCGAAGCCGCCGATCACCTCGAGCCAGGAGTCTGGCCGCGAAGCACCCGACTCGGCGAAGACGGCGAACTCCTCTTCGCCGGCGCGAAGGTCAGCCACCTCGCCGCGCGCTTCGGGACGCCGGCGTACTTCGTCGACGAACAGCAGGTACGCGACGTCGCCCGCGAGTACCGCGAAGCGCTGCCGGACGTCGAAGTCGCGTACGCGAGCAAGGCGCTGTGTACGCGCTCTGTACTGCGCTGGGTCGCCGAAGAGGGGTTGTCGCTCGACACGTGCTCCGCGGGCGAGATCGCCGTCGCGCGCTCAGTCGGCTTCCCCGCGGAGCGGATGCTGCTGCACGGCAACGCGAAGACGCCCGAAGACCTGAAGGCCGCTCTCGAGTACGGCGTCCGGCGGATCGTCGTCGACTCGCTCGACGAGATCGCGCAGCTCGGCGCGCTCACCCCCGGCGCGCAGCAGGTGATGATCCGGGTGACGCCGGGGGTCGCGGCGGGGGCGCACGCGGCCATCAGTACCGGCACCGAGGGCCAGAAGTTCGGGTTTTCCCTGCTCGACGGCGTTCCGGACAACGTCGACGCGGCGGTGCGCGCGGTCCGGGGCCAGCCTGGCCTGCGGCTGGCCGGGCTGCACTGCCACATCGGCTCGCAGGTCTCGCGCGTCGACCGGTACGAAGCCGCCGCACGACGGATGGCCGAGGTGCTGGTCCGGATCCGCGACACCCACGGCCTCACGCTGCGAGAGCTCGACCTCGGCGGCGGGCACGCGGTGCCGTACGTCGGCGGCGAGCCCGCGTTCGACCTCGGCGGCTACTCGCGACGGCTGCGCGTGGCCCTCGGCTACGAATGCGCGGCGCACGGCTTTCCGGTGCCGCGGCTGACGATCGAGCCGGGCCGCGCCATCGTCGGGCCGGCCGGGATCACCGTGTACCGCGTGTGCGCGGTCAAGCGCGGCACCCGCACATTCGTCGCGGTCGACGGCGGCATGAGCGACAACGCGCGGCCGTCGCTCTACGGTGCCCGCTACACGACGCGCCTCGTCGGGCGCCGCTCCCGGGAGAAGCGCGTCCCGATGACCGTCGTGGGCCGGCACTGCGAGTCGGGCGACGTCCTCGCCGACGGCCTCCTCCTGCCCGGTGACCTGCGCGCCGGCGACCTGCTGGCCGTGCCCTGCACCGGCGCGTACCACCACTCGCTGGCGTCGAACTACAACCAGGTCGGCCGGCCACCGCTGGTCGGCGTGAAGGACGGCGTCGCGACGCTGCTGGTGCGCCGGGAGACGGAGGAGGACCTCAGCCGCCGCGACCTGGGCTGACCACGGCGAGTCCGATGTGGATGGTGCCACGGCAACCGGGCACCCCGGCCGCGGACTGCTGCCGATGGCGTAGTCCGACCCGCGGGTCGGCCGAACACCGGGCCCCACTGCGCGGTCGTCCGGGCCGGGTGAGCGCGCCCGCTGTGCGCGGGGCCGCAGATCCGCCCGTGAACCGCCTCGGAATGCCTTGTGATTTTCCCTCCGCGCCACCGAATCCTCGGCTGACGGCACAATCGGCGCCGGATCGCGTGAAGCTCGCGCTGGGGTCTCGCTTTCTCGGCAGGTCTCGATACGCTGCGCACTTGACAAATCACATGCCGAAACACAGGGAGGGCCGGCATGGGTGACGATTCACGAGCGCGCGGACTGGACAACACGGACAGATCGCTGATCGCCCTGCTGCAGCAGGACGGCCGCGCGTCGTTCACCGCGCTCGCGAAGGCGGTCGGGCTCTCGGAGGGAGCCGTCCGCCAGCGCGTGCAACGGTTGCTGCGCGACGACCTCATGCAGATCGTGGCGGTGACCGACCCGGCCAACGTCGATCTGACGAGGCAGGCGATGGTCGGGATCAGCGTCGACGGCGCTGATCCCCGCGAGGTCGCCGACAGATTGTCGGACCTGCCCAACGTGCACTACGTCGTGTTGTGCGCCGGGCGGTACGACTTGCTGGCCGAGCTCGTCTGCCGGGACGACGATCACATGCTCGAAGTCCTCGGCGAGGAGATCCGCAAGATCGAGGGCGTCTCCGGGACCGAGCTGTTCGTCTACCTGAAGCTGGCCAAGCAGAACTACGCCTGGGGCCGGCTCACGGCGTGACCGCCGGGGATGACGGCTCCCCACCCGCCATCCCCGACCGGCTACAGGAACCGCCGGTACCCGGCCCGCGCCGGCGCGCCCGCTTCGGCGAGCCCGGACAGCGCCGCCGGCAGCGGATCCCGGTGCAGCACCCCGAGGCGTTGCGTGGCGCGGGTGAGCGCGACGTAGAGCTCGGCCGCGCCGCGCGCGCCTCCCGCCAGGATCCGCTCCGGCTCGACGACCAGGACGGCGTCGAACTCCAGGCCCTTGACCGCCGACGGCGTGACCGCGCCCGGCACGCCGGGCGGGCCGATGACGACGCTGGTGCCTTCGCGCCCGGCCTCGTCGCGGACGAAGTCGCCGATGGCCTCCTGCACATCGCCGTCCGCAATTCGCCTGGCCCACGGCCGTACTCCGCACGCGCGCACCGATTCCGGCGGCCGGACGCCCGGCGCGAACTCCGCCAGCAGCGCCCCGGCGACGGTCATGATCTCCGCCGGGGTCCGGTAGTTCACGGTCAGCTCGCGGTACACCCACCGGTCGCCGACGTACCGCTCGAGCATCGGCCCCCACGCCGTCGCGCCGGCCGCGCCGCGCCGCTGCGCGAGGTCGCCGACGATCGTGAACGAGCGGCTCGGGCACCGCCGCATCAGCACCCGCCAGTCCATTTCGGACAGTTCCTGCGCTTCGTCGACGACGACGTGCCCGTACGTCCAGTCGCGGTCGGCGGCCGCGCGTTCGGCGAGGTCACGGGTGTCGCTCTCGACGAACCGCCCGGCCAGTTCGCCGGCGCCGAGCAGGTTCTCCGCGCCGAGCATGACGTCTTCGTCCAGTTCCTCGCGGTCCAGCTTGATGAGGTCCATGACCCCGGCGGCGTACTCCTCGTCCTCCGCCGTCCGGCGGCGCGCGGCGGCGCGTTCGGCGGAGTCGTCCCGGCCGAGCAGGTCGGCCAGCTCGTCGAGCAACGGCACGTCGGACACCGTCCAGGCCGCGCCGTCCGCGCGGAACAACGCCGGATCGGCGCCGGCCGCTTCGAGCCGGTGCGGCGACGTGTACAGCGAGGCCAGCAAGGTCTCCGGCGTCAGCTCGGGCCACAGCTCGCCGAGCGCGGCGTCGAACCCTTCGTGCTCCGCCAGTTCGTCGAGGACGTCGGCGCGCAGGTCGGCCCACGCGCCGCGGTCCTCCCGGGTCAGCCAGCCTTCACCGATCTTCGTCACGGCCCGGTCGGCGACGGCCGCAGTGACGTGCTCGCGGAAGACTGCGCGGGCCTCGTTGTGCGGCAGGCCCGACCGGCGTGCTTCGAGCCGGGCCTCGCCCGCGACGCCGGCGTCGAGGGGCACGGTGACGTCGGCCAGTTCGACGCGCACCGGCTCGGCCGGCACGGCCTGCCGGTCGGCGACCGCGGCCGCCAGCACGTCGAGGATCTTCAGCGACCCCTTGAGCTTCGCGACCTTCGGTGCGTCTTCGGCGGTGACGCGCAGGCCGGGCACGAGGTCGCCGGTGGTCAGGAAGACGACGTCCGATTCACCGAGCGAAGGCAGCACCCGGCCGATGTGGTCGAGGAACAGCGGGCTCGGCCCGACCACGAGCACGCCGCTGCGCGACATCCGTTCGCGCCGGGTGTAGAGCAGGTAGGCCACCCGGTGCAGCGCGACGGCGGTCTTCCCGGTGCCGGGCCCGCCTTCGACGACCAGGACGCCCGAATGCCCGAGGCGGATGATCTCGTCCTGCTCGGCCTGGATCGTCGCGACGATGTCCCGCATGCCCCGGCCACGCGGAGCGCTGATCGCGGCGAGCAGCGCCGCGTCGCCGCGCTCGTGGTCGCCCGGACGGCCGAGCACCTCATCCGTGAAATCGACGATCCGCCGCCCCGACGTCCGGAACTGACGGCGGCGGCGCATGTTTTCCGGCGTCGCCGCGGTGGCGACGTAGAACGGCCGCGCCGCCGGCGCCCGCCAATCCAGCAGGAACGGTTCGTAGTCGTTTTCGGCGTCGAAGAGCCCGATCCGGCCGATGTAGCTGGTTTCCCCGGAAACGGCGTCGAGCCTGCCGAAGCAGAGCCCGTTGTCGGCGACGTCCAGCCGGGCCGCCTCCCGCGACCGGAACCGCACGTCGTCGTCCCGTTCCCGAGCGCGGCGCCGGAATCCCCGAGCGCGCCGCGGAACCGGGCCCGCGCCACCGCGCGCTCGCGGTCGAGCCGCTCGTACAGCCCGGCGACGTAGGCCCGTTCTTCCCGCAATTCCTCGTCGTACCCCTGGTTTGACAAGTTCCCCTCACAGCGGTTAGACTAATGGCACATTCGACGGATTCTCCTGTTTCTTGTGGAGAGCACGTCGATTTTTTATTGTCCACCCGCTGTCAAGACCGTCAGCCCAGCGTGAATTCGCGCGGGTTCAGCGGCCGGTCGGCCACTTGCACGTCACCCAGCAGCCCGCCGAAACTCCGGTCCACCTTTCCCGCGTACGAAGAAAGGGACAGTGTGGCGGCCGATTCCCGCGGGTCGTCGCCGGTCTTGCCCAGGGCCACGCCGCTGCCCTGCCGGGCGAACAGCCCGCGCCAGCCGTGGTGGCCGTCCTTGAAGTCCGCCGGCAGCCGGAAGAACGCCTCGACGGTGTAGCCGCGCTCGAACTTCAGCCCGTTGCTCGGCGCCGCATCGACGGTGCGCAGGTAGGCGCCCCGGCTCCGGTCCGCTGCCGGGAGCCGTGACGCGCCTGAGGTCGTTGCCGCGGCCGGTCCGGTCGCGCACGACGACGTCGTCCGGCACCGGCTTGCCGTCCTGACCGCCTTCGAAGCGCCAGTACGCGACCGTTCCCGGCACCATGTGCTTCCACTGCGCCCCGGCGTTCTCGTCGGCCCACACCAGTGTTCCGCGGCGGCGGCCGCGAATAGCTTCTGCTCGCCCTCGACTGGCGGCCTTCGGCCGGCGGTCGATGCGGGCGAACTCGTCCGCGCGGCCGTTCTGCGTGAGATCGCCGAGGTGAGCGAGGAAGACAACGTTGTCGTCGGCGCCGGATCTTCGGGGCCCGGGCGGGGAAGCCCTGCGCTTGGGCTTGGGCGGCCGGGGCACCGGCAGGAGGAAGGTCCGGCGGCGCCCGCACCGAGGAGGAGGTCCGGCGAGAGGTGCAACGGCTGCCGAACGCGGGTTGAACAGCGGTACTGTGCGCGCATGCGGGTCTTCCGGCTGATCCAGCCCGTCGACGACATCGAGGTCGCGGCCACCTTCTACGCCGCCGTCCTCGGGCTTGCCGGCGAACGGATCGCGGTCAACCGGCACTACTTCACCTGCGGCGACGTCGTGCTCGCGTGCGTCGAGGCGCCGCTGGAGCACCGTGAGCCGCGGCCGCGGCGGGACCCGCGGATCGTCTACCTCGCGGTCGAGGACGTCGAGGAGACGTTCCGCCGGGTGGGCGCGGCCGGGCCGCGCTGGGTCGACGAGGCGATCGAAACCCAGTTCTGGGGCGAACGGTCCTTCTACGCGGACGATCCGTTCGGCAACCCGCTCTGCTTCGTCCAGGAGGACACGCTCTACCTGGGCGGACCGGTCGGCTGACCCTCCTCCGGGTTCAGCCGGGACGCCATCGCGAACCAGAGGACCCCGAAGAGCAGGACGCACAGCACGGTCATGATCGTCATCGCGATCCCGCCGTAGACCACCTTCGCGATCAGCGCGACGGTCGACGTGATGGCCAGGGCGAGGCAGACCAGCCCGACCAGCACCAGCCGGTTGCCGACGGTCAGGATCCGCTCCCGGCTGCCCGTGCGGAACAGCAGCCGGTGCCACGCGGCGGGCGCGGTCAGCAGCGCCGTCGCGGCCACGGCGAGCACCACGGCGGACAGGTGGAGGGCCTTCTCGAACCCGCTGGCGTCGTGGAAGCGGTCGGTGAACACGACCGACAGCAGGAAGCCGAAGAGGATCTGCACGCCGGCCTGCGCGACGCGCAGCTCCTGCAGCAGCTCGCCGATGTTGCGCTGCAGCTGCGCGTTGCGGGTTTCGCCGGTGTGTTCCGCCACGGAAAAACGATACGTGGACTCCTCCGGGTTCACCGGCCGGCGGCCGCCAGCAGCCGCTGCCCGAGGACCCGCGCGGCCTGCCGGAGTTCGGGGCACCCGGCGATCCGGTACGCCGCCGGGAGCTTCGCGAGCTGCTCGGCGTACCACGCGGGATTGCTGGTGCTGCCGCGCAGGAGGGTCGTCCCGGCGCCGACGGGCTCGAGCGTCCCGACAGCGCGTGGCAGGCAGCGGCTCACCACGTCGAGGGGCGCGTCGATGACGACCTCGGTTTCGTACTCCCACCCGGCGGCGAGGTGCTCCTCGACCGCGGCGACCGGGTCGAGGTCGGCGGGCGGGTCGAAGGTTTCGGCCCGGAGTTCGACACCGCGGACCCGGTCGATCCGGTACGCCCGCCGCGCGCCCTCCGGGTGGGTGCGGCAGAGCAGGTACCAGCGGCCGTGGCGCACGACGACCGCCCACGGGTCGACGTCCCGGACCCACTCCGAGCCGGCTTCGGAGCGGTAGCCGAGGCCGGTGCGGCGGTGGTGGGCGCAGGCGTGCACGAGGGCCGCGGTCGTGTCGGGATCGGGCCGCACCGCGGCGGCGTCCGGCGCGGGCGCGGCGGTCCGGCGCACGGCCTCGGCCTGCGCGGCGACGGGCTCCGGCAGCGCCTGGACGAGCTTGCCGAGCGCGCGGCCGACCAGCGTACCGGGGTCACCGGCCTCGTGGTGGCCGTCGAGCACCGCCATGACCAGACCGAGCGCCTCGGCCGGGGTGAACGTCAGCGGCGGGAGCCGCAGGCCGCGCCCGACGCGGTAGCCGCCGTAGGGACCGCGCGCGGACACGACCGGGATGCCGGCCTCACGCAGGATGCCGACGTAGCGCCGCGCGGCCCGCTCGGAGACGCCGAGCTCGGCGGCGAGCCGCCCGGCGGTGCTGCCCGGGCCGGCCTGCAGCAGTTCGAGGGTGCGCAGGGCCCGCGCCGTCGGGCTGGTGTCGTCCGCCATGGGAATCCCCGGTTCCGGAAGTGGATCGTCCGGAATGCAGCCTAGGCTCCCCAGCCATGACCGACGCAGACGCGACGCCGCTCAGCCGGGCTGTTTCACCCGGCACAACCGGCGCATGACGGCGGCCGAGAACGTCACCGTCGTCCCCGCCAACGAGGCGTCCTGGGACGACATCGCCGCGATCTTCGGCACCGCCGGCTACCCGGCCCGCTGCCAATGCCAGCGGTTCAAGGTCCCCGGCTGGATCTGGCGCGACTCCACGCAGGAGGAACGCACCGCGTCTCTGCGCGCCCAGACCGCCTGCGGCACCCCGGGCGCCACCACGAGCGGGCTCGTCGCGTACGTCGGCGGCGAGCCCGCCGGCTGGGTCGCCGTCGAGCCTCGAACCGCGTACCCCAAGCTGCGCGGCACGCGCGTCCCGTGGACCGGCCGCACCGAGGACAAGGACGACGACGGCGTCTGGGCGGTCACGTGCTTCACCGTCCGCAAGGGCTACCGCGGCCGTGGCCTCACCTACCCGCTCGCCCGCGCGACCATCGCCTTCGCCCGCGAACGCGGTGCGCGCGCGCTCGAGGCGTACCCGATGATCACCGAGCCGGGCAAGGAGATCACCTGGGGCGAGCTCCACGTGGGGGCCCGTCAGGTGTTCGCCGACGCCGGGTTCGCCGAGGTCGGCCACCCGACCCCGCGGCGCGTGGTCATGCGTGTCGAACTGTCTGCTGTGTACTGACCTCAGAACCCCCAGGAGCGCTCGGGCACCACGCGGATGCGGACGGAGTACGAGGCGTCGAACGCCTCCGGTGTCGCGAAACCGATGGCGCTGTAGGAAGAGCCGTACTTGTCGAGGTACCCGGGCGCTTCGGACGCCTTGCCCTCTTCGACGTGCGCAGTGCCGTTGACGACGAGGATCGCGCCGCCGCCTTCGTTGCTGTTCAAGTGAAAGCTCACCGCGGGGTTCGCCTCGAGGTGCTTGAGCTTCGCGGTGCCGGGCTGGCTGAACACCACGATGTCGTCGCCCTCGAGCACGAACCACACCGGCCGCGGCGCGGGCCTGCCCTTCGGCGTGACTGTGGTCAGCCAGCCGATGTGCTCCGCGGCGCGGTCGGTGAGTTTCGGTGTCGCCATCGGTCCTACCCCCTGGTCGTCGGGTTGTGATCCAGGTAACCACAGGGGTCCGACAATTCTTCCCGCGTCAGCGCGAGGCGACGGCTCGCGCGTACCGCGTCCCGGCGACGAGCAGCACCAGCCCCGCGCCGAGGAACGCGCCCACACGCGCCAGGCCGTCCAGAGCCGAGAGGTCGAACAGCACCAGCTTGAGCACGGCCGCGCCGACCAGCACCAGCCCGGTCACGCGGAGCCCGACGACCTCGATGCCGCGCAGCAGCAGCACGAGCGCCGCGATCGTCCAGGACACGGTGATCAGCGCGTGGCCGAGGAGGAATCCCGTGCGGTCCGGGACCGCCAGCAGCGATCCGCACAGCACGACCCCCGCGGCGCCGTACAGCGCCGCGAAGCCGGCCAGCAGCCACACCGGCAGGTCGTGGGCCGGGCCGCGGAAGACCTCCAGCCGCGCCGCCGCCCACGGCAGGGCGATCGAAATCGCGAGGATCAGCGTGGCGACCGCGAGCGCTCCGACGACGTCACCCGCCGGCCGGTTCCGGTACACCGCCAGCAGGGCGGGCGTGACGTCGAAGGCCACGCCGACCAGGCCGCCGATCGCGGCGAACCCGAGGGCGGCGCCCAACGCGGGCCGGTTGCGCGCGCCCAGCGCGGCCGCGACGAGCAGCAGCGCCTCGGTCAGCAGCACCGCGGCGCGTGCCGGGCCGTCGAACTGGGTGACCGTCGCCTGCAGGATCGCCAGCAGCCCGGCGAGCCCGGCCAGCGACCCCGCGGGGCCCGGCCACCAGGCACGCGTCGCCCACACGCCCAGCAGGACGACGCCGGCGCCGGCCGCGACCGGCACCGCCTGGGTCTTGGGCAGCGGCAGCACCGCGACGAGCACCGGGACGACCGAAGCCGCGAGCAGCGTCAACGCGGCGGCGTCGGTTTCGCGGCGGAGCACCACGATCAGCGCGAGGGCGACCCCCAGGAGCCCGGTGCCCAGCGCCGCGCCGGTGTTGGCCCAGCCACCGCCGTCGACCGCGGTGCTGAGCACGGAAGCGACGAGCGGCGGGACGCCGGCGGCGAGGGTGAGGGACGACCAGTCGCGGCGCAGCTGCACCGGTGCCGTCGCGAGCTGGACCATGAGCAGGAACGTGACGAGCTCGGGCGTGAACCCGCGGGTGAGCACCGGCGCGCAGACGACGCAGCCGACGACGACGGCCGAGGCCAGCAGCGGCGACTCCCACCGCACGGCCACGAGCAGCCCGCCGACGGCGACCGCCAGGCCCACCGCGAGCCCGGCGAGCACCGGGAGGAAGTCGTACAACGTGGTCGCGGCGACGGCGTCCAGGTAGAGCGTCGCGATGCCGGTGGCGGCCAGCGCGAAGGCCCCGGTGCGGCCCGCGGGCTTGCGGTGCAGCCAGACGCCGACGCCGGTCAGCGCCAGCCCGAACGCGGCGCCGACGAGCACCCGCGGCAGCGGCCCGAGCCACCCGCGCTGGACGGCCAGCACGAGCAGCAGGACGACGCCGAGCAGCGTCACGGCCCCGCCGACCCACGCCAGGACGCGGCTGCCCGCGCCTTCCTTGCCGAGCTTCTCGCCGAGCGTCGGGCGCGGCACGGGCCGGTAGGGCGGTTGCGGCGGGAAGTACTGCGGCTGGGGCGGCGGCTGCCACTGGTACTGCGGCCACGGCTGCTGCGGCGGCGGCATCGGCTGCGGTTGCGGCTGCTGCTGCGGTGCCTGCTGCGGCTGTCCGGCCTGGACGGTCCGCAGTTCGGTACCCACCACGGCGAGACGACGCCCCAGGTCGTCGATCTCGCCGGCGAGCCGGAGGAGCACATCTGCTTCGGTGGTCATACCGGACAGAATCACCCACAAGGGGCCGCCAGCGGATCCGTAGCACTACTCAACCGCGCTGAGTACCCGGTCCACGGTCGTCATGATCGAGACGGTCTCGTCGAGCGGCATGAGCGGGCTCTCGGTCTCGCCGGCGGCCAGCCGTCGCGCGACTTCGTCGGCTTGGTGCCGCAGGCCGCGGCCCTCGTCGACGTACTCGTAACGCGTCCGCTCCCCGGCACGCCGGATGAGCGTGAACGACGCGGGCGCGTAGAACGGCCCTTCGATCTCGATCCGCGCTTCGGTGCCGACGATCGACGCCGTGGTCGGCGAAGCGGCGCTCAACGTGCAGGTCAGCACGGCCTGCGCCCCGCTCGCGTAGCCGAAGAGCATCGACATCTGCGCGTCGACCCCGGTGAAGGCGGGCGTCGCCATGGCGGCGACGCGCTCGGGCGTCCCCAGCACCATCGACGCGAACGAGACGGGGTAGATCCCCAGGTCCAGGAGGGCGCCACCGCCCAGTTCCGGGGCGAACAGCCGGAAGCCGGGGTCCTCGGCGAACCACTGCCCGTGGTCGGCGCTGACGGTGACGACGTCGCCGAGGCTCGGCAGCAGCTCGCGGACGTGCCGGATGTGGGGCAGGAAGCGCGTCCACATGGCTTCCATGAGGAAGAGGTCCCGCTCCCGTGCGAGGGCGACGAGGTCCCGAGCCTCCTCGGCGTTCATCGTGAAGGGCTTCTCGACCAGCACGGGCTTGCCTGCCTCGAGCGCGAGCCTCGCGTTGGCGTGGTGCAGGGGGTGCGGGGTGGCGACGTAGACGACGTCGACGTCCGGATCGGCGGCGAGGGCCTCGTAACTGCCGTGCCGGGTGGGGATCCCGTGCTTTCCGGCGAACACGTCGGCGCTGTCGACCTTGCGAGACCCGACGGCGGCGACTACGCCGGAGCCGGTGAGCTCCAGGTCGTCCGCGAAGGCGCCGGCGATCCCGCCGGTGCCCATGATTCCCCAGCGCAGAGGCTTGTCGGTCATACCTCCAACCTAGGCTCACGCCGACGGCGAAAGCGCGGCCGGACCGCCCCTCCTCGACGTGATCGACACCACAAGCGACAATGGAGGACGTGACCGCCACCCTGAGCAAGCCCGCCCTGAAGATCGGCCCCTACCAGGTCGATCCGCCCGTGGTGCTCGCTCCGATGGCCGGCATCACCAACGTCGCCTTCCGGCAGCTGTGCCAGGAGTACGGCGCCGGCATCTACGTGTGCGAAATGATCACCGCCCGCGCCGTCGTCGAACGGCACCCCGGGACCCTGCACATGATGACCTTCGGGGCCCACGAAAAGCCCCGCTCCATGCAGCTCTACGGCGTCGACCCCAAGACCATGGCCGAAGCCGTCCGCATCATCGTCGGCGAAGGCCTCGCCGACCACGTCGACTCCAACTTCGGCTGCCCGGTCGCGAAGGTGACGCGGAAGGGCGGCGGGGCGGCGCTGCCGTTCAAGCGGAAGCTGTTCCAGGCGATCGTCCGGGAGTCCGCGAAGGCGGCCGGGGACGTGCCGTTCACGGTGAAGTTCCGCATCGGCATCGACGACGACCACCGCACGTTCCTCGACGCCGGCCGCATCGCCGAGGCCGAGGGCGCGGCGGCGGTCAGCCTGCACGCGCGCACGGCCGCGCAGCGCTACTCGGGCCAGGCCGACTGGACCAAGATCGCCGCGCTGAAGGAGGCCGTGACCAGCATTCCGGTGCTGGGCAACGGCGACATCTTCACGGCGGACGACGCGCTGCGCATGGTGGCGGAGACGGGCTGCGACGGCGTCGTCGTCGGCCGCGGCTGCCTCGGCCGCCCGTGGCTGTTCGGCGAGCTGGAAGCCGCCTTCGCGGGCCGGCCCCAGCCGACCCCGCCGAATCTCGGCGAAGTCGCGAAGGTCCTCCGCCGCCACACCGAGCTGCTGATCGAGCACGACGGCCACGACAAGGCCATGCGCGACATCCGCAAGCACATGGCCTGGTACCTGATGGGCTTCCCGGTGGGTTCCGAGCTGCGCCGCGGTTTCGCGATGCTCTCGAGCATGGACCAGCTGGACGACCTGATCGCCCGTCTCGACCACGACGCCCCCTTCCCCGAGGCGGCGACCGGTCCCCGCGGCCGGCAGGGCTCGCCGGGCAAGGTCACGCTGCCGCACGGCTGGCTGGACGACCCGGACGACGACTGCGTCCCCGAAGCGGAAGACATGCACTCCGGCGGCTGAGCCCGGCCGTGACATCTGTCAGGTCCAAGTCGTGGCGAACGGCATCCGTCCCGGAAGTCCTGCCGCGACAAGCTTTTCCCATGACGAACAACGGATCTCCGCTCAAGTCCCTCGCCATCGACATCGCCGTCCCGATCGGGGTCTACTACGGGCTCCACGCGCTCGGTGCGAGCGTCTTCCTCTCGCTCGCCCTCAGCGGCGTCGTCCCGCTCGCGCGGACGCTCCAGCAGTTCGCCAAGCACCGGACCCTCAACGGCCTCGCGCTGGTCGTCCTGGTCACGAACGTCGTCGGCATGCTGCTGACCTTCGTCTCCGGGGACGCCCGCATGATGATCGCCAAGGACTCGCTCGGCAGCGGCATCACCGGGCTCGTCATCCTCGCCTCCGCGTTCACCGCGGCGCCGATCATGACCAAGACGATCCAGCCGTTCCTGACCCGCGGCAAGGCCGAGAACGAAGCCGCGTGGGACCGCCTCGCCGGCACGCCGAGGTTCCAGGTGATCATGCGCCGGACCAGCGTCATCTGGGGCGTCGGCTTCGTGCTCGAGTCCGCCGCTCGCATCGTCGGGGCCTTCACGCTGCCCATCGAAACCATGGTCTGGCTGAGCACCGTCATCTTCGTGGGCGCGTTCGCGGCGATGATGGTCGTCGGCGGGAAGACCGCCGAGCAGGCCGGCAAGATGATCGAGGCCGACGTCAACGAGCTCGTCGCCGCTTGACCTGCGGAAACCCGAGGGTGTACAGGTGTGTACATGTACAGCAAGCGGCAGCAGCTCGTCGGCGACCTCTCCGACCTGATCCGGTCGGGCCGCCTGGCCCACGGTGAACGCCTCCCCGGTGAGAACCAGCTCGCCCTGCAGTACCAGGTCAGCCGCGGCACCGTCCGCAGTGCGCTCTCCGAGCTCCAGCAGCTGGAGCTCATCTCCACCCAGGCCGGCGTCGGCTCGTTCGTCACCTTCGACGGCGTCCAGCTCGACCAGCGGCTCGGCTGGGCCCGCGCCCTCGCCGACGCCGGCGCGCCCGTCACCACCGAGCTGATCAGCATCGAGACCGTCGAAGACCGCGGCCTCGAAGAGGAGTTCGGCGAGCCGGCGTACGTCGCCGTGCGGCGGCTGCGGCGGGAGCACGAGCGCGGTGTCTCGCTCGAAACCGCCACCGTGCCCGCCGTCGGGCCGCTCGCCGGCCTCCCCGAGACCGGTCTGCGCGACGACTCCCTCACCAAGACCCTCGAAGCCGCCGGCCGCGTTTCGGTCGGCGGTGACCAGTGGATCAGCACCGAACGCCTCGACGCCTGCAGTGCCGAGCTCCTGGGCCGCAGCATCGGCGAGCTCTTCCTCCGCGCCGAGCGCACCTCGGTCGACGTCGACGGCCGGCTCGTCGAGCGCGTCATCAGCCTGCTCGACCCCGATCGCTTCCAGTTCCACCTCACCTTCGGACACCGGTGAACGCGCGGGACCGGGCGCTCGGCGCGTTCACCGGGCTGGCCGTCGGGGACGCGCTCGGCATGCCGACGCAGTCGATGTCCCGCGCCGCGATCGCCGCCGCGTACGGTCCGGTCACCGGCCTGCTGACCGCCGTCGCCGAGCAGCCCGTCGCCCCGTCGATGCCCGCCGGTTCGATCACCGACGACACCGAGCAGGCCCTCCTGCTGGCCCGGCTGCTCATCGAAGGCTGCGGCACGGTCGACCCGCATGTCTTCGCCGACGCCCTGCTCGCCTGGGAGGCGGACATGATCCGCCGCGGCTCCGCCGACCTGCTCGGCCCGTCGACGAAACGCGCGCTTTCCCGGCTGCAGGACGGCGTTCCGGCCGACGAAGCCGGCCGCACCGGCACGACCAACGGCGCCGCCATGCGCGTCACGCCGGTCGGCATCGCGACCCCCGCCGGGGACCTGCACGCCCTGGTCGACGCGGTCGTCGCGACCGCGCACGTCACGCACAACACCAGCCTGGGCATCGCGTCCGCCGCCGCGGTGGCGGCGGCCGTCTCCGCCGGGGTCGGCGGCGCGAGCCTGCCCGAAGCGCTCGACGCCGGCGAGCGCGCGGCCGTCGTCGGCGGGGAACGCGGGCACTGGGCGGCCGGCGGGGAAATCGCGGCCCGGATCGACTGGGCGCGCGGGTGGGTGCGCGGCATGGCCCCGGCCGCCGTCGCCGACGCGGTCGCCCGGGTGATCGGCACGTCGGTCGCGTCGCAGGAGTCCGTCGTGGCCGCCTTCGCACTGGCCGAGGCCCTGGGTGACGACCCGCCGGCCGCGTTGCGCGTCGCCGCGGGCCTCGGCGGGGACACCGACACCGTCGCCGCCATCTGCGGGGCGATGCTCGGTGCCGCGCACGGCGCCGGCGCGTTCCGGCCCGACGTCGTCGAGACCGTGCTGACCGTGAACGGGCTGGACCTCGAACCGCTGGTCGACCAGCTCCTCGAGCTGCGCCGGCGATGACCGGGCGGCTGGTGCACACCGGGCAGGTCGTCCTCGACCTGGTCATGGCGGTGCCGGCCCTGCCGCCGCCGGGCGGCGACGTCCTGGCGTCGTCGACGAACCTCTTGCCCGGCGGCGGGTTCAACGTGATGGCCGCGGCCGCGCGGTCCGGGGCCCGGGTGCTGTACGCGGGCAGCCACGGCACCGGCGCGTTCGGCGACCTCGCGCGGGCCGCCCTGGCGGCCGAAGGCATCGAACTGGCCCACGAACCGTCGCCGGAGCTGGACACCGGCGTCGTCGTCGCGCTGGTCGACGCGAGCGGTGAGCGCACCTTCGCGACCGGCACCGGCGCCGAAGGGCGGCTGACGCACGCGGCGCTCACCAACGTCCTCCCAACGAGTGACGACGTCGTGTATTTGTCCGGCTACAGTTGGTTGCATAAGAGCAATCGCAGGGCTCTCGCCGAGTGGCTTCCCCACACGTCCGGCTCGAGGACCCTTTTCGATCCCGGCCCGTTGGCCGGCGACCTCACCCCCGGAGACCTTCACGACTTACTGTCCTTTGTAGACATACTCAGCTGCACCGCGCGCGAAGCCGACGTGCTCGGCGAACTGCCGGCGGTGGCTGTCGTCCGCGACGGCGCGAAGGGCTGCCGGGTCCACGACCACGGTCGCGTCACCGACGTGCCGGGCTTCCCGGTGGACGCGGTGGACACCAACGGCGCCGGCGACACGCACTGCGGCGTGCTGGCCGCGGAGCTGCTGCGCGGCAGTACCCTCCTCGACGCGGCCGTGCGCGCCAACGCGGCGGCCGCGCTTTCGGTGACCCGCCGCGGCCCGGCGACGGCACCGCGCCGGGCGGAGATCGACAAGCTGCTGGAGGCCACGACATGAGCGGTACCCGCAGGCTCGAGGTGGAGACGAACGGCCTCGACGTGATCGACGACGCCGAGCGCCGCGGCCGGCCGCGGCAGCTGTTCTGGCCGTGGTTCGGGGCGAACGTGTCGGTGCTGGGGCTGAGCTACGGCTCGTTCACCCTCGGCTTCGGCATCTCGTTCTGGCAGGCGCTCGTCGCGGGCGTCGTCGGGATCCTGTTCTCGTTCCTGCTCTGCGGCTTCATCGCGATCGCCGGCAAACGCGGGTCGGCGCCGACGATGCTGCTTTCGCGCGCCGCGTTCGGCGTCCGCGGCAACCGGCTGCCGTCGGCGATCTCGTGGCTGCTCACCGTCGGCTGGGAAACCGTGCTGACGGCGCTGGCGACGCTCGCGACGTCGACGGTCTTCGAGCGGCTCGGCTGGGGCGGCGGGACGGCGACGAAGGTGATCGCGCTGGTCGTGGTGGCCGCGCTGACCGTCGCGGCCGGGGTGCTCGGCTTCGACGCGATCATGAAGCTGCAGACGTGGATCACCTGGATCACCGGCGTGCTCACGATCGTCTACGTCGTGCTCGTGGCCGGTGACGTGCACTGGGACGCCGTGAGCGCGCTGCCGTCCGGCTCGGCGCAGCAGTGGGTCGGCGCGCTGGTGTTCCTGATGACCGGCTTCGGCCTCGGCTGGGTCAACGCGGCCGCGGACTACTCGCGCTACCTGCCGCGCTCGTCGTCGAGCCGGGGCGTGGTCGGCTGGACGACGTTCGGCGCGTCCGTGGCGCCGCTGGTGCTGCTGGTGTTCGGCCTGTTGCTCGCGGGATCGTCGCCGGACCTGAACAAGGCGATCGCGGCCGACCCGATCGGCGCGCTGACGACGTTGCTGCCGCTGTGGTTCCTGGTGCCGTTCGCGATCGTCGCGGTGCTCGGCCTGGTCGGCGGCGCGGTGCTGGACATCTATTCGTCGGGGCTGGCGCTGCTTTCGGCCGGGCTGCGCGTCCCGCGGCCGGTGGCGGCGTTGGTCGACGGCGTGCTCATGATCCTCGGCACGATCTACATCGTCTTCTTCGGCGGCGAGTTCCTGGGCCAGTTCCAGGGTTTCCTGGTGACGCTGGGCGTGCCGGTCGCGGCCTGGTGCGGCGTGATGCTCGCGGACGTCCTGTTGCGGCGGCGCGACTACGCCGAGCGCGAACTGTTCGACCCGGCCGGCCGCTACGGCGACGTCCGCGTCGGGCCGATCGCGCTGGTGCTGGTGGCGACCGCGCTCGGCTGGGGCCTGGTGACGAACACGTCCGCGGAATGGTTGAAGTGGCAGGGGTATCTCCTCGAACCGTTCGGCCTGGGCGGCCGCGACGGCTCGTGGGCGTACGCGAACCTCGGCGTCCTGCTCGCGCTGGCGCTCGGTTTCGTCGTCACCCTGGCCGCCCGGCCGCGGATCCGCGCGCAGGAGGCGGCATGAGATCGGTCCTGGCGGTCATCGACCTGCAGAACGTCTTCGCGGATCCGGCGAGCGAGTGGTTCACGCCGCGGTTCGCCGACGTCGTGCCGCCGATCGCCCAGCTGGTCAAGGCGTTCGGCGACGACGTCGTGTTCACGCGGTTCCTCGCGCCGTCCCGCCCGGAAGGCGCGTGGAAGCGGTACTACGAACGGTGGCCGTTCGCGCTGCAACCGCCGGACTCCCCGCTGTACCAGGTGATCGACGCGTTCCACCCGGAGTCCACAGTGGACGCGACCACGTTCGGCAAGTGGACCCCGCGCATGGCGACCCGCGTGGGCGGCGCCCACCTGGTGCTGGCCGGCGTGTCGACGGACTGCTGCGTCCTGTCGACCGCCTTGGCAGCGGCGGACGCGGGCGTGGCGGTGACGGTGGTGTCCGACGCCTGCGCGGGCGTGGACGACGAGAGCCACGCGAAGGCGCTGGACATCATGCGGCTCTACGGCCCGTTGGTGAAGGTCGCGCAAGTCAGCGAGGTCCTCGCGGACCGTTGACCGGCCACCCGGTGTTCAACCCGGCGAAGTAGATTCGGGCGCGTGATCGACCACATCAGCATCCCCACCGAGGCCGGTTCCTTCGACGCCATCGCCGCCGGGCCCGAAGACGGGCGGCCCGTGCTGCTCCTGCACGGCTTCCCGGAAGCCGCCACCGAGTGGGAGCACCAGGTCGCCACGCTCGGGGTGCTCGGGTACCGGGCCGTCGCGCCCGACCAGCGGGGGTACTCGCCCGATGTGCGCCCCGAACAAGCCGCCGACTACTCCGTCGACCACCTCGTCGAGGACGTCGTCGCGATCACGGAACAGCTGGGGTGGAAGCAGTTCGACCTCGTCGGGCACGACTGGGGTGGCGCGGTCGCCTGGTGGACCGCCGACGCGCACCCCGAGCGCCTTCGCAGCCTCACCGTCGTCTCGACGCCGCACCCCGCCGCGCTCTCCGCCGCCATGAAGAGCGACGAAGACCAGTACCTGCGCACGCGCTACATGACCGAGTGGCGGCGGACGCGCGTCACCGAGCGGCGGATGCTCGAGAACGACGCCCGTGCGCTGCGTGACATGTTCGAGCGGCGCGTGTCACCCGGCAAGGTGGACGACTACGTCCAGCGGCTGTCCGAACCGGGCGCGCTCACCGCCGCCCTCAACTGGTACCGCGCGGGGCGGCCGGGCGGGAAGATCGGCAAGATCGCCGTGCCGACGCTGTACATCTGGAGCACCGAGGACGTGTCGTTCGGCTCGACCGCCGCGCTCGACACCGCGAACTGGGTCACCGGGCCCTACCGGTTCGAAATGATCGAAGACGTCACGCACTGGGTGCCGGAAGAGGCACCGGAAGCCGTGACTTCGCTCATCGTCGAGCACCTCGACGCGCGGTAGCGGCCCGTCACCCGGGCAGGCGGAGGGCCGGTAACCCACCCGGCTCGCGGTACGGGCCACCGCGGGCCGTCGTGTTCACTGGGCCTGTGGATACCGCGACCGAACCCGAGACCGAGCAGATCGTCTTCGTCACCGAGGACGGCGTGCCCACCGGCGAAACCGGCCCGAAGCTGGCCAGCCACCACGAGCACACCCGGTTGCACCTGGCCTTCTCCTGCTACGTCCTGCGTCGCGCCGACAACGCGTTGCTGATCACGCAACGCGCGCTGCACAAGAAGGTCTGGCCGGGGGTCTGGACCAACAGCGTCTGCGGCCACCCCGCGCCCGGCGAGTCCCTCGAGGACGCCGTCCGCCGGCGGGCGGGCTACGAGCTCGGGCTGCCGTCGCTGGCTGAGTTGCACTGCGTGCTGCCGGCGTACCGCTACCGGACGCCGCCGTTCCAGGGGATCGTCGAGAACGAGTTCTGCCCGGTGTTCGCCGCCTGGGCCGACGCCGAACCCGAACCGAACCCGGAAGAGGTCGGCGACTGGCGCTGGGTCTCGTGGGCCGACTACCAAGAGCTACTGAGCGACGAGACGGCTAATGTGAGTTACTGGGCCAAGGATCAGTTTTCCCAGCTCAAGGACAGGAAACCGTTCTCCGCACTCTGAGCCCTCAACTCCGCTGAGTCACCGTCGTAGTCCCGTTTGAGCGAAATTCACCTTCGTCCGTACCCGCGTCTCAAGCACGGCCTCCTCTACGACGACAACCAATGCGTGGTGGAGGTGGGCATGGTCGCCGAGGACGAAGGCGTGCTGCGCCCGCGCCCGCAGCCCCCGGACCTGCTCCACCTCCACGAAGCCATCGCGAGCCTGTTCGCCACCCAGGGCGACTGGCGCCGTGCCTACCAGCACCTCCGCTCCGCGCTGGACATCGCCCGCGACGGCAGCCTGCGCGACGTGCTGACGTCGAGCTACAACCGCCGCTACCTCGACGAGCGCTTGTACGGACCGTTCACCGATCGGCAGCCCGCTCAGCCGCGGCCGCCGCTGGGCATCGCGCTCGTCGATCTCGACCGCTTCAAGCGCGTCAACGACACGTACGGTCACCTCGTCGGCGACCGCGTCCTGCGCCGGGTCGCCGACCTCCTCCAGGAGGAGCTGCCACCGGACGGCTTCTGCGCGCGCTACGGCGGCGAGGAGTTCGTCCTGTGGCTGCCCGGGGTCGACGCCGGGCACGCGATCCGGATCGTCGACGCCGCCCGCCTGCGCGTCGCCCGTCACCCCTGGTCAGAACTCCAGCCGGGGCTGCGCGTCACCATCAGCGCCGGCCTGGCCCACGAGGGGCCGGACGCCCCCACGCCGCCCGAGCGCCAGCTGCGCAGCGCGGACGACCTGCTTTACGCCGCGAAACGGGCGGGCCGGAACAAAGTCGCCTATCACGACGCGCAAAGCACGCAGTTAATAACCCACTCTGAGTAACGTAAACCGCGCATTACCCCGGAAAGCTGCGGGTAGCCTTCACCCGTTTGTCGACGGCCAGCGGCCGTTCGTCGACTCAAGGTGAAGAAAATTCCGGGAGGGTGTCGTCACGAACGGGGGGTATCCGTACGATAACGAAAACCTCCGGGGGAACGATCACCTCTCGCGGGGGAAGACGGCCAAGTCACGAACCCGCCTTCGATCGCGCGAAAGGAGACCGAGTGCCGGACGAGCACGACAGCCCGGGAACCGGTCGCCGTTCGGACGGTCCCGCGCGGCCCCGCACCGGCAGACGCCGGTCGATGGAGGACCAGGGCGGGATCAGCGTCTCGGACGTCGTCGCCAAGTCCACCGGCGTCCGCCCGCTCCCGCCGCGCGACCAGCCCGGCCGCGGCGACCAGCCGGGACGCCGGGCCAGAACGGACGAACCGCCCGCCCCGCAGACCCCGCCGCGCTCACGGGCACCGCAGGGACCCGCCGACAACCCAGTACCCGCGGACGCGACCCGTCAACCGCGCCCGCCGCGTCCGCGTCAGCCGCGCCGCTCGACCGCCGCCGCCCCGCAGCCGGAGGCCCCGCTGCAGCGCCGTCCCCCGGCCGCCAACCCGGGCCCGCAGCAGACGTCGGCCGCACCGCAGCCACCCCGCAGGCCCCGCCGCGCCGCGGCCGCCCCGGACGACCCCCAGCGCCCCGCGGCGCCGGGCCCCACCGCAGCCGGCCCGGACGCGCTCGCACGGAAGCGGCCCGCCCCGGACAGCGCCACACGCGCCGACGCCCGGCAGCGTCCTGACGGCGCCGCCCACCCCGGCGAGGCCCCCGCCCGGCAGCGCCCCACCACGGACAACGTGACCGCCGCACGCCAACGCCCCACCGCCGACGGCGCCTCTCGCGGCGCCGAGGCACCAGGACGGCAACGTCCCGACGCGGCCGAGCCCGCCGGACGGCAACGTCCCGACACGGCCGCTCGCGGCGCCGAAGCACCAGCTCGGCAGCGACCCGACACCGCCGCGGCCGAGGTGCCCGCGCGGCCACGACCCGCCGCGGCCGAAGCCGGGCGGCAACGTCCCGACGCTGCCGAGCCCGCCGGACGGCAACGTCCGGACAGCGCCGCTCGTCCCACCTCGGACGGCGTGGCTGCGCAGCGCGCCTCGGAGGCTCCCGGTCGGGGCCGCTCCACGCCGGACTCGCCCATGCCGCAGCGGCCGGCGACCGCGGCCCGGCCCGACGTCGCCGCCCAGAACCGCGCCACCCCGGATGCCCCGACGCAGAAGCGCTCGCCCGTCGACGCGCCGAACCGGCGGCCGGGGGCGGTGCCGGCGCGGGCCGAGCTCGATCCGCTGACCATGACCGACGAGATGGAGGCGATCGACGAGGCGACGCAGTACCGCCGCAAGATCGACCACACCCTCGCCCGGTTCTCGGCCGCCCACGACGAGATGGAGGCCGAAGAGGCGAAGCGGCGCGAACGCCGTGAGCGTCTCTCGCCGGCTTCGCTGATCGAGAGCACGCGTACGGCGCTTCAGCGCGTCGTCACGCCTACGCCGTCGCCTGAGGAGCAGGCCGATGCCGCCGAGCAGGCGGCGCAGACCCGGCTCCAGGAGAAGAAGGCGCGCAAGGTCGAGCGTTCGGTCCGGTTCGGCCGGATCGCCGCGGCCGTCGTCGCCGGGCTCGTGTTCCTCGGCATCGGCGGCGCGTGGGGCGCCCAGACCTACTTCGACGCCAAGTTCACGCAGGTCTCCGCCCTCGACGAGAACTCGTCTGACATCCAGGACGCCGACGCGCAGGCCAACGACGAGAACTTCCTGATGGTCGGCTCCGACAGCCGCGACGGCGCGTCCGCCGAGGAAGGCGTCGGCACCGCGGACAGCACGCCCGGCGCGCGCTCGGACACCGTGATGGTCGCCCACATCCCGGCGGACCGGCAGCGGGTCGTCGTCACGTCGTTCCCGCGCGACCTCGAGATCGACCGGCCCGAGTGCCAGCGCTGGGACCCCGTGCAGAACAAGAACACCGACGAGAAGGTCCCCGAGCAGAAGATCGCGAAGCTCAACACCGCGTACGCGGTCGGCGGGCCGTCCTGCGTCACCAAGGTGATCCAGCAGCTCACCGGGCTGCGGATCAACCACTTCGTCGGCATCGACTTCAACGGCTTCAAGGAGATGGTCGACGCCGTGCACGGCGTCACCGTGCACAACGAGATCCCGATCGACGACAGCATCCTCGGCAAGGTGCTGCTGCAGACCGGCGACGTCACGATCTCCGGTGACCAGGCCCTGAACTTCGTGCGCGCCCGGCACGTCAAGGGCGACCCGACGTCGGACTACGGCCGGATCAAGCGGCAGCAGGAGTTCATCGGCGCCCTGCTGAAGAAGGTCATGTCCTCGGACGTCGTGCTCGACCCCGGCAAGCTCAGCGACTTCATCACGGCTTTCGCGAAGGCCACCTTCGGAGACAACCTCGGCGTCAAGCAGATGATGACGCTGGCGCAGTCGATGAAGGGCCTCGACCAGTCGAAGATCACGTTCCTCACCGTGCCGACGACCGGCATGGCCAACAGCCGCGGCAACGAGGTCCTCGTCCGCAGCAAGACGAAGGCCCTGTTCGACGCGCTGCGCAACAACACGCCGCTGCCGGACCCGAACGCCCCGGTCCCGGCGGGCGAGCAGGCGCCGCCGACCAGCACGTCGAAGTCGTCGGGCAAGAGCAGCACCAAGACCAGCACCACCAGCAAGAAGACGAGCACCACGGGCTGACCCGCGAGGATCGTTAGTCCGGGTTCACGTGCGGTTCACCCGGCGATGCGGTGTTTGGTCATGGTTGCCCGTAGGGTTGGGCCATGCGTGAGGCTTACCATGTCGAACTCGAACAGCTCGCCGACAACCTGGCCGCCATGTCGGTCCAGGTCGCCGACGCCATGGAGCGCGCCACGCGGGCACTGCTGGAGGTCGACCTCAGTCTCGCCGAACAGGTGATCAGCGACGACTCGAAGGTCGACGACGCCCGCGCCCAGTGCGAGGAGCAGGCGTACGCCCTGCTGGCCCTGCAGGCGCCGGTGGCCACCGACCTGCGCACCGTGCTCGCGGCGATCCACGCGGCCGAAAGCCTGGAGCGGATGGGCGATCTGGCGCTGCACGTGGCGAAGGCCGCCCGGCGCCGCCACCCCGAGCCGGTCCTGCCGGAGGCCGTGAAGCCGTACTTCGCCGAGATGGGCGAGGTCGCGGTCAAGCTGGCCCGCCAGACCGAGCAGGTCATCAAGACGAAGGACATCGAGGCGGCGAAGACGCTGGAGTCCGACGACGACCAGGTCGACGACATCCACCGCCACCTGTTCACCGTGATCATGGACCGCGAGTGGCCGCACGGCGTGGCCGCGGCGGTCGACGTCACCCTGCTCGGCCGCTTCTACGAGCGCTACGCCGACCACGCGGTGTCGGTCGCCAAGCGGATGATCTTCGTCGTCACCGGCCGGATGCCGGGCTACGGCACCGACGACGACATCTGAGCCCCGTCGAAGAAGCCCCTGACCGCCTGGTCAGGGGCTTTTTTCGCGGGGACCGATGAGTTTCGCGGCGCCGGTGTCTCTCAACGGGTGACAGCCCACCCACGAAGGAGCCGGACATGCGCAACGTCATCCTCTACGTCAACGTCACCCTCGACGGCCACCTCGCCGGCCCGGCGGGCGAGCTGGACTGGATGTCCGCCGACCCGGAGCTGAACATCGCCCTGTCCGACCGGATGCGCGCGCGGTGCGACACCATCCTGACCGGCCGGACCTTCCACCACGGCATCGAGCAGAACTTCCGCGCCCAGGCGGCGGACCCGGCGAGCCCGGCCGAACTCGTCGACTTCGCGACGTGGATGATCTCGACGCCGCAGGTGGTCTTCTCCCGCTCGCTCGGTTCGGTCGCCGCCCCGCACCGGGTCGCCGGGCCGGACCTCGCGGCCGCGGTCGCGGACCTGAAGGCCTTGCCGGGCAAGGACATGGTGCTCTTCGGCGGGGTTTCGATCGTCCAGGAGTTCGTCCGGGCCGGACTGGTGGACGAGTACTGGGTCAAGCTCTACCCGACGGCGCTCGGTGCGGGGCAACCGCTTTTCACCGACCGGCGGGCGGACCTGCGGCTCGTGGAAAGCCGGGCGTGGGCGTCCGGGATCCTGACCCTGCGCTACCTTCCGGCGTGAGCGGGCGCTTCACAGGCCGCTGAGCACCGGGTGCGCTTCCGGCCGCCCGTAGGCCAGGATCCGCGCCAGTCCCGCGCGGAACCGTTCGATCGCCACGGAATCCGCGTCGAGCACGATCTCGAGGTCGGTGTCCGCGAGGCCGAGCGGCCGGACCGCGGTCTCGGCGAACGTCACGCGCAGCACCCCGCCGTCGAGCGAGACCGCGGTGACCCCGCCGTAGCAGGTCCCCTCTTCCGCGGTCACCACGCAGTAGGTGTCCATGCCCGTGGCGATTTCCTGCTGGTCGGGTTCACCTATGCCGGAAAGGAAAACGAGGACGAACTCACCGTCCTCTTCGGACAACCCGGCGAACGCGGAACCGAGTTCGGGATCGACTGCGAAGGTCACGACCGGGGCGGTGATTCTTCGAGTCACAGTGGAATTATACCCAAAAAGAAGGCCTTTCTCGCCGGCCCCGAGCACCGGCGAGAAAGGCCTTCTCCGACAACGACAACTCAGCCGAAGCGGCCGGAAATGTAGTCCTCCGTGGCCTTCTCGTCCGGGTTGGAGAAGATCTTCTCCGTGTCGTTGAGCTCGACCAGCCGGCCCGGCTGGCCCACCCCGGCCAGGTTGAAGAAGGCCGTCTGGTCGGAGACTCGCGCCGCCTGCTGCATGTTGTGCGTGACGATGACGATCGTGTAGTCCTTCTTCAGCTCACCGATCAGGTCCTCGATCGCGAGCGTCGAGATCGGGTCGAGGGCCGAGCACGGCTCGTCCATCAGGAGCACGTCGGGCTGCACCGCGATCGCGCGGGCGATGCACAGACGCTGCTGCTGCCCGCCCGAGAGACCGCCGCCCGGCTTGTTGAGCCGGTCCTTGACCTCGTTCCACAGGTTCGCGCCGCGCAGGGCCCGCTCGGCGATGTCGTCGAGCGTCTTCTTCCCCTTGGTGCCGCCCAGCTTCAGGCCCGCGACGACGTTGTCCTTGATGGACATCGTCGGGAAAGGGTTGGGGCGCTGGAACACCATGCCGATCGTGCGGCGCACCTGCACCGGGTCGACCGACGACGCGTAGATGTCCTCGCCGTCGAGCAGCACCTGACCGTCCACCCGGGCGCCGGGGATGACCTCGTGCATCCGGTTCAGCGTCCGCAGCACCGTCGACTTGCCGCAGCCCGACGGGCCGATGAACGCGGTGACGTTGCGAGGCGGCACCGAGAGGGTGACGCCGTCCACGGCGTGGAACTTGCCGTAGTAGATGTCCACGTCCTTGACGTCGATTCGCTTGGCCATGACTGACAGCTCACTTCTTCTTCGGGGCGACAAGGCGCGCGAACACGGTGGCGAGGAGGTTGATGACGGCGATGATGAGCACCAGGGTCAGAGCCGCGCCCCAGATCCGGTCGAAGCCGACCGAGCCCGGGTCCATCGGGTTGCTGACGCGTTCGTTGTTCATCAGCAGCGGCAGCGCCGCCTGCTCGCCGTGGAAGATGTCCCAGTTCGTGTAAGCCGAGTAGCCGACCAGGACCAGCAGCGGAGCCGTCTCGCCCATGACGCGGGCGAGCGCCATCATGATGCCGCCGACGATGCCGGACAGCGCCGTCGGCAGCACGATCTTCATGATCGTCTTCCACTTCGGCACGCCGAGCGCGTACGACGCCTCGCGCAGGTCGTCCGGGACGATCCGCAGCATCTCCTCCGACGACCGGACGACCACGGGGATCATCAGCAGCACCAGGGCCAGCGACACGGCGAAACCGCTGCGCGGCAGGCCGAGCGTGGTGATCCACAGCGCGTAGATGAACAGCGCGGCCACGATGGACGGCACGCCGGAGAGGATGTCGACCATGAACGTGGTCGCCTTGGCGAGCTTGCCGCCCCGGCCGTACTCCACCAGGTAGATCGCCACCAGCATGCCGATCGGCACCGCGATGATCGCGCACACCAGGCCCTGCAGCAGGGTCCCGATGATCGCGTGCAGCACGCCGCCGCCGACCTCGTCCGAGAGGACGTCACCGAAGTCCTGGGACCACCAGTTGCTGTACGGGATGCGCTTGATGCCGTACGCGATCACCGTGTAGAGCACCCACACCAGCGGGACGACGGCGATCAGGAACGACAGCCAGACCAACGTGGTCGCCAGCCCGTTCTTGACCTTGCGGGCCATGCTGACCTGCTGGAACGCCGGCGTCGCGGCGGGGGCTTCGAGCGTCGAAGAGGTCATGCTCAGTCGCCCTTCTGGCCGATGATGGACCGCGCCGCGAAGTTCACGACGAAGGTCAGCACGAACAGGACCAGACCGGCCGCGATGTACGCGCCCGCCGAGGTCTCGTTGTTGAACTCGCTGTAGTTCGCGGCGATCTTCGAGGCGAACGTCGAACCGCCGTCGAAGAGACTCCAGTCGAAGTTGCGCCCCTGCGGGATCAGCAGGATGACGGCCAGCGCGATCGTCTCGCCGAGGGCGCGGCCGAGGCCCAGCATCGACGCGCCGACGTAGCCCGCCTTGCCGAACGGCAGCACGGTGGTGCGGATGACCTCCCACCGCGTGGCGCCGAGCGCCAGCGCGCCTTCGATGTGCGGCGTCGGCGTGCGCTCGAACACCTCGCGCGACAGCGACGTGATGATCGGCAGGATCATCACGGCCAGCACGATGCCGGCGGTGAAGATCGTGCCGCGCACGCTGGGCGCGACGTTGCCGGGCGCCAGCAGCGGGAACCACGAGAACGTGTCGTTCACCCACTGCGAGAACGGCTCGATCGCCGGGGCGAACACGAGGATGCCCCAGAGGCCGAAGATGATCGACGGCACCGCGGCGAGCAGGTCGATGACGTAGGCGAACGGCCGGGCGAGCCGGGACGGCGCGTACTGGGTCAGGAAGAGCGCGATGCCCAGCGAGATCGGCATCGCGATGACCAGCGCCACGAGCGACGTCGCCACCGTGACCTCGAGCAGGTCGAGGATGCCGAACGCCATGTTCGCCGGGTCGTTGGTCGACCAGCCGTGGTTGGTGAGGAAGTTGACCTTGTCGGCCTTCAGCGCCGGGATCGCCTGGATGAGCAGGAAGAGCCCGATCAGGCCGATCAGGGCGACGACGAAGATCCCGGCCCCGGTGGTCAGGTTCTGGAAGATGCGGTCACCGGGCCGCACCTTCTTCGGTTTCTCGCTCGCGGGCGGCTCTTTCGCCGCCGGCGGCGCTGGCTGCTCCGAAATCGGGACCTCCGGGGGCGTGGTGGCCGACGACGAACGCCCACCGGGGTCGCCGGTGGGCGTTCGCGTCGAGGATGACTCGCTCATCGACAGTTCTGTCCAGCCTGTCTCAACTCGATGAAGTGTCGCAAGACCGGGTCAGGAGATCGCCTTGACGGAGTCCAGGACCTTGGTCTGCAGCGACTGCGGGATCGGCACATAACCCTTGGCGGACAGCGGCTGCTGACCGTCGGTGGCGGCCACCGTCAGGAACGCCTTGACGGCCTTCGAGACGTCCGGGTTCGCGTACTTCGAGCAGACGATCTCGTAGGTCGTCAGCAGCAGCGGGTAGGCACCCGGGGTGTTGCTGGCGTAGATGCCGTTGAGGTCGAGCGCGAGGTCCTTCGAGCCCTCCTTCAGGAACTTGGCCGAGTCGAGCGACTTCGCCACGTTCGCCGCGTTGAGCTCGACGCCGCCGGAGCCGCTGTCGATCAGCGCCGGGGTCAGGCCGTCCTTGGCGAACGCGCCCTCGACGTAGGTGATGCCGCCGTCGGAGGCCTTCACTGCGGTCGCGACACCGTTGGAGCCCTGCGCACCGTTGCCGACGCCACCGTTGAACTTCTTGCCGGCACCCTTGGTCCAGTCGGCCTTCGCCGCCGCGCCCAGGTACTTCTGGAAGTTGTCGGTGGTGCCCGACTCGTCGGAGCGGGAGACGACCTGGATGGCCTTGTCCGGCAGGTTCAGGCTCTCGTTGCCCTTGACCGCCTTGATGGCCGGGTCGTTCCACTTGGTGATGCCACCGCTGAAGATCTTGGCGATGACCGACGGGGTCAGCGTCAGCTTGTCGACCCCGGAGAGCTTGTAGGCGACGGCCACCGGGCCGACGACCATCGGGATGTTCCAGGCGTCGCTCGCGCAGCGCTTGTTGGCCGCTTCGAGGTCCGCGCCGGTGATCGGCGAGTCGGACCCGCCGAAGTCGATCTGGTTGGCGTTGAACTGCTTGACGCCCGCACCCGAGCCACTCGGGTTGTAGTTGACCTGCTGGCCCGAGCACTTCTTGCCGTACTGCTGCGTGAAGATGTCGATGGCGTTCTTCTGGGCCGAGGAACCTTCGGCGGACAGCGGGCTCTTGCCACCGCACTGGACGTCCGCGGTACCGGTCGCAGCAGGCGCCGAAGCCGAGTTCGAGCTGCTGCTGTTGGACGCCGCGGGGTCGGAACCACAGGCGGCGAGCACGAGGGCGGCGCTCGCGACGATGCCCACCGCGCTCAGGGGCCGCATGATCTTCACTGCTGTTTCCTCCATCAGGAGCTTGACCGGGTCGCCGCGGCGTGCTGCCGCGCCGGATCCGGACATTAGGCAGCGCCGGTGGACGGGTGGCCCTCTCCAGATGAACGAGAAGTGAACAAGGCCCCGGATGTGAGCAGTGCTACTAAGCCGAAAGTGGGCCGTGTCCCGGCCGTGACCTGCGCATTCGCGCACGGTGACGAACCGTTCGCACGGCGTTGATCGTTGTCACCGACCGTATTGGACGTCGGTTTCGTGACGCGTGAACCCGAGCTTGGTGTAGACCGCCAGCGCCGGGGCGTTGTCGCCCTCGACGTACAGGATGATCTGCCTGAGCCCCTCGCTCGCGAGGTACCGCAGCCCGGCCAGCGTCAGCGCCCGGCCGAGCCCGCCGCCCTGCGCCGCGGGGTCGACGCCGACGACGTAGACCTCGCCGACCCGCTCGCCGTCGAAGCGGCCCAGCGCCGGCTCGTGGACCTTCGTCCAGTGGAAGCCGATGACCGTGCCGTTCTCTTCGGCGAGGAAGAAACCGGCCGGGTCGAACCACGGCCGGGCCTCGTCGGCGCGGATGTCGTCGGCGGTCAGCGCGCCCTGTTCGGGGTGCCAGTCGAAGGCCCGGGCGTTGACCCGGACGACGGCGTCCTCGTCCTGCCCCGGCACGAACGTCCGCAGCGAGACGCCTTCGCGCAGCCGCGGCTCCGGCCAGTCCGCGCCCTTGACGTCGGTGTGCAGGATCAGCAGCTCGCGCTTGCGCTCGAGTCCCGCGCGCAGGGCCAGCTGCCGCGCCGCGGGGTGGTCGCCGTGCGCCCAGATCCGGAACCCGACCGCGGCCCGCTCGTCGACGGCCTGGAGCAGCTTCGCGCCGTAGCCGCGGTTGCGGTGGGTGGGGTGGACGAACAGCTCGGCGACCTGGTGGCCGAACGAGTCGCCGGTGGTGTCGAGGTGCGCGTAGCCGACGACCTCGCCCTCGACGCAGGCGACGAGGTGCTCACCGCCGTCGAACTCGCCGGGCAGCGGGCCCTCGGGTTCGACCTCGGGCCGCCCGTCGGCTTCGCGCACGGCCAGCAGCAGCCCGCGCACGTCCTCGAGCTGCTTGTCGTTCAGTTCCTGGCGCCACTCCCCGTCTCCGCTCACCCTGCGACCGTACCCGCGCGCGAGGCAACTCGAACGGTGTCGGGGCGTCCTGGGAGTGTGACGGCGTCAGCGCGCGAGTTCGGGCGTCTCGGCCGGGGCTTCGACCGGAGCCTGAGCCGGGGCCTGGCGGGGCGCGCCGCCCTTCGCGGGCCGCTCGAACTTGTAGCCGACGTTGCGCACGGTGCCGATCATCTGCTCGTGCTCCGGGCCGAGCTTGGCGCGCAGCCGCCGGACGTGGACGTCGACCGTGCGCGTGCCCCCGAAGAAGTCGTAGCCCCAGACCTCCTGCAGCAGCTGGGCGCGGGTGAACACCCGGCCGGCGTGCTGGGCGAGGTACTTGAGCAGCTCGAACTCCTTGTAGGTGAGCTCGAGGGTGCGCTTGCGCAGCCGCGCGGTGTAGGTCGCCTCGTCGATGACGAGCTCGCCGACCCGCAGCTCGGCGTCGACCTGCGCGGACCCGCCGTCGCGGGTGGTGACCAGCCGCAGCCGGGCGTCGACCTCGGCCGGGCCCGCGGTGGGCAGCAGGATGTCGTCGGTGCGCCACTCGGCGCTGACCGCCACCAGCCCGCCCTCGCCGACGACGGCGATGATCGGGGTGGCCGCCTCGTCCTCGCCGGCGCCCTTGAGCAGGCGGCAGAGGCTCTTCGCCGAGGCCAGGTCGCTGCGCGCGTCGAGGAGGATCACGTCCCGGTGGCCCGCGTCGAGCAGGGCCGTCACCTCGGGAGGCCGGACGCGTACGGTGTGCGGCAGCAGGTCCAGCGCGGGCAGCACCGACGTGGCATCGGCCTCTGCGGTCAGTACCAGAAGGTCCAGGCTCATCAGCCGCACCGCCTTCTCAAAGTCGTCGCCTCACGGTGGCGTTAGTCGGTGCTAAGTGAGAATAGCGGCTGAACGGCCGGGCACCTAACCCTTGCTGGATCGATCACACCTGGAGAAAGCCCCGGTGTCCCCGACGAACAGGAGTACGGACGCGATGGTGAGCAGGCCCGTGACCCGGGACGACCGACCCGCACCGAGGCCGGACGCGCGGCGCCGCGGACGCCGGGCACGGCGCTGGGTGATCGCCCTCGTCGTGCTGGTGCTGCTGCTGGTCGGCGCCGATTTCGGGGCCGCCGCGTACGCCGAGCACACGATCTCCCAGAAGGCCCGCACGCAGCTCCAGCTGACCGACGACCCGTCGGTCACCATCCACGGCTTCCCGTTCCTCACGCAGGCGCTGGGCGGTGACTACAGTCACATCAGCGTGTCGGCTTCCGGCGTGCCGGTCGGCGACAAGCTCCAGGACGTCGCGCTCAACGCCGAGCTCGAGGACGTCAACGCCCCGCTGTCGGACCTCACGAACGGCAACACCAAGGCGATCACCATCGGCAAGCTGACCGGCTCGGTCACCATCAAGGCCGCCGACCTGGCGCGCGTCTCGCCGCTGGACAAGATCAAGGACCTGCGGATCGACCCGGCGAGCACGGACTACGTCCAGAACGGCGACAGCGGGCAGAGCGAGCCGACGCCGACCACGACGACCACCGAGGGCCAGGCCGACCAGGACGAGTCGAGCACGGGTGTCCGCATTTCGGGACACCTCAAGTTCGCGGGCAAGGATCTGGAAATCTTCTGCTTCGCGATGATCGAGGCGGACGCGAAGAACGGGGCGATCAACTTCATCCCGAAGCGGCTGCAGTTCGGGAATGACCAGGAGACCACGGTCGTTCCCCAAGCAGTGCAGAAGGCGCTAATGCCGAACTTCAACGCGTCGATCAACACGAAGGACCTGCCGCTGTCGGTCACCCCGACCGGCGTGCGGGTGCAGAGCGGATCGGTGACGATCAAGGGTGAAGCGACCAACGTGTCCTTCGCGGAGCTGAGCAAGTAGGGAGGCGGCCGGTGACGGGGCTGTGGGTGCTCGTGGCGGTGCTGGTCGTGGCTTCGGCCGTGGGCCTGGTGCTGCGGGCGCGCAACGGTCGCGTGCGGGACGCCAAGCCCGTGCGTGAGCTGCCCGGCCCCGTCACCGACGTCCTCGACCCGGCGTCCGCCGTGACGCTGGTCCAGATCTCCACCACCTTCTGCGCGCCGTGCCGGCACGCGAAGGCCGTGCTCGCGCCGCTGGCCGAGCGCACCGACGGCCTGCACCACGTCGAGCTCGACGTGACGAACCAGCCGGAGGTCGCGCAGTCGCTGGCCGTGCTGCGCACGCCGACCACGATCGCGCTGACCCCGGACGGCCGGGAGCTCCTGCGCGTCGGCGGCGTCCCCAAGGGCCCCGAGCTGCTGGACGCCCTGCGGCCGCATCTCACGACTCGGACGCGCTGACCAGGCTTTGTCCCGGATAGCGGGAATCGTCCCAAGGTATGAACGTGGTTCCCACTCTGAGGGAGCTCTGGGTACCCTCGCACCCGTGACCGGGCTGACCACCTTCTTGACGCAGCGACGCGCAGTCGACCTCTGCCGCGTCCGCAGCAGCCTGTGTCGCGTTCAGCCCGACCGGCGCTGAAGCACGTCCGGTCCCCAGCCAGCCCTGTTGCCGCTGACGCGTGCCGTTCGCACGCACCCCCTCTGCTCCAGCTGGAGGAACCATGCCCGCCGGACCGGCCGTCGACCCGCGAGGCCCGCGGTTCGCCGCCATCCTGACCACGATCGTGCTCGCGGTCGTGCTGGTCACCCAGTGGTGGCCGCTGCTGGCCGCCCAGACCGTCGTGTTCGCCATCGGCGCCTTCGTCGGGCTCAAGCCGGCGCCGTACTCGATCGTCTACCGCGCGCTCGTGGCCCCGCGCCTCGGCCCGACGTCCGAGCGTGAGGACGCGGCCCCGCTGCGGTTCGCCCAGGCCGTCGGGTTCGTGTTCGCGCTCGTCGGCACGATCGGGTTCGCCGCGGGGATCACCCCGCTCGGCATCGTCGCGACGGCGTTCGCGCTGTTCGCGGCCTTCCTCAACGCGGCCTTCGACTTCTGCCTGGGCTGCGAAATGTTCTTGCTCATCAAACGCTTCACCCCCGCCCGCGCGTCCTGAAGTTCAACCAGAAAGAGAGTTCTGTCCCATGAGCCGTGAAGACGTCCTGGTCACCACCCAGTGGGCCGAGGAGAACCTGGACACCCCCGGCGTCGTGTTCGCCGAGGTCGACGAGGACACCACCGCCTACGACGGAGGCCACATCCGGGGCGCGGTGAAGTTCGACTGGCGCAAGGACCTGCAGGACGGGGTGCGCCGCGACTTCGTCTCCAAGGAGGGCTTCGAGAAGCTCCTGTCGGAGAAGGGCATCTCGAACGACGACCGCGTGATCCTCTACGGCGGCAACAACAACTGGTTCGCCGCCTACGCGTACTGGTACTTCAAGCTGTACGGCCACGAGAACGTCCAGCTGCTCGACGGCGGGCGCAAGAAGTGGGAGCTCGACGGCCGCGAGCTGAACTCCGACGAGGTCAAGCGCGACCGCACCGACTACAAGGCCAAGGACCAGGACCTGTCGCTGCGCGCGTTCCGCGACGAGGTCGTCCAGTCCATCGGCTCGAAGAACTTCGTCGACGTGCGGTCCCCCGACGAGTTCTCCGGCAAGCTGCTCGCCCCGGCGCACCTGCCGCAGGAGCAGTCCCAGGTGCCCGGCCACATCCCCGGCGCGCTGAACGTGCCGTGGGCGAAGGTCGCCAACGAGGACGGCACCTTCAAGACCGAGGCCGAGATCGACGAGCTCTACAAGGAGCAGGGCATCGACCCGGCCAAGGGCACCATCGCCTACTGCCGCATCGGTGAGCGCTCCTCGATCGCGTGGTTCGCGCTGCACGAGCTGCTGGGCCACGAGGACGTGAAGAACTACGACGGTTCGTGGACGGAATACGGCTCGCTGGTCGGCGTGCCGGTCGAGTTGGGAGCCAAGTGATGGCGGTTGACGACAGCTGCGGCGCACCGGTCCAGGAGGCCACGCCGGCGGACTACGACACCAAGGGCCAGGTCGTGCTGGCCGGCAAGGTGACCGGCGCGAACGGGCCGGTCGGCGGCGCGTTCGTCCGGCTCCTGGACGGCGGCGGCGACTTCACCGGCGAGGTGGTCTCCTCGGCCGACGGCGACTTCCGCTTCTACGCGGCACCGGGCGACTGGACGGTGCGCGCGCTGCACCGCACGGGCAACGGCGAAGCCTCCGTCACGGCGGAGGGCCCGGGCCTGCACCAGCTGGCGATCTCGGTCGGCTGAGCGACGTGGTCCGTGAAGGCCACATCGAGGGACTCGGAGTCCCTCGATGTGGCCTTCACTGCTTTTCGACACCCGGGGAGTTGACCTCGACCCGCCTCGGGGCCGCACCATGATTAGGTGACCCTAACTTCTCCGGTGACCCGGCGGACCGGACTGCTGGCGGCCGTGTTCCTGGGCAGCTTCATGGCCCTGCTCGACGTCAGCGTCGTGAGCGTGGCGCTGCCGACCATGCAGCGCACGCTCGGCACGAGCTTCAGCGGCCTGCAGTGGATCGTCGACGGCTACACCGTCGCGCTCACCGCCGTGATCCTCTCCGGCGGCACGCTCGGCGACCGGTACGGCCGCAAGCTCGTCTACCTGTCCGGCCTCACGGTGTTCACGGTCGCGTCGGTCGGCTGCGCGCTGGCCCCGACGCTCGAATGGCTGGTCGCGGCCCGGGTGGTGCAGGGTTTCGCGGCCTCCGCCGTGATCCCCGGCTCGGTGGCGCTGCTCGCGCACGCGTTCCCCGAGCCGGCCGCGCGGGCGCGCGTGATGGGGCTCTGGGGCACGGTCGCGGGCTGCGCGCTGGTGCTCGGACCGCTGATCGGCGGCCCGCTGACCGACGCCTTCGGCTGGCCCGCGATCTTTTTGGTCAACGTGCCGATCGGGCTCGTCGCGGTGGTCACGGGCCGCCGCGGGATCGCGGAGTCCCGCGACCCGGCGCACGGTGCGCTCGACCTGACCGGCCAGGTGCTCGGCGCCCTGTGGATCGGCCTGCTGACGTTCGCCGTGATCGAAGCCGGCCGCCTCGGCCCGAGCCCGTCCGTGCTGGTCACCGGCGTACTCGGGCTCGCCGCGCTGGCCGCGTTCATCGTGGTCGAACTGCGCGTCGAGCACCCGATGCTGCCGGTGCGCCTGTTCGCCCGCACGCGGTTCTCGGTCGCCATCTTCGCCGCGTGGAGCCTCGGGTTCGCGGCCTACCCGGCCGTGTTCCTGATCGGCGTCTACCTGCAGCAGGCCCGCGGCGCGACAGCGACCGAGGCGGGCGTCCAGATGCTGCCGTACGTGCTGGCGAACGTCGTCGCGGCGTTCACCGCCGGCCGGCTCTCGGCGCGCTACGGCGCGGAACGGCTGCTGCCGGTCAGCTACTTCGTCGCGGCCGTCGGCTCCTTCGCGTTCCTCGCGCTCGGCGCGGACAGCCCGTACTGGCTGGTGGCGATCGCGTTCGCCCTGGCCGGCGCCGGGGTCGGGCTGTCGGTGACGCCGTCCAACATCGTCGGGCTGGCCGGGCTGCCGGGCCACCGCAGCGGGATCGCGTCGGCGACGGTCAACGCCGCGCGCCAGACCGGGACCGCGCTCGGCGTCGCCGCCCTCGGCGCACTGGTGGCGGGCGGCTCGACGCTGCCGGGCGGGCTGCACCTGGCCATGGGCGTGGCCGGGGTGGTGCTGCTCGCGGTGACCGTGCTCACCGCGGCGACCCTGCGCCGGGCCGGGTGCGGGGCGGCGGACTAAGCTGCCAGCCGTGGAAGCCTTGTTTACGACCCTCCTGGTGCTGGCGGGCGTCGCGATCACCTGGTTCGCCGTGTACGTCGTCTACCGGCTGTACGCCGACCAGCGCTGACGCATGACGGCCAGCGGCGACGACGCCATCGCGGCAGCGGACATGCGCGCCGGAAGCACGCGGACGCGCAACCTCCCGCTGTGGGACGACCTGCCCATCCCCAACGACACCGCGAACCTGCGCGAAGGGCCGAACCTCAACGACGCCTGCCTCGCGCTGCTGCCGCTCGTCGGCGTCTGGCGCGGTGAGGGCGAGGTCGACTACCCGACCATCGACGGCCCGTACAAGTTCGCGCAGCAGCTCACGATCGCCCACGACGGCCGCCCGTTCCTCATCCACGAGTCCCGCTCGTGGCTGCTGGACGAGGACGGCAACGTCATCCGCCCCGCCGCCCGCGAGTCCGGGTTCTGGCGGCCGCAGGAGGACGACACGATCGAGCTGCTGCTCACGCACAACACCGGCATCGTCGAGCTGTACTACGGCAAGCCGCGCAACCAGACGTCCTGGGAGCTCGGCACCGACGCGCTGATCCGGACCTCCACCGCGAAGGACGTAACCGCGGCCCAGCGGCTGTACGGCCTGGTCGAAGGCTCCCTCGGCTACGTCGAGGAGCGCGCGATGGTGGGCCAGGAGATGCAGCCGCACTCTTCGGCCCTGCTGCGCCGCGTCGTCGGCTGACGCCGTGCGCTGGCGGCGCTGTGGCGAAGACGCCGCCGTCCTGGACTGCGACTCCCTCGAGCAGATGCGGGCGGCCCACGCGACCGTGGTCGCCGCGCGTCCGCCCGGGGTCGTCGACCTCGTGCCCGGTGCCCGGAGCCTGCTGGTCGTCGGGGATGTCGCGGCCGTGCGGGCGTTGCTCGACGACGCCGACCTGACGCACCCGCCCGCCGGTGAACCCCGCGAAGTCACCCTCGACGTCCGCTACGACGGCGAAGACCTCTCGCTCATCGCTTCCGACGCCGGGATTTCCCCGGACGCCGTCGCCGACCTGCACACCGAGGCCGTCTACACGGTCGCGTTCACCGGGTTCGCGCCCGGCTTCGGCTACCTGACCGGGCTTCCCGAGCCGTTGCGGCAGCCGCGGCTCGAGTCGCCGCGGACCCGCGTCCCGGCCGGTTCGGTGGGCTTGGCGGGCGAGTTCACCGGCGTCTACCCGCGTGAGTCGCCGGGTGGCTGGCGGCTGCTCGGGCACACGTCGGCGACGCTGTTCGACCCGCACGCCGACCCGCCCGCGCTGTTCGCCCCCGGCGACCGCGTCCGGTTCCGGAGCGTCCGATGAGGTCGCTCGAAGTGCTCGACCCCGGCCGGTACGCGCTGGTCGAGGACCTTGGCAGGCCGGGTTACGCGCACCTCGGCGTCGCCCCTTCGGGCGCGCTGGACACCTCCTCGCTGCGGCTGGCGAACCGCCTGGTCGGCAACGACCCGGGTGCGGCGGGCGTGGAAGCCCTGCTCGGCGGCCTTTCCGTGCGGCTCACGGCGTCGGCGACGGTGGCGGTGACCGGCCCGTCGGTCGACGTCCGCGTCGACGACCGGCCGGCCGGCTCCCACGCGCCGGTGCCCGTCCGCGCCGGGCAGGTCCTGACCATCGGCACCCCGGCGGCCGGGCTGCGCTGCTACCTCGCGGTGTCCGGCGGGATCGCCGTCGAACCGGTGCTGGGCAGCCGTTCGCGCGACGTCCTGTCCGGCATCGGCCCGGCACCCCTGGCAGCCGGAGATGTGCTCCCGCTTGGCGAGCCCGGCATCCCGGCGGGCGCGGACGTCGTCGTCCCCGCCCCGGCACCGGGCGAGCTCGTGGTGCCGGTGACGCTCGGCCCCCGCGACGACTGGCTCGACGACGTGGCCGCCGGGCTGTCGGCGTGGTGGACGGTGACAGCGGAGTCGAACCGCGTCGGCCTGCGCCTCGACGGGACGCCGCTGCGCCGGGCCGTCGAAGGCGAGCTGCCCAGCGAAGGCGTCGTCACGGGCGCGATCCAGGTGCCGCCCAGCGGGCTGCCGGTGGTGTTCCTCGCCGACCACCCGACGACCGGCGGCTACCCCGTCGCGGCCGTCGTGCGCGCGGGCGCCCTGAGCGCGCTCGCCCAAGCCCGGCCGGGCATCCGGGTGAGGTTCCGGCCGTCCTGAACCCGCTGTACCGCCACGAGAGTGAGACCGCGGTCACGCGGTGCACCCTTCCGGGTAGGGGCTGGAACCATGTCGCGCCGTCGCCCGTCCTGATAGGCGTGGAACAGGTGACGATCAGCGGTGGCACGGGTTTCCTCGACGTGAACTCGCGAGTGCGGGCGGAGCTGCCGCAGTCGCTGCGGATCGCGCTCGCCACCGGTCAGCTGCGCCGCCCGCTGGCCACCACGCTCGGCCCGGTGCTCGACCTGCTCGTCGACGGCGACTACCGCGTCAGCGGCCCGGAACGGCTGCCCGACGAGCAGGTGCTCACCCCGACCGGCACCTGGCCGCCGTCCGACGAAGCCCGCGTCGGCTACTACCGGACCGCGATCCGCACCGGCCACCGCCCGGTCGCGGTCCTGCTGGCCGACGGCGACCGCGAGCTGATCATCGACGGCCACCACAAGATCGCGGCCTACCGGGCCGAAGAAGTCGCGCCCGCCGTCGTCCGGATCAGCCTCGGTCAGGCGTACTCGGCCTCGTAGGCCGCCACCAGCTCGGCGTAGACGGCGGACGAGTCCGGGAGCCGCTCGCCGTCCAGCGTGTGCACCCGGGTCAGCTTGCGCACGCTCGAGGCCATGAAGACGCCGTCACCCCCGGTGAGGTCCGGCACGGTCAGCGGCTCGACCTTGACCGCCCAGCCCGCCTTCTCGGCGCCGCGGAAGAGCGCGGCCTGGGTGGTGCCGGGCAGGATGCCGACGTTCGACGGCGGCGTGTAGAGCGTCCGCCCCTTCGCCAGCACCACGGTCGACGTCGGCCCTTCGAACACCGAACCGTCGGCGGCGGTGAAAATCACATCGTCGGCCCCGCGGCGGCCCGCCTCGCGCACCGCGGCCATGTTCATCGCGTACGACAACGGCTTCGCCCCGAGCAGCAGCCAGGGCGCGCGCTCGGCGAGGTCCGGCGGGAACCCACGCTCGAGGGTGATCGCGGCGACGCCCTCTTCGCGGGCCGTCAAGATCGACCGCGGCACCTCGGACCCGAGCGCGAACCCGGTCGGCACTGCGGCCGGGTCGCCGTCGGAACCCCTGGTGTACACCAGTTTCAGCGTCATTTCACGGCCGCCGGTCCACCGTTCGAGCACCTGCTCGACGACGCGTTCCCACGCCGCGAGGTCTGGCTCGGGCAGGTCGAGCATGGCCGCCGAGCGGGCCAGCCGTTCGAGGTGCGGCCGCAGTTCGCGGGGCCTGCCGTCGACGACCAGGATCGTCTCGAAGACGCCGTCGCCGCGCAGCAGACCGAGGTCGTCGACCTTGATCTGGGCGGCGTCGGGGTCGGCCGGGGTTCCGTCGAGGAGGACGAGCACGCGCATGCCGCCACCGTACTCACCTAGGCTGGGCGGTATGCCGTACCGCTCGCCGCTGCTGGACGTGCCCGGATCGATCCCCGCCCCTGACGACCACCCCGAAGCCGGCGTCCCCTGGCACTGGGGAGACCCCTTCGCGGAGCAGCGCACGGCGTCGCGCGGCGTCGTCGTGATCGACCGGTCGCACCGCGAGTTCCTCACCGTCACCGGCGAAGAGCGGCTTTCGTGGCTGCACCTGGTGATCTCCCAGCACGTCACCGAGCTCGCCGAGGGCACCGGCACCGAGGCGCTGGTGCTCGACAGCCAGGGCCGCGTCGAGACGCACATGGTGGTCGCCCACCTCGACGGCACCGTCTACCTGGACACCGACCCGGGCTCGAGCGTCACCAGCGCGCTGCCCAAGGGCGGCCCCCAGACGCTGCTCGAGTACCTCGAAGCCATGAAGTTCTGGTCCAAGGTGGACATCCGCGACGCGACCGGTGAGTTCGCGCTGCTCACCGTGCTCGGCCCGGACGCCGAGCGCGTGCTGAGCGCGGTCGGCGCCGAGGTCGGCCCGGAGCCGTACGCGGTCGCGGCACTGCCCGGTGGCGGTTTCGCGCGCCGGATGCCGTGGCCCGGCCGGACCAGCGTCGACCTGGCGGTGCCGCGACCGGCGCTGGTCGAGTGGTGGAAGCGGCTCACCGACGCGGGCGCCCGGGCGGCCGGCAGCTGGGTGTTCGACGCCCTGCGCGTCGAGTCCCTCCGGCCGCGGCTGGGCGTCGACACCGACGAGCGCACGATCCCGCACGAGGTCGGCTGGGTCGGCTCGGCCGCGCACGTCGCGAAGGGCTGTTACCGAGGCCAGGAGACGGTGTCGAAGGTGCACAACGTCGGCCGTCCGCCGCGCAACCTGCTGCTGCTCCACCTGGACGGCTCACCCGAGGTCACGCCGGAAACCGGCGACCCGCTGCTGCTCGACGGCCGCACCGTGGGCCGGATCGGCACCGTGATCCAGCACCACGAGCTCGGGCCGATCGCGTTGGCGCTGGTCAAGCGCTCGACGCCGGTGGGCGCGGAGCTGCTGGCCGGTTCGGAGGACAACCTCGTGCAGGCGGCGATCGACCCCGATTCCGTCCCTTCGGAGCAGCCCGCACCCGGCCGTGCGGCAGCGGCGCAACTTCGTGGCTGAACGAAAGCCCCTGACAGCGGGATCACGCTCAACCGGGATAAACTGCGCTGTGATCGAAGTGCGGCCCGGCGGCAGGCGGCGAATCGACCGCGTGCTCGGCCCGGGGTACCTCAGCGGCCTGGGTGAACTGCCGCTGAAGGTGCTGCGCGAGCGGCGCGACGAAGCCGCACAGGAGGAGACCGACCTCTCCTACCTGCGGCGGCTGCTCCACGCCCGGATCGACATCGTCCGCGCCGAACAGGCGCGCCGCAGCTCCGGCGGCGAGTCGAGCATCGTCGACCAGCTGGCCACCATCCTCGCCGACAACGCGCTGGGCCCGGCCGCGGGCTCGGGACGGCACCAGCAGCTGGAGCCGTCCCGAGCCGGCGAGCACCGCCGGCACGCGGAAGCCCTGATCGGCGACACCGACCTCACCGACGTCGAGACCCTGACGGACGAGAAGCTCGCCTCCGCTTTGGACACCTACGCCAGCGAGGAGCTGTCGGTGTCGTCCTTCCGGCGCGAGGTCCAGGGCGTGATGGACACGCTCAACGCGGAGATCGCGAAGCGCTACCAGCAGGGTTCGGCCACTGTGGACGAGCTGCTGGAGAACGAGGGCAGGACCGGCGAGTGACCAACCCCGTCCTCGCCGAAGTCGTCCGCTCCGGGTTCGTGGAAAGCGTCCACCGCGGCGCGCTCGTAGTCACCGGCCCCGAAGGAGAAGCCCGGCTGGCCCTCGGCGACGTGACATCGCCGGTCTTCCCGCGCTCGTCGAACAAGCCGCTGCAGGCCATCGGGATGCTGCGCGCGGGCCTGGACTTCACGGGTGAGGACCTGGCGCTGGCGTGCGCGTCGCACTCCGGCGAGCCCGGGCACGTCAAGCGGGTCCTCGAGCTGCTGGCCGCGGCCGGACTGGGCGAAGACGACCTCGCGTGCCCGCCGGACTTCCCGCTGCACGTGCCGAGCATGCGCGACGCCGCCGAGCCCCGGCGCGTGATGATGAACTGCTCGGGCAAGCACACGGCCATGCTCACGACGTGCGTCCGAGCCGGCTGGCCGACGGCCGGTTACGAGGCCCCGGACCACCCGTTGCAGCAGGCGATCGCGGCCGCGGTCGAGGAGCTGACGGGCGAGCCGATCGCCCACACGGGTGTCGACGGCTGCGGCGCACCGCTGTTCGCGTTCTCCCTGACGGCGCTGGCCCGCGCGTTCGGCCGGGTGGCCCTGGCCCCGGCCGGCCCGGCATCGGCGGTCGCCTCGGCGATGCGCGCCCACCCGTGGCTGGTCGCGGGGACGGGCCGCGAGGACACGGAGCTGATGTCCACCGTGGACGGTCTGGTCGCCAAGGGCGGCGCGGAGGGCGTCCACGCGTTCGCCCTGCCGGACGGTTTCGCCGTGGCGATGAAGATCGACGACGGCAACAAGCGGGCGTGCGCACCGCTGGCCGTCGAGGCGCTGCGGTACCTCGGCGCGGACGTGTCGGGCCTGGACTCGCTGGCACACGGTTCGGTGCTGGGCGGCGGCCGGGCCGTCGGAGAGGTGCGGGTTCCTCAGCTGCGCGGCTGAGCAGCCCCCGATGTCCACGCTACTGGTGGGCACCGACGGTTTCGGGGCCGCGACCGTCAGTTCGAGCGTTCGCGGGCGGCGAGGTCTCCCCAGAACTCGCGCAGGTCGCTGAACAGCTCGGCCAGCTCCTCGACGTTGCCCGAGCGCAACGCGTCCAGGATGTCGTGGACCTCGTCGGCCGTGTTGTCGGACTCCAGGATCGGGTCCGCGAACAACTGCACCAGACCGCCGTAGTCGAGTTCGACCACCGAGTCCGCGTGGAAGTTGTCCAGCCAGCGCCGCGTCTCGTACAGCACGCGGCCCGGGCCGGAGTCGCCGAACGTCTGCTCCAGCAGTTCGCCCGCCTCGCGCGCGCGGTGCTGCGCGTCGGCGAGGGTCGTCCGCCAGGAGAGCTCGCGCTTCGGGTCGTCGCGGCCGCTGCCCAGCACCAGCCGCCGCTCGTCCGGCTCGACCAGCACGAACCACGGCAGCGGGACGGTCCAGGTCGTCGAAAGCGTGTGCGCCGCCGACGTGCTCAGGTCCGCCATCGCCGACTTCGTCCGGGCGCGGATCGTCTCCTGCGTGAAGCCGCCCTCGTCGAGGACGACGTTCTTCAACGCCGGGTGCGCGTCCCCGATGAAGGTGACCAACGCGGCGGCCGAACGGGCCCGCAGCTCCAGCGGGCAGACGAACGGCCCGTGCCCGGCCTTGCCGTCCGGCACGTCTTCGGGGTCGAGGACCAGGACGTCGGTCAGCAGGCTCGGCGCGGCCCGGCCGTCGGCGAGCTCGGCGGGCAGCAACCGCCTCGGCGCGGCGACCTGTGACTTGAGCCACATGGCCTGCTCGCGCGCGCCCGCGTCCGTCCGCCGCAGCTTGGCCGCCGCGACGGCCGCACGCAGCCGTTCGTCCGGCGGGTCGCCCAAGGCGAGCAGGGGTTCGTACACCCGCAGGTAGGCCACGAAGGGACGGAGCACCAGTAGATCGTGGCACGCCTACCTGCGCCGATCGCCACCGACCGGCCGGTAACCGGTGTCCGGCCGACACTGTCACCACCGGCACACCGTGCCACGTCGCATCCAACCCCCCGGACACGGTACGGTGTGAGCAGGAAAGAATTGTCGAGACGATGCGGGGCCGCCGATTCCCCCGGCCGCCCCGCCCCTGTGCGAGGGGGTCGAGCCATGGGGCGCGGCCGGGCTAAGGCCAAGCAGACGAAGGTGGCGCGTGAGCTCAAGTACAGCTCGCACGAGACCGACTTCGATGCTTTGCAGCGCGAGCTGTCGAGTAACTCCTCCAGCAGTCATCACGAGGAGTCCGACAGCGAAGATCAAGACCCGTACGACGACGGGTACGACGAGTACCGTCGTTGAGCACGCGTAACCGCGCGAGGGCGAGCCGGGCACAACCTGGCGACCGCCCTCGCGCGCTGCGTGCTGCCCAAGAACGGGCCTGCGAAGCGATGAAGGAGTGAGCCGGTGGTAAGTCGGGTTGGAGTCGTCGGAGCGGGCCTGATGGGGTCCGGCATCGCCGAGGTGCACGCGCGGGCAGGTGTCGACGTCCTGGTCACCGAGGTGAACCAGCCGGCGCTCGACGCGGGCAAGGCGCGCATCGAGAAGTCGCTGCAACGCGGCGTGAAGAGCGGCAAGCTCTCCTCGGAGGACGCCGACGCGGCCCTGAACCGCCTCCGCTTCACCACCGACATCGCCGAGTTCGCCGACCGCGAACTGGTCGTCGAGGCGATCCTCGAGCAGGAGCAGGCGAAGGTCGACGTCTTCCGCCAGCTGGACAAGATCGTCGAGGCGGAGGACGCGCTGTTCGCGTCCAACACGTCGTCGATCCCGATCATGAAGCTCGGCATGGCGACGAGCCGGCCGCAGCAGGTGGTCGGCATCCACTTCTTCAACCCGGTGCCCGTGCTGCCGCTGGTGGAGCTGGTGCCCTCGCTGCTCACCAGCGAGGAGACCGCCCGCCGCGCGGAAGAGCACGCGACGAACGCGCTGGGCAAGACCGTGATCCGCTCGCAGGACCGCGCCGGGTTCATCGTGAACTCGCTGCTGGTGCCGTACCTGCTTTCGGCGATCCGGATGATCGAGTCGGGCTTCGCCTCGGCCGAGGACATCGACCGCGGCATGGAGCTGGGCACCGCCCACCCGATGGGCCCGCTGCGCCTGTCCGACCTGATCGGGCTGGACACCATCAAGGCCATCGCGGACTCGATGTACGCGGAGTTCAAGGAGCCGCTGTACTCGTCGCCGCCGCTGCTGCTGCGCATGGTGGACGCGGGCCTGCTCGGCAAGAAGACCGGCCGGGGCTTCTACTCCTACAGCTGAGCCTGCTCGAACCTGACGGGCGCGTCGAAGGCCGCCCGCCTCGCGGCGCGCCGCAGGACAGCCAGGACGGCCGGCCCGAGCACGACGATGGCGACGGCGTTGGTGATCGCCCGCCCGGTGTCCCAGCCGAGGGTCGACGTCAGCACGGTGTACACCGCGAACCGGTGCAGGTTTTCGGTAAGGGGCGCGCCGGGCACGAAGCTGAGGTCGGTGGTCGTGCCGGCGAGGAACGGCCACGACCACAGGCTCATCAGCAGCCCGAAGAAGTAGGCCGCGAAGACGCCGTAGGCCACGAGCATGGCGACCTCGGCTTTGCCGCGCGGCTTCCGCGGCAGCAGCCCGGCACCGAGCCCGATGAGCGACGACGCAAGCATCTGGAACGGCAGCCACGGCCCCACCCCGGCGGTGAGCAGCGCGCTGGTGAAGAGCGAAGTCGAACCGAGCACGAACCCGAAGCCGGGCCCGAACACCCGCCCGGCGAGCACGAGCAGGAAGAACACCAGCTCGATACCCCCGGTCCCGGCCCCGAGCGGCCGCAGCCCGGCGTTGACGGCCGAGAGCACCCCGAGCAGGGCGAGTGCTTTGGCGTCGATGCCGCCGCGGGACAGCTCGGCCAGGACGACCAAGATCAGGACCGGCAGCGTCGCCATGAAGACGAAGGGCGCGTCGGTGCTGTGCGCGGACGCGCTCGGCTGCGGGCGCGCGAACAGCGGCCAGCAGAACATGGCCAAGCCGAGAACGGTGGCGGCGGCGAGGACGAGCGCGGGCCGCGGCGCCAAGCGGACGGCGCGGGGCGGCGGGCCGAGGAAGTCGGTCATGCGGCCGCTCCCGGTGCGGCAGCGCGCCGAGCCGGGTCGAGCACGAGCCGCCGGGAACCGGCGCCGGGCGAGCACTCGCCACGCAGCTCGCCGCTCCGGCCCTTGCCACGGGGCGTGCCGGGGCGCCGGCCAACCGGCCGTGTGGTCGGTCGGGGCAGGCCTTGGCTTCCCGCCCGCCCCCACCCTCCCGCCGCCTCCGCCGTTCTCATGCCAGGGCCTCCGCGACCTCGTCCACCGTCAGCCATTGCTGCGGGGCCAGGATCTTCGCCACCTGCGGGGCGAACGCCGGTGATGCGACGATCACCTCCTTCGTCGGGCCGTCCGCCACCACCTCGCCCTCGGCCAGCACCACCACGCGGTGGGCCACCGTGGCGACGAACTCGACGTCGTGGGTCGCCAGCACTATCGCGTGGTCCTGCGAGGCCAGCTCTCGCAGGACCGACGCGAAGCGCCGTTTCGCGTGGTAGTCCAGGCCGCGCGTCGGCTCGTCGAGCAGCACCACCGGTGGGGCCGACGCCAGCTGGATCGCCAGCACCACCGCCAGTCGCTGCCCTTCCGAGAGGTCGCCGGGGTGCGCTTCACCGGCGATCCCGGGGGCGAGGCGGTCCAGCAGGGCCCGGGCCGTCCCTGCCGGGACCTCGGATTCGGTGTCGGCCTGGTCGCACTCGGCGTCCACCGAATCGAGGTACAGCAGGTCGGCCGGGGTCTGCGGGACCAGCCCCACGCGCCGACGGGCCACTCGTGGCTTGAGCGACGCGGGATCCTCGCCGCCGACGTCGACCTTCCCCGCCGACCTCGGGCCGCTGCCCTGCACCGCCCAGAGAAGCGACGACTTGCCGGAGCCGTTGCGTCCCATCAGCGCGACTATTTCCCCCGGTCCGACGCGCAGGTCCACCCCGCGCACCGCCAGGACATCTCCGTACCGGACCACCACCCCTCTCACGTCCAGTGCCGAACTGGTCACCGAGAGAGTACGACCCACCACCGACAATTTCGGGGAAAGAGGCTGCAGCCGAGACCGCAGCGGCCCCGCGACCCGGCGCGCGTCCCGCACCGACAACGGCAGCGGCGACCAGCCCGCGAGCCGTCCGAGCTCGGCGATCGGCGGGGCGATCGAAGACGTCGCCAGGATCTCCGCGGGCGGGCCGGAGCGCACCGAACCGTCGCCCGGCAGGTACAGCAGCCGGTCCGCGTACTGCGCCACGCGCTCCATGCGGTGCTCCGCGACGACGACCGTCGTCCCGAGGTCGTGCACCAGCCGGGTGATCGCCGCGAGGACGTCCTCGGCCGCCGTCGGGTCCAGCGCCGACGTCGGTTCGTCGAGCACCACGACGGACGGGTGGGCCGTCAGCACCGAACCGATCGCGACGCGCTGCTGCTGCCCGCCCGAGAGCGTCCGAAGTGGACGGTTGCGCAGCTCGGCGATCCCCAGCAGGTCGAGGGTTTCTTCGACGCGCTTGCGCATGACGTCCGGCGGCACCGCGAGCTGCTCCATCGCGTACGCGAGCTCCTCCTCGACGGTGTCCGTCACGAACCCGGCCAGCGGGTCCTGGCCGACGACGCCGACGACCGAAGCCAGCTCGCGCGGCGGGTGCGATGCGGTGTCGAGCCCGTCGACCAGCACCCGCCCGGCCAGCCGCCCGCCGGTGAAGTGCGGAACGAGCCCGTTGATCGCGCCGAGAAAAGTCGACTTGCCGGCCCCGGTCGGCCCCGCGACCAGGCACAGCTCACCCTCCTCGACCTGCAGCGAAACGTCGGAGAGCACCGGCCGAGCCGCGTCCGGGTAGGTCACCGTGACCCGCGAGAACTCGATCACCGGAACACCCCCGACGAAGAAGGCGCCACGAACGCCGGCGTGGCCGCGACGAGCAGAGACACCACGTGCACCAAGGAAACCTCCGGCCAGCGCAACGGACTCAGCGACGGGTAGAGGTTCCCCGGATCGACCCGTGCGGACACGAACAGCAACGCGCACGCCCCGGCCCCGGAGAGCGCGACCAGCGTTTCGGGCCACCGCCACGGATCGGGCCGGTACGCCGTCCGCCGCACGCGCCGTCCGCCGAGGACGAACCCCGCGACGGCCACCAGCAGCCCGAGCGCCAGCAGCGGCAGGCCACGCCACGACGACGTCCCGTCGAGCACGCCGTAGACGCCGACGCACACCCCCACCAGCCCGAACAGGACACACGAGGCGATCAGCGCCCGCACCCCGGGGCTCAGGTACGCCCGGCGCCCGTAGCCCCGGGAGTCCATCGCGGCCGCCAGCCGCAGTGACCGCTCCATCGCGTCCTCCAGCACCGGCACCACGATGCCCTTGACCGCCCGCACCCCGCGAGTCCGCCCGGCACGCAACCGCCGGGCCCGCCGCACGCGGTGCACGCTTTCGACGAGCTGCGGCGCCACCGTCAGGGCCACCGTGACCGCCGTGCCGACTTCGTACAGCGCTCCCGGGACCGCCTTGAGCAGCCGTTTCGGGTTCGCCAGGGCGTTCGCCGCCCCGACGCAGACGACCATCGTCGCGAGCCGGAGGCCGTCGTAGAAGCCGCCGAGCAGCGCCTCCGCCGACGTCGGCCCGAGCAGCGACAGCCCGGCGGTCAGGGTGATCCGCGGCAGCGTGACCAGCACGTGCCCGCCGTCCTCGCCGCCGACCAGGACCCGGAACAGCACGCGCGTCACGACGATCACCGCGCCGACGTAGGCGTACAGCCGGAACGCCAGCGCCCAGGGCGCGTCACTACGCCGGCTCGCAACGACGAACCCGGCGACGGCGATGATCAGGCCGAGCAGCAGCGGGTTCGTCGTCCGGCTGGCGGCGACGGCCAGCGCGAGCGCCCACACCCACCAGGCGCCGGGGTGCAGGGCCCTACTGCGCACGCCGGCGACGCGCGACGACGATTCCGGCGCCGGCGACCAGCACGACCACGACGATCCCGATCACCAGGCCCCACGGGAACGAACTGCCCTGGTCAGCGGGCGCGGGTGCGGGCGAGGCGGCCTGACGCACCGGGGCCACGCGAGGCGGCGCCGGCAGGTCGTTCGCCGACTTCGGCCGCGCGAACGCCCAGCCCTCGAAGCCGTTCGCGACGGGCTTCGCGGTCTGGGCGCCTTCCTGGCTCGACTGCCACGTGCCGCCCGGCGACGCGTGCCAGTAGCTCCAGTACGCCGTGGCCGACGGCATCCCCGCGCACGACTCGACGTCGGGCCCGGGCTTGCCGTTGATCCGGCAGGCCACGGCCAGGCCGTACTTCTGCGAGCCGGCGACCTCGATCCCGGCGTCCTGCAGAGCCGCGATGCCGTTCGCGGGCGTGCCGGCCGCGCACCGGACCAGCGACTGCGGGCCCAGGTCGCCGAAGTCGACGACCACCGTGACGCCGGCGCCCTCGGCGCACGACCCGTCCGTGCCGGTCGCCGAGGCGGGAGCGGCGCCGGTGAGGCAGGCGCCCAGCAACAGGGCGGAGACGGTGGCGAAACGGGCGAAGCGCGCGGCGATCATGCTGGCACTTTAGCCAGAAGCCGCCGCGGTTCCGGCGCGACGAGGGACACACCTAGACTGCGGGCCGTGGGACAGCTCATCGCGGACGGACAGCTGCGCGTCGGCCTGATCGGCGCCGGCCCGTGGGCGACGACGGTGCACGCGCCCGGCCTGGCGGACCACCCCGGCACGGCGCTGACCGCCGTCTGGGCCCGGCGGCTCGAGGCGGCGCAAACGCTTGCGGAGACGCACTGCGCGGCCACCGCCGGCAGCGTCGAGGAGCTGTTCGAGCAGGTGGACGCGGTCGCGTTCGCCGTTCCGCCGTCAATCCAGGCCGAGCTGGGCGTGCGCGCCGCCGAGGCCGGGAAGCACCTGATCCTGGAGAAGCCGATCGCCGCCGACCTGGCCGGGGCGCGACGGCTGGCCGACGCCGTTTCGGCCGCCGACGTCGCCGCCCTCGTCATGCTGACGCTGCGGTACTCCGCCCAGACGCAGGACTGGCTCGCCGACCTCGCCCAAGCGGGCGGCTGGGCCGGGGGCGGTGCGCGCTGGCTGTCCGGCGCGCTGCTGGGCGGCAAGTACGCGGCGTCCGAGTGGCGCCAGGACGACGGCGGTGCCCTGTTCGACATCGGCCCGCACGCGCTGGACATGCTGGACGCCGCGCTCGGGCCGATCACCGAGGTTGTGGCCGCGCGGCAGAGCCCCGGCGACCTCTGGCACCTGATGCTGGCCCACGAAGGTGGCGTGATCAGCACCGCGACGCTCTCGCTGCGGCTCCCGGTTCAGCCGACCGTGGTCGAGGTGGCCGTCTGGGGCCAGCACGGCTACCGGACGCTCGGCCGCAAACCGGGCTCGGCGCAGGAGTCCTACACCGCGCTGCTCGACGACTTCGCGGCGATGATCGCCAGCGGCACCACGACGCACCCCTGCGACGTCCGGCGCGGCCTGCACCTGCAGAGCCTCCTCGAGCAAGCCCGGCAGCTGGCCGAGTAGTACACAGGGCCCCCGCGCCGTTTTACGTTGTGAAGTAAGGGTTCTTCACGAAGCCCCCGAAGTCATCCACAGGGTTGTCCACAGCATCCACAGTGGACAGTGCGCCTCTCGACCGAACCACGGAAAGCCCCGTCGCGCCACCGGAAAGATCACCGAATAGTGCGCCCCGCTCGGACTGCCGAGTTGATCTTGCGGTGCGAAGGTGATCTTGGGAGGGGCCGTTTCATCGCGCACCGATGATCTTGAGGGGTTCGAGAAGGGAGGCGCATGGAAGCCCTGCTGCGCGCCTTCTGGGGGATGATTCCGATTTCGGCCATCGCTCTGCCGTACGCGCTGCTCGGCTGGCTCCTGCTCGCGGCCCGGCGCCGCCGAAGACTTCCCGCCCGCTACGCGACCGCGACGGCCGGCGTCGACAGCGCCGCCGCCCTGCTCGGCTTTCTGGTGTTCTGCCTGGTCACGATGCCCGTCGGCACCTCTACGGAGAGCACGCTCGACCTCGTCCCCGGCGCCGACATCACGGCGGCCTTCGACGACGACGGTTCGTTCTGGCAGGTGATCGGCAACGTCCTCCTGCTCTGCCCGCTCGGCGCCCTCCTGCCCCTGCGCGTCCGCCGCCTGCGCACGCTGGTGCGCGTCGCGCTCGCCGCGATGGCCGTGTCCGTGCTGGTGGAAGGTACGCAATATCTGATCCACAACGGCCGGGTGACCTCGACCGACGACGTCCTGCTGAACACGGCGGGCGCGACGCTCGGCGCCGCGTTGAGCCGCCGCGGCTGGTGCGCGCTCGACGCCCCGCCCGTCCCGGTGGCGATCCCGGCGCAGCGGCGGACGATCTGCGAAACCCCGACGCGCACCATGCGGGTCCCGCGGTCGGTCTGGGACACGCGCTACGCCGCCATCGCGCACCCGGAACGCCAGTAAACCCGGTTGCGGGCCATGCCAAGATGGCCGGGAAGAGCCCCTTCGAGTCAAGGAACGACCGCCCGACGCCCGGCGAAGCACCCGCAAGCGTTTCCTTGACGTGCTCTCGAAAGGCTCGAATGTCCGTCATCCAGAGATATGTCCGCAAGACGGCGCCCCGCGGCCGGGAGACCGAGCAGGTCGGCCCGTTCCTCGCCACCTACTCGCCGGGCACGGCGCACCCGATGCTCAACTACGCGATCCCCGACGACGGCGCGAAGCCGACGGCGGCCGAGATCGACGCCCTGACCGAGGCGTACCGGCGGCGGGACCTGCTCCCGCGGCTCGAGTACTTCACCGACGTCGCCCCCGACCTGGAAAACCTCCTGGTCGAAGCGGGGTACGGGCTCGAGCGGCGGGTGCCGCTGATGACCTGTGGCCCGGCCGACCTCGTCGGCCGGGCGGCGCCGGCGGGGATCCGGCTGCGCGCCCCGGAATCCGACGAAGACATCCGGCGCATGCGGTCGGCGCAGAACATCGCGTTCGGCGAAGCGCCCGAGATCGGCGACGAAGAGGTCGAACGGCTGAAGACCATCGGCCGGCACCTCCTCGCGGAGGCCGGCGGCGTGGTCGTCGGTGGTGGGGTCGCGCTCGAAGTGGTCGACGGCACCACCGAGATCGCCGGGATCGGCGTGCTCGAGGCGTACCGCGGCCGCGGGATCGCCGCCGCGCTCACGACGCGCCTCACCCGCGAGGCTCACGAGGCCGGCGCGCACACCGCGTTCCTGACCCCGGGTGACCTGGGGATCGGCCGGGTCTACGCCGGCGTCGGCTACCGGCCGGCGGGCGAGTGCGTGCACCTCTCGCTGAGCTAGTCGTCGAAGCGGCCGGAGCGGCCTCGTTTCACGTCGCTCCGGCGCTTCTTCGACGCCAGGCGGCGCTCTTTCGAACCGCGTGACGGCTTCGTCGGGCGCCGTTTGGCGGGCGGCGGGGCCGACGCGTCGAGCAACAGGTTCGCCAGCCGGCCGCGTGCCGCTTCCCGGTTCTGCAGCTGGGAGCGGTGTTCGCTCGCCGCGATCGTCAGGACGCCGTCGACCAGCCGCGAGCCGAGCCCGGCCAGCACCCGGTCACGCAGGTGCTCCGGGATCGACGGCGACGCGGCGACGTCGAAGGACAGCTCGACCCGCGAGTCCGTGGTGTTGACGCCCTGGCCGCCCGGGCCGGAGGACCGCGAAAAGCGCTCGCTCAACTCGGCTCCCGGGATCACGAACCGGGAGCCGACCCTCACGTCTTCGGCGGCCACACCCTCAAGTGTGACAGCCGCGATCAAGTACGTTTCAGAACCGCGGGTGGTCGCCCGAAAGCACCGCGCGCGGGCCGTCGACGTCGTCGGCGGGCTGGACGTCGCCCAGCACCCACGCCGGGACGTGCCGCGCGGTCAGCATGGCCAGCGCCCGGTCGACGTCTTCGGCGCCGACGATCGCGACCATGCCGACGCCCATGTTGAACGTCTTCTCCAGCTCGGCGCGCTCGACCTTGCCGCGCTGGCCGATCAGGGCGAACACCGGCGCGGGCGTCCAGGTGCCGCGGTCGAGGCGGGCGACCAGGCCACGCGGCATGACGCGGGCCAGGTTCGCCTCGAGACCGCCGCCGGTGATGTGCGCGAACGTCCGGACCTCGGTCTCGGCGGCCAGCGCCAGGCAGTCCTTCGCGTAGATGCGCGTCGGCTCCAGCATCTCCTCGCCGAGGGTGCGGCCGAACTCTTCGACGTGCCCGCCGAGCGGCATCCGCGCGATGTCCAGCAGCACGTGCCGGGCCAGGGAGTACCCGTTCGAGTGCAGCCCGGACGAGCCGAGCGCGAGCACGACGTCACCCGGGCGGACCTTCTCCGGCGAGAGCAGCTGCGACGCCTCGACGACGCCGACGCCGGTGGCCGACATGTCGTAGTCGTGCTCGCCCATCAGGCCCGGGTGCTCGGCGGTCTCACCGCCCAACAGCGCGCAGCCGGCCTGGACGCAGCCTTCGGCGATGCCGCCGACCAGGGCGGCGATCTTCTCCGGGTGCACCTTGCCGACGGCGATGTAGTCCTGCAGGAACAGCGGCTCGGCACCGGTCACGACCAGGTCGTCGACGACCATCGCGACCAGGTCGATGCCGACCGTGTCGTGCTTGTCCAGCGCCTGCGCGACCGCGATCTTGGTGCCGACGCCGTCGGTGGACGACGCGAGCACCGGCTCCTTCCACTTGTCGAGCTTCAGGGAGAAGAGCCCGGCGAAGCCGCCGACGCCGCCCATGACCTCGGGGCGGGTGGCCCGCTCGGCGTGCGGCTTGAGCAGCTCGACGGCTTGGTCACCGGCGTCGATGCTGACGCCGGCGGCGGCGTACGTGGCGCTCGTGGACTCGCTCACGGTGGACGGACTCCCTACTGGAACGTCTTAGGGACGCCGGACGGCGTCTTCGGCACCGTACCCGGCGGGGCTGACCGGGGTCGCCGCGCCATTGACCGAGTCGAGGCTTTCGAGCAGGTGCTTCCCGATCAGCGCGTCCTCCGGGAGCGGGATCGGGTACTCGCCGGAGAAGCACGCCGTGCACAGCCGCGACTTCGGCTGCTCCGCCGCCGCGACCAGGCCGTCCAGGGAAATGTAACCCAGGGAGTCGGCCCCGATCGAGCGCCGGATGCCGTCGAGGTCGACGCCGTTCGCGACGAGTTCGGCCCGCGAGGCGAAGTCGATGCCGTAGAAGCACGGCCAGCGCACGGGCGGAGACGCGATCCGGACGTGCACCTCGAGCGCGCCGGCCTCCCGCAGCATGCGGACGAGCGCGCGCTGGGTGTTGCCGCGGACGATCGAGTCGTCGACGACGACCAGGCGCTTGCCGCGGATGACGTCGCGCAGCGGGTTCAGCTTGAGCCGGATGCCCAGCTGGCGGATGGTCTGCGACGGCTGGATGAACGTGCGCCCGACGTAGGCGTTCTTCACCAGGCCGGTGCCGTAGGGGATGCCGGAACCCTGGGCGTAGCCGATCGCCGCGGGGGTCCCCGACTCCGGCACCGGCATCACGAGGTCGGCTTCGACCGGCTGCTCGCTGGCCAGCCGGCGGCCGATCTCGACGCGGGTGGCGTGCACGCCGCGGCCGGCGATCGTGGTGTCGGGGCGGGCGAGGTAGACGTACTCGAAGACGCAGCCCTTGGGGTCGGGGTTCGCGAACCGCGACGAGCGCAGGCCCGCGGCGTCGATCGCGATCAGCTCGCCCGGCTCGACCTCGCGGACGAAGGACGCGCCGACGATGTCGAGGCCCGCCGTCTCGCTGGAGACGACCCAGCCGCGCTCGAGCCGGCCGAGCACCAGCGGGTGCACGCCGTGCGGGTCACGCGCCGCGTACAGCGTGTTCTCGTCGGCGAAGACCAGGCAGAAGGCGCCCTTGAGCGTGGGCAGCAGCTCCATCGCGGCGGCTTCGATGCCCTTGTCGGCGGCGTTCGCGGCGAGCAGGCCGCAGACCAGGTCCGAGTCGCTCGACGAACCGGTGAGGCCCGCGTGCGGCTTCAGCCCGGCGGCGATGGTGCGCTCGCGCAGCTCGGCCGTGTTGACGAGGTTGCCGTTGTGGGCGAAGGAAAGGCCGCTGCCGGTGTCCGTGGTGCGGAAGATCGGCTGGGCGTTCTCCCAGATGGTCGCGCCGGTGGTCGAGTACCGGCAGTGCCCGACGGCGATGTGGCCCTGCAGCGACTGCAGGATCTGCTCGTCGAACACCTGGCTGACCAGGCCGAGGTCCTTGAAGACCACGATCTGCGAGCCGTCGGAGACGGAGATGCCGGCGGCCTCCTGGCCCCGGTGCTGCAGGGCGTAGAGGCCGTAGTAGGTCAGCTTCGCGACTTCTTCCCCGGGAGCCCAGACGCCGAAGACGCCACACTCCTCACGGGGTTCCGGTTCGGGCTGGTCGGACACGAGCTGGGGGTCGGAAACCACCGAGGAGCTCCTGGGAGTACGTGGTCGGGCCGTGTCCAGTGTAAACGCTGCGGACATGAGTCAGGCCCCGCCCGACGTGGTTCTGACCACTTCGGACAGGGCCTGGAGCCTTGACACCTAGCAGGCATCCGGCAGCGAGAGGATCTCCGTGAGCACCTGGGCACCTTCTCCGCGGCGGCGCCACAACCAGCGCTCCGGCTCGAAGATGTTCTCTTCGGTACCGGGCATCCGGGTCGCCACGACGTCGTCTTCGGCGTTGAGCCGGACCACGTCCACCACGTCGTCGTGCACCCGCACGCCGACGACGGCGAGGACTTCACCGCGCTCGTCGGCGGGGTGGACGAACTGGTACCCGCGGGCCACCAGCTCCTGCAGTCCGGACTCGATGTCGAAGTCGGGGGCGACGGCCTCAGCCGAGGACATCGTCGAATTCACCGTCCTTCGCGCCGGCCAGGAACGCCGCCATCTCCGCGCGCGTGTAGACGAGCGCCGGGCCGGTCGGGAAGCGCGAGTTGCGCATCGCGATCTCGCCGTTGGACAGCGGGGCGACCTCCACGCAGTTGCCGACGGCACCGCTGTAGCTCGCCTTGCGCCACGCGGCGCCGGACAGCCGGTCGGCCGGGATGCCGTTCTCGAATCGCTCAGCCATGGTCCCACCTCTCGAAGCGGAATAAGCCTCGGGCGTTGCATCTGCATGTGCATTTGCCCGCGTATCGAAGGCTAGCACGTGTGCCTGCAGCGGTAAATGCACGTGCAGAATTTCTTGCAAAGTTCTCGCACGGTAAAGAATCACCAGGTCACGGTTAACCTATCGGGTGATAGATGGCTGCCCTAACGGGTTAACAGCTACGAGTAGTCACCGCTCATCGGGGCATCAACAAGGAGCTTCGACCGAGTTTGCGGACGTCGTGAATGCCCCGTTCGGGACGTGGGAGGCAGCGAATGCGTTTTTCGCGACGTTCAGTGAAGGCTTGCTCAGATCTCCGCGCGGCGCTTCGCGAGCAGAGCCCGGCTCCGCTCCGGCGTCTCGGCGTCGACCGCCAGCATGTCCAGCGCGCGGCTGTACTTTTCGATCTCTTCGCGCTTCTCGATGTAGTGCGCGCCCGTCAGGTACTCGACGTAGGCGATGTTCGGCAGTTCCGGCTCGCCGAACCGCAGCAGCGAAAACGCGTGCTCGGCCGACAGGCCGCTGCGCGAATACGGCAGGACCTGCACCGACACGTGCGGCAGCGCGCTCATCTCCAGCAGGTACTCGATCTGCTGCTTGAGCACCTTCATCCCGCCGATCGGGCGGAACAGGACGGACTCGTCGAGCACCATCCACACGCGGGGCGCGTCCGGCCTGCTGAACATCTTCTGGCGCCGCATTCGCAGCGCGACCAGCTGGTCGACGCGCTCGTCGGCCATCTCCGGGCGGCCGTGGCTGAAGATCGCTCGCACGTACGACTCGATCTGCAGGAGTCCCGACACGTACAGCGGCTCCCAGATCTGGATCCGGGCCGCGGCCTCTTCCAGGCCGACGAGGTCGGTGAACCAGTTCGGCATGGTGTCGCCGAAGCGCCGCCACCAGCCCGGCTCGTTCGACTGCTTGACCATGTCGAGGAACGTCTGGCGCTCGGTGGTGTCCTCGACGCCGTACATCGTCAGCAGGTCGGTGACGTCGCGTTCCTTGAACCCGACCCGGCCCAGCTCCAGGCGGCTGATCTTCGACTCGGACCCGCGGATGTTGTACCCGGCCTGCTGCCGGGTGATGCCCGCCTCTTCGCGGAGCCTCCGGAGCTGCGAGCCCAGGATCATCCGGCGCGCAGTGGGGCCGATGTTCTGTTCTCCTGCGGACGCGTTCACCGCGTTCATTCCCGGACCTTCCGCGCTCACGTCACCAGGGGGTTCTAGCCCGACTACCGAAAGTACACGTTAACCCGTCCTGCGCAAAGAGGTGACCCGGTTTACCCCATGCGCGCGTCGGCCTACTCTACGTAGAGTACGAGACTTTCGACACAGAACTTGCGAGGTTCATCATGCCCGACGCCGCGACCAGGACCGAACGAGTTCCCGTGGGGGTCGACCCGACCCGGGCGAGCATCGCGCGCGTGTACGACGCCTTCCTGCTCGGGAAGGACAACTACGAGATCGACCGGGAGGTCCTGCACAAGGTGCAGCAGGCCGCCCCGGAGGCCCAGGACCTGGCGTTCGAGAACCGCGGGTTCCTCATCCGGGTCTGCCGCTTCCTCGCGAGCCAGACCGGCATCACGCAGTACCTCGACCTCGGCTCCGGGCTGCCGACGGCGGAGAACACCCACCAGGTCGTCCAGCGGATCCACCCCGAAGCCAAGGTCGTCTACGTCGACAACGACCCCGTGGTCCTCGCCCACGGCCGGGCGCTGCTCGAGGAGAACGAGCACACCCACTTCGTCGCCGAAGACATCTTCGAGCCGCAGCGCATCCTCGAGAACGAGGTCATCCGCGAGCACATCGACTTCAGCCAGCCGCTCGTGCTGCTCCAGATGGGCACGCTGCACCACTTCAAGGGCGACCACGCCCGGCCGGCCGAGATCATGCGCCAGTACGTCGACGCGCTGCCGTCCGGCTCGTTCGTCGGGCTCAGCCACTTCTTCGACCCCGAGAACGAGGACTCCGCGACCGCGCGCCGGATGGAGGACTTCTTCGTGCACAGCCCGATGGGCTCCGGCACCTTCCGCACGCAGAAGGAGATCGAGGAGCTGTTCCCGGGCCTCGAAATGGTCGACCCCGGCGTGACGCTGTGCGCCGACTGGTGGCCGGACGGCCCGCGCCTCAAGGACCTCAACGTCGCGCAGCGGACCATCGCCGGCGGCGTCGGCCGCAAGCCGTAGGCACCCCGTCCGTCAGAGGCGGACGAGGGGGAGCCAGTGGGAAAGGTCGGCCCGGGTGCCCGATGCGGACACCCGGCCGTCCGCCACGGCCGTGGTCCAGTCCAGCCGGCCCGTGGCGAGTTCGAGCCACGTGCGCGGGTCGGTCTCGATCACGTTCGGCGGGGTGCCGCGCGTGTGCCGCGGCCCCTCGACGCACTGCACCGCCGCGAACGGCGGGACGCGCACCTCGACCGTGCGGCCCGGCGCGTCCGCGGCGAGCGCGCGCAGGCTGAGCCGGACGGCCGCGGCCAGGTCCGGCCGCGCCGGGTCGGGCGCATCGCCCTGCAGCCAAGGGGAAATCGCCAGCACCGCCGCACGTAACTGTCCGGGGTCGACCGAACGCGAAGAGGCCATGGGCAAACAGTAGAGTGGCGCACCAAGACTTTTCAGGCACACCCGAGAACGTGGGGATGACGATGGCGCAGCGGGACGAGGCAGATCGGATGGTTTCCCAGCAGCCCACCGGAAGCGGACCCGATCGCCCCGGCAAGCACAGCAAGCACAACCGCGCCGCGCGGCGCGGCGGCCAGCAGGCCCGCCGCTCGGGCAAGCACGGCACACCCGAGATCACCGCGGAGATGCGCACGAACGCCCGCGCCAACCCGAACAGCTGGCTCTACGTCATCGACGAGGCCTTCGACCCGAACGGCCCGGTGCCGTCGTGGGCGGTCGTCGGCGCCTACCCGGTGAACGGCGCGGGCGACGTGGTCGCGGACTTCCACCCCAACGACCGCTACCGGCCCTCGCCCAAGGCGCTCGGCTTCCCGGAGCCGACGAACGACCTCGAGCAGCTGCTGCAGCTCGTGCGGACCGAGCACCGCCCGCCGTCGGACCTGCCGAAGATCGTCCTCGACTCGACGTTGTTCGTGTACGCGATGTCGCCGGTGCAGCGCACGGTGATCGGGTTCCACAACACCGACGGCCGCGTCATGGTGCCGGCCTACACCCGCAAGGCGCTGGTGCCGCGCGAGTGGCCGCACGCGCGGGCCGTGGTCGGCCGCGACATCGTCGGCCTGCTCGGCGGGCACCCCGTCGCGATCAACCCGCACGACCTGATCACGGCGGTCGTCCCGGCCGAGCACCTGCTGAAGGCGCTCGCGGACGAGCAGCGCTGACCTGCGGCTTTAACCCCATCGAGTGAGCACCGATTCGCCGGATCGGCGACGCCGGTGCATCGTGAGGCTGAAGGAAACTCACGTGACCGGTGGGGAGCAAGAGGGTGAGACGTCGTTCGCTGCTGCCCGCTGTCCTGGCCGTCGTCCTGCTCGGAGCCGGGCAGGCGCCCGCGACGGCTGACGACGTCTACGCGGGCGCCGAAGAGCACTACGCGGGTTCACAGATCGCCAAGATCGAAGGCGTCGACGCGGTGCCCAACGTGCTGTACGGGCCCGACGACCAGCAGCTCGGCCACGACGTCAGCGGCCACCAGGGCCCGGTCGACTGGCCGGGCGCGGCGCGGACGGGCGCGAAGTTCGTCTACGTGAAGGCGACCGAGGGCACCGGGTTCGTCAACCCGCAGTTCGCCCAGCAGTACAACGGGTCCTACGACGCCGGCCTGATCCGCGGCGCCTACCACTTCGCCCGGCCGGACGTCTCCGACGGCGCGTCGCAGGCCCGCTACTTCCTCGCCCACGGCGGCGGCTGGTCGGCCGACGGCCGGACCCTGCCGGGCGCGCTCGACGCGGAGTACAACCCGTACGGCGAAACCTGCTACGGCAAGGACGCCGCCGGCATGGTCGCCTGGATCCACGACTTCTCCGACACCTACCGCGGCGCGACCGGCCGCTACCCGACGATCTACACGTCGACGAGCTGGTGGAAGCGGTGCACCGCGAACAACGGCGGTTTCGGCGACAATCCGCTGTGGATCGCCCGCTACAACACCACCATCGGGGAGCTCCCGGCCGGCTGGGGCGTGCACACGATCTGGCAGTTCGCCGACAGCGGATCGCTGCCCGGCGACCAGAACTGGTTCAACGGCTCGGCGGACCGGCTGCGCGCGCTCGCGCTGGGCTGAACGGCCCAGCACCCGACGAGTAATAGGTGTTAACCGGTCACCAATTGACGATCAACTCCCCGGGAAAATCACCCACGCGTATACCCAATTTCACGGAATTGAGTGACAAACGCCACCTTGTCCTCAACAATCGTGCACGGGCGGCTACCTGCAGTAAGCCGCCCTCAGCGAGGGTATCTGTGAAGGGATTCAACGATGTCCACTTCCCGAAGAGGGCGGCTGTTCGCCGCCCTGGTCGTCCCGGCCACGCTGCTCCTGCTCGGCAGCACGGCCCAGGCGGCGACCTTCTCCCCCGAGGCCGACCCCGTGTCCGCGATCAACGCGGACATCGCCGTGCACAACCACGAACTGGGGTCGCAGATCCGGCGCGTCGAAGGCGACAAGTCGACACCGGACACGCAGAAAGCGGCGCAGCAGCCGCAGCCCGGCCAGGCCGTTCCCGGCCAGGTGCTGGCCACTGTGGCCGGCATGGACGTCGCCAGCTACCAGGGCAACGTCGATTGGGCGAACTGGTGGAACCAGGGCAAGCGGTTCGTCTGGACCAAGGCCACGGAGAGCACCAGCTACACGAACCCGTACTTCGCGCAGCAGTACAACGGCTCCTACAACCAGGGCTTCATCCGCGGTGCCTACCACTTCGCGACCCCGAACACCGCGAGCGGCGCGGCGCAGGCCCAGTACTTCGTCGCCCACGGCGGTGGCTGGTCGAAGGACGGCAAGACGCTGCCCGGGGCACTGGACATGGAGTACAACCCGTACGGCGCGACCTGCTACGGGCTGAGCAAGGCCGGGATGACGTCGTGGATCCTCGACTTCCACGACACCTACCACGCCCTCACGGGCCGGTACCCGGTGATCTACACGTCGACGAGCTGGTGGAGCAGCTGCGTGAGCGGTGACTTCTCCAGCACGGCCCCGTTGTGGGTCGCGCGGTACGCCTCGTCGGTGGGCACCCTGCCCTACAACTGGGGCTACTACACCGTCTGGCAGTACACCTCGAGCCCGCTCGACCAGGACACCTTCAACGGTGCCTACGACCGGCTCCAGGCCCTCGCCGTCGGCTGACCCGCACCCCTTCCGGCTCCCGGATCGTGACGACTTCGCGTCGCCCGGCCCGGGAGCCGGTTTCATGCCGTACCGTCCGAGCTTGCAGAATGCTGCTCACCACGTCCTGGGGGAACCAGTGGGGCCTTGCGGACGTCGGAAGCGCACGAACACCCAGCGCCCGGAAGGCATGGAAAGATGACGTACCCGCCTCAGCCGGGCCAGCCCGGCCAACCCGACCCGTACGGCCAGCAGCAGCCGGGGTCCGGCGGCTTCCCGCAGCAGCCGTACCCGCAGCAGGGTGGGTGGGACCCCAACCAGCAGCAACAGCCGTACCCGACGCAGCAGTACCCGCAGGGCTGGGACCCGAGCCAGCAGGGGTACCCGCCGGCGTCGGGCGGCTTCCCGGCGAGCCCGCAGCCGCAGTGGGGTGACCCGAACGCCCAGCAGCAGCAGGCGTGGGACCCGAACGCCCAGCAGCAGTCGGCCTGGGCCGACCCGAACGCGCAGCAGTACGGCCAGCAGGCCTGGGACCCGAACCAGGGCGGCCAGATGTCGGGCTGGGAGCCGGCGCAGGGCTACGGCCAGGGCTTCGGCGGGCCGCCGGCGCCGCCGAAGAAGAGCAAGACCGGGATGTGGATCGCGATCGGCGCGACCGTCGTGGTCGTGCTTGCGGTCCTGGGCGTCACCGGCTTCGTCGCGCCGGGCTTCTTCCTGTCGAAGGAGGAAAACACCGCCGCCGCCCCACCGAGCACGTCGGCCAATCCGACGGCGCCGAAGACGACTCCGAAGAAGACCACGCCGACGACGAAGCCGTCTTCGCCGAGCGGCTCGGGCAACGCGGACGCCAAGGGCGTGCTGCAGGGCTTCATCGACAAGCTGAACGCGGGCGACAACGCGGGCGCCCTGGCGCTGGGCTGCTCGGACTCGAAGCAGCTGCTCGACTCGTGGCTCAAGACGTTCCTCAAGCCGCCGCTGCAGCTGACGCTCGGCGAGGTGCCGGACGACCAGTTCCTGGTCGAGGGCCAGGTCACCGGCACGTCCGCGGGCAAGAACGTCAAGGGCACGCTGAGCGCGACGAACTTCGACGACAAGGGCTTCTGCATCAGCACCATGCTCGTTTCCTGAGCCGGTGAAGCCGTGGCGATCACCGCTGGCGTGGACGTTCCTCGCCGCGGTGGTGCTGCTGGTGGGGGTCGGCGGCTGGCTGCTGACCGACCCCGCCACCAGCCGCAGTGACGCGCTGAAGACCGGCGGCCTGGCCGGCGGCGCGATCGTGGCGCTGTACGCGCTGTGGCTGAACGACCGGCGCCGCCGCGTCGAGGAACAGCGTCAGGACATCGAACGCCGTCGGCACGAGCTCGAAGCGCAGCGTGCGGAGCAGGACCGCGAGCGGGTGGCCGACGAGCGGTTCGCGAAGGCCGTGGAGCTGCTCGGCCACGACGCCGACCAGGTGCGCGTCGGGGCGCTGCACGCGCTGGCCGGGCTGGCCCGGAGCCGGCCGGAGTACACGCAGACGGTCCTGGACGTGCTGTGCTCCTACCTGCGGCGGCCGTTCGACCACCCCCGTTACCAGGAGGGCGTCGAGCGGACGCAGAAGGAGAACGACGTCGGCGAGCCGGACCAGGAGCGGGAGCTCACCGTCCGGCTCACCGCGCAGCGGCTGGTCAAGGTCCTCCTCCCGGCCGCGAGCGACGACGCAGCGCCCGTCTACGACCTGGACCTGACCGGTGCGGTGCTGGAGTACCTCGACCTGAACGACCGCAAGATCGGCAACATCCTGCTGCGCTACGCGTCGCTGCACAGCAGCACGCACTTCAACCGGTGCCGCGTGGTCGGCAAGGCGTTCTTCACCGGCGCGGGCGCCGGTCCCGGCCGGCTGCTGGGCTACTTCCGTTGCCGGGAAACGGTTTTCGCGGATCGAGCCTGGTTCAGCGGTACCCGCTTCGCCGAAAACGCCGACTTCAAGAACACCGAGTTCGGCGGCCCGACGACGTTCAAGGACGCCGTGTTCGCCGGCGACGCCGAGTTCACCGGGGCGCACGCGACGGACTCCCTGGACCTGCGGCGCACCCGGTTCGAAGGACAGACCGACCTGCGGTTCACGTCGCTCCCGGCGTCGGTCTCGCTGTACGACACCCGCGTCCGGTCCGAAAAGGACGTTCAGCTGCCGGGTGGCTGGCGCCTCGAAGAACTCCGCGACGGCGAGTCCCGGATCGTCGCCGAGGTCGGCTAGCGCACGACGCCGCCACCGGCGATCTGTCCACAACCCGGCCGGGCTGTGGACAGATCGGCCTCCGCGTCAGCCGAACAGGGCCGGAAGCGTTCTCTCCCAAGCGGTGCGCAGCTCGTCCAGCGTGAACTCCGTGATGCCCTGCAGCTCCAGCGTGCCCGACTCCGGGTCCACCACGCCGGTCTTGCGCCACGGCAGCCCGCGCGCCGTGCACATCTCGGTGAAGCGCAGCTCCTCCGTGCGCGGGACCGCCACCAGCACGCGGCCCGCCGACTCGGAGAACAGCTGGACGAACGGGTCCTGGTCCGCGTCGAGGAACACGCGGGCGCCGCACTGTCCGATGAGGACGGTCTCGACCAGGGTCTGGATCAGGCCGCCGTCCGACAGGTCGTGCGCCGCCGAGATCATGCCGTCGCGGGAACCCGCCACCAGGATCTCGCCCAGCAGCTTCTCCCGCGCCAGGTCCACGCGCGGGGGCACGCCGCCGAGGTGGCCGTGGACCTCCCGGGCCCACGCCGAGCCGTCCAGCTCGTCGTGCGTTTCACCGAGCAGCAGCAGGGTTTCGCCCGCCTCGGCGCCGATGCCCGTCGGGATGCGGCGGGTGACGTCGTCGATCACGCCGAGGACGCCGATCACCGGCGTCGGCAGGATCGCCGTCGAGCCCGTCTGGTTGAAGAAGCTCACGTTGCCGCCCGTCACCGGGATGCCCAGCTCGACGCAGCCGTCCGCGAGGCCGTGCACCGCCTGCTCGAACTGCCACATCACGCCCGGGTCGGTCGGCGCGCCGAAGTTCAGGCAGTCCGACACCGCGACCGGCGTCGCGCCGCCCGTCGCCACGTTGCGGTACGCCTCCGCCAGCGCCAGCTGCGCGCCGCGGTACGGGTCCAGGTAGACGAACTTGCTGTTGCAGTCCGTCGCGACCGAGACGCCGCGGCCGGTCGACTCGTCGATCCGGATCATGCCCGAGTCGGACGGCTGCGAAAGCACGGAATTGCCGCGCACGTACCGGTCGTACTGCGACGTCACCCATTCCTTCGACGCCTGGTTGGGCGACGCGATCAGCTTGAGCACGTCCGCGCGCAGTTCGTCCGGAGTGGACGGACGCGGCAGCTTGGCGGAGGTGTCGGCGATCAGGGCGTCCTGAGTGGACGGACGCTCGATCGGCCGGTCGTACACCGGGCCCTGGTGGGCGACCGTGTGCGCCGGGACGTCGACGACGACCTCGTCGTGCCAGGTGATCACGAGGTGCTCGCCGTCGGTGACCTCGCCGATGTCGGTCGCGATGACGTCCCACTTGCGGCAGACCGCCATGAACGCCTCGACGTTCTCCGGCGAGACGACCGCGCACATGCGCTCCTGCGACTCGCTGGAAAGCACCTCAGCGGGCGTCATTCCCGTGGCGCGCAACGGAACGCGGTCGAGGTAGACGTGCATGCCGCCGTCGCCGGCCGCCGCGAGCTCGGACGTCGCGCAGGACAGCCCGGCGCCGCCGAGGTCCTGGATGCCGACGACCAGCTTCTGCGCGAACAGCTCGAGGCAGCACTCGATGAGCACCTTCTCGGTGAACGGGTCGCCGACCTGGACGCTCGGCAGCTTCTTGCGGCCGGACGCCGACTCGTCACCCGAAAAGGTGTCACTCGCGAGGACGGAAACGCCGCCGATGCCGTCGAGGCCGGTGCGGGCGCCGAACAGGATGATCTTGTTGCCGGTGCCGGACGCGAACGCCAGGTGCAGGTCCTCGACGCGCATCGCGCCGACGCACAGCGCGTTCACCAGCGGGTTGCCGGAGTAGGACGGGTCGAAGACGAGTTCGCCGCCGACGTTCGGCAGGCCGAGGCAGTTGCCGTAGCCACCGACCCCGGCGACGACCCCGGGCAGCACGCGCTTGGTGTCGGGGGCGTCGGCCGGGCCGAAGCGCAGCGCGTCGGACACCGCCAGCGGGCGCGCGCCCATGGCCATGATGTCGCGGACGATGCCACCGACGCCGGTCGCGGCGCCCTGGTACGGCTCCACATAGGACGGGTGGTTGTGGCTCTCCACCTTGAAGGTGACCGCCCAGCCCTCGCCGATGTCGACGACGCCCGCGTTCTCCCCGATGCCGGCCAGCATCTTGGCCTTCATCTCGTCGGTGGCGGTCTCCCCGAAGTACCGCAAGTGCTTCTTCGACGACTTGTAGGAGCAGTGCTCGCTCCACATCACCGAGTACATGGCCAGCTCGGCGTCGGTGGGCCGGCGGCCGAGGATCTCGCGGATGCGGGCGTACTCGTCGTCGGCGAGCCCGAGCTCGCGGTACGGCTGGGTCTGGTCCGGGGTCGCCCCGGCGCGCTCGGTGGTGTCAACGGTGCTGGTCACGGTGTCCGTGTCAGGGTTCGCCACGGCCGCCAGGATACGTGCCGGGCCCGGGCGCCCCGGACGGTGGGCCGCCGAAATCGGACGGCCGCCGAGCGGGTGTGAGCGGGGCGACACCGGCCGCGTGCCCTGTGGACAAGCCGAGCCCGCGCGCCCGGAAATGTCGGTGCCCGCGAGTAACGTCGAAACCGGGGGTCCCCCCACGGGCCGGGGGGCCGAGCGGGCGAGCATTGCCAAGCCGCCACCCAGGCCGGGGCGCCAAGCGGGCGAAGCCGCGTCGGGTCGCCACGCACGAGCCGGGAGTGCCGAGCGGAGCAAGCGGCGCCGGGCCACCACCCACGAGCCGGGGCGCCAAGCGGGCGAGCAGTGCCAGGCCGACACCCAGGCCGGGGCGCCCAGCGGGCGAAGCCGCGTCGGGTCGCCACGCATGAGCCGGGAGTGCCGAGCGGGGCAAGCAGTGCCGGGCCGCCACCCACGAGCCGCGGGCGCCGAGCGAACAGCGCCGGGGCGCCGGAAAATCAGTCGCCTTCCGCTGGTCGTCGGCTTACCGTCGGGAATCGTGCTTTCCGCCACATATCCCTTTCCCACGCTGCGGCTGCCTGCGCGGCCGAGCGCGAGCCGCTTCCTGCTCGCCGTGTTCCGGGCCCGGCTCGGCATGGTGCTGGGCGCCGCCGCGCTCGGTGTCGTGTGGGCGCTGCCGGGCGCGCTGCTGCCGCTGGTCGTCGGCCAGGGCGTCGGCGCCGTCAGCGCGCACGACGGCGCCGCGATCTGGCGCTGGGCGCTGGCCGCCGCCCTGCTCGGGGTGGTGCAGACGCTCACCGGGACCTGGCTGCACTTCCTCAACTACGGCCTTTGGCTGCACGGCGCGGGCGCGACGCAGCGCGCCGTGTCGGCGCACACCACCCGCGTCGGCGCCGGCCTGCGCGAGAAGACGACCACCGGCAACCTGGTCGCGATCAGCACGACCGACATCAACCACATCGGCAACACCGTCGAGATGACCGGCCGGGCGTTCGGCTCGCTGCTGGCGTTCGTCGTGGTGGCGGTCTGGCTGGTCTCGACGTCGCCGCTGCTCGGCGTGGTCGCGCTGGTCGGCGTGCCGGTCGCGGTGCTGGGCATCGGGCCGCTGCTGGCGCCACTGCAGAACCGCAAAGCGAAGCAGCGCGAGAAGCGCGGAGACGTCAACGCGCTCGGCGCGGACATCGTGTCGGGCCTGCGGATCCTGCGCGGCATCGGCGGCGAGCGGCGGTTCTTCGCCCGCTTCCGCGAGACGAGCCAGCGGGTGCGGCTGGCCGGCATCGAGGTGGGCCGGGCCGAGGCGTGGCTGGCCGCGGCGGAGATCGCGCTGCCCGGCCTGGTCACCGTCGCGATCACCTGGCTCGGCGCGCGGCTGGCCGTCGCGGGCGAGATCGGCATCGGGCAGTTGGTGGCGTTCTACGGCGTTTCGGCGTTCCTGATCTGGCCGGTCACGGCCGCGACGGAGGCCGTCGGCTCGATCACGTCGGGCCTGGTCGCGTCGCGGAAGGTGGTGGCGCTGCTGGCGATCCGCCCGAAGCTGGCGGACCCGGAGACGCCCGTCCGGCTGCCCGAGGGGCCGCTGGAGCTGGTCGACACCGAGTCCGGCGTGCGTGTCGCGGCCGGACGGCTGACGGTCGTCGACTTCGGCGCCGACGGCGAAGCGGTGGCAGACCGGCTGGCGCGCTTCGCCGACCCGGCCGAGGGCGAGGAGGTGCTGGTCGGCGGCGTACGGGCGGACCACGCGGCGCTCGCGGAGCTGCGGCGGCGGGTCGTCTACGCGCACAACCAGGACATCTGGTTCTCCGGCGTGCTGCGCGAGCAGCTGGCGCCGGCGCGGCCGGGCGAGGTCAGCGTCACCGAAGCGCTGTACGCGGCCGACGCCGACGACATCGTCGAGGCGTTGCCCAACGGCGTCGACGAGCTGATCGGCGAGCGCGGCCGCGAGGTGTCCGGCGGCCAGCGGCAGCGGCTGAACCTGGCCCGCGCCCTGGCTACCGACGCCGACGTCCTGGTCCTGGACGAGCCGACGTCGGCGGTCGACGCGCACACGGAGGCACGCATCACCGAGCGCGTCGCGGCCCTGCGCCGCGGCAAGACGACGGTGGTGTTCAGCCAGAGTCCTTTGTGGACACATGTGGCAGACGAGGTTTTCACGGCGAAGGCAGTGACGGTATGAAACGGCTCCCCACGGCGTCCCGGCGGGACGTCCGGCGCTGGGCGCTGAAGACGGCGGCGACCCACAAACGCGAGTTCGGCCTGCTCATCGGCTCGCTCGCGGTGGCGACGCTGATCGGGCTGGCCGGGCCGCAGCTGCTCGGCACGCTGGTCGACGACGTCGCGGCCGGCGCGACGACGGGCCGCGTCGACGTGCTGGCGGCGGTGTTCGTCGGGATCCTGGCGCTGCAGGCGCTGGCGCGGAAGGTCGCGCGGCTGCGCGGCGCGATGTTCGGCGAGCTCGTGCTGGCCGAGACGCGCGAGGAGTTCGTCGGGACGGCGTTGCAGCTGCCGCTCGGCACGGTCGAGGCGGCCGGCACGGGCGACCTGCTCAGCCGCGCCACCACCGACCTCGGCCGGATCGACCACGCGGCGCGGTTCGCGGCGCCGGAGATCCTGGTCGCGGCGGTGACCGTCGTCTTCACGGTCGTCGCGATGGTGGTGACGTCGCCGCTGCTCTCGCTGGGCCTGCTGGTCGCGCTGCCGCTGCTGGTCAGCGTGAACGTCTGGTACCAGCGGCGCATCCCGTCGGTGATGCAGTGGATGCTCGACCGCTGGGCGGACCTGACGACGAGCGTCCACGAGACGGCGGAGGGCGCGCGCACGATCGAGGCGCTCGGGCTGACGGACCGCCGGATCGGCGCGGCGCACGACGCGCTGGACCAGAGCGTGCTCGGCGAGCGGCGGATGCGGGCGCTGCAGCTGCGGTGGCTGCCGTCGCTGGAGATCAGCTACGTGCTGCCGCTGGCGGTCATGCTGCCGCTCGGGCTGCTCGCGTACACGCGCGGCTGGGCCGGGCTCGGCGAGATCACCACGATGCTGCTGTACGTCCAGGCGATGTCGGCGCCGCTGAACGAGGCGTTGTTCTGGCTGGAGGACCTGCAGGTCGCGGCAGCCGCGGCGCGCCGGATCCTGGGCGTCCACTCGGCGTCGGCCGAGGAGTCGCCGAAGGTGACGGAGGTGCCTCGCGGGCGCGACATCGACGTCCACGGCGTCCGGTTCGCGTACACGGCCGACCGCGAGGTGCTGCACGGCATCGACCTGCGCGTACCCCGCGGCGAGCGGCTGGCGATCGTCGGCCCGTCCGGCGCGGGCAAGTCGACGCTCGGCCGGCTGCTGGCGGGCATCGCGGCCCCGACGTCGGGTTCGGTGCGCATCGGCGGCCAGGACGTCTCGGCGCTGGCCGACGACATCCTGCGCGGCGAGGTCCTGCTGCTGACCCAGGAGCACCATGTGTTCTCCGGGACGCTGCGGCAGAACCTCGCGCTTCCGGCGCGTCGCGCGGGCGGCGACTGGACGGACGACGAGCTGCTGGCGGCGCTGACCTCGGCGGGCGCGTCGGACTGGGTCGCGGCGCTGCCTTCCGGCCTGGACACGAAGCTGGGTTCGGGCGAGCACCCGGTGCCGGCGGCGATCGCGCAGCAGCTGGCGCTGGCGCGCGTCGTCCTGGCCGACCCGCACACGCTGGTCCTGGACGAGGCGACGTCACTGCTCGACACGGGCTCGGCACGTGACCTGGAGAAGTCGCTGAACAGCGTGCTTTCCGGGCGCACGGTGATCGCGATCGCCCACCGCCTGCACACGGCGGCGGCAGCCGACCGGGTCGCGGTGGTCGAGGGCGGCCGCATCACGGAGCTGGGCCCGCACGCGACGCTGTTGGAAGCGGGCGGCTCGTACGCACGTCTGGTGGCGGCGGCTTCGTAGTCCGGAATGTCCGGACTGCTTCGGCGGTTGCTCCCCAGGTAGGCGAGCTACTACCTGGGGAGTGACATGTCGTCGTTCGTGATGACCGCTGCGGAGCGCGAAGAGTTCCTGAGCGGGGTGCACGTCGGGGTGCTGGCGGTGGAGCGCGCGGGACGGGCACCGCTGGCGGTGCCGATCTGGTACGACTACGAGCCGGGCGGCGAGCTGCTGATCTGGATGGAACGCGACACGGTGAAGGACCGCGCGATCACCGCGGCCGGGCGCCTGAGCCTGGCGGTCCAGGACGAGAACCCGCCGTACAAGTACGTGACGGTCGAGGGCCCGGTGGTGGCGAACGACGAGCCGCCGACGCGGGAGCAGGCCTTGCGGATCGCGGGCCGCTACTGGCCCGCGGACCAGGCGAAGGCGTACGTCGACTCGGCACTGGGGTCACGCTCGGTTCTGGTGCGCGTCCACCCGGAGAAGTGGCTGTCGAACGACCAGAGCAAGAGCTGACGGCGCCCGGGGCTGTGGACAACTCGAGTCCGCAGCCCCGGAACTGTCGGCCCCCCTCGATAAACTGGAAACCGGGGGGCGCGGCCCGTCCTCAGGCCTTGATCAGCGCGTCCACCGCGCTGTAGAACATGCCGAGCCCGTCGTCGGACGGCCCGGTCAGCGCGTCGATCGCGTGCTCCGGGTGCGGCATCAGCCCGACGACCCGCCCGTTCTCGCTCCGGATCCCGGCGATGTCGTTGCGCGACCCGTTCGGGTTCCCGCCGACGTACCGGAACACGACGCGCCCCTCGGCCTCGAGCTCGTCCAAAGTGGACTGCTCGGCCACGTAGCAGCCGTCGATGTTCTTCATCGGGATGAGGATCTCGGCGCCCGCCTCGTACCGCGTGGTCCACGCCGTCGCGTTGTTCTCGACCCGCAGCCACTGGTCGCGGCAGATGAAGTGCAGGCCCTGGTTGCGGATCATCGCGCCGGGCAGCAGGCCCGCTTCGCACAGGATCTGGAACCCGTTGCAGATGCCGAGCACCGGCATGCCCCCGCGCGCCGCCTCGATCACCGAGTTCATCACCGGCGCGAAGCGGGCGATCACGCCCGCCCGCAGGTAGTCGCCGTAGGAGAAGCCACCCGGGACGACCACCGCGTCGACGTCGTGGAGGTTCTCGTCCGCGTGCCACAGCGGGACCGCCTCGGCGTCGGCGTAGCGCACCGCGCGGGCCGCGTCGCCGTCGTCCAGCGTGCCTGGGAAGGTGATGACGCCGATGCGCGCGCTCACGCGTCCACCCGCTTGATCGTCCACTGCTCGATGACCGGGTTCGCGAGGAAGCCCTCGGCGATCTTTTCGAGCGTCGCGTCGTCGACCGTGTCGTCGACCTCGATCTCGAAGTGCTTGCCCTGGCGGATCTCCTTGATCCCGGTGAAGCCGAGACGGCCGGCGGCGCCGAGCGCGGCCTGTCCCTGCGGGTCGAGGATTTCGGGCTTCGGCATGACGTCGACAACGACTCGGGCCACGGCAGGCTGCTCCTTATTCACGCAGGTCGTGGGTACCCCGCGAGCATAGTTCACCCAGTTCGGGAGGCCGCGGGGACCTAGACTGGCCGCACGCGCCGACCTGCGCCATGATGAGTCGTTGACATCGCGCCAACAGCTGTGGAGGCACCGTGGACTCCTACGACTACGTGATCGTCGGCGCCGGGAGCGCCGGGTGCGTGCTGGCGAACCGGCTCACCGAAGATCCGTCCGCCCAGGTCCTGCTGCTCGAAGCGGGCGGCGAGGACACCGCCGACGAAATCCACATCCCGGCCGCGTTCGCCTCGCTGTTCAAGAGCAAGTGGGACTGGAACTACGAGACCGTCGAGCAGAAGCACACGGGCAAATCCGCGTACTGGCCGCGCGGCAAGATGCTCGGCGGCTGCTCGTCGATGAACGCGATGATCTACATCCGCGGCAACCGCGCCGACTACGACGGCTGGCGCGATCAGCACGGCGCCGAGGGCTGGGGCTGGGACGACGTCCTCCCGTACTTCAAGCGCGCCGAGGGCAACCAGCGGCTCGACGGTCCCCTGCACGGCACCGACGGCCCGCTGCACGTCGAGGACCGCCGCTTCACCCACGAGCTGTCGCACGCCTGGGTGGACTCGGCCGTCTCGTGGGGCCTCAAGCGCACCGACGACTTCAACGGCGAGAGCCAGGAAGGCGCCGGCGTCTACCAGGTCACCTGCAAGAAGGGCCGTCGCTGGTCGACCGCCGACGCGTACCTGCGCCCGGCGCTCGAGCGGCCGAACCTCACGGTGAAGACGGGTTCGCCCGCCACCCGGATCGTGTTCGAGGGCACACGCGCGGTTGGAGTGTCCTATTTGGACAACGGAGTGGAGCGCACCGCCCGCGCGTCGGCCGAGGTGGTGCTGTCCGGCGGAGCGGTCAACTCGCCGCAGCTGCTGATGGTCTCCGGCGTCGGTCCGGCCGAGCACCTGCGTGAGCACGGCATCGACGTCGTCGCGGCACTGCCGGGCGTCGGCGAAAACCTCCACGACCACCCGGCGTGCGGGATCATCTGGTCGACGCGCGGCACGACCGACCTCGTCGACGCCGCGACCCCGCGCGGCCTCGTCCGTTACCAGCTGACGAAGCGCGGGCCGCTGACGTCGAACCTCGGCGAGGCGGGCGCGTTCTTCCCGACCACGGACGGCCTGCCGGCTCCCGACATGCAGATCCACGTGGTGCCGTCGTTGTTCTACGACAACGGGTTGCGCGAGCCGACCGTCTCCGGCTTCACGTCGGCGGCGACGGTGGTGGACGTCGCGAGCCGCGGCCGGCTGCGCCTGAAGTCCGCAAACCCGTTGTGGAAGCCGGAAATCGACCCGGCGTACTACGCGGATCCGCGGGACATGGACTCGATGATCGCCGGGCTGAAGGCACTCATCGAGATCGGCAGGTCGGGACCGCTCAAGCGGTTCCTCGACAAGCCGTTCCTGCCCGAGCGCCACGACCTGGGCGACACCGAGCTGGCCGACCACGTCCGCGAGAACACGCAGACGCTCTACCACCCGGTCGGGACGTGCGCGATCGGTTCGGTGGTCGACCCCCAGCTGCGCGTCCAGGGCGTGGAGGGCCTGCGCGTGGTCGACGCGTCGGTGATGCCGGTGGTACCGCGAGGCAACACGAACGCCCCGACGATCATGGTGGCGGAGAAGGCCGCCGACCTGATCCGGGGCCGGTAGGCCAGGCCCGGGGCTGTGGACAACTCGCCTCCACAGCCCCGGAACTGTCGGTGCCCCGCACTAAACTGGATACCGGGGGCCGCGGCCCGCTCAGCGCTTGCCGTGCAGGATCGTCACCAGCTTGGCGACCAGCGCGTCCGTCGACTCCTTGCGGCTGAACGACGTCAGCGTCAGCGGCGCCGTGAAGCGCTGCCGCGCGATCGCCTTCGTCCGGGCGAATTCGCGGAGCCCCTCCGGGCCGTGGATGCGGCCGAAGCCCGAGTCGCCGACGCCGCCGAACGGCAGGGACGCGATGCCCGCGAACGAAAGCGGCGCGTTGATCGCCGTCATGCCCGTGCGCAGCTTTTCCGCCAGCTCCACGCCGCGGGACTTCGAGAAGACCGTCGACCCCAGGCCGTACTTCGTGTTGTTCGCGAGCTCGACCGCCTCGTCCATGGTGCTGACCTTCGCGATCGTCACCGTCGGGCCGAACGTCTCTTCGGTGACCGCTTCGGAGTCCTCCGGGACGTCGACCAGCACCGTCGGCTGGGCGTAGCGGTCACCGACCGACTCCTCACCGCCCAGGACAGCCTTGCCGCCGCGGGCCAGCGCGTCCTGGATGTGGCGCTTGATCACGCCCAGCTGCGACGGCATCGTCACCGGGCCGTACTGCGCGGCCTCGTCCGAACCCGCGCGCACGTCCTTCGACTTCTCGACGACCTTCGCGACGAACTCGTCATGCACCTTCTCGTGGACGTACACGCGCTCGACGCCGATGCACGTCTGGCCGGAGTTGGAGAACGCGCCCCAGACCGTCGCGTCCGCGGCGGCGTCGAGGTCGGCGTCCGCGTCGACCAGCACCGGGTCCTTGCCGCCCGCTTCGATGACGACCGGGGTGAGCGTCTCGGCCGCCGCGGCCATGATCCGCTTGCCGGTGGCCGTCGAGCCGGTGAAGGCGATCTTGTCGACGCCGGCGCCGACGAGCGCCGCGCCCGTCTCGCCGAAGCCCGTGATCAGCTGCAGCACCGGCTGCTCCGGCACGACCTCGGCGAACGCGTCGACCAGCCACTTCCCGACGCCCGGCGTGTACTCGCTGGGCTTGAAGACCACGGCGTTGCCCGCCGCCAGCGCGTACGCGATCGAGCCGAGCGGCGTGAACACAGGGTAGTTCCACGGCCCGATCACGCCGACCACGCCCAGCGGCTGGTACTCGACGGTCGCCGCCTGGTTCGACATCAGCAGGCCCGCGGACCGCTTCTGCTTCCCGAGGATCTTCTTCGCGTGCTTGCCCGCCCACGCGATGTGCTCGATGGCGAGGACGCTCTCGAGCTGCGCGTCCGCGATGGGCTTGCCCGTCTCGTCGCGGACGACCTGGCACAGCTGCGGCAGCCGGCGCGTCAGCACGCCCTTCCAGCTTCGGAGCCGCTCCGCGCGCCCGGCGAAGCCGAGGTCCGCCCACCACTGCGCCGCGACGCGGGCGCGCTCGACTGCCGACTTGACGTCTTCGGTCGTGTGGATCGGGTAGGTTCCGACCACCTCGTCGGTCGCCGGGCTCAGCGAGTCGAAGGTCTCGCCGACCGACGTCGGCTTCGGCTGGACGGCAGTCATCGGCGTCTCCCTGGAGGTCGCGGGTCAGCCCAGGTTACGACGTTACTGACAGTGTGCCAATAGCTCGTGCGGGCTTCCGCACCAGCATTCCACCGGCGATCGCCGCGGCAAAGACACCGAACAACGGCGCGAGCCACAACGGCAGCACGCCGACCGCCAGCGAACCGAGCCCGAACCCGCACGCCTGGACCGTGAAGGACAACGAGAACCCCGCTGACCTGCGGTTCTTCGGCAGCAGCCGCTGCAGGTTGACCGATGTCGCGGCCACCAGCGGCCCGGTGCACCCGCCGATCAGGGCGATCGACACGAGCAGGCCGGCCCAGCCGAAGTCGCCCGCGAGGGCGAGCCCGCCGACGACGAAGCCGCCCAGGAACAGCCGCGGGTCACCGGTCTTCCCCCGCCACGCGTAGAGCGCGCTGCCCGCGATGCTCGCCCCGCTCAGCACGGTGATCACGACCGGCGCGGCCGTCTCGGGTGCGCCGAGGCGCTGGACCAACGGCAGCGGCGCGACCTCGATCGTCGAGAGCAGCAGCCCGACGGTGAACGCGCAGCACAGCCACGGCAGGTAGGTGACGAGCCGCGCCGGCGGGACGTCCTCCGCGGATTCCACCCGTTCGTGTGCACTCGTACGACGCGGGACGAGTACCGCCGCGGCCAAGCATGCGGCGGCCATCGCGGTCAGCGGAACGAACGTGCCGGCCACGTCGAGCACGGCGACCAGCGCCGGGCCGCCGATCAGCACGCCTTCGAGGAGCATCGCGTCGACCGAGATCGCGCGGGGCAGCAGCTCGTCGTCGACGGTGTCCGCGAGCAACGTCCGGAACCCGCCGGACAGCGCCCCACCCGCGATACCGGGCAGCAGGACGAGCGCGACCAGGACGGGCGGGGGCGCGTCGGCGGCCAACGCGAGGACGACGAACCCGGCCGCCGTCAGGAGCAGCAGCCCCGGCAAGCCACGCGCCGGGCCGACGCGGTCGAGCAGCCGCCCGACCGGTACCGCACAAACCATCTCGGCGGCGACGTAAACCGACATCAGCACACCGCCGAGCCGGTACGAGCCGGTCGTCGCCGTGGTCAGGAGGGTGAACGCGAGCGGGGCCATGGTCGCCGGGAGCCGGGCGAACTGGACGCCCGCCGACCAGCGCCAGTAGGCGCGATGGGTGAACAACGACATGTCCACACGTTCGCGCGGCGCGATTCTGCGGCACACTGATTCGGGTGAGGACGAATCGGCGATGATCGAGCTGGTTCTGACCGCGGCCGGCGCCCAGCGCGTCCGGTTCGCGATTTCGCCGCTGGAGGAGGTACTCGGCGCCGTCCAGACGCTGCTCGGCGTCCGCGGCCACCCGGTGAACCTGCCGTGGGCGACCGGCGCGCCCGCCCTCGACGTGCCCGAGCTGACCGCGGTCTTGAGCGCGCGGCACTACATCACCGAGTTCCTCAGCCCGCCGCCCACCAGCCCGGAGACGACGGCGGAAGCGCAGCTGCGCGCGGTCCGCGCGACACCGCCGCACCAGGTCGCGCTCGAGCTCGGGATGGTCGACGCCGACCTTTCGCTCTTGCCGGAAGACCCGGCGGCCGCGCGCGACCTGCTGGCCGACCAGCTCGAGACGGTGTGGCACACGCTGCTCGCGCCGGAGTGGCCGCGCCTGCGCGAGCTGCTGGCCGCGGACATCGCGTTCCGGACGCGGCAGCTGGGTTCGGGCGGCATCGTCTCGATGCTCGGGGAGCTCCACCCGCGCGTCCGGCTTTCCGGGACGTCCGTCCTGATCGACGTTCGGGCGCGCGAACGGCTGGAGATCGACTCGCGCGGACTGCTGCTGATCCCGGCCGTGTTCGCCTGGCCGAACGTCGGGGTCGTGACGGTCCCGCCGTGGCAGATCTCCTTGCTCTACCCGGCTCGCGGGGTGGCCTCCCTGTGGACGTCGGCCACGGCGCCACCCGAACCGCTGGCCGAGGTGCTCGGCCGGACGCGGGCGTTGCTGCTGGCCGCGCTCGACCGGCCCGCGGCGACCACGGAGCTGGCCCGGCGCCACGGCCTGGCCGCCGCGACCGTTTCCGCGCACCTCACGGCGTTGCGTGCGGCGGGCCTGCTGGCGTCGGAACGCCGCGGCCACCGGGTGCTGTACCGGCGGACCGAGCTCGGCGACGCGTTGCTCACCGGGAAACTCTGACGCATGGGCGATGCTCGTCGGATGGACACGAGCCGGGCAGTGGACTGGGAAGGCTTCTTCAACACCCGGGACCTCGGCGGGCTGCCGACCCGATCGGGGCAGCCGACCCGCCGCGGCGCCTTCTTCCGGGCGGCGGACCTGCGCTTCGCGACGGCCGCGGGCTGGTCCCGCGCGCACCGCGCCGGCGTTCGCACCGTCATCGACCTGCGCAACCCCGACGAGATCCGGCCGACAGCGGACGACCGGACAGCCCTGGCGGGTTCGGCGCAGTTCGCGCCCGCGACGGCCGGAGCGCCGGCTCCGCCGGACATCGACCGCGTGGAGGCGCCCCTCGACGACATCGACGACCTCGAGTTCTGGCGCCGCATCAACGAGGCACGGCTGAACGGCACCCCGCTCTACTACCCGCTCTTCCTCGAACGGAAAGCCGATCGCTGCGCGGCCGTCATCCAGGCGATCGCGCGGTCGGGCCCCGGCGGGATCCTGTTCCACTGCGGCGCCGGGCGCGACCGGACCGGCCTGGTGACGCTCCTGCTCCTGGCGCTGGCCGGCGTCGAACCCGGCGAGATCGCCGCGGACTACGACCTCTCGGCCGGGGCGCTGCCGGCACTGTTCGCCAAGATGGGTGTCGCGGACCAAGGACCGGCCATCGAGGCGCTTCTCGCCGAGCGGGGAACCACGACGCGAGCCCTCATCCTGAGCACGCTCGACGGCTTCGACGCGGAGCGGTACCTGCTCGCGGCGGGCGTCGGCCGCGCCGACCTCGACGGCGTCCGGCACCGGCTCCTCGGCACGCGGCCCGCCTGACGAAGCAGGACTAGGCTGGAATCGTCCACGTGCGAAGGAGAAGCATCGATGCGTATCGTCCATTTCGGACACGCCTGCCTGTTGCTGGAGACCGGCTCCGAGCGGATCCTGATCGATCCCGGCGCGTTCTCCACGGGCTTCGAGGGTGAGCGCGAACTGTCCGCTGTGCTGGTCACCCACCAGCACTTCGACCACCTGGACGTCGACCGCCTGCCGAAGGTCCTCGAGGCCAACCCGGACGCCAAGCTGATCGTCGACCCGGGCTCGGCGCCCGAGATCGAGAAGCTGGGCCTGCCGTTCGACGTCGCGAACGTCGGCGACGCCTTCGCCGTCGGGGACACCTCGATCAAGGCCGTCGGCGGCGAGCACGCCGTCATCCACGCCGACATCCCGGTGATCCCGAACATCGGCTACGTCTTCGACGACGGCGCGTTCTTTCACCCCGGCGACTCGTTCTTCGTGCCCGAGCAGAAGGTCGACGTGCTGGGCCTGCCGACGGGCGCGCCGTGGCTGAAGGCCGGCGAAGCGGTCGACTACCTGCGTGCCGTGGCGCCGCGGGTCGCGGTGCCGATCCACGAAGCCGTGCTCGCCAACCCGGCCCTGCACTACGGCCTGTTCGGCAACCTCGCGCCGGAAGGCACCGAGGTCAAGGTGCTCGACCGGGCCGAACCCGCGAAGTTCTAGTCCTCGCGGCGTGCCGGTCACTACGCCGGCACGCCGCACAACTCGGCCGCGCCACGCCACAGCTCCTCCTCCCGCTCCTCGTCGTAGGACTCGTTCGACGACGGCACGACCACGCCGCGGTCGAGGTACGCCCCGGATTCGGCCGGCCTGGGTACGGTCATCGCCGCGGCCAGCTTGGCGCCCGCGGTCTGCGGGCTCGACGCGATGGGTGTCGCCCACAACGCCGGGAGCAGCCACCGGAACCCGAAGCGCTGGATCGCGCTCGCGTCGCGGACCAGGCCGGTGCCCGGGACCAGCCGCGGGGTGTACGCGTAGAAGTCGATCCCGGGCAGCCGCTTCGCGAGCGCGTGCACCAGGTACTGCACGCCGAGCTTGCTGGTCGAATACGCCCGGCGGCCCGCGGTCACCGTTCCGGCCTCCGGACCGGTGCCCGGCTTGGCGAGACTGCGCGTGCCGGTCCAGTTCGGCGCCGGGACGAGGCCGAGGTTGTGCCGGAAGTCGCCGAAGTGCGACTCGCTGCCGGTGACCACGACGCGCGCGCCCGGCTCGAACCGGTCGGCGAGCAGGCGCAGCAGCAGGTAGTTCGCGAGGACGTTGATCCCGAACGTGGCCTCGAACCCGTCCGCCGTCGCCTTCGTGGCCGACGCCATCTGCACGCCCGCGTTGGCCAGCAGGCCGGCCAGCGGCGGGATCTCCCCTCGGTCGAGCAGTTTCCGCACGTCTTCGGCCGCCTTACGCACCTCCGCCAGGGAGCCGAGGTCGCACGACACCGCGCCGACGTTCGGGTTTCCCGTGCTCGCGGCCAGTTCACGCGTGAGCCGCCGGCCGGCCTCCTCGCCGCGCACGAAGACGAGCAGCAACTGGTCCGGCCGGTCGCGCAGCAGTCGTTCCGCCGCGGCCCGGCCGAGTCCCCGGCTGGCGCCGGTCATGAGCAGTGTCTTCGCCGGTTCGGTCATGACTTCGCCCCTTCACTCGATCAGGTACCCGATTCGAATTGGTACTCAGTACCGTAGCGGACTCGATACCGGTTCCGCTAGTCTGTGTTCATGAAACAACGCCCCTCGCTGCGGGAACGGAAGCAGAAGCAGGCCCGCGAGCAGATCGTGGAAGCGGCTTTCCAGCTGTTCGCGGAGCGCGGCTTCACCGATGTCACGGTCACGGACATCGCCGAACGCGCGGAGGTGGGGCGCACGACGTTCTTCCGGTACTTCGGTGACAAGCAGGAGGTGGTGTTTTCGGACGAGCAGGAGTTACTGGACCACCTGGCCGAGCGGCAGCGGGCGCTGCCGGGCGAGGCACCCCAGAGCCTTCCGGAGGCTCTGGACCAGGTCCGCGGCCTGGTGCTCGACGTGTGCGCGGAGGCGACGGCGGATGCCAGGCACTACGAAATGCACCAGCGGCTCGTGGAACAGAACACGGAGCTCAAGGACCGCAGCGCGCGGAAACTGCAGCGGTTCGCCGAGCTGGGCGAGGCGATCCTGCTGGAGAGAGGCGCGCCTCGGGAGGTCGCGGTACTGGCGGCGCAGATCGCCGTGGCCTGCTACCAGGCCGGAAGCCGGCTCGCCGGCGCCGACGCGGGCGCGCTCGCACCGGCGGTCGACACGGCCTTCGGACGGCTCGACGTGCTCCTCGACCCGAACCCGGCGCACTGATCCAGCCCCGGGCTCGAACCCCCGGCAGGGGGCGATGATTGACAACTCCAGAGAGAAACGACGACTCAGGCCGCGACCGCGCGCAGCGAACCGTAGGTCGCGCCGAACGCCCGGTTCTCCAGCGCGACGTCGACCGCGTCGAGCAACGCCTGCCGGAGGCCGGGGCGGGTGAGGTCCGCGGCCTCCGCCCCCAGCCGGACCAACCCGCCCCGGCGAGCCGAGCGCGCGGCGGCGAGGACGAGCGCGAAGCAGCGGACCGTCTCGGTCCGGTGCGACTGGCTCGTGAACTCCTGCACGCGCGCGCGGCGCACCTCGCCCGTCACGAGGTCGCGCACCGCACCGAGGTCCGCGCACAGGCGGAAGCCGTGCTCAGCCAAGGCTTGCAGCGTGCCCTGGGAAGCGATCCAGCGCGGCGGCGCAAAGCCGTCGACCGAGAGGCCGGCGTTGTCCAGCGCGGCCTTCGCGGCGATCAGCCGGAGCCTCGCTTCGTGGGCCGGCAGCGTCGCGAACTCCGCCTTCTTGCCCAGGTACACCGTGCGGTGCGTAGGCGCGACGGTGTGGTCGTACCCGTGCAGCAGCACGGAATCTCCCCTGCGGGCGCGGGTGCGCACCCACTCCGTCACGGGGCCTTCGCCGGTGCGAGCGGCGTACAGCACGGACAACGGGACCTTGCGGCGGTCGAGCTCGGCCGCGAGGTCGGCGCACCGGTGCAGCGTGCGCGGGGTGATTCCCGACAGCGAAACCAGCAAGCGAGCGTCCACCCCACCATTGGGACGCACCCGTCTGACGCTCCCGTGAACTGCGCAGAACGGGCGAGCGTCCGTTGCCGTAAGGCTCCGGACGGGCTCCTCGGACGCTCAAACGCCCTCGCGCAGGCGCTGCACCGCCACCGCGATCCGGCCACGCAGGTCGGGGTCGGCGACCTGGCCGTCGGCGACGTCCGCGCGGGAGACCGGAATCCGGGCGCAGGCGTCCTCGACGATGCGGGCGCCCGCGTACGTCAGCACCTTGCGCAGCGAGTCGTGGGCGTCGCGGCCGCCCGTGGGCGCCGCTATCGACGACGCGTTGATCCACGCCACCGGCTTGCCGTACATCTCGCCTCCGCCGACCGTCCAGTCCAGGAGGTTCTTGAACGAGCCCGGCAGGCCGCCCGCGTACTCGGGCGTGCAGACCATGATCGCGTCGGCTTCCTTGATCGCTTCCCGCAGTTCGGCGACGGCCGGGGGCAGCGGGTCGCGGTCGTCATCCGGGTTGAAGTGCGGCAGGTCGGCGAGTCCGGGGTACGTCTTGCTCGCGGTGAGCGTCGCGACGGTCCCCAGCACCGCCGCGTTGCCCGAGCCTGCCCGCAGGCTGCCGCAGATCAGCAGGATCACGGGGCCAGTCTGCCAGGGAAAGGCCCGTGACGCGGTGGTACGCCTCGAGGTAGCGGTCGCGCGTGGCGATCACCACGTCGGGCGGCAGCGGGGGCAGCTCGGACACGCAGTCCCAGCCCGATGACGGGCCGACCAGCCAGTCGCGCACGTGCTGCTTGTCGAACGACGGCCGGCCGGGCCGGTGGCCGCCGGCCGGCCAGTAGCGCGCCGAATCCGGGGTCAGCAGCTCGTCGGCGAGCACGAGTTCGCCGTTCGCGCGGGTGCCGAACTCGAACTTGGTGTCGGCCAGCACCAGGCCCTGCTCGGCGGCGCGCGCGGCGCCCCGGCGGTAGAGCTCCAGCGACGCTTCGCGGACCTGCTCCGCGAGCGGGCGGCCGAGGATGGCCGCGAAGGTGTCGAAGTCGAGGTGCTCGTCGATCTCGCCGGGTCGTGCCTTGGTGGACGGCGTGAAGATCGGCTCGGGCAGCCGGTCCGACTCGGCCAGCCCGGGCGGCAGCGCGATCCCGCACACCGACCCGGACCTGCGGTACTCCGCGTACCCGCGGCCGGCCAGGTGGCCGCGGACGACGGCCTCCACCGGCAGCATGCGGAGCCGCTCGACCAGCAGCGCGCGGCCGCGGAAGGCCTCCGGGATCAGGGGGCCGTCACAGGCCACGAAGTGGTTCGGGAGGACGTCGGCCAGCTCGCGGAACCAGAACACGCTCATCGCGGTGAGCACCCGGCCCTTGTCCGGGACGACGGTGGGGAACACGTGCTCGAAGGCGGAAATGCGGTCGGACGCGACGATCAGCAGGTGGTCGTCGCCCACGGCGTAGAGGTCGCGGACCTTGCCGGTCGCGAGGGTGGGGAGGGGTGTCACGCGCTGAACCCTAACGGGCACCCTCCGCCACCATGGATGATGCTGCCATGGCCTTCGACTGGATCTCGGTGACCACCGACTACGGCCTCCGCGACGGCTTCGTGGCGGCCTGCCACGGCGTGATCGCGCGGCTGGCGCCCGCCGTGCGGGTGATCGACGTGACGCACGAGGTACCGCCCCAGGACATCCGGCACGGCGCGATGGCGCTGGCCCAGACCGTGCCCTACCTGCCGGAAGGGGTGCACGTCGCGGTCGTCGACCCGGGGGTGGGCACCGCCCGGCTCGGGGTGGTCGTGGTCGCCGGTGGCGGGCTGCTCGTCGGACCGGACAACGGCCTCCTGCTGCCGGCCGCGCACGCGCTGGGCGGCGTGCGGGCGGCGTACGAGCTGACCGAGCCGTCGCTGCGGCTGCCGGTCACGTCGGCGACGTTCCACGGGCGGGACGTCTTCGCGCCCGCGGCGGCGCACCTCGCGCTGGGGGTGGCGCCGTCGGACTTCGGTGACCGCGTCGACGAGCTCGTCGAGCTGCCGGAGCCGTTCGTGGCGGCGTTCCCCGGGAAGCTGGTGTCGGAAGTGCTGACCGTCGACCACTTCGGCAACGTCCAGCTCGCGGCGACGCCGGCGGACCTGGAGCTCTCGGGCCTGTCCGGCGCGGTTTCGGTACACAGCGAGCGTGTCGCGGTGACCACCGAGATCGGACGGACGTTCGCGGACGTGCCGGCCGGGGCGAGCGTGCTCTACACCGACTCCGCCGGGCGGCTCGCGGTGGCCGTCAACGGGGGTTCCGCGGCCGCTGTGCTCGGGCTCGGGCCCGCCCAGGAGTGCACGATCACCTCGTCGCCGACCGCGAGCTGACCGGGGCGCACCACCGCGGCCTTCATGCCGAACGTCACCCCGCCTTCCGGGTGACGTCGGTACGAAGCGAGCGTGCGGATCGGCTCCGGGCCGGCCTTCTCGCCCGTCTCCTGGTCGACCATCGGCACCGTGCAGCGCACGCACTGCTTGGCGTAGCCGAACTCGGCCGTGCCCGCGGTCATCGTCCGGACCTCGTCCTCGGTGTGCGGTTCCAGCCAGCCGGAGACGATCACGTTGGGGCGGAAGCGGTCCATCGGGACCGGTTCCGCGCCGCGTTCGAGGATGCGCGAGTTCAGGTTGTCCAAAGAGGACTCCGATGCGACGAGGAGGGCGTGGCCGTCGGCGAACGCGGCCGTGCCCGGGGTTTCGCCGCTGGTGACGCGCTCGTGGTCGGGCGCGACCCCGATGAGCACCGACGGCAGGCCGAGCAGGTCCGAGAACCATTCCGCGGCCTCGGCGCCCTGGTGGATGCCCGTGCCCTGCCAGGAGAACGTCGAACCCGGGTGGCGCGGGCCGTCGTGCCGGATGTCGAAGACGAGGTCTTCGCAGCCCGGTGCGGACAGCGCCAGCCGGTCGCCGAGCACCTGCGGCCGCACCGCGGCCAGGCCCGGGTGGCGGCGCTGGCTGCGGAAGTCGCCGTCCGGGGCGACGACCTGGAAGACGCGGTCGTGCGCCAACCCGGCCGGGCCGACTTCGACGGCCGGCACCGAGGTGCCGGCACAGCCTTTGACCGGGTAGTACGTCAGCCGCGCGATCCTCGCCATGTCCGCAGGCTACCTGCGGACATGGCGCCCGGGCGCCCGGTTTTCGCGGCGAACGGTCGTCACAGCACCTGAGATAAGAAGCGCTGCAGGCGAGGGCTCTGCGGGTCGTCGAAGAGCTGGGCGGGCGGGCCCTGCTCGACGATGCGGCCCGCGTCCATGAAGGCCACCTCGTCGGCCACGCTGCGGGCGAAGCCCATCTCGTGCGTGACCACGATCAGCGTCAGCCCGCGCGAGGCGAGGCCCGCCATCAGGTTCAGCACGCCCTTCACCAGCTCCGGGTCCAGGGCGCTGGTGGCCTCGTCGAACAGCATCACCTCGGGGTCCATCGCCAGTGCCCGGGCGATCGCGACGCGCTGCTGCTGGCCGCCGGACAACGCGCTCGGCCGGTACGGTGCCTTGTCCGCGAGGCCGACCTCGGCGAGGCGGGCGCGGGCGATCGCCGTCGCCTCGTCCTTGCCGATCTTCTTCACACTGCGCAGCGGCAGCACGATGTTGTCCAGCACGGTGCGGTGACCGAAGAGGTTGAAGTGCTGGAACACCATGCCGACGCGCTGGCGGAGGGCGTCCGGGTCGGCCTTGATCACGGACTCGCCGTCGAGCAGCAGGTCGCCGGAATCGGGTTCCTGCAGGCGGTTGACGCACCTCAGCAACGTCGACTTGCCGGAGCCGGACGGGCCGATCACGCAGGTCGTCCTGCCGCTCTCCACCTTCAGGTCGACGCCGCGGAGGACCTCCAGCGTGCCGAAAGTGACGTGGATGTCGCGCAGCTCCACACTGGACGACCGCACCTGGGTCGCGGTCACGAGACCACCTTCCCGCTGGCGAGCAGGTCCAGCTCGTCGTCGCCCGGCTCGTCGGCGCGCACCTTGCGGCCGGTCCGGAGCTTCTTGTCGATGTAGTTGACCAGGTGCGTCAACGGCACCGTGATCACCAGGAAGAACACTCCCGCGGCCACCAGCGGCGACAGGTTGCCGGTGTTCGCCGCGAGGTCCTGGCCGATCCGGAACAGCTCGCGCTGGCCGGCCAGCAGGCCGAGGACGTAGACGAGGCTGGAGTCCTTGACCAGGGCGATGAACTGGTTGACCAGCGCGGGCAGCACCCGGCGCACGCCCTGCGGGATGATCACCAGCAGCATCGCCTTGGTGTAGCTCATCCCGAGCGCGCGGCTGGCTTCCAGCTGTCCTTTGTCGACGCTCTGGATGCCGGACCGGAAGATCTCGCCGATGTAGGCGGCGGCGATCAGGGACAGCGCCAGGATGCCCATCGGGTACGGGTTCGTGCCCACGACGTTCCGCGCGAGCGTGCCGAGCCCCTGGCCGATCAGCAGGATCGTCAGGATGGCCGGCAGCCCGCGGAAGATGTCCGTGTAGACCCGCGCGGGCCACCGCAGCCACCACTTGGTCGACAGGCCCATCACCGCCAGCACCATGCCGAGCACGGTGCCGATCAGCGCGGACGTCACCGACAGGATGAGCGTGTTCAGCAGACCGGTCTTCGCCAGGTCCGGGAGGACCTGCGAAATGTAGTCCCAGTCCAGGAAGGTGTTGACGAAGTCGTCCATTGTGGAACTACTGCCCCGCCTTGAACTCCGCCGGCACGGGCGCGGTGGGCTCGAACTGGTCGTGCACCTTGACCCACGTGCCGTCCGCGATGACCTTCTTCAGGCCGTCGTTGATCTTGTTGATCAGCTCGGTGTTGCCCTTCTTGAAGGCGAACCCGTGCGGGATGGTCGTGGTGATCGCCTTGGTCACCTTGAGCTTCGCGTCGGCGTTGTTCTTCGCGTAGTCCTCGGCGGTGGCCTGGTCGAAGACGGCGCCGTCGATCGCGCCGGTCTTGAGGGCGTTGAGGGCGGCGGCGTCATTGGGGAAGCGGACGGCCTGCGCGGTCGGCGCGTTCGAGCCGAGCCAGGTGTCCGACACCGTGCCCTGGACGACGCCGATCCGCTTGCCCGCCAGGGAGTTCTCGTCGGTGATGCCCGCAGTCTCCTTGGCCTCGATGCCCAGCGCCTGGTAGTTGTACGGCGCCGAGAAGTCGACCGTCTTCTTGCGGGCCTCGGTCTGGGAGATCGCCGAGCTGCCGATGTCGAACGTGCCGTTCGCGACCTGGCCGAGCAGGGCCGAGAACTCCGTCGCGGCGAACTCGAGCTTCAGGCCCTCCTTGGCCGCGATGGCCTTCAAGAGCTCGTTGTCGAAGCCCGTGTAGTTGCCGTTCTCCTGGTAGGCGTTCGGCTTCGAGTCGCTCAGCGTGCCGACGCGCAGGGTGCCGCTGCCGCTGTCCGAACCGCCGCACGCGGTCAAGGCGGCGAGCAGCGTCGCGGTGAGCGCCGTGACCAGTGTCTTCTTCATGCTTCTCCTAACCCTGGAACCCGGCCGGCACCGGAGCGGTCGGCAGGAACTGCTGGTGCAGCTTAAGCCAGGTCCCGTCGGAGATCACCTGCTTGAGCCCGTCGTCGATCTTGCCGAGCAGCTCGGCGTTGCCCTTCTTCACCGCGAAGCCGTGCGGCACGTCCGTGACGAAGCTCTTGACGACGACCAGCTTGGCGTCCGGGTTGTCGGTGACGTTCTTCTCGGCGATGCTCTGGTCGAGGATGTACGCGTCGACCGCGCCGGTCTTCAACGCCGTCAGCGCGGCGGCGTAGTCCGGGAAGCGCACCGCCTGGGCGGCCGGGACCGTGCTGGTCAGCCAGTGGTCGCCGACGGTCGCCTGGATGACCGCGACGCGCTTGCCGGCCAGGCCCTTCTCGTCGGTGACCGGCGTGCCCTGCTTGGCCTGGATGCTCATGGTCTCGAAGTCGTAGGCCGCGGAGAAGTCGACGGTCTTCTTGCGCTCGTCCGTCTGCGCGATCGCCGAGCTGGCGAGGTCGAACCGGCCCGACGCGACCTGCCCGAGCAGCGCCGAAAAGTCGGTCGCGGCGAACTCCAGCTTCAGGTTCTGCTTGGCCGCGATGGCCTTGAGCAGCTCGTTGTCGAAGCCGGTGTAGTTGCCGTCCTTGAGGTAGACGTTCGGCGGCGCGTCGCTCAGGGTCCCGACGCGCAGGGTGGTGCTGCCGCTGTCCGACGCCCCTCCGCACGCGGTCAGTGCGAGCGCGGCGGCCACCACCGTGACGATCAGCTTCTTCACGTCACACACCCACGTTCTTCACGACGAGGCCGGGCCCGCCCTGCTGGAGTTCCTTCGACAACGGCGTGTTCTTGTAGAACTGCCCGTAGATGCGGGCGACCGTACCGTCCGCGATGGCCTTCTGCAGGCCGTCGTTGAGCTTGTTCAGCAGGTCCGTGTTCTTCTTGGCGACCGCGAACGCCGACGGCGTGTCCTTGTCCTCGACGGTGTAGCCGAGCTCCAGCGGGACCGCGGGGTTCTGGTCCAGGTACTTCTTGCCGATGTCCTGCGGGACGACCCAGCCGTCGAGCGTGCCGTTCTTCAGCTGCGCGAAACCGGCGTTGTAGTCCGGGAAGCGGACGACCTGCGCGCCCGCGGTCTTGCCGGCGAGCTCGTCCTGCACCGAGCCCTGGACGACGCCGAGCCGCTTGCCCGACAGCGCGGCGACGTCCTTGAGGTTCGCGCCCTTGGCCGTCACGATCGTGGTGAAGCCGGTGTTGTAGCCGTTGGAGAAGGCGACCGTCTTCTTGCGGGCCTCGGTGCTGGAGATCGTCGAGCTGCCGATGTCGAACTTCCCGCTGGCGACACTGGCGAGGAGGCTGGAGAACTCCGTGCCGACGAACTCGACCTCGAAGCCTTCCCGCTTCGCGATGTCGCGCAGCAGCTCGTTGTCGTAGCCGGTGAACCGGCCGTTCTCCAGGTAGATCGACGGCGGGGCATCGCTCAGGGTGCCGACGCGCAGGGTGGTCGCCCCCGCGTCGGAACCACCGCAGGCGGCGAGGGTCAGCGTCAGCGCGCCCGCGGTGAGGACGGCGGTGATGGTGGACAGCGTGGATCTCATCGCTTCTTCCATGGTGAGGACATGCGCTTCGCAGCGCTCCGTGGGTCAGCGATCGAGATTAGGGATTTCGCCCGTTCGAGTGGATTCGTTCCATTCCGTGGACGGGTGCGTCAGCTCACAGGATCGGCTGGGGCGCATACCCCGCGGCCTCCGGGAACCGCTCGAGGACCTCGGCGACGCGCGCGGCCACCTGCTCGACCTGACGGCCCGCCGTCCCGGTGAACGAGATCCGGTCGGCGAGCAGTTTGTCGAGCTCGCCGCGGTCGAGCGGGATACGCTCGTCGGCCGCGAGCCGGTCGAGCAGGTCGTTTTCGGCGAGACCGCGCTCGCGCATTTCCAGCGCGACGGCGACGGCGTTCTCCTTGATGGCTTCGTGAGCCGTCTCACGGCCGACGCCCGCCCGGACCGAGGCCATCAGCACCTTCGTCGTGGTCAGGAACGGCAGGTAGCGATCAAGCTCACGCTCGATCACCGCCGGGAAGGCGCCGAACTCGGCCAGGACCGTGAGGAACGTCTCCAGCAGGCCGTCGAGCGCGAAGAACGCGTCCGGCAGCGCGACGCGGCGGACGACCGAGTCGGAGACGTCGCCCTCGTTCCACTGGTCGCCGGCCAGCTCGCCGATCATCGACAGGTAGCCGCGCAGCACCACGGCGAGGCCGTTCACGCGCTCGCACGAGCGGGTGTTCATCTTGTGCGGCATGGCGGACGAGCCGACCTGGCCGGGCTTGAAGCCCTCGGTGACCAGCTCGTGGCCCGCCATCAGCCGGATCGTCTTGGCCAGGCTGGACGGCGCCGCGGCGAGCTGGACCACAGTGGACAGCACGTCGAAGTCGAGCGAGCGCGGGTACACCTGGCCGACGCTGACGAACCGCTGCCCGAACCCGAGGTGCCGCATCACACGGTCCTCCAGGTCGTCCAAAGTGGACTCGTCGCCGAGCAGGTCGAGCATGTCCTGCGCGGTGCCGACCGGGCCCTTGATGCCGCGCAGCGGGTAGCGCTCGATGAGGTTCTCGAGCCGGGCGAAGGCGACGAGCAGCTCGTCGGCCGCCGTGGCGAACCGCTTGCCCAGCGTGGTGGCCTGCGCGGCGACGTTGTGCGAGCGCCCGGCCATGACGGTGTCGGCGTGCTCGACCGCGAGGGCGGCCAGCCGCGCGAGCACCGCCGCGACGCGCGTGCGCATCAGCTCCAGCGAGCGGAGCAGCTGGAGCTGCTCGACGTTCTCGGTGAGGTCGCGCGACGTCATGCCCTTGTGGATGTGCTCCTGGCCGGCGAGGTCGCTGAACTCCTCGATGCGCGCCTTGACGTCGTGACGGGTGACCCGCTCCCGGGCGGCGATCGACTCGAGGTCGACGTTCTCGAGGACGCCCTGGTAGGCCTCGACGACGCCGTCGGGCACGTCGACGCCGAGGTCCTTCTGCGCCTGGAGCACAGCGATCCAGAGCTGCCGCTCCAGGACGACCTTCTGCTCCGGCGACCAGAGCCGGACCAGCTCCGGCGAGGCGTAGCGGGCGGCGAGCACGTTCGGAATGCGGGGCTTGTCCGTCACGCCCTCACGATACCTGCGCAGGTCAGCCGGGCCGCACGTCGGACGCCTTCACGTAGACGAGCCGGTGGTTGTAGGAGACCTGGAGGTACGTCGCCGCGCCGGTGACCAGCGTGTGGTTGGCCGGGACGTCCGCCGGGTCGAACCGCGCGTAGTAGTTCTCCGCCCGGAACTCCCCGGTGACGACGTAGCGCTGGCCCGCGGGCAGCGTCCAGGGGACGGCACCGACCGTCCAGATCGGGTCGAACGGGATGTCCGACGGGTACTCGGCCTGCTCGGGGAAGGCGCGGCCGTACAGCGGCGCCGGGGAGGACGCCGTCGCCAGCCGGGCGCGGGCCGGAACGGTCACGCGGTGGCCCGGGTTCGCGAACCACGCCTTCTGGCCGCCGTACCAGATCGCCGTCCAGTCGCCCTGCTCACCGGCGAGCGCGTACGTGCGGCCCGCGACGGCTTTGTCGCTCCAGTCGTCGATCGCCGTCGTGCCCGGCGAGCCGTCCGGGTGCACCACGGCGTCGGTGATCAGCGGCGAGGCCTCGTCCGGCGCGGTGTGCAGGTAGACGAAGTTCGCGCCGTGCGCGGGCAACGGCGTGCAGGTGCTGCCGGTGCAGGTGGTCATCGGCGGCTGGTTGGCCGCGTAGTCCGGGTTGATCGTGACGGCCTGGTCTCCACCCTGCTGGGCCGGCGCGCCGAGCAGGTCCATGTAGTGGTTCCAGTCCCAGTACGGGCCCGGGTCCCAGTGCGCGGCGGCGAAGTTCGCCGTGCGCTCGCGCGAAACGTCCTCGTGGCCCAGGATGTGCTGCCGGTCCAGCGGGATGTGGTACTTCGCCGCCAGGTAGCGCACCAGGTCCGCGGAGGCGCGGTACATCTGCTCGGTGTACCAGGTACCGCCCTGCGCCGCGATGCCTTCGTGCTCGATGCCGATCGAGTGCTCGTTCATCGTCCAGTTGCCGGCGTGCCAGGCGACGTCCTTCGTCGGCACCATCTGCGTCACCTGGCCGTCGGAGGAGCGGATCACGTAGTGCGCGCTCGATCCGCTCGACGGCTTCTGGAAGGTCGCGATGGCCTGGTCGTACGGGCTCGCGCCGCTGCCGGGGACGCTTTCGGTGTCGTGAATGACGATGTACTGGATCTCCTGGCCGTCGGCGGTCCGGTCCGCCGGGTCGTAGTTGCCGTAGTCGTTGGCGTTGCCGTGGTCGTCGCTCGCCCAGTCGTACGCCGCCGGCACGAGACGGCAGTCCAGGTTCGCCGGGCACTCCGGCGCTTCGCCGGCGTGGGCGGTGACGGGGACGGCGGCCGAAAACACCAGCGCGAACACCGCGGCGGTCAGGCTTTTGACGGTGAAGGTCACACGTCATCCTCCCGGACCGTGGCGCGAAGGGACAACTCGGCCGAAGCGCCCGGCGCCAGCGTCGTCAGCGGCCCGAGGACCTCGAGTTCGACGATCCGCGCGGGCGGGTCGAGGTCGCCCAGCTCGGCCAGCGGCGACGGCAGCGGGTGCTCCAGCCAGATCTCCAGCGGCGAGCCCCGGTCCGGGTACTCGCCGGCCGGGTCCACGGCGAACGACAGCGTCAACGCGCCGTAGGACACCCAGCCCGCGGTGCCCGGCACGCCGAGCTTGCCGACGACGTCCTGCGGCGGCACGACCAGCCGGTCACCGTCCACTGTGTACTCCGGTGTACCGGTGCCGGAGACCAGCGCGACGACGTCCGGCCGGGCGAGGCCCGCCGTGACCGTGCCGCCGCCGGGCAGCTGGGTCACGTTCCACAGTGCCCACCGGACCGGGTGCCCGGCCGTGTTCGAGGCGCGCAGGTCCAGCCGGTAGCCGTCGTCGAGGATCGTGATCGCGCGGGTGAGGCGCAGGCCGGTGCGCGGGTCCGGGGCGCTGGTCATGGTCACCGTGTCGCCGTCGACGACCGCGGTGTAGGGGCCGGAGTCGAGGACCGGGTCCGGCGGGCCCGCCCATTCCCCGGGGCCGGACCAGCCCTGCGGCGCGGGCCACGTCTTGTCGCCACCGTAGTTGACCCAGTCGCCCATCCGGCCGGAGTTCGGCGCGTACTCACCGCGGAGGTCGTCGGCCAGGAGATCGGCGTTGCGCCAGAGCAGCTCCACGCCCCGACGGGAAACCGAAAGCAGTCGGCCGCCGAGCTCCGGGACCAGCCCGAGCCGCAGGTCGCCGCGCTCGAGCCAGGTCACCATTCGGCGAGACCGCCGTCGTCGTGCCGCCACACCGGCGAACGCCAGCTGTGCCCGACCTCGTCGGCGCGGCGGACGGCCGCTTCGTCGACCTCGATGCCGAGCCCGGGTTCGAGCGGACGCGCCGCGTAGCCGTCCTGGAAGGCGAAGACGGACGGATCCACGAGGTACTGGTGCTCCTGACCTTCGTGGTAGTGCATGCCGACGCTCTGTTCCTGGATCAGGAAGTTCGGCGTCGCGAAGGCGACCTGCAGCGACGCTGCGAGGGAAATCGGCCCGAGTGGACAGTGCGGGGCGAGCGCGGCGCCGTACATCTCGGCCAGCGCGCCGATGCGGCGCAGCTCGGAGATGCCGCCGGCGTGCGACGGGTCCGGCTGCGCGACCGCGACCCCGGCGTCGAGCACCGGCTTGAACTCCCAGCGCGAGTACAGCCGCTCGCCGACCGCGATCGGCACGGTCGACGCCTCGACGATCGACCGCAGCGCGTCGCCCTGCGTCTCCGGCAGGATCGGCTCTTCGACGAACATCGGCTGGACGTCTTCGAGCAGCTTCACCAGCCGGCGCGCCATCGCGGGCGAGACGCGGCCGTGGAAGTCGATCGCGAGGTCGCGGTGCGGGCCGAGCACCTCCCGCGCTTCCCACGCGCGCGCCACCGCCGCGTCGGCTTCGGCGGGCGACGCGATCGCGGTCAGCGGGCCGGCGACGTTCATCTTCACCGCCGTGAACCCGGCCTCGACCTGCGCGGACACGGCTTCGCGGATGCCGGACGGCCGGTCGCCGCCGACCCAGCTGTAGACCCGGACGCGGTCGCGCACCGGGCCGCCGAGCAGCTCGTGCACGGGCGCGTCGCGGACCTTGCCGGCGATGTCCCACAGCGCGTGGTCGTACCCGGCCAAGGCACTGGAGAGCACCGGCCCGCCGCGGTAGAACCCGCCGCGACGCAGCACCTGCCAGTGGTCCTCGATGCGCAGCGGGTCCTGGCCGATCAGCAGCTCGGACAGCTCGTGCACGGCCGCGCGCACGGTCTCCGCACGGCCCTCGACCACGGGCTCGCCCCAGCCGCTGACCCCCTCGTCCGTGCTGACCTTGAGGAACAGCCAGCGCGGCGCGACCAGAAACGTTTCAACTCCGGTGATTTTCACCCGTTGTCCCCCATCTACGCGGAATCCTTGGCGGCGGACCAGCCACCGTCGACGGTCAGCTCGGCCCCGGTGACGAACGACGCTGCGTCCGACAGCAGGAACGCGATCACGTTCGCCACCTCGTCCGGCTGCCCGAGCCGGCCCGCGGGCGTCGCCCGGGCGCTGCGCTCACGGTCTTCCGGCGAGATGCGGTTCCAGGCCTCGGTGAGCACCGGCCCCGGCAGCACGGAGTTGACGCGCACGCCGGGGGCGTATTCGACGGCCAGCTGCCGGGCCAGCGCGACCAGCGCGCCCTTGCTCGCGGCGTACGCGGGGTGGCCCGGCAGCCCGAAGTGCGCGTGCACCGACGAGACCAGCACGACCGCGCCGCGCCGCGCCCGCAGCGACGGCAGGCAGGCCTTCAGGGCGAGGTACGTGCCGGTCAGGTTGACGTCGAGCTGGCGCTCCCACTCGGCCCGTCCGATCTCGTGCAACGGCCCGGTGCTGGGCACGTAGGCGTTGCTGACCAGGGCGTCGACCTCGCCGATGGCGGCCCACGTCGTCTCGTCGCTGACCGATCCCCGGATCGGCACCACACCGTCGGGGAGTTCGGCGATGTCCACGCCCAGCACGCGGTAGCCGTCGTCGAGGAGCTTCCGGGCCGTCGCCAGCCCGATCCCGGACGCCGCTCCGGTCACCACCGCCGTACGCGTGGACATCGCCTTCTCCGTTCCTAGAACCTGGCTACGTGGACATGGTCGTCCGGACCCCGCGCGGCGAACCACAGCGACGCGCCGTCCGACGCCGCGCCGAGGGTGCCCACGATGCTCCCGCTCGGGTACTCCGGCCGTTTGAACCAGCCGGCCCACGAGCCGGTCCAGTCGTTCGCCCACAGCGTGTAGTCGCTCGCAGACGCCGTCAGCGCTACTTTCGCGCCAGCCGCGACCAGCGTCGGGCTGCTGCTGACGGTGCCGCCGATGGACGTCCAGTCCGACCACGTGCCGCCGGTCTTCGTGCGCACCGAGACGCTGTCGTCCGCGGTCCGGACCGCGACGACGGTGCCGCTGCTCGACGTCGCCGCGCCCGGCCGGCCGTAGATCGGCTTGCCGCCGGGGGCACCGAGACCGGACCACCGGCCGTCCGCGGTCCGCTGCCAGACCTGCCCGTCGGCACCGCGGACGAAGACCGTGCCGTCGCTGGTCACGGAAGGCGAATCGGTGAGCGTGCCGCCGAGCCGCTGCCAGTCGCCCCAGCGCTGGGCGTAACTGCGCTTGTAGAGGGCGTTGTCGAGGCCGCGGACGAAGACGTCGAGGCCGGCCGGCGTGGCGATCGCGGCGGGCTGGCCGAGGAACCTGCCGCCCACCTGACGCGGCCCGTCCAGGCCCGTGACCTGTAGCGACCCGCCCTGGTCGCGGAAGAACGTGACGGTCTTGCCGCCGGTGCGGACGATCGCCGGGCTCGCCGACGCGGTCCCGCCGAGGTCGTCGCCCGGGACGAGATCGGTGCCGTGCAGGCGCAGGAACGCCGTGCCGTGCGCGGGCACGGTGACCGCGTACGAGCCGGTCGCGCTGCCGCGGTCGGCGCGGGCACGCAGGTCGCGAACGGACACCCGGCCGCTGAGCCCCGCGTCGGCGAAGTTCAGCGTCATCCGCGTCGGCGCCGCGCCGCGGTTGAGCAGCACGACCGCCCGGTCGCCACGCTGGGAGAGGACTTTGCTGTAGGTGTCGGTGGTGCCGGTCGTGGCGACGCGGACGCCCTGGATGCCCAGCCGGTCCTGGTTGACGCCGATGATCTCCGGGTTCTTCAACGTCTTCAGCATCGACGCGGGCAGCGTGCGCGGGTCCGAGCCGAGGATCAGCGGGGAGGCCATCTCCGACCACATGACGAACTGGGTGGTCGACTCCTCCTCGTTCAGCTCGTACGTGCCCTGCTCGGTCTTGCGCATCGGGATGAGGTAGTCGGGGTCGTTGTAGTGACCCGGCCCGTTCGCCTCGGGGTGCGCGGCGTTGGCGTCCATGTTGCGCAGGACGTCCGTCCAGATGCCCTCGTACGGCGTGCCGAAGGCGATGTCCGTGCTGGTGCGCCAGGAGTCGGCGACGAGCGGGCCGTAGCTGTAGGCGATGCCGGCGACCTGGTCGGGCCCGTGCGGGGTGCCCCACTCGTCGGTGACCGGGTTGCAGACGTTGAGCACCATCGGCCGGCCCGCCTTGGCGAGGGCCTGGCTGAACTGCGTGAACGCCTCGGCGGGCTTGAGGTTCTGCGCGATGCCGCAGAGGAAGTCGACCTTGACGGCGTCGAACTTCCAGCTCGCGAACCGCTTGGTGTCCTGCTCGTAGTAGCCGCCGGAGCCGGCCGCGCAGTTCTTGCCGTCGGAGGCGCCCGCGTCGGTGTAGATGCCAGCCTTCAGCCCGCGGTCGTGCACGTACTGGACCAAAGTGGACAGTCCACTCGGGAACTTCGCGGCGTCCTCGTGCAGGTTTCCCTGGGCGTCACGCGGGTCCGGGGCGGTCCAGCCGCCGTCGATCCAGACGTAGCGGTAGCCGGCGTCGCGCAGGCCGCTGGAGACGAGGAAGTCCGCGACGGACTTCACCGACGCCTCGCTGGGCGCGCCGAGGCCGTAGTAGGTGTTCCAGCCCATGTACGGGGTCTTCGCGACCCCGCTGTCGTAGTAGTCGGGTGCGCCTTGGTCCACGGCCGGGGTCGCTTGGGCGGGAGCCGCGGTGACCGCGGCCGCCATCGCGGCGACCACCGCCAGAGTTCTCTTGAAGAGCATGTGCCGGACGCCTTTCTCCGGTGAACTGCGAGCCGGGAGCAGCATGCCGGGGTGGCTCCACCGCCGTCAAGAATAAATCCTAAATTAAGATTTCACGCGCTATGCTGTCCGCGATGAACACCGAAGTCGTCACCCTCGGCGAAGCGATGCGGCTGCTGCTCGCCGAGCCCGGCGTCGCACTGCGGCGCGCCCGCACCTTCACGTCGTCCGTCGCCGGCGCCGAGACCACCGTCTCGGTCGGCCTGGCCCGGCTCGGCCACCGCGTCCGCTGGCTGAGCCGCGTCGGCGGCGACCCGTCCGGCACGCACGTGCTCGCGACCCTGCGCGCCGACGACGTCGACGTCTCGCGCGTCGAAGTCGACCCGGACGGCTTCACCGGGTTCCTGATCCGGGACACCGAGACGGTCGAGTACCACCGAAGCGGCTCCGCTGCTTCGCGTCTCTCCGCCGCGTACGTGCGCGAAGCGGGTCTCGACGGCGCTCGGCTCGTCCACGTCTCGGGGATCACAGCGATGCTGTCGTCCGACGCGCGCGAAGCCGTCGAAGCGCTCTTCACGCTCGCACGTGCTTCGGGCGCTTGGGTGTCCTTCGACCCGAACGTCCGGCTGAAGCTCGCGCACCCGGACCGCTGGCGCGACACCGTCGGGCCCTTGCTGAGCAGAGCGGATCTGGTCTTCGCCGGCGAAGAAGAGCTCGAACTGCTCGGGCAGACGCCGGACGCGCTGCTCGCGGGCCGGGCGCAGACGGTGGTCGTCAAGCAGCGGGACAAGGTCGCGCGGGCGGTCACGGCGGACGGCTCGTGGGCGCAGCCGAGCCTGGTCACCCGGGTCGTCGACGCCGTCGGCGCGGGTGACGCGCTGACCGCGGGGTACCTGTCGGCGTGGCTGCGGGGCAGCGACCCGGCCGGGGCACTGCGCGCCGGCGCGGCCTGCGCGGCACTGGTCGTCGGCCGGCGGACCGACCTCGAAGGCCTGCCCGACCGGCGCGAACTCACCAAGACACTGCTCGGCACGGAGGTGGACCGATGACCTATCGCTGGGAAGTCACGGCGAACGCGCTACGCCAGGGCGTCGTCGGGATCGTGCGCACGCACGACGCGGAGTCCGCGGTGGAGGCCGCGCGCGCGGCCCTGGAAGCGGGGCTGCGCTCGATCGAACTGCCGCTGACGAACCCGGGCGCGCTCGACGCGATCTCGGGCCTTTCCGCGGCCTACCCGGACGCGACGATCGGCGCCGGCACGGTGCTCGACGAGGCGTCGGCGGTGCTGGCGATCCGCGCGGGCGCGCGGTTCCTGGTGTCGCCGTCGGTGGACGCGGCGGTGATCCGCACCGCTCACCGGTACGGCGCGGCGGCGTTCCCCGGCGCGGGTTCGGTGACGGAAATCGTGCGGGCGCTGGAAGAAGGCGCCGACGCGGTGAAGGTGTTCCCGGCTTCGGCGTTGCGGCCGTCGTGGGTGAAGGACGTGCGGGCGGCGCTGCCACAGGCGCCGTTGGTGCCCACCGGCGGCATCGGACCCGAGGACGTGCCACAGTGGCTGGCGGCGGGCGCGGTGGCCTGCGGGGTCGGCTCGGCGCTGACCCGCGGCACCACCGCGGAGATCTCCGCCCGGGTCGAGACGCTGGTGAGGAGCGCGCATGGCTGAGCTGGTCTTCGTCGGGTGCTACACGGGTGACGCGGGGAACGGCCGCGGGATCACGACGTTCTCGCGGGCCGCCACCGGCGAGTTGCGCGAGGTGGCTTCGCTGCCGCTGGAGTCACCGTCGTGGCTGGTGCGCCACCCGTCGTTGCCCGTGCTGTACGCCGTGAACGAGATGACGACCGGCTCGGTGACGGCGTTGTCGATCTCTCCCTCGGGCGCGCTGTCGGTCCTGGGGACGGCGGAGACGGGCGGCGCACACCCGTGCCACCTGGCGGTGACGCCGGACGGCCGGTTCCTGCTGTGCGCCAACTACACCGGCGGCAGCCTGGCGGTGTTCTCGCTGTCGTCGTCGGGCGCGGTCGTTTCCCGGACGGCCCTGGTCCAGCACACCGGCAGCGGCCCGGACGCCGCCCGCCAGGAGGCGGCGCACGTCCACATGGCGGTCCCGGGCGACGGCATCGTGAGCGCGGTCGACCTCGGCACGGACGAAATCCGCAGCTACACGCTGTCTTCGTCGGGCACCCTCGAGCTGCTCGCGGTCTCGCCGATGCCGGCGGGCACGGGCCCGCGCCAGCTGGTGCGCCGGCCGGGCACCGACCTGGCGTACGTGGTCGGCGAGCTGGCGGGCACCGTGGCGACGGTTCGCGAGACCTCGCCGGGGGCGTTCGAGGTCGTGTCGGTCACGCCTTCGACGCTGTCTGCGGTGACACCGAACCTGGTGGCCCACCTGGAGCTGAGCGACGCGCGCATGTACGTCTCGAACCGCGGTCCGGACTGCGTGACGGAGTTCGCCCTGGACGAGGCGTTGGCTGTGGCCGACCAGCCGTGCGGCGCGAACCCGCGGCACTTCGCCCTGGTGGACGGGACGTGTTACGTGGCGGCCCAGTCGGATGACGCGGTCACGGCGTTCACGTTGACGGCTTCGGGGGAAGCGGACTTGAAGTACTACCCGACCGGCTCGCCGACCTTCGTGCTGCCGGTTTCGCTGCCCTGACGTCGGAGCACGACCACATCGGCGTCGTGTGAGGTGGTCCAGTCGAACGGGAGGCCCGCGTACTTCAGGTGTGCACCCGAGTAGCGGGCGCCCGACCCGTCCACATAGGACGAATCCGGGTGCACATCGAGCCGTACTCGGGACGACCGCGCCGGGGTCAAGGGGGCGCCGGTCAGTGGGCCCGTGCTCCACGCCAGCACGACGAGCGTGTCGCCGTCCTCGGACGTGTACTGCGTTGCCGCCGTCGGAGAAGTCGGGCCCGCCAGGACCCGTGCGGTGCCGTGGTGGATGACGTCGCGGATCTCCTTGTACACGCTTATCAGCGACGCTGCTTCCGCGTGCTGGGAGGGTGTCCACCGCGAGAGGTCCGCGCCGATGCCCAGGACTCCGGCCATCGCCGTCACGAAGCGGAACCGCAGGGACCGGGGGCGCGGGTCGAAGGTGCCCGGGGCGTCCGTCACCCACGAGCTCATCAGGTGCGGTGCGTGCATCAGCAGGAACCCGTCCTGGATCGCGAGGCGGTCCAGGGGGCCCGTGTTGTCGCTCGGCCACACGACGTCCGTGCGCGCGACCGTCGCCAGGTCAGTGCGGCCGCCGCCGCCTGCGCACGCCTCGATCGTGACGTGCGGGTGTGCCGCGCGCAGGTGGTCCAGCACCGACAGGTAGCCGGCCACGTGCTCGGCGTCCAAGTCCGCGTGCGGGGCACCCGGGCGGCCGCGCTCGGTCGGCGGGCGGTTCATGTCCCACTTCAGGTACGAGATCGGGTATGTCGTGAGCAGGGAATCCAAAGTGGACCTGACAAACGAGACGACTTCCGGGAGGCCGAGGTCCAGCAGCAGCTGGTTGCGGATCAGCGTCAGCGGACGCCCGTCGATCCGGTACACCCAGTCCGGGTGCGACGCGTAGAGCCGCGACTTCGGGCTGACGGCCTCGGGTTCGACCCACAGCCCGAACTCCAGGCCCAGCTCCCGCACCGCGTCGACGAACGCGCCGAACGACTCCTCCGCGGGCGTCCAGTCGCCCAGGCCGCCCGTGTCGTCGTCGCGGCCGGTGAACCAGCCGTCGTCGACCACGAACAGCTCGACGCCGATGTCCGCCGCCCGTTTCGCCAGCTCCAGCTGGGGTGCGCTCCGGACGTCGAAGCCGGTCGCCTCCCAGGAGTTGTAGAGCACCGGGCGCGGCCGTCGCCACCGGGAACCGGCCAGCACGCGGTCGTAGTCGTGCCACACCGCAGCCAGTCCGGCGAGTCCGTCCACACTGGACGCCAGCGCGACCGCCGGGGTCGCCAGCGAAGCTCCGGGTTCCAGGACGACCGGTCCCGGCGAAGGCAGCCGGCCGGCCCGGACGCGGGTCAGGCCTGAGGGCTCCACGTCGGCTTCGACGGACCACGAGCCCGGCCATTCCAGGGAGACGCCGTACGCGGGACCGCCGGAGGCGTCCTGCACCGCCAGCCACGGGACGTGCGCGTGCCCGGGGACCCCGAACCGGCTTTCCATCCGGAACCCGCCTGCGGGCAGGGAAACCGTCCGCCGGGTGAACTCCTGCGACCACTGCCCGGTCAGGTAGGTCAGCCGAGCACCGGACACCGTCGGCACGCACACCCCCGCGGAGCCGAGGCGGTCGAACTCCAGTGGCGCGGAACCCGTGTTCGTGAACTCGACCCACCGCGTGAGCACGTCCGTTTCGGGCACCGGCCGGTAGCAGAGCGTCGCGCGCAACCCCGAGACTTCGTCCACAAAGGTCAGCCGCACCGAGTCGGCCGAAGACGCCGAGTCGAACCGCCACCACGAGCCGCCGCGGACCGAGACGTCCGCGCCGGAGAACGGGCGCAGGCCCAGCGGGGCGTACTCGACCGGCGCCGCGTCGGCCTCGGTGATGAAGTGGACCGCACCGGCGTTGGCGAACACCGACGGCCCGTCTTCGACCCCGTGCGGGCCCCACGCGACGAGTTCGGCCCACCGCGAAGAAGGGTCCAGTGCCACCGTGTAGGACGTCGTCGCGAGCCGCACGGTCCACGTCACTTGATCGCCCCGATCGCGAGTCCGGAAATGAAGTGCTTCTGGAAGCGCAGGAACACCGCGACCGTCGGGACGGCCGCGATCACCGAGCCGGCCGCGACGACGTTCCAGTTGGACACGTACTGGCCCTGCAGGCCGAGCAGCGCCGGCGTCACCGGCATCACCGTGCCGGTGCGCAGCACGGTGATCGACCACAGCAGGTCGTTGAACGTCCAGGTGAACGCCAGCGCCCCCAAGGCCGCCAGTGCCGGGCGGGTCATCGGCAGGATGATCCGCCAGAAGATCTGCGCGACGCCGGCGCCGTCGATCAGCGCCGCCTGCTGGATCTCGCCGGGGATCGAGCGCATGAACCCCTGCAGCACGAACGTGTAGAAGCCGAGCCCGAACCCGACCTGCACGACGATCAGCGCGGTGAGCGTGTCGTAGATGCCCAGCAGTTCGGCCAGCTTCGCCACCGGCACGAGCAGGATCTGCGGGGGCAGCAGGTTTCCGGCCAGCATCACCAGGATGATCGTGCGGCGGAACGGGATCCGGTACCGGCTGAGCGCGAACGCGGCCGCCGAACTCAGCAGGAGCGCGAGCAGCACGGTCGGGATCGTCACGACGAGGCTGTTCAGCATCGCGTGCCCGCCGCCGCCGTCACCCCACGCCTGCCCGAAACCGTCCAAGGTGAACGACCCCGGCAGCGCGCCGAGACCGTTCGACGCGATGTCCGAAAAGGACCGGACGCTCGTCGTCAGCACCAGCAGGATCGGCAGCAGCCACAGCACCGCGAGCCCACCGGCCAGGAGGTGGAAGCCGAAGGTCCGCGTCTTCACGAGTCCTCCCCGAAGGCACGCACGAGGTAGGTCACGATCACGCCGAACGCCAGCACGAAGATCACCACGGCCAGCGCGGACGCGTAGCCGAGCCGCAGCGACTGGAACGCCGTCGCGTACATGTACGTGCTGAGCAGCTCGGACGAGTGGTACGGCCCGCCCTTCGTCATCGACCACACGACGTCGAACGAGCGCAACGAGTCGATGATGATCACGGACAACACCACGGAGTTGACGCTGCGCAGCTGCGGCCACGTCACGTTGCGGAACTGCTGCCAGGCCGTGGCACCGTCCAGTTTGGCCGCTTCGTACAGCACCGGGTCGATCCCCTTGAGGCCGGCCAGGTACAGCACCATGACGTAGCCGAGCTGCCGCCACAGCGCCGGGACGAGCACCGCGTACAGCGCGGTCTTCGGGTCGGCGAGCCACGAATGCTGCAAGCTGCCGAGCCCGACCGCGCCGAGCACCTTGTTGAAGACGCCGTCCGGCTGGTAGATCACCTGCCAGATCAGCGACGTCGCGACCAGCGAAAACACCACCGGCGTGAACAGCGCGGCCCGGTAGAACCCCACGCCGCGCCGTTCGCGCTGCAGCAACGTCGCCAGCGCGAGCCCGCCGACCGCCGAGAGCCCGCCGAAGAGCACGAGCCAGATCACCGTGTCCAGGGCCGCGGTCTTGAAGATGTCGTCGGAGAACATCTCGGCGAAGTTCCCGAGGCCGACGAAGACCGGTGCCGAGACGCCGTCCCAGTTCGTCAGCGCCAGGTAGAAGCCCTGCAGCGCGGGCCAGAACACCCAAAACCCCTCGACCACCAGGGGCGCCAGGACGAAAGCCAGCAGCACGGGCGAGAGCCGGCGGCGGGTTCTACGCACTTTCGCCGCTGTCTTCGGCCGGTCCGCGGTCAGCACCGCCATGTCAGGACTGCCAGACCTTCTGCGCGGCGGTCTGCCAGTCGCTGAGGATCGAGTCGAGCTCGTTCGGCTTCTGGATGAACCGGATCAACGCGGCGTCGGCCGTCGGCTGCAGGGCGTCGGAGGAGTCGCGGTTGAAGAACTGCGTGATCTCCTTGGCGTCGCTCAGCAGCTTCCGTCCCTTTCGGACCAACGGCGTCCCGGCGTCCTTCGCGGACGGGTTGGCCGGCAGCACCGTGCCGGAGGAGTTCTTGATGTACAGCTCCTGCGCCTCGGCCGTCGCGACGTACTTGAACCACTCCTTGACCTCGGCGACGTGCGGGGTGCGCGCACTGGCGAAGAAGCCGTCGGTCGGGCCTTCCTCGGCCACCGGCACGGCCGGGTCGAGGATCGGGAACTGGAAGAAGTCGAGGTCGTCGAGTGCGTCCTTCGGCGCGGCGTCGGCGAAGAACGTGCCGGTCAGGACCATGCCGGTGCGGCCCTGGAGCAGCACGGTCGTGGCGTCCTGGAACGCGATCGCGGTGCCGTTCGGGTCGAAGTACGGCAGGGCCTGACGCCACGGGTCGAAGATCTTCTTGACGCGCGCGTCGTCGAAGCGCTGCTTGCCGGCCAGCAGCTCACGGTGGAAGGGCGCGCCGTTGATCCGGATGTCGAGGTAGTCGAACCAGGCGGACGCGGTCCACGGCGTGGTGCCGCCCGCGCCGAGGCCGATCGGCGCGATTCCCTTGCCCTTCAACGTTTCGCACAGCGCGAGGAACTCGGTCCAGTTCGCCGGCGGCTGCACGCCCCACTTGGCGAAGTTGGACTTCCGGTAGAAGAAGCCCCACCAGTAGTACGACGTCGGGACGAAGACCTGGTGGCCGGCGCCGTCACCGGAGAGGTTCCGGAAGGCGGCGCTGTAGTTGCCCATGGTCTGCCAGACGTCGCCGACGTCGAGGAGCAGGCCCTTGCGGGCGTAGCCGGACAGCAGCGAGCCCGGGTACCACGTGTAGGTGTCCGGCGGGTTGGCCGCGGTGAGGTAGCTGGGCAGCTGGGTGCGGAAGGTTTCCGAGGCCACGGTGTTGACCGTGGCCGTCGCGCCGCCCTTGGCGCCGAACGCCTGGGCCAGCGCCTCGATCGCCTTCTTCGCCTCGGGTGAGGACAGGTTCGACTGGACGGTGACCGCGCCGGCGGCCTGCTTGACCGGGCCGGAGTTCGCGGAGGTGGCGCACGCGGCGAGGAAGCCGGACGAGCCGATGGCGCCCAGCCCGGCCAGGCTCGCGTTGCGCAGGAAACGACGGCGGGACAGGCCTGCACTCGTCATGTCGTGACCCCTTTGTCGGTGGCGCCCGCTCGGGCGTTACTGCTGCCAAAGAGTGCAACCGGGCGACGCCGGTGTCAAGATGTATTCATAATTTATGACGACTTCGGGAGCGGCGTAGGATGTCGCAGACACGACCTGCCAGCTGAAAGGCCTCTCCCTTGACCGAACACCGGCCACGCGGGTTGCACGGCCAGACCGTGGAGGCACTGGCCAGCCGGATCCTCTCCGACGAGTGGGGCGAGGGCACCGTCCTGGACCTGCCCGCGCTGCGCGAGGAGCTCGACATCAGCCTGACCGCGCTGCGCGAGGCGCTGAAGGTGCTGGCGGCGAAGGGGATGATCGACGCGCGGCAGAAGCGCGGCACGTTCGTCCAGCCGCGCGAGAAGTGGAACATGCTCGACGCCGACGTCATGCGCTGGCAGACCGCGGCCGCCGACGACCCCGGCCTGCTCGACGAACTCACCGAGGTCCGCGCGGTCGTCGAGCCGGCGGCGGCGCGGATCGCCGCCGAACGAGCGTCCGAAGAGGACATCGAGTCCCTGCGCGAGGCCCTGTCGGACATGGCGGCGGCCGGCGACCCCGAGGCGAGCGTCCAGGCCGACCTGGCCTTCCACCGGCGGCTGATGACCGCCACCCACAACAACTTCCTGATGCGGATGGAGCGGGTCATCGCGATCGGCCTGGCCGAGCGCGACAAGCTGGTGCACGGGGCCTCGCCGGCGGAGGACCCGGTACCGAGTCACCGGAAGGTCTTCGACGCGATCGTCGCGGGCGACCCGGCCGCGGCGGAGCAGGCGATGCTGGCCCTGGTCACCAAGTCCCGCGACGACCTGGCGAAGGCCCAGCGCCAGTCCTGACAAGTGCACTGCGGTAACTCGTCGATTGCCAAGATTGCATTTGAATCAGGGAGATTCCCGTGCCGTAATGGCTTCATGGACACCTTGACGACAGTGATGGTTCAGGCGGCCGAGAAGGCCGGAGTGGCGCTGCTGGCCGAGTACGACCCGGCGAGCCGCCCGGCGGACCGCGCGGCGATGTACGAACTCGGCACCCGCCTCGAAGCGACCTCGACGGCGATCGTGCGGGAGGCGCTCGACGACGTCCCCGGCGTGGGCTGGTGGGACGAAGACGAGGCCGGCCGGGTCGTGCCACCCGGGCGGTGGTGGGTGGTCGACGGCACCGAAGGCGCGGTCAACCTCGTGCACGGCCTGCCGGAGTGGGGCGTGACGATCACGCTGATCACGGACGGGCGCCCGGAGCTGACGGTCGTCCGCCAGCCGGTCGGCGACCTGACGTACACGGCCGCCCGGGGACAGGGCGCCTTCCTCAACGGGCGACGGCTGCGCGTCTCGGCGAAGACGGACCTCGCGGCCGCGGCCGTCACGGCGAGCCAGGGCGGCAACGACGAGCCGGTGTACGAACGGTTCGCGAGCGCGTTCGTGGCGATGGCTTCGCGGGCGTTGCTGGTGCGCAACACGATTCCGACGGTGTTCCCGCTGCTGGGCGTCGCGGCCGGGCAGTACGACGTGTTCTGGCAGTACGAACCCGACCTGCCGGGCAGCGCGTCCGGTTCGCTCTTGGCCGAGGAGGCGGGCGCGGTCGTCACGGACCTCGCGGGCGCGTCCTGGGACGTCAACGCTTCCGACATCCTCGTCGCCGCACCGGGTCTGCACGCCGCGGCGCTCGAGGTGCTGCGATGAGCCGGGTGGCGGTGCTCGGCGCGTCGGGCGCGGTCGGCAGCGAGCTGGTCCGGCAAGCGCTTTCCCGCGGGCACGACGTGGTGGCCATCAGCCGTCGCGCGTCGGCCACCGGGGACCGGCTGACCTCGATCGCCGCCGACGTCCACGACGCCGCGGGGATCGCAGAAGCGTTGCGGGGCAGCGAAATCGTGCTCGACGCCTTGGGCCTGCGGAAGGGTGATCCGCCTGGCGTGCTGACCGCCGGTGCGCGCGCGGTGGTGGCCGCCGCGCCGTCGCGTGCGGTGTCGGTGGGGGCTCTGGGGACCGGGCCGTCGGCGCCGGCGGCCGGGTGGCTGACCCGGACGCTGCTGGGACGGTTCCTCAAGGCCGAGCTGCCGGACAAGGTCGGCGCGGACGCGGCGATCCTCGGCATGGGCGGGACGGTCGTCCACGTGGGACCGATGAAGGCCGGCCCGATCAGCCCGACCCGCCGCGAAGTCGCGATCGATGCGGTGCCCCGCCGGCTCTTCCCGGCGACGATCAGCCACGCGACGGTCGCGGCGGCGATGCTGGACGCCGCCGAGCACGGCCCCCGCGGCGAAGTGCTGGTCGCCCTACCCTGACGAGGTCGCGGCGGACTCGAGGACCTGGGAAAGCGCGGCCCGGCAGTGGTCGCGCAGCCACGCGTGCGCCGGGTCGGTGTCGTAGCGGCTGTGCCAGCTCAGCACCACCTGCGGGCTCGGCAGGTCGAGCGGCGCCTCCGTCGTGCCCAGCCCGAGGTCGGCGCGGGCCTGGGCGGTGGCCCGCTCCGGCAGCACCCCCACGACGTCGCTGTGCGCGATCGCCTGCAGGGCCAAGGCCGCCGTCGGGAGCGCCGCCACGACCCGGCGGCGCAACCCCAGCTCGGCCAGCGCTTTGTCGACCCCGTCGCGCAGCCGGCCGCGCCGCGAGACGATCACGTGCTCGGCCGCGGCGAACTCCTCGACGGCCAGCTCGAGTCCGGCCCGGCTCACCAGCACCAGGCGGTCCTCGCCGACGACGTCGTGGCTGATCTCGGGGGTGGCCGGCACGGTCGCCCCGACCTCCAGGTCGACGTGCCCGCGCGCCAGGTCGGGCGTGTCCACCGGAGCCTCCGCGAGCAACCGCAGGCCGATGCCCGGCGCCTCGGCCGACGCTGTGCGCAGCAGGGCGGGGAACAACGCCGCGAGCAGCGCGTCGTGACCCTGGACCGTGAACGTGCGCCGCAGCGTGGCCGGGTCGACCGTGCGGGCCGGCGCCAGGACCCGGTTGGCCCGCGCCACCAGTGTCCGGACCTCGTCGCGCATCGCCAGCGCCCGCGGGGTCGGGGTCATCGTCCGGCCGGTGCGCACCAGGATGTCGTCGCCGGTCGTGGCCCGGATGCGCGCGAGCGTGCGGCTCATCGCGGGCGGGGTCAGGTGCAGCCGGTCGGCCGCCGCCTGCACGGAGTTCTCCTCCAGCAACGCGTCCAGCGCGGTCAGCAGGTTCAGGTCCACGTCGGCGACAGTAGCTAGGAACCGTCGAGGGCGTTCTGCAACATCCGGGCCGCCGCCGCACGCGGTTCCGGGTCGATCGCGATGAGGGCGTTGACGACCGCGCCGTCGACCAGCGCCACCAGCCGTTCCAGCTCGGCCTCGGCCACCGGCGTGCCCGAGCGGGCGAAGATCTCCGTCAGCAGCTCGTTGAGCTGGGCCGACAGCGTCCGCATCAACGGCCGCAGGTACGGCCGGCGGCCGGTTGCGACCAGCCGTTCGTACCGCAGCAGCACGGCCTCCGCGTCGGCCTCCGGATCGTCCGTCTCCGGGCCCAGCAGCATCTCGAGCACCAGCTCGACGGTCGCCTGGACACCGCGGTTGCGGGTCGCCAGCTCCTCCAGCCGGCGCCGGCCGGTCTCCAGCTCCACGTGCCCGTGGTGCTCGACGGCCGCGGTGACCAGCTCGTCCAGGGAGTCGAAGTAGTACGTCGTCGAGGCGAGCGGCAGACCCGCGCGCTCGGCCACCGCGCGGTGGCGAACGGCGTCGAACCCGCCCTCGACGAGCAGCTCCGCGGCGGCCTCGACGAGCGCGGCGCGCCGTCGTTCCCCTTTCGGGGTGGTCGCAGCGGTCATGACCGGTCATTCTGCCAACCGGGCGGACCCGGGCTCAGAAGCGGGGCGCGAGATCGTGCGCGAACTGCTCGACCTGACCCGCATACGGCGCCGTCGTCCCGGCCGCGGGCACGCTGACCAGCACCAACGAGCCGCCGGACGCGGTGGCCACCCGGGCCGTGACCGTGCCGGCCGGCTGGGACTTGAAGACCACGGGGATGCCCTTCGGGTACACGGCCGCGGACACCTCGCCGCCCGGAACCGGGAACCCGGCGGAGCGCGCCGCCGTCGAACAGGCGCCGCCAGGGACAGCCTGGGCAACGGCGACGTGGGCGGGGAGCTCGCCAGCGAGGGCAATGGCGAGCTCCCCGTCCACCTGTTCGCACCCGGAGGCGCCTTCGGCCAGAGGGCCGGTCTTCCCGCCCTGGTCACCTCCCTGCCGAGGTGGTTCGGACGAGAAGTTCGGTGACTCCCCACCGATCTCAGGACGTGCCGGGGTCATGCCGGGTTGCCCCGACCCCGGCCCGGATTGCGACGACAGGGCGCCGTCGCTCGCGGACGTCATCGATGCGGGAGTACCCCCGGACAGCAGCCCGTAAGCGCCGAACCCGACGACCACCAAGGCCGCGGCGCTCACCCCGGTGGTGATCCGGTTGCGCCGGCGCACGGTCTGGCGACGGGATTCGCGGACGACGTCGTCCTGCGTGAAGGTCGGCGAGGGCGCGTCGCCGGGCGCGGCGGAGAACAACGAGCGCAGTTCCTGCTCATCCATTGGTCTCCACCTCCCGTTCCAGCACCTGCTTGAGGTTCGCCAGCCCGCGCGCGGTCTGGCTCTTCACGTTGCCTTCGCTGCAGCCCAGCTCCTTCGCCGCACTGGTCACGTCCAGTCCTTCGAAGAACCGCAGGACCAGCACCGCACGCTGCCGCGGCGGCACTTCCTTCAGCGCCGCGAGCAGGTCTTCCCTGGTCGCGACGAGGTCGTCGAGGCCGGGCGAGTCGTTCACCGGCTCGGGCAGCGTCTCGGTCTGCCATTCACGCCGCCACGGACGCCGCGATTCGTCGATCGACGCCCGGACGAGCGTCTTGCGGACGTACGCGTCGGTCGCCGCGGGATCCCTGATCTTCTTCCACCTCCGGTGCAGCGCGACGAACGCCGTCTGCGCGAGGTCGTCCGCCCGGTGCCAGTCCCCGCAGAGCATGTACGCGGTCCGGCGCACGGCGTCCCGCCTGGCGGCGAAGTACTCCGCGAACTCCTCCTCGTCGCGCTGGTCCACGCGCAGTCGTGCTCCGCTCTGTTGTCGTCCGGCCGGTAAGACGGAATCAGGGGCGTCCACGGTTGCACGGACCGAGCAGGTCCCACCACTCCGGGGCTCATTGATCCCCGCGAGGTGGGTGTGATGTGATCGGCCCGTGACCTTCACGCTGGCGCCGCTGGACTTCCGCTCCGACACCGTCACCCGTCCGGACGACGTCATGCGCGCGGCGATGGCGTCCGCGGAGGTCGGGGACAACGTCCTCGAGCGCGACCCGACGGTCCAAGCCCTGGAGGAACGCGCCGCGCACGTCCTGGGCATGCCGGCCGCGCTGTGGGTGCCGAGCGGGACCATGGCCAACCTCGTCGCGCTGAGCCTGCACCTGAGCCGCGGCGACCGGTTCCTCGCCCCGCGCGGCGCGCACGTGCTGGTCAACGAGCTGGGCTCGGCCGCGTGGCTGGCCGGCGGTATGCCGGACCCCCTCGAGCACGACGGCGGCCCGGGCCGTCCGTCTCCCGACGCCCTCGCGGCCGCGATCGGACAACCCGGGCCATACTTCACTTTACGGACACGGCTGCTGTGCCTGGAGAACACGCACAACGCGGCCGGCGGCGCGGTGACCCCGCCCGACGAGCACGCCCAGCTGCTGTCCGTCGCGAAGGAGGCCGGCCTGACCGTGCACCTCGACGGCGCCCGGCTCTGGCACGCCGCCGTCGCCCTCGAGGTGCCGCCGGCCGCGCTGACCGTCGGCGTCGACAGCGTGTCGGCCTGCTTCAGCAAGGGCCTCGGCGCGCCGGTCGGCTCGGTCGTCGCGGGCAGCGCCGAGTTCGTCGAACGGGCCCGCCGGATGCGGCAGATGCTCGGCGGCGGCGTCCGGCAGGGCGGCATCCTCGCCGCGGCCTGCCTGGTCGCGCTCGACCGCGTCCCCGAGCTGGCCGAGTCGCACGAGAACGCGCGCCGGCTCGCCGAGGGCCTGACCGAGCACGGCTGGCCGACGAACGACCCGGACACCAACATCGTGCTCGCCGCCGTGCCCGACATCCCGACCGCGCTGCGCTGGCTCGGCTCGCTCGGGATCCAGGCCGTGCCGATGGCCGGGCAGGTCCGGTTCGTCACGCACCGGGACCTGAGCGCGGCCGACGTCGAAGAAGCCTTGCGCCGGATCAAGACCGGCGCGTGAACGCAACTGGGGGCACCGTGAACTGGATCGTGTTCGACTACGGCGACGTGCTGAGCAAGCCCAGCCTCGCCCGCCCGGAGATGGCCGCGCTGATGGGCGCGCCGCTGCCGGAGTTCGAGAAGGTCTACTGGGAGTACCGGCTTTCCTACGACGCCGGCAGCACCCCGCTCGAGTACTGGCAGACGCTCGGCGACGCGCTGGGCGTGCCGGTCGGCGAAGAGCTGTCGGCCCGGCTGACCCAGGTCGACATCGACGGCTGGGGACACCTGGAGCCGTCCTCACTGGACCTGCTCGAAGCCCTTTCCGAAGCGGGCGCGTCGCTGGCGCTGCTCTCCAACGCCCCGGTCCCGTTCGCCGAATGGGCCCGCGCGCAGGACTGGGCGCGGCACTTCCGCGTGACGCTCTTCTCCGGCGACGTCCGGTGCGTCAAGCCGGACGCGAAGATCTTCCGCCTGCTGCTCGACGAGCTGGGCGCGGAGCCGGCGGACTGCCTGTTCTTCGACGACCGTCCGTCCAATGTGGACGGAGCGCGCGCGGTGGGGCTCAAGGCCCAGGTGTGGAACGGCACCGACGCGGCCCGCGCCTGGCTCGACTGAGTTCACCCGGACCGCACGTCCGGCTACCGGTGGTGATCCGGCTTGGCCTAGGCTGCACGGACCCGACACCCGGTAGGCCGCCATGACGACGAGCGAACGACCGTCGGCCCGCGTCGACTTCGACCGGCCGAGCATCGCCCGCGTCTTCGACGCGCTGATGGGCGGGCAGGACAACTACGAGGCCGACCGGGCGGTGCTGCGGGAGATCCTGGAGATCGCCCCGGAGTCGCCGGCGATGACGCGGGAAGTGCGGCAGTGGCTCGTGCGGGCCGTCCGGTACCTCACCGAACGGCTCGGCGTCGACCAGTTCCTCGACCTCGGCTCGGGCTTCCCGACGGTGGAGAACACCCACCAGGTGGCGCAGAAGTACAACCCCGAGGCGCACGTCGTCTACGTCGACAACGACCCGGTCGTGCAGGCGCACGGCCGGGCCGTACTGGTCGACAACGACTTCACGCACATCGCGGGCAACGACCTGCTGAAGCCGGCCGAAACCCTGGCCGACGTGGGCCGGTACCTCGACTTCGAGCGGCCGGTCGGGCTCGTGCTGTGCGCGATCGTCCACCACATCACGGATCTGGAGCGGGCGCGGCGGGTGGTCAAGGCGTACGTCGACGCGATGGCGCCGGGTTCGTACCTGGTCCTGCTGCACCAGCACAACCCGGCCGACGGTTCCGAAGCCGCCGGCGTCGCGACGTCGTTGCAGGAACGGTTCAGCGGCACCGGGCTCGACACGAGCTACCGCACGCGAGCCGAGATCGCGTCGTTCTTCGACGGCCTCGACCTGCTCGAGCCCGGGTTGACGGTGCCGCACCGGTGGTGGCCGGACGGACCGCGCCTGACGCCGCTGACGCCCGTCAACTGGACGTCCTTGTGCGGCGTGGCGCGGATCCCGGGCCGGGCTCAGTAACGGTTGATGCGCCGCGGGTCCTTCCGGCCGCCGCTGATCGCGCGGTAGCCGGCCGCACCGAGGAACGCGATTCCGCCGATGATGGCGATCCACAGGACGGCCTTGAACACGAAGCCGATCACGGCGCCCAGCACCATGAACGCCACCCAGGCGACGATCAGGCCGCCGACGATCTTCCAGAACATGGCTCCTCCGATTGCTCCCGTGGCCCCTCCGGCCGATGCCTCCACTCTGGCACCTCCGCCGGGGAAACTCCCCTCGTCGAGCCAACGTTCAGGGATGAATCAGGGTTCCCCCTGGCCGAGCCAGGAGCCCAGGCGGCGGACGCCTTCGTCGATGTCCTCGGCGCTGCCGGCGAAGGAGAACCGGACGTACTTGCCGCCGTCGACCGGGTCGAAGTCGACGCCGGGTGTGATGGCGAGCCCGGTGTCGGCGAGCAGCCGCTGGCACCAGCTCAGGCTGTCTTCGGTGTACGCGCTGACGTCGGCGTACGCGTAGAAGGCGCCGTCGGCGGGGGCGAGCTTGTCGAGCCCGATGCCCTTGAGCCCGGCGAAGAGCCGGTCGCGGTTGGCGCGGTACCGCTCGACGTGCGCGTCGGCCTCCGCGTACGACTCCGGTGTGAAGGCGGCGAGCGCCGCGTACTGCGAGACCGCGGGCGGGCAGATGGTGAAGTTGCCGGTCAGGACGTCGACCGCGCGGTGCAGCCGCTGCGGCACGAGCATCCAGCCGAGCCGCCAGCCGGTCATCGCGAAGTACTTCGAGAAGCTGCCGAGGACCAGCGGTTCGCGCCCAAACTGCCACGCGCAGTCGAGCTCGGCGCCGTAGGAGATGCCGTGGTAGATCTCGTCGCTGATCAGCTGCACGCCGTGCGACGCGCACCAGCCGGTGATCGCGGCGAGCTCCCCGGGCGGCAGCACGGTGCCGGTGGGGTTGCTCGGGCTGGCGACGATCAGGCCGTCGATCGGGCCGAGCTCGTCGAGCAGCGCGACGGTCGGCTGGAAGTTCGTCTCGGCGGTGGTGGCGAACTCGACGACCTCGCAGCCGAGGACGGACAGCAGGTTGCGGTAGGCGGGGTAGCCGGGCCGGGCCATCGCGACCTTGGCGCCGGGGTCGAACGCGCTGAGGAAGGCGAGCAGGAACCCGCCGGAGGACCCGGTGGTCATGACGACGTCCTGCGCGGCGACGTCGAGGCGGTATTTCCGCTGGTAGTGCCCGGCGACGGCCGCGCGCAGCTCGGGAACGCCGAGCTGCTCGGTGTAGCCGAGCGTGCCGTCTCGCAGCGCTTTCGCGGCGGCCTCGAGCACGGGTTCGGGCGCGGGCGCGGACGGCTGCCCGGCCGCGAGCGACACGAGATCGCCGTGGCTGCGCTGCCGGGCTCCCGCAGCGGAGAGGACGTCCATGACGTGGAAGGGCGGCACGCCGGCCCGCAGCGCGGGCCCGGCGAAGGCTCCGAGGTCGACCATGCGGCCAGGCTAGTTGCCCCCGGGTTCAGTACCCCTGGTAGGCACCGCCGTGGGCCATGGCCTTGATGCCGGGCACGTTGGCGAGGCCGCCGTACCGGTCGATCGAGTACCGGACCCCGGCGATGATGTTGTCGACCGGGTTGTAGATGTTGTCGTGCCCGGGCAGCTTGTGGGCGTTGAACGTCGAGTCGATGCACTGCATGAGCCCCTTGGACGGGTGCCCCGCGGCCGCGTTCGAGTCCCAGTTGTTGATGGCGTTCGGGTTGCCGCCGGACTCGTGCTGGATGATCGCCCAGATGTTCTTGATGTCGGCGTCGGTCACCGGCACGCCCGCGGCCTGGAGCTCCTTGATGGCCTCCTGGATCCACTGCTGCACGTTCCCCGGGGGCGGCGAGGAGGGCGGGCCACCGCTCGGGCCGAGGCCGCCGCCGCCCCCGCCACCACCGCCGTGGTGGGAGGCGCCGCTGCTGTGGATGCCGCCGGTGCTCTTCGGCGCGGAAGCGGAGCTGCTCGGGAGCGGCACCTGGTCGTAGCCGCCCTCGATCTGCTGGGACATCAGCGTCTGTGACGCCTTGATCGCGGTGTCGGCCTGGGTCTGCAGGCCCGTCACGTCACCGTCGAAGCCCGCGGTGATGTCGTGGATGTCGGTCTTCGCCTTGGCGAGGATCTCCGCCTCGGTGGGACTGGGCGCGGGCTTGTTCGGATCCTTTTCGTGCTCCGCTGCCGCGTTCTTGGCCGCGTCCATCGCGGCTTGGGCCTGCTGGTTGCGGTCGTTGACGGCCTTCTCGGCGGCCAGCTGCTTGTCGCCGACGTTCTTCTTGATCTGTTCGAGGGTCGACGCGAGGTCGTCGAGGTCCTTGCCGACGTCCTCGAGGTGGGTCTGCACCTTCGCCCCGGCGTCCCCGACCTGCTGGACGTACGCGAAGAACTGGTCGGCGGCCGGACCCGCCCACACCCCGCTCTTGAGCGCCTCCGTCGACGACTTCAGCGACGCGTTGTGATCACCCGCGTTCTTGCCCGCCTCGTGGAACTGCCTCGCCGCCGCGGTGATTTTGGCCAGATCGACCTTTTCGACCTGGTTCACCTTCTGCATGAAGGCTTCCCAATTGTCCGGCGTTCCGGCGCCGCCCGGGTTCAATCCCACTCTGGTGCCCCCTGCTCAGTTCACTTGTCGACGTGCAGCGTCAGGTCGCTCGCACCGACCTGGTCGGTTTCGGTGATCAGCCCGGCGGCCTTGCGCATGGCGAACCCCAGTGCCTCCATGTGCTTGCCGGCGGCGTCGAACTGGCTGTGCACGCCGTCCTTGAACTTGCCGACCGCACCATGCGCCTCGCCGGTGGCGTCCATCCCGCCGAAAGGGCTTTCTTTCTCGTGGTCCATGCCGGTGACCTTCTGCTTGGACTTTTCGAACTCGTCCTTCAGCTTCTCCACCTGGCCGGCCGCGATGGCCATCGAGTCGGTGTCGTAGACAGGCACGGTTCGTCATCCCCTTCGCCAACTTGCGTCCGCCCGATCAGACGTCACGATGACCAGGACGGTTCCCGCGCTTACTTTATGACTTCACGCGGTCCGCGCGTACGGATCCCGGCCAACTTCCACCCGGCGGGGCTCAGGCCTCCGCCATCAGCTCGCGGATCCGCGTCGCCAGCAGGGCGTTGTCCGCCGGGGTGATCGTGGCCCACTCGCGGCCGTCGCGGTCGGGGATCACCTGGAACAGGTAGCGGCCCGCGTCCGTGTCGAAGAACGCCACCACGCGGCCCGCGCGGTGGACCACACCGTCGCGGCCGACGCGCTCCGCGCCGAACTGGCCGCGCGCCTCCTGACCCAGCAGCATGCCCGACAGCTCCTGGGCGTGGAACAGCTCCACGCCCCGGTCCTCCAGCGCCGTGACCAGGGCTTTCGCATCTCCGCGCGCGGACTCGTCGGCCGATCGCAAGACGTCGTACGGGATGCTCACCGTCTGGCCGATGCCCGGGCCCAGGTCGCCCGCCACTGAGACCGCCGCCTCCGGGAGGCCGTCTTCCGTGGCCGGGATCAGCCAGACTTCGCCGTGGTCCACCACCGCCAGCACCGCCTGGCTGCGGACGCTCACCGCGCGGCCGCGGATCTCGCGTTCCGCCCACACCCACACGTCGATGCCGAACTGCGGGCGGGCCAGCAGGTGCAGCAGGTCCGCCACCTCGCCCGAGACCCGGCGGTTGCGGGCCAGGCGCCGCTCGCTCAGCGACGCCCAGGCCGACTCCACCAGCTTCGACCGCTCGGCCCGGGTGGTTCCCTCGCTCGGCACGTCGAGCGCGACGTGCCGGCGGGGCAGTCCGAACGACTCCCAGAGCACGTCGAACTCGAGCGCGGACAGCACCAGCGACACGGTCAGCGCACATCCCCGCCGTGGTCACCGATCACGTCGGGCGAAACCATCCGCTGGTCGGCGAACAGGTCCTGGTCGTCGACGCCGAAGCGGCGGATGTGCTCGGCGTCGTCCTCCTGGGGCGCCGCCTCGGACAGGAACTTCGTGGCCCCGCGATCCTGCTTCGGGCTGATCTGCTCCGACTTCCGCAGCGCGGTCGCCTCTTCCTCGGGCAGCTCGCCGACCGGCAGGGGCCGCACCGGGCCCTTCGCCTGGTTCTTCTCCCGCCGCTGGCGGTCCTTGTCGCCGCTCAGCGCGCCACCGGCCGCGCCCGCGCCGACCGCGGCCGCGCCCGCACCCAGCTCGCCCGGCGTCACGCCCGGCTTCGCCGTGAACGCGCGTTCGCCGCTGAACTGGCCGGGCGCGATCGGGGCCTGCGGGATCGAGCCGACCGTGCGGCCCTTCGCCAGCAGCCCGTCCGGGCCGCGGCCCAGGGCAGCGTCGGTCGAGCCGCCGGACGCGCTCCCGCCGCCCAGTGACTTGATCGGCGCCGTCGACGGCGACGAGCCCGGCGACGATCCCGGCGGCAGCGCGCCGGGCGCACCCGGCGGGACGAACTGCTCACCGCCCCCGCCGACGGCCAGGCCGGGCGAGAAGTGCGTGGAGTCGCCGGAGGACGTGCCGCGCCCCGGGGCGTTGACCCAGCCGGGGCCGGGGGTGGCCGCCGGCGGGCGCACACCGGCCGGGCTGGTCGACGAGCTGGGTGTCGTCTGCTGGGTGGGCGCCGTGCCCGCGCCGGTCTGGCGCGGCGGCTGCGCGACGGGCCGGGACGGCTGCTGCGCCGCGACGCCGTACACCGGGGTCGGCGGGTCGGCGTGGACCGTGTGCGAGACCGGCTGCACCACCGGCGGGTCGACGTGCACCGAGCGGACCTTGTCCGACGCCGGCCGCACGCTGCCGTCCGGCGTCACCGCGACGGCCGCGCCCGCGACGTCCAGCCCGCCCGGCGTGACGCCCGGGGCGGCCAGCTTCAGCGACTCGGGGTCGGACAGGGACTGCGTCGAGAGCAGGTTTCCGCCGCTCTCCTGCGCGTACTCGTTCAGGGCCTGCTTCGCCTGCTCCTTGGCGTTGTTCGCGGCCTCGACCTGACGCGCGTGGTCGGTCTCGAAGCCGATGAGGCTCAGCAGCAGGCCGTCGCCGAGGGTGTAGCCGCCCGCGCCCTTCCGGACCGTCTCGGCGTCCGGGAGCTTGTACTTGGTGCGGTTGAAGGACTCGCCCTGCTCGAACACCATCTCGGCGGCGTGCGCGACCTTCGTGGTGGCGTCCTGGGAGAACCCGGCCTGCTCGGTGAGCACCTGGCTGGCCGCGCCGCCGGCCTGGCTCTGCCATTCGACGCCGAGCTTCAGCAGCTGCGCGCGCAACGTCTGGTCGGTGTGGGCGAGGGCGGTCGCGACGGCCTTCAGCGCGTCGACGGCCGTGCCGATGCTGCCGGTGCCGTCGCCGGTGATCATCCGGGTGATCTGGTCGGCGATCGCGGTGTTGGTCCAGCCGTCGAAGCGGTGGTTCTGGATCCCGGCCGCGAGCTCGGAGAATTCCACGCGCCCTCCCTAGTTGCGTGCTTTCAGGGTCTGCACCGCGATGTCGGCGGCGTGCGCCGACATCTCGCACAGCTGCGGCTGCGTGAGCTTGCCGCGGGTGATGGCGAAGGTCTGGACGGCCAGCGTCTGGCCCCTCGCGACGCCGACGAGCGTTTCGCAGTCGGCCGGATCGCCGGCCGCGCGGTAGTTCGTCAGCGCCGGGTAACCGCCGATGGTCTTCGGCTCGGTGGTCATGCTGTTCTTCTTGCGGGCCCCGGTGATCCACTCCTCGAGGTCCGCCGGAACCGCGCGCACGTGGTAGGCGTGCACCGGCTCCGCGCCGTCGGCGTCGAACACGCACGTCGGCCCGTCTTCGGGCGGGGCTTCCCGCGGCGCGCTGGTGATCTTCAGGGCGTCGAGCTGCACCTGCGGGAACACTTCGCACAGGTTGACACCCTGCAGGGTCAGCTCGGCCGGGCGCTGCGGCAGCTGGGCCGCCTTGGCGCTCTGCGACGCCGCCGTCGCGGCCGTCTCGACCGGGTAGGGGGTGCCGTCGGTACCCGGCGAGCACCCGGCGAGCGCCGCCGTCGCCAGCACGCCCCCGGTGATCCGCAGCCTCCGGCTACGCACCGTGCTTGCCGCGGTCACCGAACACCGCCGCCTTCTCCTCGTCGCTGACCTTGTAGTCCTTGGCGGCGTCCCGCAGCTGCGAGACCAGGCGCTTCAGGCCGGCGACGTACTCGCGGACCTGGCCCGCGTAGGACCGGTCGCCGTCGGCGATGAGGGAGTTCCAGGCGGCGACCGACTGGGTGCTGATCACGTCGGCGGACGGCGAGTCGATCCGCAGCTGCCCGAGCTTCGTCAGCAGCTGGTCTTCGAGGGCGTTGGCCTGCTCTTCGACGATCCGGGCGACGTCGAGGAGCTTGTCCGGGTGGACCAGGACGTCCGCGGCGGCCGGCGCCACGGGAACCGCCGAGCTCAGGTCGTACGAAGGTCCTGACATGCTCTCCCCTGACGTCATACGGACAGTGACCGGCCGACTCCCGTCGAAGGCTACCAACCCGGGTGTGACAGCAGGCTGAGATTGGACGAACTTCGTCCCCCGCCGGTTCCCGGTCAGGCGCGTTGTTTCGCCCCCGGAGCGCTGATCTCGCCGTTCGCCGCCTTCAGGGCGATGTCCGTGCGGTGGTGCGAGCCCGCGAGGTGGACCTTCTCGACGGTCTCGTACGCGTGTTTGCGCGCCGACTTGAGCGTCTTGCCGGTGCCGACGACCGACAGCACACGGCCGCCGGAGGAGACGACCGCGCCGTCGTCGCGGCGGCGGGTGCCGGCGTGCAGGACGCCCTCCAGCTCGGCACCGCCGATGACGTCGCCGGTGCGCGGCTTGCCCGGGTAGCCGTCGGCGGCGATCACGACGGTGACCGCGGCCCCGCCGGACCACTCCAGCGGCGGGTGCTCGGCGAGCTTGCCGGTGGCGGTGGCGTGCATCAGCCCGGCGATCGGGGTGCGCAGCAGCGCCAGGACGACCTGCGTCTCCGGGTCGCCGAAGCGGCAGTTGAACTCGATGACCTGCGGGCCTTCGGACGTCAGCGCGAGCCCGGCGTAGAGCAGGCCGGAGAACGACGCGCCGCGGTTGACCAGCTCGTCGGCGACCGGCTGGACGACCTTCTCGACCAGCTCGTCGACGAGGTTTTCGGGGGCCCAGGGCAGCGGGGCGTACGCGCCCATGCCGCCGGTGTTCGGGCCCGCGTCGTCGTCGCCGACGCGCTTGAAGTCCTGGGCCGGCAGCAGGGGGACGACCGTGTTGCCGTCGACGAAGCAGAACAGCGACGCCTCCGGACCGTCCAAAAAGGACTCCAGGAGGACCGGGTGGCCGCCGTCGAGCAGCATGATCGCGTGCTTGCGGGCGACGTCGTAGTCGGTCGTGACGACGACGCCCTTGCCGGCGGCGAGGCCGTCGTCCTTGACCACCCAGGTCGGGCCGAAGCGGCCGAGCGCGGCGTCGAGGCGGGCCGGGTTGTCGACCACCTCGCTGCGCGCCGTCGGCACGTTCGCCGCCGCCATGACGTCCTTGGCGAACGCCTTCGAGCCTTCGATGCGGGCGGCCGCGGCCGACGGGCCGAAGCAGGCGATGCCCGTCTTGCGGACGGCGTCGGCGACCCCGGCGACGAGCGGGACCTCGGGCCCGATCACCACCAGGTCGGCCTGCCAGCTCTTCGCGAGAGCCGCGACGGCTTCCGGATCGGCCGCGTCCACCCCGGGCTGCTCGGCCACGGCGGCCGTCCCGGCGTTGCCGGGAGCGCAGGCCAGCGCGGTGACCGCGGGGTCGCCGGACGCCGCGAGGACGAGTGCATGCTCACGGGCGCCGGACCCGATTACCAGTACGCGCACGCCGCACAGCGTATCCGCACGGATCCGCGCCGGACATTTCGCCGTCCCCCGGCACCCCGGGTGAGCAGGAGTCCACGCGCCGTTCACCGGGATGGAGGGGTGGCGGAGCGGGGATGCGCGGAGCGAAACGCGCGCGGCTCGGTCCTGGGCCGGCACCGGCGGCAGGTCGCCGTGGGGCGCCGACGGGAAGGCCCGGCGTCGCGGCGCAGTCGGCCGTCGCGCGATCCCTCGCGCGTCGCCGTCCCCCGGCAGCCCGGGTGAGCAGGAGTCCACGCGGCGTTTACCGCCCGGTTCGTCCAGGTACGCACTTCGGACGCTTGCGACATCGAGGGTGGCGCGAGTAGATCAGGGGCACCCCGTGTGAAAAGAGGTCACCAGATGAAGCGCAACCGTGTCGGCGTGCTGGCACTCGCCGGACTGGCGTTGCTGAGTGTCACCGGACTGGCCGTCGGGTCCGCGAGCGCCGCCGAGAGCGGGGGGTCCGCCGATGCGGCCGCGCACGGGCGGGGCCACGATGACCCCGTGATCATCGGACACCGCGGCGCGCCCGGGTACCGGCCGGAGCACACCCTCGCCTCCTACGAACTCGCCTACCGGATGGGCGTGGACTGGGTCGACGTCGACCTCGTGCCGACCAAGGACGGCCAGCTCGTCGCCCGGCACGAGCCGGAGATCGGCGGCACCACGGACGTCGCGAAGCACCCCGAGTTCGCGAACCGCAAGAAGACCCTGGTGATCGACGGCGTCCCGACGACCGGCTGGTTCACCCAGGACTTCACGCTCGCGGAGCTGAAGACGCTGCGCGCGGTCGAGCGGATCCCGGCGAACCGGCCGCACAACACGCTGTACAACGGCCGCTACCAGATCGCCTCCTTCCAGGAGGTGCTCGACCTGACCAAGCGGCTCGGCAAGGAGCTGCACCGGACGCTCGGCACCTACCCCGAGGTCAAGCACTCGACGTTCTTCCAGTCGATCGGCAACCCGGCCGAGCCGAAGCTGGTGTCGATCCTCAAGCGCAACGGCCTCGACCGGCCGGACGCGCCGGCGATCATCCAGTCGTTCGAGGTGTCGAACCTGATCGACCTGCACAAGCAGATCCGGACGCCGCTGCTGCAGCTGACGTCGGCTTCGGGCGCTCCGGCGGACTTCGTCGCGAAGGGCGACCCGCGGACGTACGCGGACATCGTCTCGCCGAAGGGCCTTCGCGACGTGGCGAAGTACGCGAAGTACCTCGGGCCGGACAAGGGCCAGGTCATCCCGCGGGACGCGAGCGACAACCTGGGCACGCCGACCGCGCTGGTGGCCGACGCGCACAAGGTGGGCCTGAAGGTCCAGCCGTACACGTTCCGGAACGAGAACCCGTTCCTGCCGGCCAACCTGCGCTCGTCCGCCGAGCCGGACGCCTACGGTGACGTGTTCACCGAGGAGGCCGCGTTCTTCAAGGCCGGCGTCGACGGCTTCTTCGCCGACCAGGCCGACACCGCGCTGGAGTCGCTGCACGCCTTCCTGGGCCGCTAAAACCGCTGGTCACGAGGGGCACCTTCGTGGACGCTTGGTCCATGAAGGCGTCCCTCGTGGATTTCTCCGGTGTGGTGCTGGTCAACCGCGGCGAGGAGACGCTGCTCGCCGAAGCGTCCGGGTACGCGCACCTCGGCTACGGCGTCGAGAACACGCTCGACACCCGCTTCGCGATCGCCAGCGGCACCAAGGGGTTCACGGCGCTGGTCGTCGTGGGGCTGATCGCCGACGGGCACCTCGAGCTGACGACCCGAGCGCGTGACGTCCTCGGCAACGACCTGCCGCTGATCGACGACCGCGTGACCGTCGAGCACCTGCTGACGCACACGTCCGGCATCGGCGACTACTGCGACGACGAAAACCCGCCAGAGAACCCGCCCTGGCTCGTCACGTCGGCCGACTACCTGGCCGCCCTCGACGGGTTCCCGCAGCGGTTCCCGCCCGGCGAGCGGTTCCACTACAACAACGGCGCGTTCGTCGTCCTCGGCCTGATCGCCGAACGGGTCGCGGGCATACCTTTCGCCGACCTCGTCCGGACCCGCGTGACCGAGCCCGCGGGGATGACCGACACGGCGTTCCACCGGTCCGACGCCCTGCCGGGCCGGACCGCCACCGGGTACCTGGAAGACGGCCGCACCAACGTGTTCGGCCTGCCCGTGGTGGGCCACGGCGACGGCGGGATCTACAGCACGGCGCCGGACTTCCGGAAGTTCTGGCCCGCCCTGTTCGACGGCCGGATCGTGCCGCGCGAGTGGGTCACGCGGATGCTGCGCGGCGAGCGTTACGGCCTCGGCTTCTGGCTGCCCCGGCCGGGCGTGGTGCGGCTGGCGGGCGGCGACCACGGCGTCGCGTTCCGGAGCACGCACGAACCCTCGACCGGTCTGACCGCGACCCTCGTCTCGAACGACCACCGAGGTGGCGGGCCCCTGCTCCGGCGGCTGGACGAGTATTTGACGAGGTCTTGACACCCTCGGGGACCGGGGCTACTTTCGGCGAATTCAATGGTCTGGCCGCATACCTTTCAAGAGGTGCCCGATGGACGTTTCCGACCAGCAGACCACCCCCGACCACGCCGACGACGACAGCGCGCGCCTGCACCAGCTGGGGTACGCGCAGGAGCTGAAACGGACGATGTCGGCGTTCTCCAACTTCGCCGTCTCGTTCACGATCATCTCGATCCTCTCCGGCTGCCTGACGCTCTACGGCTTCGGCATGAAGACCGGCGGGCCGGCCGCGATGATCTGGGGCTGGCCGCTCGTCGGGGTGTTCGTCATCCTGGTCGGCCTCGGCATGGCCGAGGTCTGCTCGAGCTACCCGACCGCGGGCGGCCTCTACTACTGGGCGGCGAAGCTGGCGCCGGGCCGGTCCGGCCCCGCCTGGTCGTGGTTCACCGGCTGGTTCAACCTGATCGGGCAGATCGCCGTCACCGCGGGCATCGACTTCGGCGCGGCGCTGTTCCTCAACGCGTTCCTCGACCTGCAGTGGGGCTTCGCCGCGACGCCGGGGCACACGATCCTGCTGCTCGCGATCATCCTCGTGGTGCACGGCCTGCTGAACACGTTCGGCGTCCGGATCGTGGCGATCCTCAACAACGTCAGCGTGTGGTGGCACCTCGTCGGCGTGCTGGTGATCGTCGGCGTGCTGATCTTCGTGCCGGCCAAGCACCAGGACGCGTCGTTCGTCTTCGGCAGCTTCGTGAACCAGACCGGCTGGGGCTCGACGTTCTACGTGTTCGCCCTGGGTCTGCTGGTGGCCCAGTACACGCTGACCGGCTACGACGCTTCGGCGCACATGACCGAGGAGACGAAGAGCGCGGCGAAGGCGGGCCCGCGCGGCATCGTCATGTCGATCGTCGTCTCGCTCGTCGCGGGCTGGATCCTGCTGATCGGCCTGACGTTCGCCATCCAGGACTACGACGGCGCCGTCAACTCCGCCACCGGCGTGCCGCCCGCGCAGATCTTCATCGACGCGACGGGCGCGGTCACCGGCAAGTTCCTGCTGCTGATCTGCATCGGCGCGCAGCTGTTCTGCGGCATGGCTTCGGTGACGGCGAACTCGCGGATGATCTACGCGTTCGCGCGCGACGGCGCCATCCCGGGGTCGGGCATCTGGCACAAGATCAACAAGCGCACGCAGACGCCGACCAACGCCGTGTGGCTGGCGGCGGGCGGCGCGCTGATCCTGGCCCTGCCGTACCTGTGGAGCGCGACGGCCTACGCGGCGGTGACGTCGATCGCCGTCGTCGGGCTCTACGTGGCGTACGTGATCCCGGTGTTCCTGCGCGTCCGCCGCGGCGACTCGTTCGAGCCCGGGCCGTGGACGCTGGGCCGCTGGGGCAAGCCGGTCGGCATCGTCGCGACGGTGTGGGTCGTGCTGATCTTCGTCCTGTTCATGCTGCCGCAGGTGTCACCGGTGACGGTGGATTCGTTCAACTACACGCCGATCGCGTTCCTGGTGGTGCTCGGCGGCGCGGCCCTGTGGTGGGCGCTTTCGGCCCGCAAGTGGTTCACGGGCCCGAAGGTCCAGGGCTCGGCCGCCGAGCTGGCCGCGGTGGAGCAGGAGCTCAAGGAACTCGGCTGACGTCCGGCGTGCTCTGCGCCGCCGGGGAGCGGCGGCCGGGACGGACCACCGTCACGGCCGCCGCGCCCAGCGCGCCGACGCCGGCGAACGCGTAGAAGCCCCAGGGGTAGGCGATTCCGGCCGTCAGCAGGGCGCCGCCGAGGAGCGGGCCCGAGATCGCGCCGATCCGGCCGATGCCCGCGGACCAGCCGAGGCCGGTCGCGCGGATCGCGTCCGGGTAGACGCGGCCGATGTACGCGTACACCAGCACCTGCGCGCTGAACACGAAGCAGCCGGTCAGGAACACCGCCGCGTACAGCCCGACGGCCGGCAGCTTGACGCTCAGCAGCGCGAGGAACACCGCGCCCGCGCAGAACCAGCCGATCGCTGACGGCCGGATGCCGACGCGGTCGGCCACGCGCCCCGCCACCAGCAGCCCGGCGATGCCGCCGACGTTCAGCGTCAGCAGCAGGCTCAGCGCCGCGCCGAGCGGGTACCCGGCCTGCCGCATGATCTCCGGCAGCCAGGTGTTGAGCCCGTAGACCAGCAGCAGGCCCATGAACGACGTCACCCAGAACGCGACCGTCGCGCGCAGCAGGCCGCCGCGGAACAGGCCCGCTACCGCGTGGCCGGCCGAGCGCTCGGTCTCGCGGACGCGCTCGAACGTCTCGGACTCCGGCAGGAACCTGAGCATCAGCGGGATCAGCACCACCGCCGGGATCGCCCCGGCGACGAACATCGCGCGCCAGCCCAGCGGCGCGATCAGCGCGATGCCGAGCAGCGCCGTCAGCACCGCGCCGACGTGGTAGCCGGTCATCACGGTCGTCGTCGCGCTGCCGGACTTGCCGCTGCGCGCGTACTCCGTGACGAGCGTGATCGCCGTCGGCAGGCAGCCGCCGAGGCCGAGCCCGGCGACGAACCGCAGCAGGCCGAAGACGACCGTCGACGGCGAGAACGCGCACAACAGCGTGCACAGCGAGAACAACGCGACCGAGATGATCAGCGACTTCCGGCGGCCGATGACGTCGGTGATCGTGCCGATCGCCAGCCCGCCCAGCATCATCCCGGCGAGCCCGACCGTCGAGACGACCGACGCCGTGCCGGGCGTCAGGCCCCAGACGTGGTCACGCAGGAGCACGGGCAGCACGGTGCCGAGCACGACCAGGTCGAACCCGTCGAGCAGGACGGCGGTCCAGGCCAGGGGCACGACCCAGGAGCGAGTGCCAGGGGACATGGAAGAACCTCCGGATGTGCGTCGGTGCACGTCTTCCGCACAAGTGTGCGTAGTGCGCACAAGTATGCACAGGGGGTACGACGTAATCCAGGTCACTTCCACTCAGCGGAAGCCGAGCGTGTGTCGTCTACCTGCGGAAAGATCGCGCGGGTGGAGATCCTGACGCTCATGGGCGTGCTCGCCGGCTCGCTGGCGCTGACGGCGGTCGCCCGGCGCTACAACCTGTCCGCGCCGTTGCTGGTGGTGGTCGTCGCGCTCGGGGTCGCGCTGATCCCCGGCGTGCCGCGGTTCGAGCTGGAACCCGAGCTGGTGCTCACCGTCGTGCTGCCGCCGCTGCTCTACTCGACGTCACTGGAAAGCTCGCTGACGCACTTCAAGAACAGCCTGCGGCCGATCGTCGCGCTGGGCGTGGTGCTGGTCGCGGTGACGGCGGTGGTCGTCGCGGTCGTCGTGCACCTGCTGCTGCCGGACGTGCCCTTCGCCTCGGCGCTGGTCCTCGGCGCGGTGGTGGCGCCGCCGGACGCGGTGACGGCGGTGGCGATCGGGCGCAAGCTCGGGCTGCCGCGGCGGCTGATGACCGTGCTGACCGGGGAAAGCCTCGTCAACGACGCCGCCGCGCTGACGCTCTACAAGGTCGCGCTCGCCGCCGTCGCGGGCACCGCGGGGTCGGCCGGGCACGGGTTCGCCGTGTTCGGCGTCGCGACCGTGCTCGGCATCGCGGTCGGCCTGGCGATCGGCGCGGCCGTCGTGCTGGTCCGCCGCCTGCTCGACGACCCGCTGATGGAGTCGGCGTTCGGGATCATCGTGCCGTTCGGCGCGTACGTCACCGCGGAGCACCTCCACCCGTTCGGCGAGGAGTTCAGCGGGTCGGGCGTCCTGGCAGTCGTCGCGGCCGGCCTCTACCTCGGGGCGCGCTCGCTGTACGCGTCGCCCGCGACGCGCATGCAGGACAGGTCCGTGTGGGCCTCCATCGACGTCATGCTCGAGGCACTGGTGTTCGCGCTGATGGGGCTGCAGCTGCCGTTCGTGCTCGACGGCGCCCAGCACGCGGCCCGCGACAACGGGACGCTCGCGCTCGTCGCGGTGGTCGTCCTGCTGGTGACGATGCTGGTGCGGATCCCGGCGGTGTTCGTCTTCGCGTACCTGCCGCGGGCGATGCGGCTGTTCGGCCGCGGGCGGGCGGCCCCGTCGTGGCGGTCGCTGGCGGTGCTGTCGTGGACGGGCATGCGCGGCGTCGTGACGCTGGCCGCGGCGGCCGGTGTCCCCGCCGGCACACCGGGACGCGAAGAGATCCAGCTGTTCGCGTTCGCCGTGGCGATCGGGACGGTGCTGATCCAGGGGCTGACGTTGCCGCCGCTGATCCGGGTGCTGAAGGTGCAGGACCCGTCGGAGGCTTCCCGGGACGAAGCCGAAGAGCTGGCCGCGCGGGAGGTCGCGAAGAAGGCGGCGCACGACCGGCTGCGCGAGATCAGCCGCGAGCGGCTCGCGTCGCTGGACCTGCCGCCCGAGAAGGTCCAGGGGCTCAAGGAACGGCTGGAACGCCTGGTGGAGACGCGCTACCGGTTCGCCGAAGCCACGATCAAGCTGTCGGGCGAGGACCGCCCCGGCACCCCGCAGGCCCAGTTCGCGAAGGCCCGCCGGGAGCTCCTGATCGTCCAGCGCAAGGCGATGATCGAAGAGAACCGCGCCGGCCGCCTCGACGACGACGTGCTGCAGAAGGTGCTGCGCGAACTGGACCTCGAGGAGATGTCGGTGACGGCGACCCTCACGAACCGATTGAGCTGATGACCTCCCAGGTCCGGCGGCGTTCCTCGCTCGACCGGATGCCGGTCTGGGAGACGAGGACGTCGGTCGCGCCGGCGTCGTAGTAGCGCCGCAGGCCCTTGAGCACGGTGGTTTCGTCACCGATGACCGCCAGGTCCGCCGGGTGGTCGACGCCTTCGGCTTCGAGGATCCGCCGGTACGACGGGATCCGGGAGTAGAACCCCATCTGCTCGACGGCTTTCGCCCGGACGGCGTCGGGCTCGTTCGTGACGATGGCCGGGACGGCGGCGAGGATCCGCTTGCCGGCCATGACCGGCACGATCCGCTCGGAAAGCGCTCTCGGCCCGGCGAGGAACGGCAGCGTCCCGTCGGCCAGCTCCGCGGTGACCCGCAGCGCCTGCGGCCCCATGGCGGCGACGATGACGGGGACGTCACCGCCCACAGTGGACGGTCCGGGCACCTTCGCCGTGACGGTCTCGCCCTCGAAGTCGACGGCTTCCCCGGCGAAAACCCGGTTCAAGACGGTCAGGTACTCGCGCAGGTGCCGGATGGGCGGCGGGTAGTCGACGCCGTAGACGGGCCCGAGGAAGCCCTTCGAGCCGAGCCCGATCCCGAGCGTGAACCGGCCCCCGGTCGCGGCTTGCGCGGTCTGCGCGGCACTGGCGACGAGCAGCGGGTGCCGCGGATAGGTCGGCACGACGGACGTCCCGACCTCGATGCCGGGGTTTTCCCGCCCGGCAACGGCGGCGACCGTGATGGCGTCCTGGCTGAGGGGCAGCTGCGAAAACCAGACGGACTTGAGCCCGGCGTCCGCGGCTTGCCTGGTCTGCGCGACGAGCTCGTCGACGAGGTTCGGCGCGGCGCCGGTGTCGCCCGACGGGAGCGTGACTCCGATGGTCATGCCCCCAAGTTAACGAGCGGCGCCATCGGTTTCCGGCTTCCCAGGACTTGAGAACCCGAGCGGCGCCCGTGAGATTCGCCCACCCTGTGGCGATATCCGTTCGCGATCTTCAGGAGAGCCCATGTCGCTGACCGATGTCATCGAAGGCACCCGCAAGGCCGTCGACGCCGACCCGCACAACGCCGCCGTCTCCTTCAGCGTGGCCAACGTCCTCAAGCCCGGCACCAAGACCGAAGTCCAGGTCAACGTCCGCGAGCACACCTTCACCGTGGACGAGCCACCCGCGCTCGGCGGGGCCGACCAGGCCGCGAACCCGGTCGAGTTCGCGCTGGCCGCCCTCGGCTCCTGCCAGGTCATCACCTACCAGTTCTGGGCGGCGAAGCGCGGGATTCCGCTCGACTCCGTCAAGGTCACCGTCGACGGCGACCTCGACCTGCACGGCTTCTTCGGCTTCTCCTTCAACACGCGCCCCGGCTTCGGGGACGTGCGGGTGTCCGTCGAGCTCGAAGGGCCGGCGAGCCGGGAGCGCTACGAAGACCTCAAGCGCGAGGTCGACGAGCACTGCCCGGTGCTCGACCTGTTCCGCAACGAGACGCCGGTCAGCACCAAGCTGACCTAGACGAACTGATGGCGGACGATCGTCTGGTCCCGGCCCGGGCCCACGCCGATCGCCGAGATCCGGGCGCCGGACAGCTCTTCCAGGCGCTCGACGTACGCGCGCGCGTTCGCCGGGAGCTCCTCGAACGTGCGGCAGCCCGAGATGTCCTCGAACCACCCCGGGTGCTCTTCGTAGATCGGGATCGCGTGGTGGACGTCGGTCTGCGTCATCGGCATGTCCGGCGTGCGGAAGCCGTCAACCTCGTAGCCGACGCACACCGGCACCTTCTCCAGCCCGGACAGCACGTCCAGCTTGGTGAGGAAGTAGTCCGTGATGCCGTTGACGCGCACCGCGTAGCGCGCGATCACCGCGTCGAACCAGCCCGTGCGCCGTGACCGGCCCGTCGTGACGCCGAACTCGCCGCCCTGCTTGCGCAGGTACTCGCCGGACTCGTCGTGCAGCTCGGTCGGGAACGGGCCCGAGCCGACGCGCGTGGTGTACGCCTTGAGGATGCCGAGCACCGTGGTGATCCGGCCCGGGCCGATGCCGGAGCCGGCGCTCGCGCCGCCGGACGTCGGGTTCGACGACGTCACGAACGGGTAGGTGCCGTGGTCGACGTCGAGCAGCGTGCCCTGCGAGCCTTCGAGCAGCACCGTCTCGCCGCGCTCGAGGGCCTGGTTGAGCTGCAGCCGGGTGTCGGCGATGCGGTGCGCGAACTTCTCGCCCGCGGCCAGCACCTCGTCGGCGACCTGGTTCGCCTCGAGCGCCTTGCGGTTGTAGACCTTCACCAGCACCTGGTTCTTGAACTCCAGCGCGGCTTCGACCTTCTGGCGGAAGATCTTCTCGTCGAGCAGGTCCTGCACGCGGACGCCGACGCGGGCGATCTTGTCCTGGTAGCACGGTCCGATGCCGCGGCCGGTGGTGCCGATCTTGCGGCTGCCGAGGTAACGCTCGGTGACTTTGTCGATGGCCACGTGGTACGGCATGATCAAGTGCGCGTCGGCCGAGATCAGCAGCTTGGACGTGTCGACGTCCCGCGCTTCGAGGCCGGAGAGCTCGTCGAGCAGCACGCCCGGGTCGACCACGACACCGTTGCCGATGACGTTCGTCACGCCGGGGGTGAGGATGCCGGACGGGATGAGGTGCAGGGCGAAGTTCTCGCCGTTCGGCAGGACGACCGTGTGACCGGCGTTGTTGCCACCCTGGTAGCGGACGACCCACTGGACCCGGTCACCCATCAGGTCGGTGGCCTTGCCCTTGCCTTCGTCTCCCCATTGGGCACCGATGAGCACGATGGCCGGCATGTGACACTCCAGGTGTTCGACGACTGAGGTTAAGTGTCCCGGACGGACACCGGTGGCGCTGACGAAATGCCGGTGCATGACTGTAACGGAGGACCTGCGGGTGCGCGGACTGGTGGTGGCCTGCGGCGACGGCGCGGCGGGCTTCGAAGAGGTCGACGACGTCGAATCGATCCGCGTCCCGAGCCGTCCCGGCAAGGCGGAAATCGACCCCTTGCTGGGCGAACACGATCACCTGGTCGTGTCGGGCACGGACGCGGACCTCGCGGCGGTCGTGCAGCGGCTGCTCCGCAAGGACGCGCTCTCGGGCGTGTCGGTCGGTTTCGTGCCGTCTTCGCCGGACTCGGTCGTCGCCGCGCTCTGGGGGCTGCCGAAGACGCCGTTGCAGGCCCTCGCGCTGGGCCTGCGCGGCGAGGTCGACCCGGTGCCGCTGATCCGCGACGACGTCGGCGGCGTGGTCGTCGGGCGCGGGCAGCTGCGGCTGGTCCGCGGCGTGGCCTACGCCGACGAGCAGGTGGCGTTGCGCGGGCCGGCGTCGTCGATCGAGGTGACCCCCGACCCGGGCGGGCCCGGCCTCGCCGTCCGCGTCGTGAAGGGGACGATCTTCAAGCGGCCGAGCACGCTCTACGCGCGCGCGTTCCAGATCGGCTGCATCCCGACGCGGCCCGTGAGCGACGACGTGGTCCACGAGCGCGCCGTGAACAAGTGGACGTGGTACCGGCACACCGAGGACCTCCGCCTGGTCCGCGGAACTTTCGGATGAAAGATCGCCGGCCGCGCTGAGGTCCGGACGACAAGCCCCATACACCGCACCGCAGGGCAATTCGACGGCGAATTGCCCTTTTTCACGCCTTTTTTCGCGATGTCGGCAGCGCGCTGCCGCGCGGGTGTCACTCGGCGTTAACCGAGTGTCACCCACAAGTGTTGCCTAGTGCCACTTCCGTGCTTGATGGTTATTCGGTCCCCATCAATGACACGGAGGCGGTCGAATGCCCACAATTCGCGCTCTTTATTGTTCTTTTACCCTTGCCGCGGTGTTGTCCGGCGGCCTCGTCGGCGTGGCCGACGCGGCCCCCGCGACGACGGAGGCGACCTGCTCACAGGCCGACTTGCCGCTGCCGGACCCGGCCTGCACGCCCGGCGCGCTGAACCCGGACGTCACGCAGTCGACGATCGGCTCGACCATTTGCGTTTCGGGCTGGACCGCGACGATCCGGCCGTCGACTTCCTACACCAACAAATTGAAGATCCAGGGAATCGCGGACTACGGGTATTCGGACACGAGCCTTTCCGACTACGAAGAAGACCATTTCCTTCCGCTCGAACTGGGTGGCGCGCCGAAGGACCCGAAGAACCTTTGGCCGGAACCGCACTCGGGGAACGAGAACTCCTATTCGAAGGACAGCGTGGAAAACGCGGTGAAGAAGGCCGTGTGCGCGAACCAGGCCACCCTGGCGGCCGCGCAGCACGCCATGCTCACCGACTGGACGACGGCCGAGTCGGTGCTGGGGATCGGCTGACCTGGGCGGACGCGGGCCGGGCGGGTGCACGACCCGCCCGGCCCGCGGTTCGAGGGAAACACCTACTTTAACGTGAAAGGCCTTCAGCGGTCGTCAGCGCGAGACGGACGGGGCTCAGTGGCGAATTCCCAGCTCACGTCCGAAAACTTGGGTATTCCGGCGACCAGTCGCGACAATGAAGTCACTGGGAGTTAACCCAGTCGCGGCATCATGTCACCTATACGTGTTGCATACGCCACTCTCGTGTATCAGGGTTAGTCGTCCCCGCACCTGACACGGAGGCAGCAAAATGCCAACCAGGCGTGCTGTTCGTCATTCCTTTACGATCCTCGCGGCCACGGCCGTGCTCTCCGGGACGCTGGTCAGCGTCGCCGAGGCGACTCCGCCCGGAATCCCGTCCGCCGCCACGGCGAAGACCGAGCTCGCGGCCCTGACCGTCAAGGCCGACGGTTCGCAGACCGGCTACAGCCGGGACAAGTTCCCGCACTGGATCGACCAGGGCAACAGCTGCAACACCCGCGAAGTGGTGCTGAAGCGCGACGGCACGAACGTGCAGACCGGCTCGGACTGCGCGCCGACGTCCGGCAGCTGGAAGAGCCCCTACGACGGCGCGACCTGGACCGCCGCGTCCGATGTGGACATCGACCACGTCGTCCCGCTCGCCGACGCGTGGCGCACGGGGGCGTCGTCGTGGACGACGGCGCAGCGCCAGGCGTACGCGAACGACCTCACCGACCCGCAGCTGATCGCTGTGACGGACAACGTCAACCAGGAGAAGGGCGACAAGTCGCCCGACCAGTGGAAGCCGCCGCTGACCAGCTACTGGTGCACCTACGCGAAGATGTGGGTCGCGGTGAAGTACAAGTTCAAGCTGACGATCAACACCGCCGAGAAGAGCGCTCTGACGGACATGCTCGGCCGCTGCTGATCGCTGTCAAGGGCAAATCCCTGCGGTGCCACGGTTTGGGACCGCGGTTCGCCTGCTGGGACGGCCTTCAGCGCGGAACTAGCGTCGCTGGTCGAAGACGCAACCGCTCCCCGCTGGAGGCCGTCCGGTGTCCCCCTTTTCCCGCGCCCGCAACGCCGCGGCCCTGCTCACCCTGCCGATCCTGCTGACCGCGTGCGCCGCCGCCGGCACCGAACAGGCCGCTTCCGGCCCGCCGAAACCCGGCGGGACGCTGCGCCTGGGCATCTCGTCCGCCCCCGACTGCATCGACCCGCAGCAGACCGCGACGAACGCGTCCATCAACGTCGCGCGCCAGCTCGTCGACTCGCTGACCGACCAGGACCCGAAGACCGGCGAGATCAAGCCGTGGCTGGCCGAAAAGTGGGAGATCAACGCCGATTCGACGGCGTTCACCTTCCACCTCCGCCCGGGCGCGACGTTCTCCGACGGCAGCCCGGTCGACGCCGCCGCCGTCAAGACCAGCTTCGACGGCATCAAGGCCCTCGGCACGAAGGCCCAGCTCGGCTACGGCTACCTCGCCGCGTACAAGGCGTCGACGGTGGTCGACCCGCGGACCGTGCGCCTCGAGTTCTCCGCGCCCAGCGCCCAGTTCCTGCAGGCCAGCTCGACGATGTCGCTCGGCGTGCTCGCGCCGGCCGCGTTCAAGCAGACGCCGGAGCAGCGCTGCCAGGGCACCGGCCTGATCGGCTCCGGGCCGTTCGTCTTCGAGAGCCTGAAGCAGAACCAGGAGATGGTCCTGGCCAAGCGCAAGGGCTACGCGTGGGGCTCGTCGCTGTTCAAGCACCAGGGCGAGGCCTACCTCGACAAGATCGACTACAAGATCGTGCCCGAGCCCGGCGTCCGCACCGGCAGCCTCGCCTCCGGCCAGCTCGACGCGGCCACCGACATCCAGCCGGTCGACGAGCCGCAGTTCAAGGGCAACGGCTTCAGCGAGAACATCCGGCCGAACCCCGGCGTCGTGTTCAACCTGCACGCCAACACCACCCGCGGTGTGCTCGCCGACGAGAAGGTCCGCCAGGCCGTGCTCAAGGGCGTCGACCGCAGCGAGGTCGTGAACACCGTGCTGACGGCGAGCTACCAGCCCGCCACCAGCATCCTCGGCTCGGCGACGCCGCTCTACGAAGACCTTTCGCAGCAGCTCGCGTACGACCAGAAGGGCGCGGCCGCGCTCCTGGACGGCGACGGCTGGGTGCCCGGCCCCGACGGCATCCGCGTCAAGAACGGCCAGACGCTCAGCGCGTCCGTCGTGTTCTCGCCGGTGTTCAACCAGAACCGCAGCGTGCTGGAGCTGGTCCAGCAGCAGCTCCGCAAGATCGGCTTCGACCTGCGGATCGAGCAGCACACGACGGCCGAGACCACGCAGATCCAGCTGTCCGGCAACTACGACTTCCTCTGGTACAACGTCACGCGCGCCGACCCCGACATCCTGCGCGGCCAGTTCTCCACCAAGGCCGGCAACCGCAGCAAGCTCGCGCCGGGCAACCCCCTGGACGTCGCGCTCGACGCCCAGTCGTCCACTGTGGACAAAGCCAAGCGCAAGCCGTCGGCCGACGAGGTCCAGAAGCTGATCGTCGACCACGCCTACGCGATCCCGGTCTTCGAGCTGACGCAGGTCGTCGCGCTGAGCTCGCAGGCGCACGCCGTCGACTTCGAGGCGTCGTCGCGGCTGCAGCTCTTCGACGCGTGGCTGTCGTGAGGCGCTATCTGCTCCGGCGCGTCGGGCAGGCGGTGTTCGTGCTGTGGGCGGCGTTCACGCTGTCGTTCCTGATCCTCTACCTGCTGCCGGGCGACGCCGTTTCGGCGAAGCTCGCCAGCGGGGAGGCGGGTTCGTCGGCGACGCCGGAGCAGCTCGCCGCCGCCCGCGCGGAGTACGGCCTCGACTCGCCGTTGCCCGTCCAGTACGGGAAACGGCTGGTCTCGGCGTTGCACGGCGACTTCGGCAAGAGTGTCACGACCGGCGACGACGCGACGCACATGGTCGTCACGGCGTTGCCGCCGACGCTCGCGGTGACCGGGCTGGCGCTCGTGTTCGCGGTGGTCTTCGGCGGCGGCTCGGCGTTCCTCGGCACGTTCACGCGGTTCCGCTGGCTGCGGCAGGCCCTGCTGTCGCTTCCGTCGCTGGCGATCTCGCTGCCGCCGTTCTGGGTCGGGCTGCTGCTGATCCAGTTCTTCTCGTTCCGGCTGCGGCTGCTGCCGGCGCTGGGCACGCAGGGCTTCGCGACGATCATCCTGCCCGCGATCACCCTCGCGCTGCCGACCGGCGCGATCATCGGCCAGGTGCTGGCGAAGAGCCTCGCGACCCAGCAGGAGGAGCCGTACGCGGAGATCGCGGCGGCCAAGGGCGCGAGCCGCTGGCGTGTCCACTTCGGACACCTGCTGCGGAACGCGGCCGTGCCGACGCTGACCGTCGCCGGCGTGGTGGCGGGCAACCTCGTCGCGGGTTCGGTGATCACCGAGACGGTGTTCTCGCGCGACGGCGTCGGCCGGATCACCGCGGCCGCCGTCACCGCGGAGGACGTCCCGGTGGTGCAGGCGGTGATCGTGCTGGCCGCGCTGGTGTTCGTGGTGCTCAACCTGGTCGTCGACCTGCTGTACCCGCTGCTCGACCCGCGCATCGCCCGGACGCCGGAGGTGGCCCGTGGTTGACCTCGACCGCCGCTTGCACCGGAAAGTGGCGCCCGGGCTGACGCTGGCGGTGGCCGTACTGGCGTTCGTGCTGCTCGCGGCCTTCGTGCCGGGCCTGCTGACCGGGTACGACCCGATCACCGGCGTCCCCGTGGAGCGGCTCCAAGGCCCTTCGCTGCACCACCTCTTCGGCACCGACGAGACCGGCCGGGACGTCTACGCGCGCGTGATCCACGGTGCGTCGCTCTCGCTGCGGGCCACCGCGATCGCCGTGCTCGTGGCGCTGGTCGCGGGCTCGGCGCTCGGCCTGCTGGCCGGGTTCCGCGGCGGCTGGCTCGACACGGTGATCATGCGGGTCGTCGACGTCTTCCTGGCCATCCCGCCGATCCTGCTGTCGTTGGCCCTGGTCACGGCCCTGGGCTTCGGCACGACGAACGTCGCGATCGCCGTCGGCATCGCGAACCTGGCGTCCTTCGCGCGGGTCATGCGCGCGGAGGTGCTTCGCGTGCGAAACGGCGTGTTCGTCGAGGCCGCGCGGGCGTCCGGGGTGCGCTGGTCGGGGGTGTTGCTGCGGCACGTCCTGCCGAACGCGGCGGGCCCGGTGCTCGCCCTGGCGACGCTCACCCTCGGCACGGCCGTCCTCGAGGTGTCGGCGCTCAGCTTCCTGGGCTTCGGCGCGACGCCGCCGACGCCGGAGTGGGGCTCGCTCGTCGCGGGCGGGCGGAGCTTCCTGGCCACGGCCTGGTGGATGACGACGTTCCCGGGCCTGACGGTCGCGGCGGTGGTCCTCGCCGCGAACCGGCTGTCCCGCGCACTGGACGGAGGAGACCGATGACCCTGCTGCGGATTTCCGGGCTGGCCGTGTCGTACCAGGGGGTCCCGGCCGTCCGTGACGTCGGGTTCGACGTCGGCGCGGGCGAAGTCGTCGCGGTCGTCGGCGAGTCGGGCTCGGGCAAGTCGACGACGGCGCACGCGGCGATCGGCCTGCTCCCGCGCGGCGGCCGCGTCGACGGCGGTGCGATCACCTTCGACGGCCGGGACCTGCTGGCGCTGTCCGACAAGCAGTGGCGCTCGGTGCGCGGGCGCGAGATCGCGCTGGTGCCGCAGGACCCGGCGGTGTCGCTGAACCCCGTGCACCGGGTCGGCGACCAGGTCGCGGAGGTGCTGCGGATCCACGGCTTGGCGGACCGGCGCACCGCCTCCGTACAGGCCATCGAGCTGCTCGAACGCGCCGGCGTCCCCTCGCCGGAACTGCGCGCGAAGCAGTATCCGCACCAGCTGTCGGGCGGCCTCCGGCAGCGGGTCCTGATCGCGTCGGCGCTGGCCGGACGGCCGAAACTGATCATCGCCGACGAGCCGACGTCGGCCCTCGACGTCACCGTGCAGCGGCGGATCCTCGACCACCTGACTTCCCTGGCCGCCGAGTCGGGTACGGCGATCCTGCTGATCACGCACGACCTCGGCGTCGCGGCTGATCGCGCTTCGCGGATCGTGGTGCTTTCACAGGGTTCGGTCGTCGAGGAGGGCTCGTCGGTCGTCAGCGCGCCGACGCACCCCTACACCCAGCAGCTCCTCGCGGCGGCGCCGAGCATGTCGAGCGCTTCACGGCCACCCGCACCGGCCGCCGAGCCGCTGGTCACGGTCCGGGACCTGGCGAAGACGTTCGACGGCGGCATCCGCGCGGTCGACGGCGTCTCGTTCGACATCCCGCGCGGCCAAACCCTGGCCCTGGTCGGCGAGTCCGGCTCAGGCAAGTCGACGACGGCGCGCATGGTCCTGCGGCTGGAAACGCCGTCGGCGGGCTCGGTCTCCTTCGACGGCGCCGACATCACGTCGCTCGCGGGGCCGGAGCTGCGCCGGCTGCGGCGGCGGATGCAGATCGTCTACCAGAACCCGTACGCGTCGCTGAACCCGAAGTTCTCGATCGAAGACGTCGTCGCGGAACCGCTGCGGGCGTTCGGGCTGCCGCGCTCACGGGTCCCGTCGCTGCTGGACCAGGTGGCGCTGCCGGCGTCGGTGGCCCGCCGGAAGCCCGCGGAGCTGTCGGGCGGCCAGCGCCAGCGGGTGGCGATCGCCCGGGCCCTGGCCCTGCGGCCGGACCTCGTGGTGTGCGACGAACCGGTGTCGGCGCTGGACGTCTCCGTGCAGGCCCAGATCCTGCGGCTGCTGGCGGACCTGCAAGCCTCGCTGGGACTGTCGTACCTGTTCATCTCCCACGACTTGGCGGTGGTCCGGCAGCTGGCGGACCAGGTCGGGGTGATGCGCGACGGCGCGCTGGTGGAGCTGGGCCCGGCGGCGCGGGTGCTGGAGGCGCCGGAGTCGGAGTACACGAAGGAGCTGCTGGACGCGATCCCGGGACGGTCCGCGCAGGGCGTCGGCTAGGACAGAAACCGGACAGGATCGACGGTGCGTGCTTTCCCCACCACCCTCCGCGACGTATGGTCTGGACCATGCGGAGGATCGGCGTGGCCTTCGTGGCCTTGGTGCTGATGATTTCGGGTGCGGTGCCGGCTTCGGCCGCCGCCGGGCGCAGGGTTGTCGTCTACTACCAGACCATCTACGACGGCTCCGCCTACGTCTCGCCGCTGCCGCTGCGGGACGCCGGGGCCACGGATGTCGTCGTCGGGGCCGTTCACCTCGACGCCAACAGCGTCGTGCACCTCAACGACGATCCGCCGGACGCGAGCAAGTTCACGAGGATGTGGCAGGACCTCGCCACGCTGCGCGGCCAGGGCGTGCACGTCCTCGCCTTCGTCGGCGGGGCCGCCGCGGGCAGCTTCCAGCGGCTCGAAACGCAGTTCGACACCTACTACCCGTTGCTGCGGAACCTGATCCGGGCGTACTCGCTCTCCGGCATCGACCTCGACGTCGAGGAGCACATGTCGAACACGGCCCTCACCAAGGTCATCGACGCCCTGCGCGCCGACTTCGGCAGCTCGTTCCTGGTCACGCTCGCCCCGGTGGCGACCGAGCTGAGCGGCGGCGGTGGGCTCTCGGGCCTCGACTACGACGCGCTCTACCGCGACCGCGGCGGCCAGATCTCCTGGTTCAACACCCAGTTCTACTGCGGCTGGGGCTCGCTCTCCAGCACGTCCGGCTACGACAGCATCATCCGCCGCGGGATCGTGCCGGCGAGCAAGGTCGTCGCCGGGACCGTCACCAACCCGGCCAACTGCAGTGGTTACGTCGCCATGTCGACCCTCCAGTCGACCGTGCGCGGCCTCAAGGGCGAGTACGCCGACTTCGGCGGGATCGACGGCTGGGAGTACTTCAACTCCCTGCCCGGCGGGACGTCGGCGCCGCAGCAGTGGACGCAGCAGATCGCTCCGGTCGTGACGGGCTGACCGGCGGTCGGCGCCGCGAAAGCCGTGGTGGGCGACGAAATCCGGATCCCCCGCGAGCTCGTCAGCCGGGCGGGTTGACCAGGGCCAGGATCTCCCGCGCCACGGCGTCGTTCTGGCGGAAGGACAACGCGTTCGTCCGCGGTCGCGTGAACGCCGCCGCCGAGCGGGCGCTCGTGTGCGGTCCCACGGCGAAGCGGCGCGGGTGCGGGCGGCCCGCGCCGTCCAGCAGGCGCGAGTCCGACACCCGCGTGTGGATCCGGCCCGACGGCAGCAGCGCGCCGGACACCGGGTCGGCCACCGTTTCTTCGGCCAGCTGACCCGCGTCACGCAGCTGCCGCAGCAAGCCGTCGGCCGCGCGGGTCACGCTCGGCCCGGGCAGCCGCGCCTCGACCAGCGTCCGTGCCGTGACCGTGCCCGGGAAGCTCGCGCTGGACGCCGCGAAGACGCCGTGCTCCGCCGTCACCCGCATGTCCGCACCGGCGAAGGAAACCACGCCGGCTTCGTGCAGCGCCAGCAGTTCTTCGAGGCGGCGCGGCGGCGGACCGCTGGCGTAGTAGGAAAAGAACCCGTGGAACCAGCCGTCCATGTCGGACACCTGTGACGCCGCGTCCAACCGTCCTTTTTGGACCAAAGTCGGCAGCTGGCCGTACACCGAGAGCAACGCCATGAACGCGCCCAGGTCGGCGCTGAACCCCTGGTCCGCCCGGCGCGCGAGGTCGGCCTCGACGTACTCCCGCAGCTCCTTGCCGAACTCCTCCGCCGAGCCGAATTCGCGGCCGTGCAGGGGCCGGTCCAGGCGGTCGAGGTCGAGGCGGTCGGCGTCGGCGGGCACCGCCCGCGCGACGAGGTCGCGCATGCCCGGTGAGTCCCACGCCAGGTCGGCGAAGGCGTCGGCGAACACGGCGAAGTCCAGGCGCACCCGGTCCGGGTGGCCGGTGAACAGCTCGCTGTAGTAGCCCCAGGCCAGCTCCTTGGCGATCAGCGGCCAGACGTCCGCGCGGAAGTCGAGGGCCGCGCCGTCGAGCTCGTCCATGGCGTAGGCGTCGAAGAACCTGGGCAGCCGCAACGGTTTCCCGCGCAGCCGGTAGCCGATCTTCGCGTGGTACGGGACTCCGCGCCGCGAGCCGACGTGCAGCACCGGCTCGGCGCCGCTCGGGTGGTAGCGCAGGCCGCCGCCGTCGAGCTCCTCGAACCGGCCACCGCGGCCCTCGGTCAGCAGCAGCATCAGGTCGACGAACGCCAGCCCGAACCCGCGCACCAGCACGGTTTCGCCCGGCGCGACGCCGGAGTAGTCGACGTCGGCGGTGTACCCGGCCGGGTAGTACGCGAGCCCGTGCCGCGCGGCGAACGTCGCCAGCTCGCGCTCGCGGTCGTCCGGTTCCGCGTCGAGGTGCCCGACGGTGAACACGACGGCGTCGGCGCGGACCGACGAACCGTCGGACAGGCTCACCACGCATTCGTCGACCCCGGTCGCGCGCGCCGCGTGCTCGACGACGCCGACGTCCCCGGGCAGGTCGCCGAGGACCTTCCGGTAGACCCACGTCAGGTAGGCGCTCTGCAGCCGCCGGGTCGGGAAGTCGAAGCTGTCCAGCGCGGCCAGCTCGGCGACGACGTCCGGCGGCACTTCCGCGTCGAGCTCACCACCACGCACCTGGCGCGCCCACTCCAGCAGCGTCGGCCCGCGGCGCACCGGGCCGGCCATCTTCACCGACTCGTCGGTGAACATCGTGACGTCCTCGGGCATGGAGTTCATCCGCAGCAACGGCGACTGGTCGTAGCGCCACACCCGGCCGGGCCCCGGCGGGAACGGGTCGATCAGGTGCACCTCGAGCGGGCGGCCGCCCAGCAGGTCCGCGTTCGCGCCGAGCCGCTCGAGGACGCCGACCCCCCGGGGTCCGGCGCCCACGACAGCGAGGGTGAACGGCGCGCGCTCGGCCATGCGGCCGAAGCTACGCCGGGGCTCCCGACCAGGGCGTCCGTCCCATACTCCGGAATTCCGGGAATAAAACCAAACAGTCCACCGCGCGGCGCCGAATGCCTTCGGCACACCGGCGGGAGGAGCGGATTTGACCTTCGTCCACCTAGGGCGTGTCCTGTAAGCGGTTGAGCTGGACCTCTGGTAGTTGTGCCCGGTGGTTGGTCGCGGTGAGTTGACGGAGAAGGCGTGGGCGGTGATC